>JAJEFJ010000098.1 GCA_022820485.1 Candidatus Latescibacterota bacterium
ACCTGTTTTGAACAAATCAAAGCCCTATTTGTAAAGGGTATTCGACAGAAAAAATACCACCAATTCCCCAAGTTAATGCAATATAACTTGGCTCTTAAATGATTTAGGACTGCTATATAACGGTGCTATATATAGTATCACATAATGGCAGTTGAAGCTATTATCGATACGAATGTGCTATAGCAACCCTAAATCATTCAAGACTGGATTCCCGCTTGCGCGGGAATGACGCATAGGTAAAAGAGACCGGGCTGATGAACGCATGCTTTCAAATCATTTAGGACTGCTATATATGCCGGGTTGTATTCATCCTTAGGGGCTTCCTATCAAGTTTTACAAGCGCTAGAACAGGGTCGGCTTCGCAGTGTTTTATCAACCACCCTAGTGTTTGAATATGAGGAGGTCTTAAAACGAAAAGCCGATGTCCTCGGCCTGACGGAGCAGGACATCGAAGCCCTATTAGACGATCTATGCCATCGAAGCGACCACCGAGTCATCCACTTTCTTTGGCGGCCCTGCTTATCGGACCCAAAGGACGATCACATTTTGGAGTTGGCTGTAGCTTCTGAGAAGGCCATTATCGCAACGCACAATGTCAAAGACTTCAAAAATGCGACCGCGTTTGGTGTCCGCGTCCTCACCCCGAGCCAATTGTTGGAGGAACTAAAATGAGTGCCTTAAACTTGCGTTTACCAGATTCGATTCATCGGCACATCAAAGAGATAGCTAAACGCGAAGGGGTCTCTATCAACCAATTCATATCTACGGCGGTTTCTGAGAAAGTCTCGGCCATTTTGACTGAAGAGTATTTGTTGGATAGAGCGCGTAGAGCAAAGAAAGGGACTCTGAGAAGCATACTGGATAAAGTTCCCGACCGGGCTCCTCTGCCAGAAGATACCCTCTGACCGCAGATTGCAGCGAAATGTGCATCATCCTAAATCTCCTTAGTCTATAGCCTTCCTACTCATATCGTAGCGCTTCTACTGGGTCTGCCTTAGCAGCTTTGTACGCCTGATGACCAGAGCTGAGCAAAACCGCGACGAGTGCAATCGCAGCACCAGCGGCAAAATGCCACGCCGCCAAGTCAATGCGGAAGGCAAAGCCGTTCAGCCAATCGCGCATCCACCACCACGACAGAGGCCACGCCACCGCCGAGCCAATCAGGGCGAGGCAGGCAAACTCGCGGGTTATCAGCGTGGTGAGACCAAAGACGCTGGCACCGAGGGCCTTGCGGATACCGATCTCCTTGGTGCGGCGACCAGCGGCTAGAGCAGTGAGCGCAAAGGTACCCAAGACAGAGATGAACACCGCGCCGATTGCAGCCCAGGTGATGAGCCGACGCCAGCGAAACTCGTCGCGGTAGGCCACTTCCAAGTCCTGTTGTAGGAAAGAGAACTCGAAGTCGGCATATCGTTGATTATGGGCAACGATGCGGCTCCACGACTCCTGCATGTACTGGATGACCTCCTGCATATCTCCCGGCTTCACGCGGACGAACATGAGATCGGCTATGTAGTATTTTGGTCCTAAGCGGGGGTTGAGCAGCAGCAGGCCCGGGGGGATGTCCTCGTACCCCGATTCTAAGGTGAAGTCCTTGACTACACCGATGATGCGCACTCCATCCCCACGCGCTCCAATCGGCCTGAATCCCCTCGATCGCGACATCCGCCCCACTTCGATGGTCCCGCCAATCGGGTCGGCGAGTCCGAGACGCGCCGCCGCGCTCTCAGAGATCAATGCGAGATTATCCTTGTCCCCCTGCGCCAGCGAGAAATCCCGGCCACTTATCAGCTCTAAGTTCATGGTCTCCACGAAGTTGTGATCTACGGAGTAAAGACGGATTTTCGTCTCTCGGCCGCTCTCGGTCACAGCTCGGTAGTCGGACCCGTGAGCATCTCGCAAGTCCTCTTCCACCAAGGTGACCGATGCGATGCGGTGGTGCCGTAGAAAGGCCTCCACGAGCGCGGGATGTTGGGGGCTGTACTGTACGAGAGGGTCCGTATTCACCGCGATGATGCGATCCGACTCGAACCCGTGCCGAGTCATGAGATGCTCTAGCTGGTGATACATGACCAGCGTGCAAGTAATCAACCCCACAGAAATGGCCAATTGCACACTGACGAGTACGCGACTGAGCCGAGCAATTCCAGTCATGGACACGTTGCGCCGAATCGCGTTTAGGGGCGTCAGACGGGAGAGTACGAGTGCCGGATACCAACCAGCACCCACACTGACGAGCAGCAGCAACGCCACTAATGCGCCTAGCATACTTGGCTCGCTCAAACCAAGCGACAGCTCTTGCGAGAAGGTGGCGTTAAACGCCGGCAGTAGCAGCTCCGCCAACGCACATCCAGCACCCAACCCGATGAAAGACAGTACCACTGCCTCGCCGAGGAACTGACGCATCAACTGCCCGCGTCCGGCACCCGCCGCCTTGCGTACGCCAACCTCGGCCGCCCGCAACGAGGCCCGACCAATCGCCAGATTGACGAAATTGATGCACCCCATTAACAAGACTGCCAAGGCCATACTGACGAGTACATACGAGACGAATGGATCCCTTGGCTCCACCACGCCGTGCCTTCTCCATTCTATCAGGCCAGTATCCGAGTGCAGATCGGTCAGCGGCTGCAACCGAAACCAAGAGAAATCCTCCGGAGAGCCTTCCGGGATCTCCCCTAAATCCTTTTGAGCCATGTCCCGTGTGAGTTGCACGAAGGCTGGCGCTACATCAGCCGGGTCCGCACCGGGTGCGAGCAGGACGTAGGCATTGCACGAACCTTCCCACGCATCCGGGGAATCGCGGAAGAGGAACTCCGTGTTATCGAACGGCAGCAGCATGTTGAACTGAATCGACGATGTGCGCGGAACCGGCGCGGCCACGCCGGTGATGGTAAAGTCCTCGACATCAGACCCGTGCATAGCGGCGATCGCCAAGCGCTGTCCCAGCGGATCGGCGTCGCCGAACAGGCGTTGAGCCATCTCGTAGCTGAGGACGACGGAGTTGCGCTCGGTCAGCGCCGTGGCCATGTCCCCTAGCAGAAGCGGAAGATCGAAGACCTCGAAAAACGCAGGATCGACGAGGAGGAATTCCTCGTAGGCCAAACTACCTTCAAAGGTCGTCCGTACAACGCGGTCATCTCTATCGCCCCCTTTCGCCGCGCTGAGGCTCACCGTGCGCTCCACTTGCGGAGAAAGAGCCTCTAGCTCGGGCGCGAAAGCAAAGTTAATCGCGTCAGCTATGTGCATCAGCCCCTCCTCCGGCACCATGAACTCGATATAAACGCGATAGATCCGGTCCGCCTTGCTGTGGAAGCGATCAAACGACCACTCCTGAGAGGCAAAGCGCCAAGCGAGCAGACAGAACGCCATGCCCAAGCCCAGCCCCGCGAGGTTGATGACCGTATGTAGGCGATGGCGCATCAAATTGCGCCAGGCGATGATCAGATTGCTGTGTAGCATGGTTATTCTCCTTCTCGCGCTAAATCGGTGCGAAATTCCCTACTCGCTGCGCAGCGAGTCCACCGGATTCGCCATCGCCGCTCGAACCGCGTGGTATCCCGACACTAGCCAAGTCAAGCCCAAGGCGATCAGGCCGCCAGTCGAGTAGCTGAGCAGGTCGAGCTCAATGCGCTCCACCTCACTGCGGAGTAAAAACTCCGAGAGCTGGTAGGTCAGGGGTATGGCGATGACCACGGCAATCAGCACGAGCCGCGTGCACTGCGCCGACAGCAGCACGGCCACGCTCGCGGTCGAGGCACCGAGAATCTTGCGCACGGCCACCTCCTTGGTGCGTCGGCCGATGGCGAGGGAGGCCATGCCGAAGACGCCGAGACAGGCGATTAGCACGAGGAACCCGGTCACCCAGCGCAGCAGGCTAATGGTGGTGGCTTCATAAAGGAAGCGCTCGGCGATATGGTCTTCGAGAAAGCGATAGGTAAAGGGCACCCCGGTCGACAGCCGTTCCCAAGCCTCGCGCAACTCGGCAAGCGTCTCGGGCACCCCCTCGGGTCGCACCCGCACCAGCACCGTTCCAATGCGACGCTCCGGTCGGACGCTGATCACGAGTTCCGGCACGAAGCGGAAGGGATCGTCGTGCTGGAAGTCGGATACCACGCCAATAATCTGCGGCCGGTATCCGACTTCGAGGTCTTCGAGGTAGGAGCCGACGACCGGTCCCTCCAGCGTGGCCGCTAGCTGCTGGTTGACGAGCACTACGCGACCACTGGCCAGCAGGTCCGGAGGGAAGTCCTCACCCTCGACCACCTCTAGGCCAAGGGTGCGCAGGAAGTGCGGATCTGCCTCAATCAGCGAGGCATCCGGCCGTCCCTGCGCGTAGTGAATGTCACTGACTCTACCGGGGAAGTCTCTGGAGCCAGACACGGCGAGCACACCCGAAAGCGGGAGGACCTCCCGGCGGAAAACCTCAAGAAAGTGCTGCGACTCATGCACGCCTTCCTCTTTCGAGGATCCCGCAAACGTCGGGATGCAGACCACGAACTGCGGGTCGTAGCCCTGATCTAGGGACTCCCAATGATTGACCTGCCGATCCATGACAAGGGCCGTGGTCAGGAACACCGTGGAGGCCACGAACTGAACGACTACTAAGATGCGGCTGGCACGGTTTCGCACTTGGAGCCTGTCCTGCATAATCTCGACTGGCTGCATCCGCGACTGTACCAGCGCTGGGTACGCGCCCGCCACGAGCCCCATGATCACGCCGAACCCGGCTAGGGCCATCACCGTCCACGGCGTGTACTGCAAGTCGAGGCGCGATTCGAACGATCCAGGCATCGTCATCAGACGATTCAGGCCAGGCAGCAAGATATCCGTCAGCAGCACGGCCAGCGCTAGGGCGACGAAGCTGAGCAGCAGGGACTCAGCGAAATACTGGCGCATGAGCTGTCCCCGTCCGGCACCGACCACCTTGCGCACACCCACTTCGTGCGCCCTCATTAGCGACATGCCCGCCGCCAGGTTGGCGTAGTTGATGCACGCCAGCAGCAGCACGAGGCAGGCGACGAATCCATTGCGGTAAAGCGAACTCTTCATCGACCTCCCTCCGCTGAGTTGGGGATGTAGCCGCTTGTCGAACAGCGGCACGATGACGAGTTCAGAATCCTCCCAGTACCGATCCGAGTCGAAGGCCAAGGCCGCCTCCACGCCCGCGGCATCGGCGATCTGGAGATAGGTCTCGCCTTGGCCGCGCCCCGAAGTCTGGATTTCCCGCTGGACGAAGGGAATCACCCAGTCGAACTCCAGGCTGGACTCGTACGGCACATCGGCGGCGATTCCGGTGACGACGAAGTCTCCGCTGATACCGCGGTCCCCTAGCTGTAGGGTCTGGCCCATGGGGTCGTCGGAGCCGAATAGCCGCTGCGCCAGCCGTCTCGACAATATGATCGAGTTCGGCCCGTCAAGGGCCGTGCTTGGATCGCCCGCGATCAGGGGGAAGCTGAACAACTCGAAGAACTCAGGGTCGGCGAACCGCCCCCTCGCCTCGGTCACTTGATCCCCGTAGCCCAATAGCCCGGACGTATCGTCCGTACGCACCGAGCGCAGCACAGCGGGGAGTGTAGCCACCATCTCCGGGCCGAGGTCTCCCGGCGTCCCCGTCATAGCCTTCCCTTTCCAGGCCGGATGTGTCATGCAGACTTGGTAGATCTGCTCGCCATTGGCGTGGAAGCGGTCCCACGTCAGCGCCCCATGCACGTACAGGCCGACGAAGATGGCCACCGCAAAGGCCGCGGCCAGCCCACACACATTGATCGCAGTGTACATCCGATAGCGGCGCAGATTGCGCCAGGCGACGATCAGGTTATTGCGTAGCATGGTTAGTACCTCCCTCTTGGTTAGTACCTTCCCTCTTGCTCTATCTTGCCGTCCAACAGATGCACCACCCGGCTGCCGTAGGTAGCGTTTTTCTCCGAATGCGTCACCTGCACAATCGTCGTGCCCTCGTCATTCAGCTCCCGCAGCATGTCCATAACCTCTTAAATTCTTACGACGTTTCCGGGACCCTCTCGATGTTCTCGCTCACGATCCTGCCATCAAACAGATGAATGATCCGGTGCGCAAAGTCGGCGTAGGCCGGTGAGTGCGTCACCATCACCACGGTCGTGCCGTTGCGGTTCATCTCGGTGAGCATCTCCATGACCTCGTCGCCGTGGCGCGAGTCGAGATTGCCGGTCGGCTCATCCGCCAGCACCAGCTTCGGCTCCGCGACCAAGGCCCGCGCCACGGCCACGCGCTGCTGTTGGCCGCCGGAAAGCTGAAGCGGAAAGTGCTTCTCGCGGTGGGTGATCTGCATGTGGTCGAGGATTGACCGCACCCGCTGCTTGCGCTCCGTAGCTGGCATACCCATGTAGAGCAGAGGCAGCTCGACGTTCTCGTGGACGGTCAATTCGTTGATCAAGTTGAACGACTGAAAGACAAAGCCGATGGTCCCCTTGCGCAGGTTCGCCCGCAGGCGCTCCGAGTAGGTCGCTACCTCCTCGTCCAGCAGCCAGTATTCCCCCTCGGTTGGGTTGTCGAGCAAGCCGAGCAAATTGAGCAGCGTTGACTTGCCGCAGCCCGACGGCCCCATGATGGCGGCAAATTCGCCTTCGGCGATTTCGAGGTTGACGTTGTCCAAGGCGGTCGTTTCGACCTCCTCGGTCGTGTACAGCTTGTGCAGCCCGACGGTGCGGATCAGGGGCGCGCGGCCGTTTTCAGCATTCGCTGTCTGCTCAGTCATGATTTTCGCTCCTTGGTTAGGGCGTTGCTAGCGCAACACCAACACGTCCATGTCTTCGCCAAAAGTCTCATAGCTCGAAGTAATCACCTGCTCTCCCGGCTCAAGCCCCTCCAGCACTTCGTACACCCGGGGATTCTGGCGGCCCAGGGCGATAGAGCGCCGCGTGGCTCGGTCGCCAGCCGCGTCGAGCACATAGGCCCAGTGCCCCCCGGTCGCCTGATAGAACCCGCCCCGCGCCACTTGCACCGCTTCATCTAGATCGCCCAACTCCAGGCGGATGTGCAGGGTCTGGCCGCGCCGGATGCCCTCGGGTGCTTCCCCCTCAAACACCAGATCGACCTGAAAGCGTCCCTCCCTTACCTCTGGATAGACCCTGCGGATTACCAAGCTGTATGACTCGTCGTAGTTGTCGAACTGGCCGCGCTGCCCTCGCCCCACGCGACCGATGTAGTGCTCGTCAATGGCGGTGCGCACCTTGAAGCCGTCGATCATGTCGATCTGGCCCAAGCGCACACCCGTCCCCTTGCTCTCGCCGATCTCCGCTTTCAGCATAGTTAGCTGCCCGGCTACGGGGGCCCGCACCGTCAGGTTGTCGAGCCGACCGCGGACGATTTCGAGGTTGCGTTCCATGCGCTCCACAGCCGAGACGAGCTGTACCACCTTGCTCGCCGACAGCAGCGAGTCCTGGGTCTGGGTCTCCCGCGTCAGGGCCATGCGGCGGACGCTGTACTGGTACTCGTCGCGCAGCTTCTCGTATTCCTGCCGCGATAGGATGGCCGTCAAATCTTCCGCCGACAGGCTCTCGTAGCGCTCGAAGTTGCGCTTGTTGATGGCTAGCAGGTACTCGATTTCCATCAGTGATTTCCGCGAGCGCAGCAGTTCCTGCTCCATGGTCAGCCGGCCATTGCGCAACGCCTCCCGGCTGCGCTCGAGGTCGGCTTCCTGTTGCAGGACGGTCAGTTCCAGATCGGGGTTGGCAAGGCGCAGCAGTGGATCGCCCTCGGCCACGGAGGCACCCTCTTCGACGAACACCTGCTCCACTTGGCCGCGCTCTAGGGCGTCGAGATACACGGTGTGCAGCGGCAGCACGGTGCCGCGCACCGGGATGTATTCCTGAAACGGGCCGAGCGCGACCGTCGAGATCGTCAGCCGCTCGCGCTCTACATTCAGTTTGCGCACCCCGAAATCCGCGAGCAGGAGGTATCCGAATAGCCCGGCCAACAGCAAAGCAGCCGCGCCTATGGCGATGCGCTTGGGCGTAAACCGAGGCTTCTCGATTTTGCGGTCCATGCCAACACCGCCGCCAAGACGGGTGCTGCCGGGGGTAGGCTCGGAAGCGCGCTCTTTGGAGAAAAGTCGAATATTTGCGGGCATAGCATTTACCACCTTATCTTGTCGCAGCCTTTTCTCCAGAAATAGCAAGATACATGCCACATTCCTAACCCATTGATAAGAAAGAAGATGAGTAAAATCGTCTCCTTGCCCGCCCCAGCGCTACTGTCCGCTGGTGATACACCTACTGTCCGCTGGCGTACACTAGGGAGCATATCCCATGCCTGCTGAAGCCGCTCGCATCCTCGTCGTGGACGACAATCAAGACGTGCTCGTCGCCGCCCGCTTGCTTCTCAAGCAGCAGGGCTACCAAGTCCGCACCGA
Source organism: Candidatus Latescibacterota bacterium (assembly GCA_022820485.1). Taxonomy (GTDB): domain Bacteria; phylum Latescibacterota; class UBA2968; order UBA8231; family UBA8231. The sequence goes on from JAJEFJ010000098.1 coordinate 8,393, forward strand.
GACCGATCCCCAGGCCATTCCGAGTGCCCTCAAACAGGAGTCTCCGGCCGTTGTCCTCCTCGACATGAACTTCACTCAGGAGGCAACCAGCGGTCGGGAGGGTTTCTACTGGCTCCAGCAAATCCGCGACCTGGACCCGACCGTTGCCGTCTTGCTGATCACCGCGTACGGCGATGTTGAGATGGCCGTGCGCGCCGTCAAGGAGGGGGCCGTCGATTTTGTGCTCAAACCCTGGCAGAATGAGAAGTTGCTCGCCACGCTGTCCGCAGCCGTGGAATTGCACCGCTCGCGCCGGGAAACCCACCACCTCCGCTCGCGCCAGCAGCGGCTATCCGCAGACCTCGACCAGCCCTTTGGCGACCTCATTGGCGAGGCCCCAATCCTACAGGAAGTCTTTCAGACGATGGCCAAGGTGGCCGCCACCGACGCCAGCGTCCTCATCCTCGGCGAGAACGGCACGGGCAAGGAACTGGTGGCGCGCGAGATCCACCGCCGCTCGGCGCGCGCCGACGAAGTCTTTATCTCCGTCGATATGGGTTCCCTGAGCGAAACCCTGTTCGAGAGCGAGCTTTTCGGCCACGTCAAAGGTGCCTTCACCGACGCCCGCAGCGACCGCGCCGGCCGCTTTGAAATCGCCTCCGGGGGCACCCTATTCCTCGACGAGATCGGCAACCTGCCGCTGCCCTTGCAGGTCAAGCTGCTCGCGGCCCTGCAAAACCAGCAGGTCGTCCGCGTGGGTGCCAACCAGCCCGTGTCCGTAGATGTGCGCCTTATATGCGCCACCAACCAGCCCATCCACGAAATGGCCACGGCCGGCACCTTCCGCCAGGACCTGCTCTACCGCATCAACACCGTGGAAATCGATCTACCCCCCCTGCGCGAGCGCCCCGAAGACATCGCGCTGTTGGCCCGTCACTTCCTCGACCTATACCGGACCAAGTACCGCAAGACTCTGACTGGTCTGACCGCCGAGGCGCTCACCCATTTGCGCGCGTACGCTTGGCCGGGTAATGTGCGGGAATTGCAGCACGCGGTGGAACGCGCCGTCATTATGAGCGAGGGGGATCGACTAACCGCAGACGACTTCCCCTTGACCGCGGCCCCGTCGCCTGAAGAATCCGTTGCCTTTGACAGCTACAATCTCGAAGACGTCGAGCGCGAGGTCATCGCCCGAGTGCTGCGCAAGCACCAAGGCAACGTCAGCCAAACCGTGCGGGAACTCGGCTTGACCCGCACGGCCCTCTATCGCCGCATGGAGAAGTATGGCCTTTAAGGGCGTTCTGCACCGCTTGGCGCAAGGAGGCCGCGCCTTCCGCACGCGGAGCTTCTTGGGTCATCGCGCTCCAAGAATACCCTTTGACAGATCGAAGTATTGCAGAGTACGTTCAATTATGGCGAGTGGGAAGAGATCACAGGAGAAATTATGACCGATCTACAGACTGAACCCGTAGCAAGACCAACAGCACGAACGAACGACAAGACTCAGTATCGGAGCAATACCAAGGCACGACAGCTATTGTCCACTTGGTTGGCCGACGAATCTGGCTATGACGAGGCAACGTGGCCCGGCCTCAAGCAAAACTTGGAGGCCAACCGCTCTGGTCATAGAAAGCTATTCAGTGCCTGACGTAGTCTTGTTCGATGCTGGCATCCTAGGACAAGTATCCCATCCACGGCAGAATCCCGCGTTCACTCAGTGGTTTGACCAACTGTTGGCAACTGAGACAACGGTTATGATTCCCGAAATTTCCGACTATGAAGTGCGCCGTGAGTTAATCCGCGCCCGACGTGAGGTGGGCATTGGTCGCCTCGACCAGCTCAAACAGGCCCTGCCGTACTTGCCTATCACCACCGCCGTTATGCTGCGCGCCGCCCAGCTATGGGCCGAGGCAAGACAACGCGGTCGCCCAACTGCAGATCCCAAAGAACTGGACTGTGATGTGATTCTTGCAGCTCAGGCCCGGGAAGTCGGAGCTACTGTCGTTACAGACAATATCGGCCATCTTTCGCTGTTCGTGGAGGCTAAGAGTTGGCGGGACATCCGGGTCGCAGAGTGAAATAGGAAGTTCCACGCGCGAAAATCCCGCACGGCCCTCTATCGCCGCATGGAGAAGTAATGGACTTTAAGGGCGTTTTCCGTCGCTTAATGCAAGGAGCCCGCGCCTTCCGCACGCGGATCGTGCTGCGCGTCGCCTTCCTCAGCGTCACCTTGTGGCTGCTGTTCTACATCATAGCAAACGGAACCTATCATCTTGCCGTCCCCATCGTCGTCGGCTTCGTCCTGCTCTACCAGCTCTACGCCCTCGTCCACTACGTCGAGCGCGCCAACCGCGATCTAGCGCGCTTTTTGAACGCCATCCGCTACGCCGACTTTTCCCAGACCTATGTCACCGGCGGTCTCGGCTCCTCTTTCGACGAACTCAAGACCGCGTTCAACGAGGTCCTCGACGCCTTTCGCCAAGCGCGGGCCGAAAAGGAAGAACAAGCGCGCTACTTGCAAACCGTGGTGCAGCACATTGGCGTCGGCTTGATCGTCTTTGACAACGCTGGCGAGGTGTCGCTGATCAACAACGCGGCCACGCGCCTGTTGGGGGTGCCCCGCTTGGGCCACATCGCCGATCTCAACCGCGTCAATCCCATCCTAACCACCACCCTGCAAAACCTCGGGCCCGGGGGCCGCGACCTAGTGAGTTTGGAAGAGATCCGACTCGCCCTGCACGCATCGGTGTTCCAGATCGGCGACCGCAAGCACACCCTAGTGGCCCTCCACGACATTGGCCCCGACCTCGACGAAAAGGAAATGGAGGCTTGGCAAAACCTGATCCGCGTGCTCACCCACGAGGTCATGAATTCCATCACCCCCATTGCTTCGCTGGCCGCCACTGCGGACGGAATGCTAAAAGCCGACGCCCTCGATGCCGAGACCACCGAAGACATCCACACCGCCGTGAGCACCATCCAGCGCCGCAGCGAGGGCCTGCTGCACTTTGTCGAAGCCTACCGCGATCTCACCCGCGTCCCAGCGCCGTCCTTTGAGATTGTCCCGGTAGCCGGTCTGTTCGCCCGAGTGGAGCAGCTAATGCGGTCCCAATTCGCCGAGTCCGCGGTCGAGTTGCACACCGAGGTCAACCCCCCCAGCCTCGAATTGACTGCCGACCCCGAGCAAGTCGAGCAGATCCTTATCAACCTACTGAGCAATGCCCGCGAAGCTACGGCCGGCCGCGCTGGGGCTCGCGTTGACTTGACCGCTCATCTGGCGCACGACAAGGTCGTCGTCGAGGTCGCGGACAATGGGCCGGGCATCGTCGAAGAAGCGCTCGACAAGGTGTTCATCCCCTTTTTCACGACCAAGCCGGACGGCTCCGGCATCGGGCTGAGCCTGTGCCGCCAAATCATGCGACTCCACCGGGGGTCTATCTCCGCCCGTTCGGAACCGGGGGTGCGGACGGTGTTTGCGCTGCGGTTTTGAGGGGGATTATTGAGGTTCACCAAATTTGATTTACAACACTCCGTATTGGCATTGGGATCGACGCGGTAAATCAACTTACGTGAAGGTCAATAATGAGTGTGATGGGTGGGGGTGTTGAAGAGTCTCAGTGGGTCTGTTTATCAAATGAATTTCTCAGGGGATACCTTAAATAGTACTGCCAATTTCCGGGCCGTTTTTAAGCTAATCGACCGTACCCCTCTCTCCATGTTTGAGATATGCTGACGGGGAACATTGCCAAGCATTTCACCTAACTTAGCCTGAGTCAAACCGCGATTCTCCCGGTAGATCCTCAGATTATCGCCCGGCGTCATCTTTGATTTGATATCCCGATACCAGTCGGTCTCAAAAATATTCACTTTTTCCATGATCACACGAACGAACCTCTCTTGAGTGCGGCATCTGGATCGTACCAGACTGCTTGCACAAAAGCCTGTATCTCTTCTACAAAGCTCCAGATAACATCAGCTTGTATAGGGTTGTCCTTATGAGCAGCGCGTACTTCGTTGGCGTCGTCGCGTTTCCAGCCGGGAGTCGCTTTGCTCGCCGAAGCAGGAAGACATTATCGATCTCCGTCAAACGACAGTCCTCTGGTGTCATGTCAAGATATTCTACCAATGCGTAGTACTTGGCGATAGGACAGCCCTGCTTCAGCCGAGCTGCAGTGCCAGCGCACTCTACATGGTCTTGTCATAGTTCACCTTGATCTCAGCGGCAAAGACGGCAAGACAGAACGAACATGAGGAGGTTTCCGAAGGATTGAAGCCTTCGTCTGGTGAGAACTGATAGGTATCGTAAGTTCAATAGGATTCTCCATTGTGGTGTACCAATCCGAGCATGGGAGGCTTAAAACATCCTGTATAGCCGACTCTAGGTCGCGATTGACCTTATCAGAGGCCGTCTTTCTGGCATACTTCAAGTGCTTACTTGCGACCCTCCGCACCTTTTCTTCGGGAAATAGTTGTGGCGACACATCATCTCGTTTCGTGACGAGAATGTCTTCATGGATCTTAAGACCGAATCTGTTTATGAAGTGACGCTCATAATGCCCAAGACGGGTGAAGCATGGATGCAATTGGAGGAGGTCACGGATTATCCTTCCATTGTAGAACGGCACTCCTCTGACGTTCGATTCTCTTCCGACAATCAGTACGAGGATGCCCTCTTGCCGGATAGCCATAGCCATAGCGTTCAGAAACTGACTCATGTCGAGGCAATACTGAATTACGGTTCGAAACCGGTTCCCTCTATTCCTGCGATTCGACCCAATTTCGCTCCGTGCGACACGCAACAGATCCCAACCCAAGAGTTCAACTATCGCTCGGTGATTCTGGTGGTAGTTGAAAACATTGATGTAGGGCGGACTAGTGATAACCAACCCCGCCTTTCTGTCGAGAGCCTGATGCATGGCTCGCGCGTCTCCAAGTTGTGCATCAACAGGACTTGTAGTATACGGCAGTTCGCCTGCAAAGGTGGCTATGTAGTCGTACGACCGCCAAACAGCCTGCCCTAAGTCATTGATTCGACTAGACTCTGCCTTGAACAGAACGTTAGCCGCAAGACAAAGGACCATGGAATCGTATGATGTAGCTGCGAGTAGCTCCTTGGCAAGCGCAAGCAGATTGGAGTACTTCTCTCGATGTTTGTCTGCCTGGCTCATCAGGGGCAGATCATCGTACCTGCCCACGATTCCGCTGAGGGATTCTCTGAGCTGCTCTATAATAGCCTCTCTCTCCGAGCGTTCGAAGTTCACCAAGTGGAAAAACTTCGACATGAGATACGCCGCAGGGTTCAACTCATTACCAAAGCATGGCATGTCATGGGACGCGGACTCGAACAGCACTGTCCCACTCCCTGAGAACGGGTCAACGACCAGATCCCCGGGGTCTGAAAAGGATTCAAGCAGGTAGTCGACCAACTGTGGTGTGAACTGCCCCCTCCAAGCGAGAGGATTAGCTCTATACTTTGAGATTACGTTTAGGCGACTCTGATCTAGTCGCTTCAGTGTCTCGGCCATTGTTCTCCTTGGAACTGCCAAAATGCAGTATTTGTCCTTCTATCCCGGGAATAACCTATTTGATCGGCTTCTCGATTTTATCAGACTACCTGCGGCTGATAGCGCTCGACCTTAATCTGTCCTTCGCCCCTGCGAGCTTGCGCCAGATCGTACGAGGTCTGCCGCCGCAACCAGAACTCAGCATTGGACCAGCCCGCCTTCTCCAGCCGAATGGCCATCTCTGGCGAAATAGCCGCATGTCCATTCAGGACGCGCGAAAGCGTGTGCCGAGCCACGCCCAATACCTTCGCCGCCTCGGTGACGTTCAGACCGAGCGGATCTAGGCAATTCTCCTTGATACTGCGGCCAGGATGTGGTGGGTTTTTCATAAGTCGAAGCATCCGAATTATAAAAAAGCGTACCGTGTGACGGTACACATGTCAACCGCAATGAACCTAGGAGTCAACCAAGGGATGGACAGCATCCCACTCCCCTCACTACCCCAAACGGCGACGGAACTTGACGGATCATCAGCGATTCATTAGACTAAATATATTTTATTTAAATTTTATATAAAAATAAGGCGTTGTTGCACGAAAAACGGTAACTCGTTAGAAAACAATAGTTTACGAAATTTGACATCAAAACGCTAACTTATTGTAAAACAACGACTTATAGATATTCATGCAACAACGCCTAAAAATAATATAAATCATAGTGGCCCTGCTGCATCCCCATTCCCCCACGGAGGAGTCTTATGAAGCCAATGGTCATGCTTTTTTCTTTACTATTCCTCGCCTCTTCCCCTCTGCTTGCCGCCGAATTAAAAGGCACAGTGCGCGATGCCGAAACCGGCGAGTCACTGCCGGGTGCCAACGTCTATATAGAAGGCGTCGAGCGCGGAGCTACTACAGACCTCGACGGGCAGTTTGCCATCGCCAATGTCGGCGTGGGCAGCCACACGCTCGTCGTAAGTTTTATCGGATACATAGAACACCGCAGTCCCGTTGTCGTAGAAGCGGATGCGGGCGAGCTGTTTGTCGAACTTGTGCCCGAGGTATTTCGCGGTAAAGAAATCATCATCGTTGCCGATCGGGCCAAAATGCGCGAAACACCCGTCGCCTTCTCCGACGTGCCCAAAGCCGACATGCAGCGCAAACTCGGCTCGCGCGATCTGCCGCTGATTTTAAATGATACGCCGGGCGTTTATGCGACCGAGCAAGGCGGCGGGGCCGGCGACTCTCGCATCAATGTGCGGGGCTTTGACCAGCGCAATGTCGCCGTTATGATCAACGGCGTACCCGTCAACGATATGGAAAACGGCTGGGTCTATTGGTCCAACTGGGATGGGCTGAGCGACGTCACGTCGTCGATCCAAGTACAGCGCGGCTTGGGAGCTTCCAATCTGGCGATTGCCTCAGTGGGTGGCACCATGAACATCATCACCGATATCGCCAGTCAACGGCGCGGCTTCAAAATCAAACAGGAGGCTGGCAACAACGCCTTTTACAAAACCACGCTCAATTTTTCCTCGGGTTTGGTCGATAAAAAAACAGCTTTCACCGTGGGCATGACGCGCAAGAGCAGCGAGGGTCTGCCCGCTCAGGCGTGGTCCTCAGCGTGGGCCTACTTTGGTGCGTTGAGCTTTTTGGCATCCGACACGCACAAAATTGATCTGTTCGTCACCGGCGCACCGCAGCGCCACGGCCATCGTCTCTACAAGCAATCCATTGCAACATTTGACGCCGATTACGCCCAATCCCTGGGCATTGACGTTGCGGACGCCAGAAACTACGGCGTCGATTACAATCCCAACTGGGGACGCTCGCCCTTTTCGTCCTATCAGGAGTACTACAACGGCAGTGTCCACGATGCACGCGACAGCGCAATCATCATGGAGCGCGAAAACTTTTATCACAAACCCCAAGCCAATTTGAATTGGTACTGGACCCCCAACGCACAATTCATGTTGTCCAATGTATTCTATTTCTCGCGCGGGAAAGGCGGCGGCACCGGGCGTTTGGGGTCCAATCCAGGCGCGCTAGAAGATGGCACCATCAACTGGCAACGCGTGGCCGACGAGTTGAATACCCAAGCCGATTCCGCGTTGGTGGCTGCCGGCACAGTAGGTGCCGATGAAATTGCAGCACAGACCATTATCCGCAACTCGGTCAATCAACACTTCTGGTATGGGTATTTGGGCACGGCCGAATACCACTTGAGCGATATCTACAAGCTGACCTTTGGCACGGATTTGCGCTACTACAAGGGGGAGCACTGGCGCGAAGTGCGCAATTTGCTCGGGGCCGATTACTACGTCCCCAGAGCATGGGAGAGGGACAACAATGCCACGACCGTCGTCACGCGACTCGGCGACAAAGTCTCCTACCACAACGATGGCCTGACGCGCTGGGGCGGCGGCTTTGCCCAGCTCGAAGGGCAGTTTGACAAATTCACGGCCTTTTTGAGCACCTCGGGATCGATGACGGGTTATAAGCGCATCGACTACTTCCGCGCCAAGGTCGATGGTGATTGGGATCAGACAGCCTGGGAAAACTTCCCCGGCTACACCATGAAAGTAGGCGGCAACTACAACGCCACTCCCACAGTCAATGTGTATGCTAACATGGGCTGGCTTTCAACCGCGCCCAAATTCGACTCGGTTTACCACTACGACAACAGCCTGTACGATCCCACGTTCAATGAAAAGGTCGCTTCTTTTGAACTGGGGGCCGGTTATTTCAAACGCGGTATGTTTACTGGCAACGCAAACTTCTATTACACCAAGTGGATCGACCGCTCGTGGCCCAAAAGTATTTATAGCGAGGAGCTCGAACAGAGCTTCCGATTTTTGCTGAACGGCATTGACGCGCTGCATACCGGCGTAGAGTTCGATCTGAAGGCGCGGCTTCATGCCAAATTCGAGGTGCGCGGCATGGTGTCGCTGGGCAATTGGGAGTGGCTCAACGATGTCAATACCACATTTTCACCCGAAGAGGACCCAGAGGCGATCGGCGAATTTCAAGTCTATGCCAAAGGGCTAAAGGTGGGCGACGCAGCGCAAAAGACCCTGCGCCTGAGCGGTGCGGTATTTCCCACGCGCGGCCTCTACGCCTCGCTGGGTGTGCGGCGGTTCATGGATCACTACGCCAAATTTGATCCCGCCAACCGAACCGACCCCGACGACCGAGCACAGTCGTGGAAACTCCCAGATTACAATCTGGTGGATCTACACGCGAGTTACACCCTGCCCGGCGCTTCGTTTAGCAATATGAAGCTGCGCCTGCACGTCTTCAATTTGCTCGACGAACGCTACGTGTCCGATGCCGATGACGGCGATGGTCACGACGCCGCAAGCGCTCGCGTCTTCCTCGGGCTGGGGCGCCGCTGGAACATTTCACTGACGTACGATTATTAGCTCTCAGCAGTCCACTTGTCTCGTCTCGGTAGGGTCCAAACGCAACAAGTGGGACCCTACCGAGAATGGGACAGGCGCACGTACAGGTAGCGGCCCATAAAGTCGTAGGTACTTGCATCGGACGTGCCGAGGAACCCATTGAAGATCACCGCCGGAGACTGATCGAGTAGATTGTTGATGCCGACGGTCAGGGTGGAGAGCCCAAGGGCCGTCCCCACTTCGTACGATGCACGCACATTGAAGACACTGTTCGGATCGACCTTGCGGCTTGGGGGTACTTCTTCTACGTCCTCGCGGTACTTGCCCTTGCAGTCGTCGTCCTCGCACTCCTCGAATCCGCCAACGTAGCGCCACGTCAACCCAACGGAAAAACGCTGCTTTGCCAAGCTAACGGAAGCGGCGTGACGCCACGTGGGAAACACGCCTAAGTCGTAGTAACCCAAGCCCTTGACCAGCTCAGGACCGCTGGCTGAGGGCAGCGTTTGCTCGTACTTGACGAGCATGTTGCTCTCGAACTGCGCCGAGATAACACCAATGGGCGCATCCGCAATGTAGTTAAGCCCAAAATCCACGCCGCTAGTTTCAGTCTCCCCGATATTGGTATTGGTCGCTAGAATCTGGGTGATCAGATGGCTGTCAGGATCGCGCACGACTTGATCGCAGTCGGATGGCACGTCCTGCGAGTAGCAGTTGCTCAGGATGAGGCCGGCTGGCAGGGTGCCGATCTCATCCTCGATCTTGGTGGTATAGTAATCGACGGTCAGGTCTAATCCTCCGAAGAAATCCGGCTGATACACCACGCCCGCAGTGATCATCGCGGCTTTCTCCGGATCGAGATCCGTGGACCCACCTAACTTGGCCAATAGCTGGGCTCGTGAGTCCTCGAAGTCGTCCGGGATGCCTTGGTCGGCGCAATTCCGCTCCTGCTGAGCGGTCAACTCCCGGGCATTGCCCGCTTCGTCCACCCTGCTACAGGGATCGCTGACCAAGGGAAAGGCATCGCTGACTCCGAGGAACATTTCGGCGATACTGGGGGCGCGAAAGGCGTTGGAGGAAGTGGCCCGGAAGGCTAGGCCTTGGGAAAGCTGGAGACGGCTTCCGGCTTCATAGGTAAACCCCCCGCCAAAGGTGTCGTAGTCGAAGGCGCGTCCGGCGGCCGTTGCATCGAGGCTGACAGCTCCTGCTTGGTAGATCGGCAGTTGGGTTTCTGCGTACAGCGCCCTGACCGAGTATGAGCCCTCGGTGGGGAACGCTTTGCTGCCGGTGGTATTTCCCGATGCGGTCATGGGATCGGGGAGGTAGGCCCCCGCCTCCCAGCGCGAAGAGAGACCGGCTGCCACTGCCAGCAGACCGGCAGGCAGGCGCGCCACCTCGCCGGTCAGGTTCCACTGCAGGATCTGCTGCCGGGAATAGCCTCGGCCGATGCCAGTGTACTGGATGTAGCTCAGCATCTCCTCGGTGATGGTGCCGGGGCCGTGGAGAAGGTCCAGCGGCACGCAGTCGCCTGTGCAATCCTCGTCTGGACCCAGTGCCTGCTCGACATTGCTGCGAATAAAACGGCCCTCGTTGATACTGGTCCCCTCGCTGCGGCCGTAGGAAAAAGACAAGTCAGCGTCAAAGCGCCCGAGCCGGTGATCCAATCCCAACACCATGCGGTAGGTATCAATGTCTTGGAGAAAATTGCGATTCCCCGCCTCGACAAAGCGCCGGCGCACATCGATAAAATCGCGGTCGAATTCGTTGTACCGGTTAGCAGCAGACACCGAGATCCCTTCGGAGATGATGAATAGCGGCGTTGGCGCTAGCTTCTGGTCGGACTGGCGGTTGGTGTACACCACCTCGAAATACGCCTGCGCTTCCGTAGTAATGGCATGGGAACCGCTGAGAAAGGAGCTGTAGCGCGTCTGCGGAGTGTAGAGGTAGTTCTCCGGCTGGTAGTTATAGGTGTCGCCGCTCCCGTCGGATGAGATCCCCGCCCAATTAAAAGGACGCCAGCCAATGTTCGGATCGCGGTGGTAATCCCCAGCCTCGTCGCCAGCCGCCGCAACAACGGCCTGCCACGCCTCGTTGCCTTCCTCACCCAAACGGTCGATGATGTGGCCTTCCGGGGTGGCCGAGCTGCCGTTCTTGTAGAAGGTGCCGTCGTTCAATTCCCAATCGTAAGCCTTGTCCGACTCGCTAAAACTCCGGTCGCCAGTCCAAACCGGCCGCTGGTTGTGATAGCCTGCCGAAAAGGCGATGTGGCCTTTTTCGCTTTGTAGGCCGGTGGTTACGCTGAGGTCCATAACTTCGCCGTCGCCCGCGCCCGCAGTCCCCGTGTAATAGTCGATTGCTATCCCCTCTATCGCGGTTCTGGTAATGATGTTGACCACGCCGCCGATGGCGTCCGAGCCATAGACCGCCGAGGCCCCGTCTTTGAGTACCTCGACTCGCTCGATGACGGAGGCCGGAATGGCATTTAAGTCAACGGATGAATTCGCGCCCGTCCCGCCCGGCACGAAGCGACGGCCATTGACCAATACGAGGGTGCGATTGGAACCTAGGCCGCGCAGGCTGACGCGGGTCGAGCCGTCGCCGCCGTTGTTGGCTTGGGTGTTGATCGCATTGGACTGCACGGTGAGCGTTTGCAACACGTCCCCAAGAGAGGCCAAGCCCTGCGCCCTGATTTCCTCGGCTGACAGGACGACGATCGGCGCTGGTGCCAGCGTCTCCGCGCTTTTGATGCGGGAGCCGGTCACCGTGATCTCTTCGACTTCGTATATCTTCTGCTCGTCCGTCTCGTCTTCTGCGAATGCGCCCATAGTACAGACGAGGGCTAGCAAAAATGCGTATCTCGCGTTCATAAATTCGTACTCCTCGCTGGTGCTCACGGTTTCGCCGCGCTAAAGCCAATGACTGAGGGATGCGACATAAAGGCATCCCAAGATTGATGCACAAGTCTCACCTTTATCTATGCTGTTCCTAGTCTCAATACTGACGGTAAATTCGACCGCCCTTGACCACAACAAGCGGTTCCAATTGCTGATCGCCAGTGCGTATCTCCCCGCCTGAATCGGCCAACTGGAACTGACCCTGGCGCACATCGAGCACTACCGCATCGCCCCAAGCACCTACCGCTAGGGTGCCGATCTCGTCCGGCATCCCGATGACTTGCGCCGGCACTGCGGTGACTTTGGCCAGCGCAGTGTCGAGATCCATGCCCAAGTGGAGGAATTTGGACGCGACGTTGATTAAGTCATAGACCGGCCCGTGGAGGTTGTACACATGCAGGTCCGAAGAAATGGTATGCGGCGCGAGGCCAGCACTCAGCGCCGTCTCGGCCACCTCCCAAGAGAAAGAGCCAGCACCGTGCCCCACATCAAAGAGCACGCCGCGCTCCACGGCCTCGTGTACCGCAGGGCGCACTTGGCCGGCCTCATCGAGGACGCCGCACTTCATACCGTGGAAGCAATGGGTGAGGATGTCGCCCTGTTTCATAACGGCCAGCACATCATCGAGGCTGTCGCACCAAGCGTCTTGGGGGTGGACCATAATGGGCAGACCAGCGGCATCCGCGGCCTCGCGTGCCCGGTGTAGGGGCAGCATTCCCGAGCGCTCGCTGACGATGCTGTTGCGGGTGAGCCGCACCTTGACGCCCAAGATGAGGTCGCGGTGTTGTTCGATCATGCGGCAGGCCTTGTCCACATCTGCGTACTCGGGGATCTCAAACTCGCCGATTTCCTGCGTCAACATGCCCTGCGAGGAGATATTGAGTTGGGCCAAGATGCGGGTATCACTGACGTCGATGATGAACTTGCGGAAGCCGGGGAAGGTATCGGCACCAGCCGAGCCAGCATCGACCACGGTGGTGACGCCTCGGGCTATACAGGTGGGATCAGGCTCGACGCCGAAGTGGCTGACCCCCCAATACACGTGGACGTGCAAGTCGATGAGGCCAGGGGCTACCACGTTGCCCGCGACATCAAGCGTTTGGCGCGCTTGGTCCGCAGACAGGTCGGCCCCAACCGCGGCGACTTTGCCGTCGGTAAAAGCTACGTCCTGCACTGTGTGCAACTTCTGGGCTGGATCAACTAGGGTGCCGCCTTTGAGAAGCAAGTCGTAGAGCATGGTAATCTCCGAAAAAGTGTTTAGGGAATATGCGGTTTCCAGACACTAACCAACGAGCCAAATGTACCGAGCCACGAAAAGCACGGCGAAGAGATAAATCAGCTATCTGAAAACAGGTTTACTCTGGGCCTACTCGCTCTTGCTGTCCCACTCGGGCACCGGACGTTCAGGCACTTTGTCCAAGATAGCCTGCACCTGCCTTTTTAATTCTGGCGAGGAGGTCTCGAACAACGCCAACCAGTCGTCCAGGCTCTGGGCCACCGACTCGGGGTGGGCTTGGCTGCGGGCGATAAAACCGGGAACGCCGTCGCGGCCGCTGGGCTGCGCCGGGTCGCTGTAGCGCAGATCGAGGCTCCAGCGGATGTGGTCGGAGAGGTTGGGAATGGAGCGGTGGATGGTCTTGTGCTGGATGAGCAGCACGCCGCCGACTTTGACCGGGCAGCTAACTTGCTCGCCGGGAGGTAAGTACTGCTCGGTGATGCCTTTGAAATTGGCACCAGGGCCTAAGCCGTGCTCGTGGCCGATGAGCGGAGCGCGGTTGCTACCGGCAATGACTTCCATGCAGCCATTTTCAGGAGTGGCATCGACCAAGGGAATCCAAAAATTGACCATGAAGGTCTCTTCCGCGTCGGGCTGCAAATAGCCCAAGTCTTGATGCCAAGGCACCACAGTGGCGTCTTGATTGGGCAGTTTGGCGCGCAGGTTGAATTGCGGATGAGCCAGTATCTCAGGGCCGATCACGGATTCAACAATGTCGAGCAGCGCCGGTTGGGTCAAAATGGCGAACATGCCCTCGGTTTTGAGCTTGCCGTTGACTTGACCCAACAGCGGGGAAGGATCGGCCAACTGGGAGTGGATGTGGACTAGGCGCTTGGCAAAGGGCAGGTCCGCGTGCAACTCGGAGAGTTCGCCAGCAGCGTGGGCCTCCTCGGCAGCGGTATCGACGATGGCATTGATTTCGGCAATGAGGCGGTCGAATACAGAAGGGTCGATGACATCCTCGACGAGGAGGTAGCCTTGGGTGCGGTAGAAGTCGAGTTGGTCGGGAGTGAGGCCGCTCATGGGAATTGTCCTTTGGTTGGGGGGACTAGTTGGGGCCGAGTTCGGGTTAATGTACGGTTTTACAGATGGGGGCATCAAGCGCAACGATATGCTTTACTGAGAGGATTCTGTAGTCAGATTCTGGACGCGATCACGGAATGCGGTGTCGAACTTATTCAGCGTTTGCGCCATCCATTTGATCTGATTTTCCCTATCAGATTTATTTGTCGGATTACCGGATTTGATCAGTGAAATTTGGCACGCTCGGCCTTTAGTCTTCCGCCAGTTTAGTGGACTACCTACCTTTTCTTCAATAGCAGATTTTTGCTGCTTTAGAAGATTGAAGTGGTAGTCGGGGTTTTCCCCTTTTATTTCAAGAACAACATGTAATTTCTTTTTTTGTTGACTCAGTATGCAGCATAACGCGAACCCAGATTTACCAATAGGGAATTTAAAATATGATCGTGGTTGCGGACTCCGTGGCTTTAGCCTAGTCGCAGCACTCGCTAGATGCTCATTCAAAGCAATCCAAAACTGCTGATATTGCTGTTTAAGGTCGGACACCTCACCACTGCTCGATGCCCGTACTGTTTTTGTCCAATCGTTGGGGCTGACGACGATGTTGAAGCGCGGGGCGGGTTTGGATCCTTCGATTTTCAGAAGCTCAATCGTGACACCAAAAAAGCGAATCTCGTCATGCGAAATTCTGTTCAACCAATCCAAAGTCGAACGATGTTCATCGTTGAACGTTTCTGAGATCCAGATCACTGATCTTAACGGAGGATCGGAATCTAATCCAGACGCATAAGTGAGCAGCTTGCCGAGATGGTCGTGATTGGTGCTGCCGAATTGGTTCTCTATTACAATCCGTGAATTGTCACTTGAATCTCGACACAGTATGTCAGCCGAGTACTTACCGACTGATACCTCGGTGTCCACATCCTCACTATCGATCTCCATCTGGAGCGCATCACCTAGAGAGTCCAAGTTCTTCGCCAGCCACGGTGTGAAATCTGCGGCTTCATTCTGCCATACCTCTCGAAGATCAACGCTATCCAGTGTTCCTAGATCCGTCAAATCCATCTCCTTTGCTACGAAGCAGATGCCGTTGGTGAAGAAGAATTGCCTTCGTTCTGGTCATCACTCTGGTCATCGCCCTGGGCCGGAATGAGCATTCCAAGCCGGGCGGCCGCATCGACCTGTCGGCGGTCGAAGGACCCAAAGGTTATCGGCACTCCTAGCGAGGATTGCAGGTACTCAGCCCCCGCAAGGTGAACACTGTCATAGGCGCGTACGCCGAGTTGTTCGCTCAGAGCACCAGCTCGTCGCAGAAGGGTCTGGGTGACCGCGACGCGGTGATATCGCTCCCAATCCTCCTCCAACTCCTTCTTGCATTCCTCCAGCTCTGCATCGGATAGGTCGCCCAAACGCCGTTTGGCAGCCAAAGCAGATCGCGCCTCCACGTATGCGATCCACTGGCAGGCAACTTCCTCAGCCATCTCTACCCAACCACGTACCGTCTCGGAGTCGGCCTCCTCAACGTACAGCTTGACGAGAGCCGATGTATCGAGAAAGAGGATCACCGCCGCTCTTCCAACACGATGTCCGCAACGCTTTTCTCTCCAGATTTGACGCGCACGGGGCGCGTGGCACCTCTCGGTTTTTCCCCCGTCCCGGCAGTGATCCCCGGCAAGGTTGCCAGTCGCTCTTCCAACAGGAGGGGGGGTAGCGGCACGAGGTGGGCGACGGGCTTCCCCCTCGAAGTTACGACGACTATCTCTCCCTGCTGGACTTGCCGAAGATAGCGCGACAACCTGCTCTTCAGGTCGCGTACGGATGCGTTCATTGAGATCTCCTTGTGACTACTTTAGGATAATTGTAGTCACATTGGATGCCCAAGGCAAGCGCGGCCCAGCTCGGCTTGACGGAATTCGGCGTTCCGCTATCTTAGACGACTATGATGACCCGTCAGAACGATCGCGCGCAGAATAATAATAACCCGCTAGCCCCATTGCGCGTGTTCTGACGACTGACTCCAACCCAATCCGAATTCACAACCCGTCGCGAACACGCATCATCGCGGCGGGTTTTCTGTTTTTAGGAGCCATTGAAATGACATTCCGGCACAAGCACACGGCCTACGCCTTTGCTAACAATAACGACAATAATCCCGCCATTCGGGCTCGATGGCGTTGGCCGTGATCGGATTCTACCCGCACCCCAACCCGCCGTTGAGCCTCGCGCCAACGGCGGGTTTTTCATGTACATCCAAAACTGGAGGCTACCATGCACCGCTATCGCACGCACACCTGTGGCGAACTCCGCAAGCGCCACACCGGACAAACCATCCACCTAAGCGGTTGGCTTCATCGCAAAAGGGACCACGGAGGTATATTGTTCCTAGACCTGCGCGACCACTACGGCATTACCCAACTCGTGATCTCGCCAGAGAATGACGTTGCGGAGACCGCGGCAAAGATCCCCCGCGAATCCGTAATCCGCGTCCTAGGCGATGTGCGCGAACGCTCGCCCGAGACCATCAACAGCACCATGGAAACCGGAGAGGTAGAAATCGCCGTCCGCGAGCTAGAAGTGCTCTCACTGGCGGAGCCGCTCCCCTTTTCCGTCGCCGAAGACCCCGACGTGGGGGAGAGCACCCGCTTGTCCTATCGCTTCCTGGACCTGCGCCGGGCCGGATTGCACCGCCGCATTCAGCTCCGCTCGGAGGTGGTCGCCAGCATCAGACGGCGCATGACAAAGATGGGCTTTGTCGAGTTCCAGACGCCCATTCTCACCAGCAGCTCGCCCGAAGGCGCACGCGATTACCTCGTACCGAGCCGACTCTATCCCGGCCAATTTTACGCACTGCCGCAGGCACCGCAGCAGTTCAAGCAGTTGCTGATGGTGTCCGGCTTCGATCGCTACTTCCAGATCGCGCCCTGTTTCCGCGACGAAGACGCCCGCGCTGACCGCTCTCCCGGCGAGTTCTACCAACTCGACCTCGAGATGGCCTTCGTCGAACAGGAGGATGTCTTTGCGGTGGTCGAGGAACTCTTTTCCGGTCTCTTCCACGAGTTCACCGATTGGGCTGTAACCGCGCCGCCGTTCCCGCGTCTTTCCCACGCCGACGCCATGCTGCGGTTCGGCACGGACAAACCAGACCTGCGCTTCGCGCTCGAAATCCAAGACCTCTCCGCGATTTTTGCGGACTCCTCGTTCAGGTTGTTCAGGGACATCGTCGAAAAAGGTGGTGTCGTCCGCGCCCTGTGCGTCCCCGAACTGGAAGCGCAGCCGCGCTCGTTTTTCGACGGCCTCGAAGCATTCGTCAAAGAAGCGGGCGGCAAGGGGTTGGCGTACCTAATCAACGGAGCGCAGGCCACAGGTCCAATCGCCGCGGCCTTAGAGCAGAGCGTACGCAGTCGCATTATCGAGGAATGCGCCGCTGCTCCGGGATCAGCCATTTTCTTCATCGCCGGGCCGCCAGCCGAGACAGCGTCTCTGGCGGGACGGTTGCGCCTACATCTGGCAGACCGGCTCGATCTGCGTCAGGAGCGTTGCTATGAATTCTGCTGGATCGTCGATTTTCCCATGTACGAATGGGACGAGGAACGCGCTTGCGTGGCCTTTTCGCACAATCCGTTTTCCATGCCGCAGGGTGGCATAGCTGCGCTGGAGACGCAACCGCCGCTGGAGATCAAGGCGTATCAGTACGACATCGTCTGCAACGGCCTCGAACTGTCGAGCGGTGCCATCCGCAACCACAGACCAGACATCATGTACAAGGCATTCGAGATTGCCGGACACTCGCAGCGAGAAGTGGATCGCAAGTTCGGCGGCATGATCCGAGCCTTGCGCTACGGCGCGCCACCCCACGGCGGCATCGCACCCGGCATCGACCGCATCGTCATGCTACTGGCGGACGAACCAAACATCCGCGAGGTCATCGCCTTCCCCATGAACCAGAACGCGCAGGACCCGCTCATGGGCGCGCCGAGCGAGGTGTCGCCCGAGCAGTTGCGGGAGTTGCACATAGCGATTCGGGAGTGATATTATTCTTGAAATGGACCTCAGCAATCCAAGAAAGTGAGCCTCGCCATGGAAACACAACGCTACCAACTCCGCATCAGCGGCCTGAAAGAAGATGAAGGTCAAATCAAGATGGCGACTCTCCGGCGTGTTATGGACGCCCTTCTCGTGACAGCAGAGCGGACCACCCGGTTGCTCGTCACTGGTGCAGGTAGTGGGAGGGGAGCGAGGCCTCAGTGGCTGAACGCCACCATTGACTTTACGATAACTGGATTGAAACCTGAATCTACGATTTTTGACATAGAGGCTCCTCGGCTTGGTGAGACTGCCTATGAACAATTTGCCAAAAAAAATTTATGGAATAAGCAGCCCGACCTAGATGAAACAGCGCTCGATCTGGTCGCTCAATCGATCAATGAGACCCAGACTGACAATCCAATTGGAGACTATTTCGATAGTTCGGTTCTCGAAGCGATTCTCAAGTTCAGGCAAGCGGCTGGAGTTACGGGTGTGCGCTATGAAATGATCCCTCAAGACACAGCGCATGGGCAATTCGAGCTAGACGACGTTACTTGCACATATGTCAAAGAGCGGTTGAATGCCATTCCGGCTCCAAGATCTTTCATCGTAAGTGGTAGGCTCGACGAGATCAAACATGATAATGGTCGCTTTCGCCTTTTGGTGAGCCAGAAGTCAGCACTCTTTGGACGGCTAGACGTATCATTGAGTGTAGAGACTTTGCGTCCTCTATGGGGCAAGCAGACCACTGTTGAGGGAATGGTGCATTTCAAGGCCAATGGGCAGCCGCGATTGATCGAGGCTCGCCGGATTAGTGGTCGGCTGGAAAAAGATGTCGTTTTCGAAGAAATGCCATCAATAGAGGTCCAGAAATCGCATGACCTGTTCTCGGCACAACGCAAGCAAGTCGGGGCCTTTGACCCTGTTGAGCTTGCGGGCGCATGGCCTGGCGATGAACCTATCGAGGATCTCCTAGCTCAACTCGAAATTCATCTATGTAAGCCAAGAAGACCATCTTCTGCCGGAATAATCGTGTCAGGATTGACAAGTACCGGTCCACAATTCGCTGATCAGCGACCCTTCTCCTAGATCACAGCTTCTTTGCCCTCAAATGGGCTCTTCGTCATTGCGCTTTTCTTCTTCCCCACAAAAAAGGTCGCCGAACTATTGCGACTGTTCTACCTCCCCTCGAATTTCGACTCATCTCCCGGTAAAACCAGAAGGAGGTGAGGTATGACCGAAGCCCGAAAGACCATTAGACTCTACGAAGCCCTCGAACTGCGCGGTGAGTACGACGCCCGCATCAAGACGCTACGCGACTGCCTGCCCGAGGCGCGCCAGAATCGAGACCTGTTCTCCCGACACGACAACGATTCCTCGCGCCGGCCAGCATCCGGATTCAGCGTCTCCGAGGCGCGCGACCAGTTGCGCGCCCTCGAATTCAAACGCCGCAAACTGAACGCCGCGATCCAGCGTGCCAACTTCGAACACCGCGTTGAACACGGGGGCGACGACATGAGCCTCACCGAGGCCCTCGAAACTCGCAAAGCGCTCAACGACCGCCTCGGTGAGTTGCACACCCAAGTCGTCGATTCCGCCTACGAGCGGATCCTCCACAAGGAAGAGCGCGACATCGTCGAAGACAACGAACTGCCCTACGACGACTGCCGCACCCGTCTCGATGAGGCCCGCGTCGAGTTCCGCCAGCTCAATCGGCAGATCCGCGTCGCGTCGTTCGAGGTAGAGGTGGAATATGCTGACGAATAATTAATAAGGACAACTAGAACGGAAGAGACAGGGGAGCAAGTGCGACTGCGCCGGTGACGGCGCATAGCCCAGAAGCGACGCGCACTGCAACGCGATCTCAGGGATTGATAACCCAATTATCCGGTAAAGCCACTCAACCACCTAGCGGCTAACCACTCAGCACCGGGAGCCCCTCAGCGAATCAGCAACAGGGCTTCGCGTCTCTTCCGTTCTCCATTCTCAGCAGGGGCGGGGTGTATCCCCCCGTGAGTAGATCCGGGTTCTGCCAAAGCTCGCTCGACGAGCGCGGAGGCTCCCGGTAGTTAGACGGGGAATGTGGATTTAATCAGTACCGCCCCACACCCGCCGGGCCGGTGCCCTGCCCCTGCCTCTCATAGCGGTGATCCCTCCAGTTGGAGGCGCTGCCCACCCAACCATCCTCACCAAGCGCCACCCGTCCAACCAATCAACGCGCATACCCATCCGGATTGTCCCGCCGCCAATTGGGCTGATAGCCTTCCTTGGCGTCAAAACCATACGGCGGTCCGATTTGATTCTCGGACTGCCAAGGCCAAGCCTGGCCGCCGATAATGCGGAACTGATCGCCCTTGCCGCAGAGCCAGTAGAACATGTGGGCGTAGTAGCGCGCCGTGCCGTGCCCGCCGTAATACGCCCTCTGGAAATCAAAGTCCTCCTCGACGATCCAATCGCGCTGGGGAGGTGCCGTGCGCCAGTAATTGTACTTGAGCATCCGGCGCAGCCCCTTGGCAGTGGACTTGCCGCGACGGTGCATGATGCTCTGATGGTGGATCCCAATGGTGCCGGCCGGGCCGTCGCAAAACACGCCCCCTTCTTCCCTGTCGCGGTTACCAGGTTGGATATGCGAGCCAGGCACCAGCTCGGTCGGCCCTAACTCCACGGGCGTGTCCTGCGGAAAGTAGAAGACCTCCAAAAAGCGCAACTCCGGGCCATAGATGTGGTCGGCGTCTTGGTGCCAGCCTTGGGCTTCCGTTGGGCATTCGGCCCGGTGGTGGCTGGCCAAGATCGGCAGGCCGACGTTGGGGCCTAAGAGCGAGCGCATGGCACCGGCTAACTGGGGATTGAGCAGGACATGCTCGATGAACCAGTCCTCCAAGAAGATGGAGGTCGGCTCGTGGGTAAAGCGGATGCGGTCGAGATCGGCCTCGGTCAGGCCGTCGGGGATATAGCTCGGGTTGGCTGGAATATCGCCGTCGATCCAAGCACAGGTGCGCTGGTTGATCTCGTCGGACACGACGCCTTTGAGCAAAAGGTGGCCCTCGCGGCAGAATTCGAGGACCTCGGAGTCGGTGAGCGTTGGCTCGCAGTCAAAAGTGCGTTGGCATGGGTCGTAGTGCATGGTCTCCTCCTCGGTAGTGGTGCGGCCTGTCCCTACAAGGTCGCTAGCACCTACAAGCTATCCAAATCCCATCCATCCTGTCCATCCTGTCCACTCAAATCCTGTCCATCCTGTTCCCCGTCCCCCATCCTGCCCATCTTAGGTCGCCCGCGCCATAAATGGTTATACTCTTGCTCGGCAAAATTAAACGGAGCACATCATGGCGGAATTAACAAAAAAAATAACCAGCGGTGGATTGCACATCGACCAGCGGCTCTACGCCCTCGTCGCCGAGCAGATTGCGCCGGGGACGGACGTGGGTGTCGATCACTTTTGGGCAGCGCTGGAGAAAATCGTCGAGGACTTGGAGCCCAAGAATCAACAGTTACTTCAGCGCCGCGATGCCTTACAGACCCAGATCGACGCCTATCACCAACAGCGGCGCGGCGAGCCGTTAGACCCCACAGAGTACCGGGCTTTTCTCGAAGAGATCGGCTACTTGCTGCCCACGGGCGACGCGCAGCGCATCCGCACGGAAAACACCGACCCAGAAATCGCCTCCCTAGCCGGCCCCCAGCTAGTCGTCCCAGTTGACAATGCGCGCTACGCGCTCAACGCGGCGAATGCGCGCTGGGGCAGCTTGTACGACGCCCTGTACGGCACGGATATAATCGAGGGTCGCGTCCCGACAGGCGAGTACGACGCCGAGCGCGGTGCCCAAGTCATCGCGCGCAGCGAGGCGTTTCTCGACGCGGTCGCAGGCATCCAACAGGGCGCGTACCGGGAGGTGGAGGAGTTCTTCCTACGCGAGGACGCCGACGGACAAACCCTGTGCGCCCGCCTCGCAAGCGGCGACGAAGTCGGCCTCAAAGACGCCGGGCAGTTCGTCGGCTATGGATGCGAGGGAGGTCAACTGAGCAGCGTCCTGCTCCGCCACAACGGATTGCACATCGAAATCCAAATCGACCGCACCCATCCCATCGGGCGCACCCACCGCGCTGGCGTCAAAGACGTGCTCTTAGAAGCGGCCATTACCACCATCCAAGATTGCGAAGACTCCGTGGCCGCGGTCGATGCCGAGGACAAGACCCTCGTCTATGGCAACTGGAACGGCCTGATGCAGGGCACGCTGGAGGCAACCTTTGTCAAAGACGGGCAGCCCCTGACGCGCCGCCTGCACGCCGACCACACATTTACTACCCCCAACGGCCACACTTTGACGCTGCCCGGGCGCAGCTTGTTGCTCGTGCGCCACGTCGGCATCCACATGTACACCGATGCGGTGACCACGGCCGGCGGCGCGGAAATCCCCGAGGGCTTTCTCGACGCCATGGTCATCAGCTTAGCGGCAATCCACGACCTCAAGGGCCGCGGCCGTTACCGCAACAGCAAGACCGGCAGCGTCTATGTGGTGAAGCCCAAACAGCACGGACCGGATGAGGTAGCAGCGACCGTCGAGCTTTTTACGCGAGTGGAGGAGGCGCTGGGACTGAGTAAAAACACCCTGAAAATCGGCATCATGGACGAGGAGCGCCGCACCACGGTCAACCTCAGCGAGTGCATCCGCTGCGCGGCCGAGCGCGTCGTCTTCATCAACACCGGATTTCTCGACCGCACCGGCGACGAGATCCACACCAGCATGGAGCTGAGCCCCATGTTGCCCAAAATGGAAATCAAAGAGCAACCTTGGCTCAGTGCATATGAGGACTGGAATGTGGACGTCGGCATCGCCACTGGTTTGGTGGGACGGGCGCAGATCGGCAAGGGGATGTGGACCATGCCTGAGCTAATGCGCGAGATGGTAGAGACCAAGATCGGCCATCCCCAAGCCGGGGCGACGACTGCTTGGGTGCCTTCGCCGACAGCGGCCACCCTGCACGCGCT
This sequence comes from Candidatus Latescibacterota bacterium, assembly GCA_022820485.1. Classification (GTDB taxonomy): domain Bacteria; phylum Latescibacterota; class UBA2968; order UBA8231; family UBA8231. Next base: position 31,473 of record JAJEFJ010000098.1, read on the forward strand.
GCACTACCACCAAGTCGATGTCTTCGAGCGCCTTGACCAGCTAGCCGGACGGGAGCGAGCCTCGCTCGGCGCGATTCTCAGTCCTCCGATCCTCGATCGCCAGCTCAGCCCCGAGGAGATTCAGCAGGAGTTAGACAACAACGCCCAGGGGATTTTGGGCTACGTGGTGCGCTGGGTCGGCCAAGGCATTGGCTGCTCCAAGGTGCCGGACATCAACCACATCGGCCTGATGGAAGACCGCGCCACCTTGCGAATTTCCAGCCAGCACATCGCCAACTGGCTGCACCACGGAATCGCCAGCGAGGAACAGGTGCGGGCGACGTTTGCGCGCATGGCGGCCGTAGTCGATGCGCAAAACAGCGGCGACCCAGCGTACTGCCCCATGGCCCCCGACCTCGACGCCAGCGTCGAATTCCAAGCGGCGCTGGACCTGGTATTCAACGGTCGCACCGAACCAAACGGATATACGGAAAACGTGTTGCACAAGCGGCGGCGCGAAGTAAAGACCGCCCGACGAATCGCCTAGAAGTCATCTCATAAACTCTGAACACGTCATGTATGTAGGGGCGACCCTTGTGGTCGCCCTTGTTTAGAGGCTGGCTCTATAGGGTCGGTAGCATTTGGGATAGCTTCTAGAACCACCATTCATTTAAGGAGACCACAATATGGAAGCACGTGCAAAAGTCGCCCTCGTCACGGGTGCCGGCAGCGGCATTGGCCGCCACAGTGCCTTGGCCTTGGCCGAGGCCGGCTATGCAGTTGCCCTAGCCGGACGGCGTCAAGATGCCTTAGAGGAAACGGCCGCGCTGGCGGGAGCGGATGCCCGCATGTTGCCGGTGTCCACCGACGTCGGCGACCCCCAAGCCGTTGACGCACTGTTCGCCCAAGTTGCCGAGCACTTTGGTCGGCTCGATGTGCTGTTCAACAACGCCGGGGGCGGAGCGCCGACCGTGCTGTTGGAAGACCTCGAATACGAACAGTGGCAGAAGGTCGTCGCCGTCAACCTAACGGGCACCTTCCTCTGCACTCAAGCGGCCTTCCGCATTATGAAGGATCAAGACCCGCGCGGCGGCCGGATCATCAACAACGGCTCAGTCTCGGCCGCGGCCCCGCGTCCCAATTCCGCCCCTTATACGGCGACCAAACACGCCATTACCGGACTCACCAAATCGACCTCGCTCGACGGGCGCAAATACGACATCGCCTGCGGCCAGATCGACATTGGCAACACGGCGACTGATATGACGCAGCGGATGAACGAAGGCGTGCCGCAGGCCGATGGCTCCAAGCTCGTCGAGCCGCGCTTTGACGTCGAACACGTAGCCCGTGCCGTAGTGCAAATGGCCGAGCTGCCACTGGACACCAATGTGCTATTTATGACGATCATGGCGACGAAAATGCCGTTTGTCGGGCGAGGTTAGCAGCGACCACCATGACCATCAACGAAGCCAAGGCCCATATCGACGAATACGGATACGCCGTGCTCAAAGAAGCGTTGACCCCGGACCAGGCCAACGCCCTGCGAGATCGCTCGGCCGAGCTGATTGTACAGGAGCGAGCCGCCGGAGGAGAGCATGTCTACCTCGACGGCTCCGCGCAGCGAGTGTGGAACCTAGTCAACAAGGGCCGCATTTACGAAGAGATGATCCAACTCCCGCAGGTACTCGCGCTTCAAGAGTATCTGCTAGGCGACAACTGCATCTTGAGCAGCTTCACCGTCAATTTCATCGGCCCAGGTGCGCCAGCCGGCCGCCTGCACATCGACTTTCCGCTAGGCAGCTTTCCCCAGCCGCCGCCACCCATCCCCCTTTGCGCCAATACCATCTACGTGCTCGACGACTTCGCGCCTGAAAACGGGGCCACGCATATCGTGCCGGGCAGCTACAAGCGCGGGTACGCCCCCGACCCAGAAAAAGAGTACGACGACGTCATCCAGCTAGACGTCCGCAAAGGCGACATCGTCGTCTTCCACGGCGCAACGTGGCACGGCAGCGGCGCCAACCACACCGAGCAGGATCGGATGATCCTGCTGGGATTCTTCTGCCGCTCGTTTATGAAGCCGCAGCAAGACCAGTTCAAGTTAGCGCGTCCCGAAGTCGTCGCGCGGGCGACGCCGACCTTGAAGCGCTTGCTGGGCTTCGAATCGCAGTCGGGAATGAGGACATAGGACCATGGACTCACTCGACCACCGCAAGCGCCTCTTCGTCGATATGGACGACGTCGAGCGCCAAGAAAACGTAGTGCGAGTCTTCCACCAAGCGGAGAAGTACGGCACGCATCCCGTGCTCAAACAGGAAGCGCCGTGGGAACAGCACAGCGGCATGACCGCAGCGGTGATCTTCGACGCAGAGGAACAAATTTTCAAGGCGTGGTACATGGCCGGCCACTATGCGCCAGAGTGCGAACACGTGCAATGCCTCGCGCTGTCGCCGGACGGAATCCACTGGGAGCGCCCCTCCCTCGGGATTCACGAAGCCCTCGGCTCCAAGGACAACAACATCGTCATCCCCGCGACCCACCACGAAGGGCAGGACCACTGGGAGACCATGCTCAAGGACCCCCTCGACCCAGATCCCACCCGCCGCTACAAGGCCATCGGCTGGTCGAGCTACGACTGGGACGGGCCGCGCTCGGGCATTTACAGCGCCACGTCGCCAGACGGAATCAACTGGTCGCATTCGCCGGACCCGATTTTCCGCTACCATCCGCGGCCCGGCACCTGCGACTTGGGGCCGGTTGGGGACGCGCAGTCGCTGATGGTGGATATTGAGCGCCGGCGCTACGTGGCCTTTTTGCGCGGCGTGCCCGAGCGGCTGATAAGTACGAGCGAGGACTTCGTCCACTGGTCGCCGCCGCGGCCCTTCTTGGCACCGCTCAACGAGGAAGAGGCCCTCTATAACAACACCGGCTTCAACTACGGCACTCACTACTTGGGCATCCTGACCCACTTTGACAAACGCCCGCGCCAACAGACCCAAGTCCTTCGGCTTTTGTGCAGCCGCGATGGGGAACGCTGGCAACGAGTACCGGGGGAGCCACTGGTGGGCTTGGGCGCGGTAGGCGAGTGGGATCGGTTCCAGCTAATGCTCAGCGGCGCGCCGCCCATTCCCGTGGGCGACAAGCTCTATATCTACTACCGAGGCACGGCGCGGCGGCACGCCAAGATCCCGCGCGAATTCGACCCCCCGATTGCGGCCGATCAGGACCCGGGGACGATGGGCATTGGCTTGGCCATGCTGCGTCTCGACGGCTTCGCGTCGCTCAACGCCAGTTTTGACGGCGGGCAGATAACGACCCGGCCCTTTGCGTTGGCCGGGGATGAACTGCGCGTCAATGCCAAGGCGGATTACGGAAAGCTAACCGTCGAATTGCTCGACGAAGAAGGACAGCCCATTCCCGGTCACACTGTCCAAGACTGCGTCCCCATCGCCGAAGACGGAATCACCGTACCCGTGCGCTGGCGCGACGACCGGGATTTGCGCGCATTGCGAGAACAGCCAGTGCGCCTGCGTTTCGCACTGAACAACGCCCGCCTGTACGCCTATTGGTGTTCGTAGCTTTCAGGTCGTAACTTCGACACTTCAACAAGACGCTGACACCTAAGTACACGACAGTAACATGGATTGATATTGTCGGGCGCGTTTAGGTTGGTCTCGTGTTTGGTGTATGATCTGTGTGAGTTGGTCTAATCCTTTTCGAAAGAGGCTTATGGCTTTTCG
>JAJEFJ010000050.1 GCA_022820485.1 Candidatus Latescibacterota bacterium
CCGCACGGTGCAGCGGGCACGAGGGGCCTGCTCACCCAATGACGGACGACGCGCCCCGCACGCATACCGTTCAGATTGGCCCTTCTGAACGGATTTGGCAACATACAAATGACACTAGGGGGCACCGAAAGCGACAGACGATAGAAGGCTGCGTAACATCAGTTCCTAATTCCCTAATTCCTAATTCCCAATTCGTAATTCCTAATTGTCTCAATACGCAACCGCTACGACCCCAGCGCGCTGCCGCCGCCCCTCTTCGGTGGCAACCTCGACGCGGCAAATGTAAACACCGGGTGCCACCTGCTGGCCACGCTCGTCCAAACCATCCCACTGCCGCCGGTGGCGGCCAGCCGCGTCGAGACCATTGTACACCTCGCGCACCAACCCACCGGCCAAGTCCCGTACCTCCACCACTACCGGAGTCGGTGCCACCAGTTTGAGCAAATCATAGGCAATGTCCAACCCGTCGTTGACGCCGTCGCCATTGGGCGTAAAAACGCCCCCGGCCAAATCGAGCGCGCCGAGGACTCGCGAACCTAGCGCGACAGCCTGCACCGAAAGGCTATTGCCGTCCCTGAGCGCGGTAGCGTCGCCGGGCTGCACCGGTTGCCAAATTTCCTGTGGGGTTTGGCTGTCGAACACGCGACCGGCAAAGGTCGCTCCGTAGCGAAAAATCTCGGCGCTGAAATCCACCTCCAGCACCTCTTCAGTGCGGTCCACATCTAACCTCGGCACGCCTACCACCAGCCGCTCAGCCCCTTCTTCGACTCGCGCAAAAGCTACCTCTTGGCCCCCGATCCGCACGCCGTCGATCCGCACCAGCCGCCCGCCCTCAGCCGAGATTTCCAAATGATCGAATCCCGGATCATCGACTCCGATGGTAGGTCGGATGGCATAAGTGAACTGCGTTACTTGGGCCGTCTCCACCTGATAGGGATCGATTTCTCCCACCAGCGTCGTGACCGCCGGTGGCGACGCAGTAAACTCCACGTAATTCATCCGGCTACCTGCGGCAATATTCGATTGAAAGTCCAACTCAAACTGGACAAAGCTCCGAGGCTTGGTCGCCGACCAGCGCGTCTCAACACTGTCGCCAAAATCGTAAGTCTTCGACCAGAAATCCCAATTTGCTGCATCGCGGGTGATCTTGCCGCGCTCGGAAATTTCCAACCGCCCGTACGTGCGCAAGGTCAGCGGATTGCCCCTAGCGTCGTAGCTGACCTGCTCGTCGCCCCGGAAGGTATGACGCCAGTATATGTTGGGATCGACATCGCTGCCGCTGCGGCTGCGGATGTTGACTGTGGCCTCCGCGTCCTTGGTCCCCGACCAACGCAACTCGCCTAGCGAGACTTCTTTGCCGAGATCGAGGATGTTGGAAAGATACGAGGCGTTAGGCACATAGCCGGGCGCAAAGATCTCAAACTCGGCGATCTCCCAGTCCCGAGTTAGCTGCGACGGCACGAACATCACCACGCGGCGGATGTACTCGCCGGTGAGTTCCACTTCTACGGTCGAGCGGGTGTTTTCCTTGACCTCCAACAACGCGTTGAAATACATGTCCTTGCGATTGTAGATGTCGCGGTGTGCCCGGTTGATGAAGCCCAAACAGTTGTCCGTCCTGCCAGCGGTGCAGAGGTCCACGCTACTGATCCCGGCTTCTTCATTCGTCAGCGTATTGGTCCAGATGTGGAAGAGTTCGATGTAATTGGCTTCGTTGCCAGCGCGTGCGAAAAAGCGGATTCGATCCACCGCAAACAAACCGCCGAGGTCGAACAGTAAAACCTTGCCGAACCGCAAGTCATCTCCCACGTTCACCTGATTGGATCCCTTCTCCTCGTAATAGGCCGTCGCAGGATCGCCGTCGTTTATCAAAATTATATCATCTGTTTCGACCCAAGCCTGAAAACCTTGGGTCTGTAGATAGCCACCGCGATCCTTGACCGTCGGTGCGATATTGACATCCGCCGGGAAGAACAACGGGGAAATGGCGTCGGGGGCAATCGTCAGGGATTCGCTTACTCCTTGCAAGTCAGAATCGAGTTCGGCCCAGCTAAATTGGACCAAATCGGCTTGTCCGCTGGCCACTTCGGGTGGCGGCGGTAAACCCTCACCACCTAGCCGATAGACGGTCAATCCCGCGACCGGGATACTACTCGCGGCCAACAAAAGCGCGGCGCAGAGGCTTCTAAATGCGACCATGCCTATATCTCCCAAGGGGAAGGCAGAAATCAGAAGGGGAGATGCACGAGACACCTCCCCTTCTGAGCTAATAGTTGGGAACGAGAAGCGAACTACTGGATATAGGCCGCCTTAATGCGTCCCCAGCTTTCTTCCTCTACCGCGGTTTCAACGCTGCTGAAATCCACCCGCGGATCGATCGGGGCCAGCAGGAAGTCCGAGCAGTTGACGCAGTCGAACCACATCTGGATGTTGGGGTTGATGCCCCAGCCGCCAGCGCTAGCTCCGCCATTGTCCTCTGCCGTGTTGTCTATGTCGTGAACAACCCAACCCAGACCGATGGTATTGCCCTCGGTGAAGGTGTGGACTAGGCTCTCGTCGGGACCGATCCAGTAGAAGTCATCCCACGCGATCGTCATCACCTCGATGCGCGCCGTGGCCTCGCCCGAGTTGACCTCGCCATCTAGCTGGAAACCGTAATCGCCCCACGGCGGCTTATCGTGCCAAGTGGATTGGCTGTTGAAGAACCACTTCCAGCCCACGGCCCGGTTGGCGTCGGGCATTTCGGGCCAGACATAATGGGCGTTCTGGGCGAAGCGACCTTGGTTGCGCTGGCGCTCTTCGTCGTCTTCAAAATCGTCGGGGAGGGCAAAGTGCCGGTCGCCGCCGTGGTCGGCGTCGATCATGATCTCCCAGCTATCGTCGCCAGCGGCGGTCTGACCGAAGCCTGTGCGGACCCAGAGATTATCGAAGCGCTCCATCATGAGATAGAGGCGGTTGGTCCCCGCGCTCCAAGAGCCCACCACCCGAAACGACAGATTGCTCTCGTCGTTTTCGTGGCCCAAGCCGAGATAGTACTCAAAGTGCGAATCAAAGGGGACGTAGTAATCCTCAGGGACGATATCCCATTCAGAGAGATCGCCATCCAAGGTCGGTTCCAGGCCAGCGGGCCACTGGAAAAGCGTACCGGAGTCAATGCCGGGGATCGGCACGTGAGCCGATACCGCGCTAGCCTGCAACATGATGCCGAGGGCCAAAATACTCGCAATGCTCAAAATCTTCTTCATAATGCAATTCACCTCATGGGTTCGTGGTTTGAACATTCGTCAAAAAAACGAAAAGTGAGCTTCTGATGCCTAAAACGGCCTCTCTTTACCTCCTTTCAACAGCTCTTAATAGTTGATAATCGTTGCTAAATATCAGCATAATATAAAAAAAGGAAGCAGCAAAAGACAACTATCTGCGCAGCACTCGCGGCTATTTTTCAACTCCCTCGTCCAAATACCAACCCGCCGGGCGTTCCGTTTGGAGACGCGGACATGATGGCGTTTCTGTCTTGTCCAGTGGCGGCAAAGGTGAGCATCGTATCAAGCCAAGAGGACGAACAGTAGCAGCAAACGCAGCATGGGGAAACCTTCCAAAAAAGAACGTGGGTTGGCGAAGATCTATCCGTGAAGAACCTGTTCAACGGTTAGGATCAATCGTCCACATAGACCGGCGGGGGCAGTCTTTTCACCGGGTGGAAGTGTATCGCGTCGGCGACGGGTTTGGCTGCCCCGGGGGGCGGTAGCTTGTAGGGATCGGCTGCAG
>JAJEFJ010000012.1 GCA_022820485.1 Candidatus Latescibacterota bacterium
CCGCACGGTGCAGCGGGCACGAGGGGCCTGCTCACCCAATGACGGACGACGCGCCCCGCACGCATACCGTTCAGATTGGCCCTTCTGAACGGATTTGGCAACATACAAATGACACTAGGCGGAACGGAAAGCGGCAGACGATAGAAGGCTGCGTAACATCAGTTAGTAAACCACGCAACTAAGCCGCCCTCCCGCCAAGCTGCACACCACGCCGCCACGGCACGGCCACAAACCGCGAATCTCCCCTTCCATCGCCATAGAACCCACACACCTGCCGTCTGCATCACAGGCTAGCAGCGCACCCTTTTCCACGGCTGCGACAATGTGTTCCCCCACCGGGGCAATGGCCCGAATCCACTCGCCGATCTGGACGTGCCAGCGCAATTCCCCACGGTAGCTGAAGACGTAGAGTTCGCCAAATTCGCTGGCTGCAACCAATCCCCAGGGAAAGGCGATGAGTCCCACAACTTCGCCGACGATATTGACGTGCCAGACCTCGGCCCCATCCTGTGGTTTAATCGCGTAAATCCAGCCGTCCTGCGTGCCATAGACGATTTCGCGCACGCCGTCTCCATCGACATCGACCAGTTGTAGATGGGTCAGGCCGATGCCTCGGCGCGGCGTAGTGGCATTGCCCTCGGACCCCACTTCTTCAAAGGTGGTCCAGCGGAAGGACCCATCGCTATTGTGTACATTCAGCGGAGTAGAATATTCGGTCCCCGCAATCACCTCAGCCTGCCCATCGCCATCCACATCCGTTGCAGCAAGCGCCGTGATCGCGTGGTAGCGCACCCACTCTGCCCATTCGAGCGTGCCATCCGCAGCAAAGGCGTTTATGTACCAGCCCACGGTTGACGCCAACACACTCGTGCGGCCCCGGCCCTCCAGATCGGCCACAGCTAGGCCGGAGACTTTTGCACCCCACCCCGAGTCTTTCAAGGTCCTGTCCCAGCGCTGCTCTCCGCTATGGCCTGCGAGTACAGCGAGTTGACCATCGACCGTGCCCACAAGCGCCTCCACCACCCCATCGGCGTCGATATCGGCCAAGAGCAGGGCACTGGGCGCACTGTCTGGATCCAGTCGATGTGACCATATCGCCGCACCGTCCCCGAGCTCCAGTTGGGCGACCTCCCCTTCCTCAGTGCCAGCAAGTAAAATTTCATCGTGGACCGCTACATCACTTATCTCGGTCGAACCCAAGTCCCGGCTCCACTTGACGGTCCAGCCACCTTCTGGCCGGGGCCGGGAAGATTCCACCGCAACCGGGGAAGGTTCTGGCACGACAGCGTCCATGACGTCGCAGATGCGTTGCGCCGTTTCGCTCTGTCCCACTGTGAGCGTCGCATGAGACCCGTCAAACACCTGCCAGTCCCAATCCTCGCCCTCGGCAAAGCCCAAACGTTCAATGCCCTGCAAGGTCAGGCTATCTCCCTTTAGAGAAATCCCGAACATTTCGGATTCAATTGCCAGCGCGCCCAAGCGGGTATGGCCGACGCCCAAAATGGTCGTCTCCGCCCCGTCGCGGATCTCGACAGTCCTTTCATTCAGGCGCACTATGCGGATGTCGGGATGCGGCGTCAGCAGATTGATATAGACGAGATTCTCCCCCGGCTGCATGGTGCGGGCGGCTTGCTGGTGCAGGACGTGGAGTATGTCCCCGGCGTGTGGATAGTTGGACCAGCGGCTTTTCACGTGCAAGTCGGCGACGATTTCCTGGGCCGCCCCATCGGCATTGTCGATGTAGAAGTGTTCGCCCTCTTGGTGCAGACACGCCCTAGACCCCCTGAGTTCGGCTTCGCCGACCAGACGCCACAAGCAGTAGCAGCGGTAGTCCCCGGCCTCGGTGCATTGCAGTTGATCGATCACCGCGAAATAGCGCCCCTTGCCCCAGAAGATATTGCGCCGCCAGTCCACTCCGTTGTACCCGGCAGCCTCGGTCTGCACCAAGCCAAGAGCAGCACTTTCGCTGCTATAGTTCAACGAGGCCAGCAACGGCATCAACAACCCATCTCCCGGCGGCTGCAACACGCCCACGCCATCGCGGATGACAGCGATTGAATTGTGGAATTTGGGTGCCGCCCGGATGTAGTCGCCGTCTCCCAGCCAAGCCCGGTCGTTCCACGTCAGCCGGACGATGGTATTGCTGTCCTCGTGCCCGTGACAGAACGTGCCGCTCCCTTCGAGCAACAGGTATTCACTCATCGGGTCGAAGTCGCGCCGCAGCGAGAGTTTGTCGAAGTAGTCTTTTTGTGGATCAGGCTGGTTATCAGCCGGGGCGTACGCACGCACCCAGCCCTGCGCTTTGTCCGGCAATTTCATCGCGTATATACCGAGCAGACCGACCGGTTCCTCGGGGACGCAATCGGCGAGCGCCAATCCGTCTTCGCTCCATTCGACGCCAGCATAAAGCCCCCGCAACACGTGTACCAGCGTCGGCTTCTTACCCGCACCCAGCCAGTTGAGAATCCACAGATGCTCGGGGTTGCGCGCATACCAAGTGGAGACCATCGGTGCCCACAAGCGGCCTTCCCACCCCTCGGACGAAGAAAAAGGCGCGTACCCCGCAGTATCTCCGTGGTTGCTCTCGCTGCGCATATTGTCCGTAGTCACCACCGCTAGCGTACACAAATCGGCGATGTGGCCATTCTCGATATACCCGTAGTCGTTCTTGAGCAACCCGTACGAGAGCGTCTCCTGGGGCACGAGCCAAGCGTACCCCACGCCACCATCGTCGTTGGATCTGTAGCAATCGCTCTGGCCAGCAAAAATCCGCTCCACCACTTCCTCGGTGGGATCAAATTCGCGGATGCCGTAGCGCTTGCTCAGGTAGTTGTGGCCCGAGGCCAAATCCATGGCGATATAGGTGGTGTGGTTCTGGCGAATCTGGTCAGGCGGATTGATTCTTTCCTCCATATAGAATAGGCCAGCCAAGTGGCGCAGCATCTCGCCCATCATGGTCACCACCCCTCGGCGGTCGGCCTCGGTATAGAGCGGACTATCCTCGATCAGTTCCCAGAGATGGATGAGGCTGTGGAAGTGGAAAAAGCAGTGGTAGGTCTCCGGGTAGTCGCGCCGCTGGGCCAGCCAAGGTTCCAGGGAACCGGCGAAGATGGCCGGCACGGCGCGTCCCCACACCGGATGGTCGGTCAGATAGTAATACCAAGCGTAGGTCTCCACCCGACCGCCCCGAAAAGGCGTGGAGACCCAAGCACCTTCCCAAGTCTTTAGGTCGTCCTGCACCATCTTTTCCAGTTGTGCTTCCTCGGGAAACGGAGGAAGAGGATGCTGGAATTGAGCGGCGTGTACCCGCTGCAATTCCCCGTCACTAGTGCGGACCAAATCCTCGAACACCGCAAAGGCCGCCAGCAGCCCATCTCGGTTGCTGGCCCCAAGGACGATACAGTTCTTGCCATAGCCGAAGGGATCTGAAATCGACTTGACAAAATAGCCATCCCCGCCGGGAAAAAAGGTATCGACAAAACAGCAGCGGGCCGTGTAGAGCCGCCGCAGCGCGGCATTGTTCGTCATATTGCCGCAGGCGATCACCTGCGCACTGCCAAAGAGCGCGTCGGTGAAATCCCGCTGCTCGACAACGTCGAGTGCCCGCCCCCCCACGGCGGCGATAGCGCCCTGTAATTGCACAACGGGCGAGGTCGCTTGGAGACCGTCCGGCACCACTAGGACCGTATCTGCGGCGAGATCAGTGCGGGGAAAGTGTCGAGAATGCGCAAAGGCGAATTCTGTCATGCTAGCTAATAAATCCTTGCAGTACCTGCCATTCCTCTTCACTCATGTCCGAGTAATGCCAGTAGATGAGGCTCTGCAGGCCGCTGGCGACAATGGCCTGCAAGAGCAATTCGAGTTCGTTGGACGAGATCCGCACCCCGCCGTGATGCAGGCCGACCCAAGGTTTGAGGCGCTCCACCGGACCAGTGCGGAAGATCATCTTGGCGATTTCTCCAGGTACAGTCTCGCGGAAAAAGGCTTCGTTGAGCGGTGCCGACAATTCGTCTAGGGTGCGCACGCCGGGCATGGTGAAGCCGAACAGTTTAAAGACAAAATCCAGCGCCAACCCCTCGTCCACCTCCTCGTTCAGTTCCACCAGCGTTTTGGCGTAGCGGAACACCGTCCCCTTCAACCCGTCGATACCGTGTTGCCAAAAGTAGAGCTTGGGGGCGATAAAATCGGTCACTTCACCCAAGCGCCGATAATTGTATCCAGTCAGCGGCGCAAAGGCCGAGATCCGGGGTCCGCAGGCCAGCTTCACTTTCGGATCAATCTCTTTGACGCCGCGGTAAAATGCACCCACGTAGTGCTCGATACACGTGGTTTTAAAGCGAATCCAGTCAAAGAGCGCGGGCTCCTGCAAGAGCAAATCCACTGCGTCAAAAGGTCCGGTCTGCGTCTCGATAAAACCGCGCATCACGGCCGGACTCAATGCGCTCAGGCGGGCACGCAGGCGTTCGGCCGCTTCCTGCATGGCGGCGAAATCGCAACCCAACTCCCGCGCCTTGTTCTCGCAGTGGCGACAAAAACACCCGAATATGTCGCTGCGGTGTCCTGGCTCAATTTCGTAGCCGTATTCGGGGCCGTCGAGCACAAAACCGCCGGTGTCGGGATATTGGGCAAAGGTGTCCCGGGTGCGCGCCAAGCCGTAGCGCACCTGCTCGGGATTGTTCAGGCACGAGCCCGATTCGAACCAGCCGAACTGTCCCCAATCGTGGAAGTAGATGGCAAACCCCTTGTCGGCCGCGGCTTTCACCGCATCGCCGAAAATGCGGCTCGACGCCTCTAGGTCGGTGGGCAGTTGCGGCGGCTGTTTTTCACAGCCTTGGTAAAAATCCACATTGGGGGCAAAGGAAGGGCCCTGAGTATCGCCTTGCCGCAAGATCAAATCGCCCAGCACCAATTCCCTGATGCCCCCGTCCCACAGGCGCTCGATAATATAGTCCGCGCCGTCGTTTTCAAATGCCTGAATCTGTCCCATGAACATCACGGGTCGCATGAGCTATCCTCCTTTGTCGCGGTCTAGTCCGTTTACTTTTTCTCCAAGGCGACATATTTGTCGAAATCGCGCCGCGCCCTGTCGAGATATGGATGGTCTCCGGCTTGGTAGCATTTGACGCGCGCTTCAAGCAAATCGCGCTTCCAAGGCACGTGTGGTTCCAACTCGTTGAGCACCTCTATGCAGTTCTGCGGAAAATTGAGCTCATAGCCCAGATTCAACAATGCGTTCAGCCGCGTCTCCCGCGCGTAATCCATGACAAACGGAGAACGCAACGCCGCGTACAACCGCTCGGCATAGGCCGCATCCCGGCCGCCGAGGTCCACCGCTAAAGCCAAGCCGCGCTGCATGAGTGCCGGCCAAGCCCAAGGATCGCGGCCGTACCCCGCAAAAGCGGACTCCAGGGCGACGACTGCTTCCGGTATCCGTCCCTCGCGCGTGCGCAAAATGGCCAAGACCACATCCGCTTCAACAGGCTGGAGGTCACGCAACTCCTTGATGTACTGGGCGGCTTCCTCGCGCTGGTTGACCGCCATCATGTAGGCCACAGCCGACACTTCGTGCAGCCCTCGCGGCTGGCGCGGCTGACTTTGCCACCACGCCAACCCATTGCGCGACCGCGCGTCCCACCAAGCCGATAAGGCTCGCAGGCGATATCGCTGGTGCATCGTCAAATCCGGGTACCGGTCCGGGCGAACTTGTTCCCCTTGGCCAATCAAAAAGGCGAGGCGCTGGTCTGCAATCCATTCCCAGTCCACGTCCCCACCCGTCACGCGGGGTCGATCTTCCCCTCGGTCACGCGCCAATTTTTCCACCGTCTCGATATTGAAATGCCTGCCCAGCCCCAGATGGCGGGCAAAGGCGTACTCCACCAAGGTGCGATCATCCGTATTCAACGCCTGCTCGCGCGCCAATTCGCGCGCCACTGCGGGGCCGGCTACATAGTGGGCGAGGAAGCCTTCGAGATCCGCGGTGCGCCAGACCGCGGCCAGCGCACTGCGGTAGGGCTCCTCAGCAACCCGGGCGCGCAGCCTTGGAACATCGTACGACACCGGCCTAGCAGACGACAGCAGCAGCAAATCTCCACGCTGGGTCTGCCAAGTTTCCACGTGCGCAAAAACCGAACTCAGAGTGGCGTAAATGGTGCGAATGGTTTGCTCATCCACCTCGTACATTTGCACCCACTGCGCGAATAGGCCGCCGTCGCGCAGCAGCGGGGCGACCCCTTCGTAGAATTCCCGCGTGTACAGGCTGGCGACCCCCGCCCGATAGGGATTGGAAGGCTCGGAGAAGATGAGGTCGTAGGATTGCCGGGTGGTCAGGACGACCTCCCGCCCATCGCCGACCACTGTGTGTACCTTGGGATGGCCGACGGCGTTCACATTGACCGGCCCAAAGGCGCTGGCCGCTTCGACCACAGCCGCCTCCAACTCCACCACATCGACGCGTTCCATTGCGTCGATAGCAGCCAGCCAACCAGCCGTAGATCCAGTCCCAAGTCCAATGACTAGAGCATTGCGCGGCTGTGGATGCAGAATAGCTCCAATCATCCCACTCATAATCTGAGTGGAGGCGTCCCCCACCGCAGAACCTTCGCTCTTGCCGTTCAAAAAGAGCACCGGCCCCCTGTCAGACACGCGAATGGCCACCGAGCTTTCAATCCCTTCCCGCTCCCAGCGCACGGCGCGCCGCTGCCCTTGCATCCACCCCCGTATCTCATTGGCATTCAAATTGGCCAGCATTTTCAGCCCCGCCCCAATCGGAGTGTGCCGCCACGCCGCGGTGGGTCCAGTCGCCAACAATAAGGACGCGGCGACCACAGCCAAAACGACAGCCAGCCCCGACTTCAGGCCAATCCATCTTGCGCTTTCCCCCTCCCGTCTGCCGCTCACCCACGCAAACGCAGCAATACCGCCTCCTAAAACCGCGAGCAGCACCACTACGAGTTGCCACGCGCCCGGCGCGGAAAGCCACGGCAGCAAGGCGAAGCCGCCGAGCAAAGCGCCCAGAATAGCACCGAGTGTATTCCAAGCATAGGTCCAACCCACGTCGAGCCCGAGCTGACGCGCGCCGGGGCCCAACAGCGCAATGAGGAGCGGAAACTGATACCCCGCAACAATAGCCGTAGGCAGTACCACAATACCCACCACTACGGACCACGAGAGCACCAGCCCGCCAAAACCCAACGTCCCCCACTCGCGCAGGCCGCCTGCTAGCACAGCTAATTGATCGCCCAGTGCAAAGGGAATGGCTACGCACAGCGCTTCCAGAATGCACGTCAGCGCCAGCCCAGAGAGCGCGGGGCTCCGCTTGCGCCCCCACAACGCATAGGCGCTCCCCCCCAATCCGATCCCCAATAGTGCCACGGCTAGGATGAGACCAAAGGTATAGGTGGTACCCCCGAGCAGCGGTGCCAGCATCCGGTACCAGACCAGTTCCATGAGCAGAAAGGCCATCCCGACCACCGAGGCAGTGGCAAAAATCAGCAGCCGCACATAGCCAGAACGCCGCACCTCTCCATCTACCGCTGGCGCAACTGACACCTGCTTGTCAAAGACGGCTGGGTAGGCGCGCACAATCCAAAGGGCACAGCCTCCAACGATGATGTTTAGCGCAGCGGCAGCCCACAGGGTCGCATCGGCCCCTAGGCGTTCCAACAGCGCGAAAGTAGCCAGCAAAGCCCCAGTCACAGCGCCGAGCGTGTTGATCCCGTACAGCACGGCGACCCGGCGTCTCCCAGCATCCTCATCGCCCCCGACCGCTCTGGCCGCGGCGGGCAGTGTTCCCCCCATGAGAAAGGTCGGAACGGCCAGCGCACACGCAGTTAGCCCGAGCCGCACCAGCGTGGCCGCGACCGGCCCCAGCGACAGGACTCCGCCCAAGGCGACGTAAAACTCGCGCGCCATCCACACCAGCAATGGCGTGAGGGCAGCCGAGGCCGCAATGAACAGTTCGAGGTAGGCGTATAGGGCTAAAGGCCGCGGGTTGCGGTCAACGCGCCGCCCGAACCAGAACCCGCCCGCGCCGAGCCCTCCCAGAAAGACGGACAGCACCGCGGCCGATGCTAGCGTAGAAGCACCAAAGACAAAGCGGAATTCGCGCAGCCAGACCATTTGGTAGATCAGGGCGCACATCCCCGATCCAAACAATAAGCCGGCGACCAATATCACGTGTCGCACCATTATCCATCAAACCTGTCTGATGTAGATCCGCCGCCGGTGCAGCCCCCGATCGAGCCGCCACGTCCTGATACTAGCGTCGTCGATGTGCATGGTAATGTCGTAGAACCCCATCCGCGCGGGTTCCCACGCATGAGACCAGAGCGTCCAAGTGTCGTTGGTCTCCTGCGCGTAGGGCATGTTGACTGGAACGGGGTCTCGGCCTTGGCCGAACCGAATCATCAATTTGTCGGTCGGCCGCTCGCCCCCCCACATCAGACCGACCACCCGATAGACGATCCGCTCGGCGACCCGCCATTTTTCAACGCGGATGGGCAGTGCCGCTTGGTCGATCAGTGCGGGATCGAAGTCCCTAGCGAACTTGGGGGTGCCCTGCTGGTTGATGCGGCTGGCAAATTCCAGCATCTGACTCGTCGCCTTTGCGCCGTCGTCGACTAAAACAATCTCATTGACCCATTTGATGTCCACGCAACTAAACCACCGGGGCACGACTAGGCGCACGGGGAAACCGTGATCGCGCGGCAGCGGTTCGCCATTCATCTCAGTGGCTAAAAAGGCACCGTATTTCTCAAGCTCTGCAAAGGTAAAAACCCAACTCGCCCCCGGAATCGAAGAGTGCGGTTTGATTGAGTACTCGTCAAAACCCGAGATCAGAACGCGGGTCGCCTCGGCTTTGATGTTTAGCCGTTCTAACAATTCGGTCAGGGGAACGCCCGACCACTCCGCCGCACTCATCAGCCCAAAGGGCCGGCGCTGATTGCCAGCGCACTCCAGCAGCACGGTGCCCATGGGTCTGACCAAGGGATTCAACTCGTCCAGACCAATCTCCACTGGCCGCTCGACTAGTCCGCGCACCGCGATCTTCCACGGCTGGGCAAAATCGATCAGGTCCGAACAGCGCGTGCGTATAAAGAAGTGCTCATTGGAAGTGATCAAGGCGGCGGGCGTGAGCGCAGTCAAATCGGTGTGGAACCGCGCGTCAAGTCCATCGCCTAGTTGCAGAGGCTCTTTGCCGTCGAGAAAGCTCTGATTCCCCAGCAATTCGCCGCTGGCAAAGGGGTCGGAGTCGCTCTCTGGACGGGCGCACGACAGGCCCAAGGCCAGCGCACCACCCGCGCCAAGCGCCTGCTGGATAAACGTCCTGCGCGTCCATTCCTCCATCGGCTGTCCTCCCCTCTATTTTTTCAGGGCCTCGGCCACGGCCTTCAGAGCCTCCAGCCGCATCTCGAGCAATTCCCCGGGCGTGCCGCTGTGCAGGTCCACTTGCACCAAATCGGCCCGGCCATCCTGCCTGTTGACCAAGCGAGCCGGACCTTCTCGGTGGAGTTGTGCCAAACCTGCATCACCGGTTTTTGCCGCGACAGTGCCCAGATGACGCCACAATTCGACATCTTCGATGCCTTCGCGCCAAGCCTCCCGTCGCTTGCTGGTGATCGGTCCGTGCTCGGTGGCATAGACCATGCCGTAGCTGGGGTAGCGGCCCGCGTAGTCGTTGAACTGTCCGCCGTCGTCGCCCCAGACCCACATGCCAGCACCGTCCAACCCCAACTCGACGGAGGCCATGTGGTGCAGGCGATAGTACCGGTGGGGATCGCTGGCTTTGGAACTTCCCACGACATACTGGGAACCGGCGTGTTCTTCGGCCAGCACGTGGGCGAGGATTTCGGGGTGTTGGCGGTAGTACTTTAGCGGACAGCAGTGGATGTCAATGGCATCTGGATACTTTTCCAGCATCTCCAGCGAAATCTGATGATCCTCCCAAATGAGGATCGTCGGATCGACCTCCTTGGCGAATTTCGACGATGGGATAATGTACTTCTCAAATCCCTCGTCGCCGGGCTCATCAACCCAGTAAAAGGCCCATTTATCCGTCGGAAAGCCCCTCGCCTGCATGTGGTCGCGGATTTGCCGCACCCACTCCTTGAACAGGGCTTCGTGTTCGGGGGTGCCGACCTTCGGCACATCGGTCGCGCGGTGATAATTGAGGTCCATGTAGCCGAATTCAAAACCAGTCCACAGCAGCCACTGCCTCACATAAGGCCGGTACGCGAGCATCTCGTCGAGTTTGGCAAAATCAACCTCAATCGGTTGGACAAACTCACCAGTCGCCTTATCGACCTTGGGCCAAGGGATGTACGCGTGGTGCAGCACGTGGGCGTTGGCATAGCAGCGCTCGAGTTCCGCCGCGGCCTGCTGCTCGTACCCCTGCGATGGCGTCCAAGTAAAGTAGCCCCACGACTGGGCGATATACGTCGGATCGGCCGGCATTTCCACGGAGAACACAGTGGCACTGAGCGGAATCTCAAAATGCGCATCGCCGACGGAGACTGCGACCTTGCCCTCGTACTGTTGCGGCTTGAGGCCCCGCGAGTGGAGCACCAGCCACACTTGGCGCGTCATACCCGGCGGCAGGACCGCGCCGCCGTCTTCGAGGGGAGGCAAAGCGTCGTCGAAAAACAGGAATCCACTGCCCACGACATGGGTTGCAATATGTCGTGTGATCTGCGCGTCCGGCCAGATATCCCCTCCAACTCCCCTCAATGCACCCACTTCGACTTGGATATTCAACGGCTCAGTGGTGTTGTTCGACACGTTGAACGCGACCGGTTCGTACTCGCCAATCATCATGTCCGCGTGCAATTTGGGCGCAACCTCGGTTATCGGTCGCGCAAACGGGTTGGTCCGATGCGACCACATCGAGTCGGTCGGCTGCCAGATGATCGCGGCTCGGTCGTCGCGGTGGCTGAAATAGGAACCCATCGCCGCGCAAATTCTGTGGCCGACCTCGGTGTGGGGCAACCCCTTGGAGTAATCCACTTCTTCGCTACCGCTGCCGGTGAAAACGACGCGTTCCAAGGCTTCGAGTTGGCGCAAAATAGCGGCCGCATCTGCTCCCTGCATAGACATCACCTGATCGCGGGCGGCTTGGACAAAGTAGAGGTCGATATTCTTCTGCACGGCGTGTTCAGCGCGCTCTAACGCGTCGCTTTCGATCGCACTTTGGTCAATTCCGGCCTCTGCAAAAGAAACAGCCGCCGGATCGCCGTGCCCCTGCATCACCTCAATCTCGTCCACGAATCCGTAAAAGCCCCCCTTGGCGACGTATATTGCTAGGTGACGTCCTCGGGTTTTCAGACCCCGAGCGACAAAGCGATGGCGCACGTACTGGTCCTGGGGAATCGCCTCATTGATCAGATCGGCCACATAGTGCCAGGTCTGGCCGTCGTCGGACACATAGGCGAAGAGCGCCGCGGGAAAAGTGACTTGGGACGCGCCAGAAGTGGTGTCAAAACCAAGGACATCGATAGCGTAAACATCCCCGAGATCGAGCGAGATGAGGACGCCGGGCTTGCGGCCGAATTGCCAACCGACCGTTCCCTTGTCGGTCCAGAAGCCAGTGTCGCCGGGCTGCCAGAACTCGCCGTCGAACAGATCGGTCTCATCGCCCCCGGCACACAAGCTGTAGTTGGGCTCTAAAGAAAAAGTCGCGCTCTTGCCCAAGGCTAGGTTCGTTCCCGCCAGCGGCTCTATTACGGTATCAGCGCTGGGGCCTGTCGCCGCGGCCATGCCCAAGGCGACGATACAACGCGCTTTCTGCCAGCTATTCATCCGATTCCTCCCTCTCGCGCGGGGCGAGGGTCAATGGCTCATTGAGCGCCGTGTTGCTGGACGTAATCCTGCGCTTCTTTGAGCGCGGGCAAATCGGCATCGGCATTGCGCCAGATGTCGAGGAGTTCGCGATAAAAACGCACGGCTTCTCCCTCGCTGCCCAATGCCGCTTCAGCCCGCGCCAGACCGAGTACGTATAGCGGGTCCTGCGGCCGCATCTCCAAAAGCTGGGCAAACAACGAGCGAGCTTCTTGGGCATGGCCCTGCTCTACGAGCAATTCCGCGTACAGCTCACTGCCCAAAATGTCGGGTGGAGCCTTTTCCCGTCGCTCCCCTTCCATGGCCCGTCGAGCCGACTCCAGCGCAGCAGCGGCATCGCCGCGCGCCCGGGCGTGGACGGCGTCGAGGTAGTGGGCTACCGCTTGGAGATAATTCTCGAATCTCCTTAGAGTCGGTATGCGCGAGTAAGCCCGCACGCGTTTGACGGAGAGGCGAAACAGCGAATCCTGCCCCGCGACCGCGGCGCGATAGCCAATAAAGCGCGCGCCTTGGCCCGGCCGCATGGAGGCCACATCGATCTCCTCTGTGACCGGCAGTCGCACGTCGGTGCGGCCCACAGCCAGCGCGACCCGTTGGTACCGACTTTTGAACATGATCGCATTGTAGGGGATAAGGTCCAGTTTCTCACCCCGCCGCCGGGCTTCGCGCGCAACAGCGTCGAATTCGTCGATTAGACCCTGAGCGTCCTGCAAACGGCCGAGCTTCAAATAGGCGTCCAACAACCAATCGATCGAATGAAAGTCGCGCTTGTACAGGGGCCGCCCCGTCCGCTCCTGCCACTGCACGGTCGCCACATAGGAATCCTCGTTTGAAGCGGCCATCTCCTCCCACATGCCGAGCCAGCGAAAAATGTGGCTCGGCATGTGCAGCGCATGCGACGAGGCCGGTGCCAAGCGAGCATAGAACCGGGCCAAGTCCAAGCCCCTATGGGCGAAAGTGCGCGAGTCGTACACGTGGATGAGATAGTGCACCACGCCGGGATGCTCGGGACGACGCTGGTACACTTCCTCCAAAATGGCGGCGAGCGGCTCCACAAACGCGGAATCGGCCCAAGTGAATCCCCTTTGGACCCGGGCGGCGCTCATGCGGGCCAATGCCGCGAAGATGACCGCTTCGTCGTCGTCCGGGTAGCGCGCGGCGAGTTGCTCCATGGCCGCAGCAAAAGCCCGGCGACCTTTTGGACTGCCCCGCTCGCGGTAGAGCGGCCGCAGCGCATCGACGAATCCCTGCTCGCGCGCCGTCCATTGCAGCTTTCCCTGCGCTTGCCGTTCATCTAGCTGGTCGAGAATCGCTTGGCCGGCCTTTGAATCCTGCACGCCTCGGGTTCCCTGCAGAGGCGCGTCATGCGTCATGGCCTCACCCCAATAGGCCATGGCAAAACCAGGGTCCAGTTCCCGCGCCTTGCGAAAGTGGTCCCGCGCCTCCTCGTACCAGAAGCTGTGCAGCGCCAGCACCCCCAAGTCGAACTCCTCTTGGGCCGCGGGCGCACCAGAAGTGGGAAAGTCGATGCGGCCGAGAAGCAGAGGTTGGTCTGGCGGCGATTCTTGGGCTTGGTCTGGCGAGTGTTCTGCAGGGCCACACGCCCAATACATGGCTGCCGCTACCGAGAAAACAAGAGCTGATATTCGCATCACGTTCAATTCCTCCAATGCTGGAGAGCAACATAGCGGCCAAAAAAAGATGACACAACACCCTTTCAACACTATCTTCCGATATACAATTTGCGGGATGAACGTCGATGAAAGTAGCGCGCTTCCTTTCCCTATCCTGTATTTTTTCTTTGGCGCTCGGTTTTTGGGCCGGCCCAGCCTCGGGTCTGACCATTTACCGGTTCGGCGGCGAAGATCGGCCCAAACCCCCTGAGGAAGGCCAGGCCGGGGTGGACTTCAGACAATTGAGCTGGATGAATTTCGATGCCGAACCTCATGGGGAAATCATTGACCTGAACGTGGATAGTACCGGTATCCAGCCCCTCAAGCGCAACCCAGACTTCAACATAGCACCCGGAATCGAAGAGAAAGGAGGGGCACATTTAAGGGCCAATATAAATAGAGAAGTGTGGGATGGTGATATGGGTACTTTCTGGCTGGCGGAAAAGTATCTGTGCGCCGATCACAGTATCAGATCCGGGGCTTGCACCGATGATTTCAGTCGGGCGGGCACGGCCAATATCTACCTAGGCGGTCTCTACAACATCGACCGGCTTCGGGTGATATCCGGGTTTACCGACCCAGGCCGAACCGTGGGCATCCTCCGCGTCCACCTCGGCCCGCGCCCCATAGTCAACTACGGCATCGTTCCGCCGAAATCGCCCTGGATTGTGGAGGTTAGAGACAACCGGGAGCAAATCCTCGACATTCCCATCCCATCGCACGAGGCAGTAGAGTTTGTCCAGGTGGCCTTGGCCGAGCACAACACGGACTGGGAAGTGAATGAGATCGAAGTTTACGCCAAGGGGTTCGTCAAACAGGCCACTTATATTTCCGATGTCATCGATTTCGAGCAGCCTATGGCTTGGGGAGACCTGCGCTGGTCCGGGGTTCAGGAGTCCGGAGCCCAAGTTCTCATCCGGACCCGCAGCGGCCTAGACGACGATGCGGACGTATTCTGGCGTTTCACCGGCCGCGGCAGCAAAGCCGAGGTGAGTCGCGCTGGCTACAGCGACCTCAAACTCAATGAACGGGCCGGCATCACCCACGACCTCGACCACTGGACCTTTTGGTCGGCCCCCTATGACTTTGCCGACAGCAGCGGCACGCCGGTCGTGTCGGTAAGCCCCAGACGCTATTTCCAGTTCAAGATCGACTTCCTGCCCCGTGAAAACGCCGGTGGCCGGATGGGTTTCGTAGAGTTGCGCGCCTCCGAGCCGGTAGCGACGAACCTAGTAGGCGAGGTCTGGCCGGTCGAAGCAAAAGTAGGGCAGCAATCGTCCTTCACCTATGCGCTGCGGCCGACGATTCATCCGGGCGATATCGGCTTTGACCGGCTGGAAATTGAGACCTCCTCGATCATTAGCGCGGTGGAGGCGGTGCGCATCGGCGATGCACCCGTGACCTTTACAGTAGAAGCCGAGGAGCCGCATCGGCTGGCGGTCAGTTTCCCGCGCCTCCAGGAGCAGGACTCGGGGACGCTGGTCGAGGTCGATTTCGCAGCACAGGTGCTGCGCTACGGAGCAATTTTTGCGGCGCAGGTGTCGGACAGCGACCAGCCTTTAGAGGTACCGCAGGGGGTCAATCCGGGAGACGCTACGACGAAATACGAGGGAAATCGGGTGTCGGTGGCCACCGCTGCGCAGGAGCAGAGGCTGTTGCAGGTGCGAGTCGAGCCGACCATTTTTACGCCCA
The DNA here is from genome assembly GCA_022820485.1 of Candidatus Latescibacterota bacterium. Lineage (GTDB taxonomy): Bacteria > Latescibacterota > UBA2968 > UBA8231 > UBA8231. The sequence goes on from JAJEFJ010000012.1 coordinate 15,198, forward strand.
ATGGCGATGGCCGCAACGACGAGATAGGCATCTTCTATCACATCTTGGAGATTACGGGCAGTGCGCAGATAGCAGTGGAGGTGTGGGACTTGTCGGGTCGCCGGGTGCGGCAGGTGTATTCAGGCGCGGATGGGATCGGCGAGTACGAGCGGGCGTGGGATGGTCGGGACGAGGCCGGCGGTTTGGTGCCGCCAGGGATTTACCTGTATCGAGTTTCGGTCGATGCCGACCGGGAAAAGGTCGAAAAAACTGGCGTCTTGTATGCCGCGTACTGAGTGGCAACACCGGGAGGAATTTGCGTCTAGACTTCTCAATACACACTCACCGCGGCAGGTTCATCGCACTCTAATCCTTGTCCGACCGCCATTTGATCCTTTCGAGCAGCCACAGCGCCTTAGTATGCGCCGGCACCTCGGCTAGCACCTCCCGCGCAGTCCGCTCGGCCAACTCTAGTTGCCCTGCCTGCAAGTCCTTGTTGCCGCGCTCGACGATCAGGTTGGCCAAGGCGTACAGATTTTGTTTGCGCATTTGTTCAATGCGGGCCATGCGCCTCCCTCCGAGCGCAGTAGAGGCCGCCTTGTGCAAGGGTTTTTCAATCTCGAGCAACGCCCCCACGGTGCGCACCTCAATGTCTTGATGCGGATCGAGTTCGTAGTCAAACCTAGGCACGTCATCCACGAGAATCCGCCCACCGCGACTTAGGCTGCGCAGATCCTCAGCCGCAGCTAGAAAACTTCCCAAGACGCTGTCGGACTCGTTGAGCCACCCCGTATTCGCGTCCAGCGGGTGCCGGTAGTGCAGATCGCGGCGAATTTCGGGCCTCCCCAGCCTCTCTTCGAGAGACGGGATGTCGAGCGCAAAGGCATCCTCCCGGCGGCCGATCAAGACGAACTCTGGCCCATTAAACCAGAGCTGACTCTGCGGAAAAACGCTGATGAAGGTGGCGATGATGTCGAGCACTTGCGGCGTGGAAAGCATCCGCACTGGCACGAATTGCGTCACTAGACCGCCCGGCTCTAGCCGCTGTCTGAGGCGCTGGTAAAAATCTTCGGTGTAAAAGGAAATGATCCCCGGGCGAAAGAGTTGGCCCACTTCAATGCCGATCACATCGTAGCGGACTTGGCTGTGGCGGATGTAATCCCGGCCGTCTTCCGCCAAAACTCGCACCCGAGGATCGTCCAGCCAAGTCGCGCCAAAGTAGCGGCGGGCGAGATCGAAAACAGCTACTTCCACATCTAGGCAATCGAGCCTATGGACATCCCACAACAGAAATCGCCCTGCGGCTTGGCCGGTACCCATCCCCACAACGAGCACATCCGTCCCGTTGCCATCGCCGCGCAGCAGCATGGGCAGATGGCCGGCAAAGGTCTGTTGGTTCTTCTTGTTTGACCCCTGCCACAAGCGGTCGATCCCGAGCAGCACCTTGTCTTCGAGTTGCACCACGGCAAGGCTGGCCCCTTGGCCCTCTACTACTTCGAGCAGGGTCCCCTCGGAAGACAGATGGTCGTGTGGAAGTCTCGTTTTGAGCAGGGTCGCGGCGAGCCCCCACCCGATTACACTGAATGCGATCAGCAAGGCAGCAACGCGACGCGCCGGCTGGCGACCCACCCCTGCGGCAAAGGCCACACAGCCCCCGACAATGGCCATGCCGGTGACCGTCCGCAGCGCGAGGTCGAGCCCCAACCAAGAAAGCCCCCAAGCCATGATCACCGCGCTGGCAATGGAACCTGCGGTATTGATTGCCGTCAGCCGGCCGATCGTCCAACTCACATCGGCTACGTTCTTCGACACCAGTCGGACCACGAGGGGAAACGAAGCGCCCGAAGCCAACGCACCCGGCAGCAACATGGCACCGTGCAGGCCCATGAAGTGGTTGGCGCTTATTAGCTCTGGAGCGGCCTGCGCGAGCGCCGTCCAGATGTCGCGGGGCAGCTTCATGACGACCAAGACGCTCAGCCCCGTGAAAGCCTGAAGGCTGCCGAAGACGACGACTGGATGCCGGCTGCGGTCGCACAGCGGCGCAATGACGAGGCTGCCGATGCCGATGCCGAGCAGGATCACGACGAGCGGCAGCGTGTACGCGTACACCGAACTGGTGATCATCAAGGGCAGGTAACGCGCCCACAGAATCTCGATGGCCACGCCGACGAACCCGGTCAGAAAGAACAAGGGCAACAGGACGGGGACCTGCAGCGTCCTTCCCGCGTCTGCCGCTTGGTCTTTTCGGGCGGATTGCTCGGCAAGCGGCGCAGAGTGCGTTTGCCAACAGACCAGCAGCACGGCGACGCCGCACAAGACATTGAGACCGCCCCCCAAGTAGATGGTCGCAGCAAGCCCCAGAACCGGTAGAGTCACAAAGCCAGCCAGCGCCGCCCCAGTGGCAGCTCCCAGCGCGTTGATGCCGTAGAGGCCGCCTGCGGCAAATCCGAGGCTGCGGTGTCGGCGGATAATCGCCCTAGCGAGCAAGGGGACCGTCGTCCCCATCAGAACCGTGGGCACGAGGATTACGGCTGCCACCAGACCTAAGCGCGCCAGCGCGATCCAAGGTGCCGAGCCGTCAGCCCAGCGATAGAGCATTCCATAGCCGTCGTCGGCCACGTCCAGCAATGCGTTGCTCGCTAAGCCCAACACCGCGATGGCCAGTTCGACGATCCCATAGATCCGCAACGGACGGTGCAGTGACGTCGACAGGCGACCGGCCAAGGCACTGCCCACGGCCAGTCCGAGGAAAAACACGGCGAGCACCGTCGCTAGGGCGAAGGTCGTACTGCCAAAGAACAGTCCGGCCTTTCTGATCCAGCAGACTTCGTAGAACAGGCTCGCGGCCCCCGACAGGAAAAGGCAACTGAGCGCCGTCGCCATCTCGAATGGAGAAGGAGCGGACGCCCCATTGGGGGAAGCAGGCTCTAGTGCGGCCACGTTGGGCAACTATACTTGGGTGAGGAAACTGTCCATGTGGCTGGTGAAATAATCGAGGACCAGCCAGACTCCGGCCGCCACAATTTCCCCGAGGATGAGACCGAGGAAAAACGGGCGCAAGTTGCGGTACAGTTTGGGGCCGCCGTACCGCAGGATGATCAATTTGAGGAACCAAGCGAGGAATACGCTGGCGTAAATGTGGCTGGTCTTCCAATTGGCGCTGATCAAATAACCCAGCGGACTGAGGGGCCACCATAGGACTTGGTGTCTGACCCACATCAATCCCGCCATCACCGCCCCACCAATGCCCATGAATAGCCAAGCGTCGAGACGGGGTCCCGTAGGCTCGGCGACAATGCGCGGGGCCATATCCGTGGGGCCAATGCCCCCCTTCCAGCCGAAAAAGAGCGGATTGAGATTGATGCCGCCGTATTTGTAGGCCAAGTACAAAACCATGTACGTAGAGCCTATTAGACTGACCACAATGGCGACGAGCACGGCCCAGAACAGCCGGCGCTTGGACCCGCCGATGACTTCGCTCATTTTTAACCCATTGGCCACCGACGCCATCACAAAAGAGCGGATTTCGGAGTGCCAGCCATAGGAAAAACCCAGGGCCACCAGCCCGGGAGCCCCCAGGACTTGGGTGCCGCCCCCGGAAATGACAAAGGTCGAACTCATCACCGGCGGTCTCATAGCCGGGACGCCGCCTTCGGTCACAACGCGCGTCAGGCTGAGAAAAATTACCATGGCGCTAAAGATGAACATCAGGGTTCCCAACAGCGGCAGACCGCTCACCCACAGGCCAAAGCCAAAGAGGAACAGCGAACCGAACAAACCCAACACAGCCTGCCGATAGGACACTACCTCGCCGGAGTCGTCTATTTCAGGTGCGCGTCCAATTGCCTTGCGGAATACATCGCCTAGATGTTCGCGCGCGCCCCACAGCATGATCAGCACGAAGACGATCATCGCCCCCATACCCTGATGGGAGGTGTACGTATCGCGAGCGTAGTGGTCTATCCGCTCCGTGCTCTGGATGCCGACGACGTTGAAGATCCCCTTCTGAATCAGGGTGAGGGTGTGGAAAATCCAGATGGAAGCGGAAATGTCGAGACCGACGAAGTAGAAGAAGCCCAGCCAAGATGGACTGAAGAAGAACCAGAGCGTGACCGTGTCGCGGAAAATGGGCAGCCGGAAGTCCCGCTCAATGGACGGAAAGGAGGGGGAATAAGAATGCAATCCGTTGATGCTGATCAGAATGAACGAAAAGGCAAAGGCGACCCACATTGCTTTGTTGGTAAAGAAGGATTTGCCAATAATTCCCTTTCGCTGCTGCTGGATCATCTCCATGGGCACCTGCACCAAGGGATAGACCAGTTTTTCGCGGTCCGCCCACTGCTTGCGAAGGATGATCATCGCAAACGTCATGACCAGACAGAGCGAGAGGAAAAAACCGTACCAGTAGGCCAGCGGTACAACCCAAGGCTCCCAGGGAATGGGGGTACCCTGGGGCAGTCCTTCGTAGAAATAGCGTGCGACGTCTTCCCCCTGCGGAACGAGCCAGCTAGGTATGAACTGGTTGTACACTTCGGCCCAGTCGTTCTCAGGGGTGGCGTAGTACATGGGCCCCACCAGTTGGGGCAGCAGGACCGGCGTCAATCCCATGCTGGGGACGCAGCAGCTCACTATCATCATGATGTAGATAGTGATCAGTTCGGTCTGGTTGAGCGCCAAGGGCCTGCGGATGAGAGCTACTAGGCCGCTGGCCAGCACCAGAATGAAGAAAAAGAACAGGGCCGCCGGCGTGCTAAAATTCAGCGTCAGGTACGACCCGCGTATCATGAGGGTGCAATACACGTCGAGGAAATTGATCAGAAAGGCAAGCACCGCACCGATCAATAGGCCCCTCAGGGGAATGCCGGTAGCACTTTGCTGATCCGCGTCCAAGTTGGTCTCTTTCGTCAGGTATTGCAGGTACTCTGTGGGGATTTTCTTTTTCACACCACCCTCTGTCCCGAGCGGCTATAGGGACCGGCTAGTACCTGCTCTGCGGTTGGACAGGCGATAGAGGAATGGAATGGGCCGCCAGCCCCTGCGGGCTTGACGGCCTGCGCTACGGCAACGCCGGGAGGAATTTGCGTCTATACTCTCAGTACACACTGGCCACGACCGTGGCCACCGTAGATTCACCAACACTCTCTGCGTCCACCTCTGGACCGACCCGGCAGATATACAAGCCAGGCGGCAATAGCACTCCATCCCGGTCCCGGCCATCCCAACTCACCTCCTGCACACCGGCGGCGTGCGCCACCGACTGCGCTCGACGGTGCACTAGCGATCCGTCGAGCGCATAGACCTCCAATATTAGCGAGGCCTGCCCCGGCATCTTAAATACGGGAAAGACGAATTTCACCGCATCGTTGATGCCATCTCCGTTCGGCGTGAACGGATTCGCCACTACCTCCATATCGCCTACCAGTCCACCGACCACCGGCGTCAGCACGGTCAGGCCCTCGCCCGCGTCGGTCGGATCCACCCGCTGCCACACCACCTCCTCTTCCTCTCCTAGTCCCACCGAGACGAGAAAGGCATTGCTCGCCAAGTAGAACGCGCTCGAAAAGCGCAGGGCTACCTCGGTGCCGGCCTCCTGCACGACCGCGGGCATGTGAATCCACAGCGAGTCAGAGCGGGTCTTGATCCCCAGTTCACTCGCCGAGTACACCTCCTCGCCCACCATCACATCCACCAACTCCACTTCGGCGCTAGGGGGGATTTCAAAGAGCACCTGATCGAACCCCAAACCCGCCGACCCTTCCCCGTTGGGCGGGATCGTCAGGGAGAGCGTGAACTCCTCGGGTTGACCGCTCTGCTGGGCTCTGCGGGGCCTTACTTCACCCAGAATTTGGTGAGCCAATGGATCTTTCAGACCAATATTTAGGTTGTGTAACACCGCAGATTGGTGGGGATCGTCCGAGAGCAGAGCAGCCTCAATCATTATATAGCGCCGCGGACTAGGCGAGGTGATGGCCGCTCCAGGTTGCTCGTAAAATTGGCTCCACGGACTCCAATCCGCCTCGTCGGGCACAAACGCCACCGTCGAATCCCCCCGCATAAACGACAGCGTCTTGCGATAGTCGGCCTCGGTCACTTCAACTCCCTGTTTGTTGAAGAAATGCTTGTCCTCGGTGAGTCGGTTCCCAGTTCGAGTGCGGATCTGTAGCTGGGTGCCGGGCGGCGTCTGGGCCTCCCAAGAAATGTTGGAAAGGATGCGGGGGGCGTCTCCCAGCTCGATCGCCGGCGTTTGCAGCGTGACCTGCGGCAGAAAACCAAAGCCATAGAGCAGCAGTTGCCTTATATCGGCTCCCCACGCTACCCGCCCGACGTTGATCAGGCGATAGTCGAACTTGAAATAGCGCCCCTTTATGGGGGGAAAGGCATTGGCCTGCATGACCGTATCCGTCGGCAGCGATCCTGTGGGCGCTTGGGCCTCGCGGCCCAGCGTGACATCGTCTCGGCCGCGCGCAATCACCGAGGTAAAGACCCGGCTGCCATCGGGTGCCAGACTGCCATCCGAAAGACTGAGTATATAATTGGGAAAGATGTTATTGCCGTACACAATAAAGGTGCGGTCAACCCAGTACCAGGTGCCCAAGTCGAACAGGAGGTTTCGGTCCCGGTCCTTGACTTGCGCTCCGCCCACGCCGGAAAACGATACCTCTGCATTCCAAGCAGTGGTATAATCGCCGTCGATTATATTGGATTGTCCGCCCACGCCGCCAAAGGCCTCGATCGACCCTCCGCGCTCCTTCCAGCCCAAACTTATATTCTCCCCCACCGTCCACACCTCCACTTCCGCCAACCGAGGACGCTCCGAACGATAATACCGAACCGGACCCTTAAAACGAGCCTCCCTAATCGCCGCATACTCCGCCTGAGATACCTCCCGCTCCACACCCGTCGACTCCCGACGGAAATACAGCACATCCCCCCGGTCCGACTCCGCCAAACCCTCCCAACCCGACGCGCTCACCTCTGCCCCGCGACGACCAGCACTGGCCGTGGCCACAAGCTGAACATACTGGACTAAATCTCCGCGCAAGCCCGGATCCGCCGACTTGGCTGGACGCAGCGCATACTCAAAAACCCGCTGCGTCTTGTTCAACCCCTCGCTGCGACCGGCCACCCGATAGTCGAGGCTCTGACTGCCCTGAAAGGCCTCATCGCCATTGGAGGTGAGCACCTTGAACTGCAAAAACGGATCGCCCACCCCTTCGGCGACAAATTTCACCACCACTTTCTCCGCCCACACCACCCGACCCAAGTCCACCTCGACCCACCAGTCGCGCAGCGGCGCGTCCAGTGCCGGCTCCCAGTAGGTTTCTTCCCGACCGTCCATGAGCTGCGCGGCCCCGGCGAAATTGGTCCCGGCCCGTCGGATGCCCCCGGTCACGTCCTCGCGGCTGAAGGCTCCCGCGTTCAGCGCGGCATTGATCTGCCGCCGCACAAAATGGGGCCGGACTCCTTCGTCGCTAAAATCCACACTGCCGGCGGGAAAATTCCACCCCGACCAGTCGCTCTCGCTGATGATCAACTGGTTCGGCTCAAGGCGATAGCCCTGGGTCCATGCCACAGCGGGGAGCAACAAGGTATAAAGAATGGCTCGCGTGCTGTTCATAAGATTTGCCCTACTCCCTTGCGACCTAGTAAACCACTGCAATGGTTCCAGTTTGCTGATCGTCCCCGTTTTTGGCCTTCACGACGATGCGGTACATATAGAGGCCGGGTGCCACCAGTTCTTGCTGATCGTCTCTACCGTTCCACGAAAAGCTGAATCGGCCGCTCTCGTGCAGCCCTTCCTGCTGGCGCAACAGCCGACCGGATAGGTCGAAAATTTCCAGTCTCAAGGGCACATTTTCCGTCACCTGTAGCAGATTCAAAGAGAATCTGGAGATATCGTTCACCCCGTCCCCATTGGGACTGAAGACCCTAGGCTCAACCAGTAGGTCTGCCAGCAGACGCGGGCTCAGCGAAGTGCGCACCGAAAGGGTTTCGCTCACGAATTCGGGCGCGGCATTGCCCGGGTTGATCCGCTGTGCCAATTCCAAGGGACGCTCGGAATCCCGGATCCAGCCGTCGAATGGGGTGCCGTAGCGCAACACGGGTGCGCGAAAGTACACCTCGACTGGCCCACCTAGATCGCCCGCTTCCCGACGCGGCGAAAGTTTTACGGAAAAGAGGGTCGAATCCGGGCTCTCGACCTCGGCAGACCAATCCACTAGACCCGTGGCCCGCACCGAATCGACACCGGCCAAGCCAAAGGGGGCCGCTATTTCAATCTGGTCGAAACCAGAGTGGTCCGGCGTCATGGTAGGAGAGATCGCGTACGTGAATTGCGAGACCTCTCCCAAAGGCACTTCGGGAGGGTACACTTCTCCCACTACATTTTGGGCCAAAGGAGGCTTGGTGACCGAAAACTCGACGAAATCCACCTCCCCGCCCTGCAAGGCATCGGGCTGGAAATCGACGCGGAATTGGAAGACGTTATTGGGGCTTGGGGAGATCACGGAGGTGCCGAGGCTGTCGGCGAATTCATAGGGGGGCGACCAGAAGCTCCAGTTTTCGGTATCGTAGGTGATTTCTGCCGCTTCGCCGGTTTTCAAGCCAGCATAGCCCTTGGCATCCAGCAGCTTCCCATTCTCATCAAAGCGAGAAAGCTCGTCCCCCCGTCCGGTATTGCGCCAGTACATATTGGGGTCCAAGGTCTTGCCGGAGCGCGAATGGATATCGATTCTGACTCCTGGATCTTTCCGGCCCTGCCAGCGCAGCTCGCCCAAAATGGCCGGTTCCTCCAAGTCGAACATCTTGCTGACATAGGAGGCCCTATTGACAAAACCCTCGCCGTAGATCTCCACCTCGGCTATTTCCATGTTTCTGCTGGTCGTCACGGTGATCTGCAAGCCCACCTCCGTGGCCCGCATAGTCGGAAAGACTGCCTCTATGGTGTCCTGGGTATTTTCGACCACGGAAAAAGCCGACCGGCCGGGATCCACGCCGCCGTATTGTCCGCGCTCTACAATCTGAGGAATCGCGCTAGTAGTGACTAGGAGCTTGTCTGGATAAAGGGAGGTGCCCGGCGTGCTGATGAGCCGGACCCGGTTTACGGAGAAGGCCCCCCCCAAATCGAAGATGAGCCAACTCGAGCGGTCCCCGGACTGAAATACATAGCCGTAGGGCTGCTTTAGGTAAAAGGTACTGAGATCCCCATCGACCATCCGCGTAGCATGGCAACCGTCGAGGAGAAATTGGTACCCTCCGCACCCGCGCGAAAAGGGGCCGCCACCGCGAGTCAAACTAGTCAGGGCAATATTGTCCTCTGGGGTCAGGAAGAGGGGCCGCAGAATGTCCTCCTCGGCAAATACCTCGTCGTCAAAACCGTCCTTCTCCAGAAAATCACTCCACGGCACTGGAGTGAAAGTGACCGCGGGATCCGACGCCTCCGGCGGTGGCGGCAAATTTTCGCCGCCAATGCGGAAAATCTCCAAGGCACCGGATCGACCCGACAGCATGGCCAAGGCCAAAGCGGCTATAAGCAGCGAAATCGGCATCGTTCTTTTCATGCCGCTACCTCCGAGTGTATCCCGTTCGCGGGCCGCGCACTGGCGCGCGTTAATCGAGTCCGGCGATTACAGTAATGAACTGCGATATGCCCGTAGAGGGATTTTGTCCCTTTTCGTCTATGCGGTTGATCCTCACGCCCAACTGGGTGGTCAAAGCATATCCCAAATAAGCACCTGTATTGGAGTATTGGACCGCCAACACCAACTCCTGAAAATCTTCCTGCAGACCTAGAGCTTTCGCATCTTCTTCGAATTGGTTGAATAGGGTGTACTCGACGCCCACCTGTACTTCCGAGCCGGTCAGTATAGGAGTCTGGCCAATGAGGAACAGGATCAGGGTATCTTCTTTGCGCACCGGCTCGTTGCTCAGCAAGGGTGTTTCGAAACGCAGTTCGTTTTTGATCTTGGGAAAGAGCCGAAAGCGTCCCCACTCTTGCCGGTACTCGGCCTTGTTGATAAGGCCGAAAAACTGGTACTTGTCGCGAAAGTCCGCCTGTTCCTCTCGCTGATGCCAGACGTCGTATTTCACTTTGTTGACCAGTTTCAGCTTGGCGCTCCCGGTGTAGTCAAAACCAAGATAGGCGGAATTTATCCAAGTGTTGGGAGCGGCCAGCAGGTCTGGCACCCGCTGCAGATTAGCCTCAGTACCCGCCGGCTGCACCCACTGGACGATATCGTCCGGGATAGTGTCCTCGACCAGCTTGACCATGTCGAAGACCCGCAGCCGGCCCAACCCGGCTATATCCCGATCCCAAGTAAACATCCCGTAGCTGCTGTTTTCCGCTCGGTCGCTGGCCAGCGTGTGCTCCTGCTTGCGGCCAACCGTCACCCGCATCCCAGGCATGATGTGAGCGCCTACATAGATATTGCCTCCGCGGCGGTCGCGGTCGTAGGGGAAATCGGGCTCTTCGTCGTTTTCAAAGCGATCGATCCAGAAATTGTTGTTCATATCTACTCCGAAGAGGAACTCGGGGCGATCGACGCTGTAGCGCAAGAACGGCTCTTCGTAATCGGGAATGTAGTTCGGACGGAAATCGGTGTCGTTCTGGTTGAAATCGGAGATGAAATCGTTGTTTTCGTCCCAACCTGGGAAAATTTCCCGGTCCGGTCCTGCTTGGTTGACGCGCTGCCAGTCGGGCGTGCGGTCCTGATCGTCGTTATCCTCGACGAATTCGTAGAAAAACCGGCGTTCGTTGGTGTAGTCGATGTCCCCGTTCGCTTCCGTGAGCAGGCCGGTAGTGCCGTAGTCGTAATCCATGCTGTAGAGTTCGCCAAAAAGGAAGAAGGAATAGCCCCGCCGCGACAGATTGATCATCCAAGCACTGGCCTCGTCGGAGTCCATGAGGTGTTCGGTGAATTTGCGATTGGGGTATTTGCGGAAGCGCCGGCTGCGATCGAATTCGGCGTATAGGTCAAAGCCCAGCAGATCGTTTACTTCGATGGTGCCGCCGAAGATATCGTTGCCCGTGGGCAAGCCGTAATCAAAGCGCACCAATTGCAGATTGGAGCCATCTTTTACATTGCCCGCGGCCCGCGCCTGAGTCAGGAAGACCGGCTGGCGCTCGGGCAGATTGGTCTGGCGATCCGACCCCATCTCAATGCGGTAGTCGTTGGCCACAGCCAATTCGATGGTGACCTTGCGGATGGTGGACAGATCCGGGCCGTTGTACGAGCGGTTCTCGCTGGTGAAATCATAGGTCAGCACGATCTGCTCGCTGCCGTCGGCGGCGAGAAAACCCCGCCGGCGAAACCCCCCGTTGATGAGGGCACTGAAACCGATCTCGCTGCCGCGCACCGTCTCTTTGCGGATTTCGATCTTCTCTGTGCCGTCATCTGTTACAACTACGACTTCGGTCTCGGCCTCGATGATGATATCGTGGGAAAACAGCGCGGCTCCACCTTCGCGATCCGTGGGTGAATCATCGCTCAGACGGACGAAGATCTGGCTGATGGGTTCGAGGTTCTGCCCCACGGTCAGGGCACCGCTTATGGGGTCGCCTTCGAGGCTCTCTATCAGGGTCTGGGAATGATGGGCGTTGACATACGTGGCACCCGCCTTGACAAAATCGCCGATCTGGCTCGTTGTCCTAAAGCCGAGGAGATTGGTGCTATTGGTGCCTTCTATCGTTATAGTGCCCGCCCTGCCCGGCGAGCTGATGCGCGACATCAACACCGTTACCGCATGTTTGTCGGACTGGAGATCCATCTGCACCCCGTCAAAAGCCGGCTTGGAAAAAGTCATGGGCGTCAGCGTGGTGCGGATCTGTTCGCCAATGGTCAGGGCCATGTGGTACTGGCCGCTGCGGTCCGAGGAGATAACCAGCCGATTGAACCACGACCCAAATCGCGGATCTTTGAAAATGGCGCTGCCGAACTGCTGCGGCTGCTGCTGGCGCCAATCGTAGATGAGCCATCCTTTGGTGATGAAAGACCCATACAGGTCGTAGAAATAATCTCCCTCTATATCGGGATTCAAATAACGCTGATAGTGATCCCGGGCATAATTGGTGTACTCCCATTGTCTCCAGCGATAGAGCAAGAAGAGTTCCTGCGGCACGTACCAGCGCCGCACGGCCGGGTCCAAAGCGTCAAAGAGCACGCCCGAACCCACTGGTTCGTACGAAACCTCGCCGCCGCGCTGCAGGCCCAATCTGTGGCCATAATCAAGTCCTTGGGCTACGGCTCCTTCGGGCACTGCGGCAATACTCAGCAGTAGTGCGATACCCGCAGCTGCGAGGAGAAGCTGTCGGCCCGTACGCGTACTCCATCTGGTCATATGGCCCCCCTGTTGATGCTAATAGACGACTGCGACAGTACTGCTGCGGCTCACCGTGCCGCTGTCCGTTACCACTTTCACCTGCAAGACGTAAAGTCCCGGCGGCAAATATCGACCTTGGTCATTCTGGCCGTTCCATTGCACCAGATGACGCCCACTCTGGTTGTTTCCCACCGGCAATTCCGCCACTTGTCTTCCGGCCAAGTCGTAAACCTGCAAAGAAACCGGAACGTCGTTTATCAAGTGTAGTAGATCGTAGCTGATGGTCGCCTGATCGTTGATCCCGTCTCCATTGGGCGTAAAAGGGTTGGGTGTCACGGTCACCCGGTGGACGACTGGGTCCTGAGTCAGCGGCACCCGCACGCTCAGATCGTCGCCGAGCAACGATCCCGCTGCGTCTCCTTCTTCAATTTCTTGGGGCAAGCCGTCCGACTGACTGTCGCGCAGGCGCCCGCTAAAAACCGTCTCGTAGCGCAAAATCGCGGCGTCGAAAACCATCCGCAGATCGTGGTCGCCACTCTGGTGGGGGAAGGTTACAGTCAGGCCACCCTCGTGGGGCTCCGCGACGAAATCCTCCACCTCCAAGTCGTCGAGGTGCAGCGACCGAACCGTGTGCACCGGAACGGAGCTATCGATCTCCAAGTGGTCGAAACCTCGGCTACCGACCACTTGGACGGCATACGTAAAGGCCGCATCCACCCCGACCGGCACATGCTGGGGCCATATTTCCCCGACGATGGACTCCGCTACTGGAGCGGAGAATTCAAAAGCCAGCGAATCCACTGCGGTGCCGTCCACCAGACCGTCGCTTTCAAAGTCCAAGCGGAACTGGAAGTACTGCCTCGGTGCCGGCGAAAGAATCGGGGTCCCTCCGCTCAGGTAGGGAGCAGACCAAGGACTCCAAGCGTCCGGCTCATCTGCAGGAGACGGACTGGTGCCGCTGCGGGTGCGAACGAAAAACCGGGACTTTTCGGGATGTCCCACGGCCTCGGCTGCCCAGTGCAGTTGGCCCCAGAGCTTGGGCTGATTAAAATCGAAGACCTCGGACAAATAGTCGGCCTCGGGGACAAAACCCCGACCGAAGACTTCAATCTCGTCAATTTCCCAATTGGATCTGTCCGTGGCCTGTAACAGGAGATAGCGCACATAGCGCAAGGGAAACTGCACGTTTACAGTATCCTGGCTATTGCCGGTCTGCTGATCTATCTGGGCGAAGAGGTTTTTACTCGGCAGCCCGTCGATGGACTCGGCTACGAATTCAGCCCCGAAAATACCGTCGTTGATGAAGAGTGCGTAACCCCTCATGAAGTCATTCGGAAAAGAGGTGCGCGGAAAAAAGCGGATGCGATTCACCCCGAAGCGGGCGCCTAGGTCGAAGATTACGAGAATGCCTGAAGCCGTTATGTTCTTGACCTCAAAAGCCGTCTGATGATCGCCGTCCACCATGCTCTCCAAGCCTGCTGCCAGCGTCTCCTTGTCGACCCGCAAGACGGCCTGGGCATTTGGCGAAACCACCTTGCCTCCACGCGCTAAAGTCCCCGAAGCGATGTTGGTGGTAGTATCGATAAAGCTGGGTAGGATCCACCCGGGACGGCTGGTAAAATCAATAATCGGCGCGACCGCAGCACTTTCCTCCCAGCTCTCCCCTTCGGCACTGCCGCCGACCACCCAGACATCTGCAGCCTGCGCTACCGCCGCCAGCGCCAACCAGAGCGGCACTAGCAGGGGCCGGTAAACCCGCGAGATTAAATAATCCCTCCTCATCTGCACCTTCCTGCCCCTTTCGGTCCCGTGCTACGTACGTATAAAAAACTGATGTTACGCAGTGGCTCGCTATCTTGTGGTTTATTGAAGCCTGTTGACCCAAGATATTGGGGCGAAATTGAGGATTTTCTGGAAAACTGCGTAACATCAGTAAAAAACAAAAATGCCGCCATGCCAGAAGAAGCTCTCGGCATGGCGGCATGGCGATCATGTGCAGCCAAACCTCTACTGCGCCGTGTAATTACTCGGCAAAGGTGGCCTTTATATGGCCCCAGGTCTTTTCCTCCACCGCCGTGCTCGGTCGGGCTTGCGAAGCCCAGTCGATGTCGGGATCAACCGGACTCAGATAAAAGTCACTGAGGAAATCGGCGTGGTGACAGCTATTGGTGTCGCCACTCAAGGTCCAATAGCCATCGTAGCCGCCACCAGTGTCCGAATCCAGCACCGTGAAGTTGAAACCGAAAATCTCACCTTCTGTGAGAATATGTTGGACGCTGTTGGGCACGTCGGTCCAGCGCAGATCGTTCCACGGGGTATATGCATACTCGGCATAGAAGTTGCCGGGCTCCCCCGGGTCGTTGGTGCAGGTGAAGGCTGCGTCGCCAAACGGTGGCAAGGCGTGCTCATAGGTCTTGTGCCAAGCGTAGCGTCCGTTCGGGCGCAGACCGTACCCTTGGGCCTGCTGGCCGTGCAGAATGTCCTTCTCTTCCTGGGTGAGGGATTCGTCTTTCCAAGAATTGAACTGACCGCCGCTGTGGTCACCGTCGATCTGGATCTCTAAGAAATCGCGGGCATTGCCGGTACAGCCACTGCCTTTGGCGTTTTCCCAACTGTGATCGCCCACCCAGACGGCGTCGTCCCAGCGGTCTTCCATGATATAGACTTTATTGGTCTCCGGGCTCCAACCGACGAAGGCCCGCAAGGCCAAGTCCGCGGCATCGCGCTGAGTGCCCAATCCGGTCACCGTCTCGGTCAAATCCTCGTGGGTGATCAAATAGGGATCAGTAACTACGTCCCAATCGGACAAATCACTGTCGATGATGGGAAGGTGTCCGCTGGGGAAGTGAACAGCCGGCCTCACCACCCCTTCGGGCAAATGAGCCCAGCAAGTAGTGGAGACTAAAATAGCTCCAGCAATAAGGGCAACTTTCTTCATGGTTTTAAACTCCAAGGTTGAGGTCAATGCGAAACGTCTGGGCTTAGGCCCAAGCTCTAAGCTGATTTACTGCGGCGAAAAGGGGGTTCCTCCTTTCTGTCACAAGATATTGATTTTTCAAAGTTTATTTATACCTATACCAGAGAAACTCCAGAATTACATGTAATTTAGACTAGGATACGAAATTCGACCGATGAAAATCAAGTTTTTTATTTTTCCTATCCGCGCAGCCTGTCCGCGGCCAATTTCGCATTGGCTTTACCAAGCAATCGCGTCGTACAGAAAATCCCCCGCTTCCCGATGCGCCCGACTATTGGGGTGAAAATCCGTTGGGTGAACCCAGTAATCTAGTTCGTCCTTTCCGGCAAATAGAGCGAGGAGATCGACGTAGTGTATCCCCTCCTGCTGCGCAAATGCCCCGAGCGTTTCATGCACTGCTGTTAGGGGATAAGCGTCGAGCTGGTAGAACACGGGAAAGACGACCAAAGAAAATTTAATACCCTTATCGGCGCAGGATTTCTTCATCCGGCCAAGCAACTGCCGGGTCAGTGTCCAGCCTAGGTTATCTTTGTAGAGTTGTCGGTACCATCCAACAGTATCTCGAGCGATCTGCTTCCTCTCCAAGCGCACGGCAAACCAACGTAGCGCATAGCTGTTCCTCCCCGCCAAGAATCGGGCTGACCTCGCATTGGATCGCAAGTGCATAAAATCGGCCAGTTCCTTTTCCATCTCGAGGAGACGCCCGCTCCTAAATGGATCGTTTAGGGTAAACGAGTACACGACGCGCTCGACCTGAGCAAAGTACTCGACATAGCGCTCCATGGTCTTGGCAATCCGCTTGATATTCATGCCCGGTACACAGGCATTGAAGAACTGATAGCGCTCGGCTGGGCGCTCCCGATTCAATCTGCTCTCCAAAACATTCGAAAAGCGCTCCGCGCCCCGGACCCCCTGCCCAAAGCCAAAGGAGTCGCCGATTACTAGGACGATTTTGGCATTTTGCGCGTCGAACTCAGCCATCGGCCGCTCGCGCAGTTGCTCTTCGTTGCGTCGCATCTCAATGGCATTGGGCACTTTCAACGGCGCTATATCGGCGAGGGTGGGATCCTTGTTGGCGTTGCCCAGATAGGTCAACTGCCCATACGGATGTGTCCGCCGCAGGTCCCAGTCGGGAGTGCCGGCAAAGTGCTCGTCATAGCACCACAGATCGAGATTTGGATCGTCCGTCTGGTAATAGACCACCGGATAGACCTGCTCGGACCGAGCCAAGAGCCAAAAAGAGACTTCAATGACGAACGAAGTAACGGCCAAACTAACAACTGCCAACAGCAGCTTGCCGCCAATCTCGATTCGATCCATTCTCAAATGATTAAACCGGCTGCTTATGGGACAATCGGGGCGCGCTTTATCTATTCTTCCACCAGTCTAGCCGCGTCCCTCTGCGGTCAATTCCCGACCCAACTTTTCGATGTTATCGTCGAAATAGCGCACCTCATCTTCGTACGAGGCGCGTAGGTCTTTCAACCAGCGCCCGAACAATTCTCTCTCTCTCTCCTTGCGGATATTAGCTCGTATCTGCCTCTCGCGCTCTTCGTAGGGACGCGCTTTTGATTCCCGCCGACTGAGAATTTTGGCAATAGAATAGGAAGGCCCAACCTGTATGGGCCCGATGAGCGAACCGATCTCCCCCTCAAAGGCCGCTGCGACCAAATCCCCAAAGCGCGCCGTCTCGTACCAGTAGAGATGGTAGTGCCCCTCTGTTTCGCTAGCGCCCGGCCGCAGACTGCGGGTGCTGGCTTGTTGCCGCATGATGTACTCTTCGGCCAACTCTTTTGGACTCGATGCCGTAGCTATTTCCTCTAGGACCGTCTCTACTCCGCCCCGCTCGTCCAATCGCTGGCGCAGCCATTCCAGAACCTCGAGGTCGTCGTCCATTTTCCGCAACGCCTGTACCTCCTCTGTCAGGTCCCGCCCGGCCTGCTGCTTTTGTTGCATCTTGGTGAGCAGGTCGATCAAAGGAGCAGCCCGACGGAAGATGCCGCGAATCTCGGCGAGCAGCGCCTCGGCCTCGGCCTCGCTGGCCAACTGGATCTCCACCACGTTCACCTCCGAGGCGGTCCGGTACTGGTCCTTGGTTTCTTCGTAGTAATCGAGTACCTCTTGTTCGCTTATCTCCTCGTCTGTCGCAGTTGCGATCTGGCGCATGGTCACAATCAGCACTTCTTCTTCCTTGCGCTGGACCCATTCTTCGAGTTCGCGGTCGAGCTCCAACTTATCCGCCTCCATCCACATGAGTTGCGGGATTACTACGTCGCGTTGCAGAAAATGGTCCACTCTCGCACTGTCAGATACATCTCTGCCTTGGCGAATGAACGGGGATTGCAAGATGGCTTCCCCGAGCGCAATCTGTCCCCCCTCATACCTGAAGAGAGGTGTCTCGGCCGCACCTTCTGGAATCTGAAACGTCTTTTTGCCAGTCTCCGGATCCTCCCGACCGCTGCGCAAAATTTCCATCAGGGTGCCCAAACCGTGCGGATCCGGCGTCAATTGGAACTGCTCGGCCAGCGAATCTGCATACGCCTTTCTGCGGGCGTCCAACCGATCTTCAGACAGTGTTTTAAAGAGAAAATCCCTAGTCTGTTCGTAGGTCCCTTCTAACTCGTTTAGGACCTTGAAAATTTCGTAGCCCTGCGGGACAGATATAGGCTCCGATATTTCCCCTACTTTGAGACTGAAGAGTACATCGCGCACCAGTGGGACGGCGTGGAAGCGACTGTAATACATGGGTTTCACACCTCCGAGCGAGGCCGTGCGCGAATGGGTCGAAAATTCGCGCGCTACTTCCTCAAAGGGCGTACCGGCCCGCAGAGCCGCCATCGCCTCCTCGGCGCACTCGGAGGTGGGTACGACGATATGGGCGATTTTGATCCAGCGTTCCCAATTCTGCTCGGCAAACACGCGCCGCATTTCCTCCTCAGTAATGACAACATGGTTATCGACAGCGCGCTGCTCGATCTCTCGTATCAGCCGCCGCCGCAGAGCCGTCGCCACCTCGCTGACAAACGCCGGACTCCGGTCTAATTTGCCGGCGCGCGCCTCTCGGAGAATGAGCGTCCGATCGATCAGCGACTGCAAGTATTCGCGGACCTTTGCGCCGCCCTCCTGTTCGCTCTTGGCCCACTCGGCCACATTGTCAATCAGGTACCGTATATCCCGATCCGTGATCGCCTCTTCGCCTACCTCGGCCAGCGGCAATGCCTCCTTTTGGGCGCTCGGCTCCTGCTCCCCACAGGCGACGAACGCCGCAATGCCCAGTGCGCTCCACATCGATAACTTTCGCAAGTACATATCCTCTCCTATTAACGTGGCCAGAGCAGCGCCCGCTCCGCGTCAATGCGCGGATACACGGTCTCTCCTGGGGCAAAACGCCGTTCCTTCGACGCGATGATGTGGATGGACGCCCCGGCCCAATCCACCCATAAAATCCACGTGGCCCCAGCATCCTCGACGACGCGCACCACACCCGGCACGTGCCCCCCTTCAGGCGCGATGTCCTCCGGCCGGACGCCGAGCAGCATCTCGCCTGTTCCATTCAGCGCCGGCATTCGCTCGGCTTGGTTCGGGCCAATCCACGCATCCCCGCGCCGCTGCACGCTGAGGATGTTGATCGCGGGTTGCCCCAATTGGCGCGCCACTACGGGCGAGACCGGCTGGCGATAAATAACCTCCGGACTGCCCTGCTGCAAAATCCGCCCCTCGGCCAGCACGGCAACGGAATCGCCCATGGACAGGGCCTCGGCTTGGTCGTGGGTCACGTAGATCGCCGGAATGCCCAACTCCTGCCGCAACAGGGCTAGCTCTAGACGGAGGGACTCCCGCAGCTTAGCGTCCAAATTAGTCAACGGCTCGTCAAAAAGAAACAGCCGCGGTCGCCGCACAATCGCCTGCCCAATAGCCACCCGCTGCATCTCCCCACCCGACAGGCGAGCCGCCGGCCGGTCGAGCAACCGCTCGATCTTCAACAGCTCAGCCGCCCAGCCGACGCGCTGATCAATCTCGCCGCGCGCAAGCTGCTGGCGCGGCGCCTTGAGCGGAAATTCCAAGTTGCGCCGCACGCTCCAGTCGGGATCCAGGGCAAAGTGCTGGAAGACCAACGCAATGTCGCGGTCGGCCGGCGGCCAGTGCGTCACCTCCTCGCCGTCCATCTCGACTCGGCCAGCGTCGGGCGAGTCCAACCCAGCGACGATCCGCAGCAGCGTGGTCTTGCCCGCACCGGTCGGCCCCAGCACCACCAGCATCTCGTCGGCCCCCAGCGACAGGTCGATGCCAGACAGAACCTCGGCCTTGCCAAAGCGCCGCGTCACCCCTTTTAGCTGCAACCAGGACACCTTAAAGCCGCTTACCACTCACCGGGTCGAACAACAGCACCCGGGCAAAGTCCAAACCCAAAGACGCTCCCACAGCCATCCCCTCCCGATCCGCCACCCGCATAACCAACCGTCCGCACTCGGCCTGCAGGTGGATGTAGCGGCACGCGCCTTGGTATTCATCGCGCACCACCTCAGCCCGCAGCCGCGCTTTAGTGGCCGGCCGCACGAACTCCGGCCGCACCCCAAGCGTCGCCGGCCCCGGCCGCAATCGCTCGGATAGCGGCCAGACCAACCCAGGCGCGACAAAGCAGTCCTCACGGATTTCCCCGGTGATGAAATTCATGCTGGGGCTACCAATAAAATGCGCCACAAATAGATCGGCTGGCTGGTCGTACACCAAGGCCGCGGCCCCACTCTGGCGAATCCGTCCCTCGTCCATGACCACCACTTGATCGGCCAAGCTCATGGCCTCCTCTTGGTCGTGGGTCACATACAAAGTGGCGATCCCCGCGTCGAGCTGTTGAGCGCGGATCATCTCCCGCATCTCCAGCCGCAAACCCGCGTCGAGCGTGCCCAACGGCTCGTCCATTAGGTAGATCTGCGGCCGCCGCACCATGGCCCGCGCCAAGGCCACCCGCTGCTGATCACCGCCCGATAACTGCCGAGGATAGCGCCCAACCAACGCGCCCAGCCCCAACCGCTCGACAATGTCGGCCACCCGCTGCTGTCGCTCCTGCCGATTCAACCCCATGCTCTCCAGCGGAAAGCCGATGTTGTCCTCGACCTTCAGGTGCGTATAGAGCGCGTAAAACTGAAACGCGAACCCCACGTCCCGTTCGGCGGGCGAGCGGTCGGTGATGTCCGCGCCAGCCAGCACAATCTGCCCAGTCGTCGGCTTTTCCAAGCCCGCGACCATCCGCAGCGTAGTCGTCTTGCCGCACCCAGAAGGCCCCAACAGCACGGCGAACTCGCCCTCGCCGCAGCGCAAATCAATGCCCTGGACCGCACGAGTGCCGTCGGCAAAGGTCTTGACCAAATCCCGGCACTCGAGAAAGCTCATGGCTCGTCCATCTGCCGCCGCGACGTCCCAACGTGCAACAGCGTGCTGAAGGCCGCGACAAAAAACCCATACTTCAGCCCTATCCCCCAGAACGGCTGCAGCATCAATCCCACTCCGGCGACCATGCCCACGCGTGCGCAGCGATCTAACCAGCGGCTCATCTTTTTCACCTCTTGGCCAACCAGTCTTTGTAGAAACGCTTGACTCTCTTCGGCGTCCGCGGCGACGATAAGAGGCCATCTTGGACTCTTCGCAGCAAGTCAGGGGTGCAGGGCTGGTGACGCTCCGCTATACGCCGACGCACTGCTTCATTCAAATGGTGAACTTCGGGGATGAGAGCATGGTCGTAGAAAATCACGGATTCGTGCCGTACCCACGGATGAGCACCTCGGTTCAGTACTACGGTACTATCTTTGTAGAATCGCTTGGTGGATACCGCTACAATGATCGTCTGTAGCGGCTCACCCACTGGGTCTGTCACCAAGATCCAAAGATGTGGAGTCTCAAAGTTCGGATGCGGGAGCACCAGCTTCTCGCCAGCATGACTAAACATTGCGGTTGGGAATCAACATCTGTTCTGCCACGAAGAAAGATTCCAGCTCGCCGATGATCTCTTTGGTTTCAGCCTCCGTCTTACCGACGGCTTCAAGGATATCGCGATAGTGAATTGCACAGGAGGATCCTTCAGGGTTCTTCCACTCGTTAAAATGCTCGTGGCAGTAGTCTCGAAGTTGCCATTGGTCCAAATGGCCATACTCTGAATATATCTCGTCGATCAGGTCGGTCTCCGCCTCGGAGAGATCGTCGTCCTGCAGATCCGCAAGCAAGGAGACTTCATACCCACTCGGAGGGCTGATAAACTTGTTCCAGTACCCTAGACAACCGGGTTCATCCCCCTCATTGATCAGATCGAGGGTAAAGCTGAGCACCGGACCATGGGGCATCGATACATACCTGTCATACGTAATAGGATGGCCCCAGCGGCTGAGGGCAGTTCGGTCCATGACGTATAGCAGCTTGATAAGTTTCATGTAGTTCATCACTCTACCTGCATGTTGCAGAAAGCGAGCGGCGGCCTGAACCGTCTTGTCTTCACGGTAACGTGGTATCATTGTGGCCTCTCTATAGGGAAAAAATGGAATTGAGCGTAACGTTATTGGGCAGGTTGAACGCTGTCAACGACAACGGCGACTTATGGCCGTAGCACTACTGGAGTTGCAGCATCAATTCCACGCCGGTGAGATCTCGTCTCTAAGGGGGCCGTTTGTCCCATCGCCGAATGAGCCAAGCATCCACCCTCTTGACCCACCTTTCAATATACAAGAGACCAAGGGGTAGGTTCCAAGAGTAGAAAGGACCAAGAATTAACGAATCCGCAGAAGGCGGAAGCCGATATGGTAGTAGTGATCACCCGGTGCCTTGACGTCGCGATGTCCTGACCGTAGGAGTAGGCTATAGTTGAGGAAGCTACCGCCCCGTATGACACGGCCGGAGACAGTAGTAGAAGGCCCCAAGGGGTCAACCCTAGGTGAGCTACTATAATAGTTATGGCCCCAGCGGTCCTGTACCCACTCGTAAACATTCCCGTGCATATCGTGCAATCCCCAAGGATTCGCACGCTTCAGACCCACCGCATGACCATAACACTCGCCCACATCACACGTATTGTCCAAATACCACGCATAATGCATCAGTTGATGACGATCATCCCCAAACGACCAACGCATCGTCGTCCCTGCCCGACACGCATACTCCCACTCCGCTTCTGTCGGCAACCGATACAATCCATCTCTCGCCTCAGCATTCAGTCGATCAATAAAATCCTGCACGTCATTCCAAGAAATATAAACCGCCGGATGAGACGGTCCCTCGCCTTCATAGCTATGAGTAGTCCAAGGCCGCGTCCCCATCACCGCCTCCCACTGCCCCTGCGTCACCTCATACTTACCCAACCAAAACCCTCGACTAATCTCCACCTCATGCACCGGACCTTCACTATCAGACCTGCCGTCTGGACCCTCCAAATCCGGAGACCCCATCTGGAATGTCCCCGCATCTATCCAAACCATATTCATCTCCGCACCATTCGGCAGGGAAAACCGCTGCTCATCTCCTGCCGTTTCCCCCCGATCACCACTCGTCGGTGAGTCGTCGCCACCGCAAGCCCAAAGCATCAAGATCAAGCCACACAACCAGCGGCTCATCGCTTGATCGTCCCAAAGGTGACGCCGCGCAACAGATGCTTGCGCACCAACACCGTGAAGACGATGATCGGCGCGACAAAGATCAGCATCCCCGCGCTGATCTGCGCCCACGGCAAACCCGACACATTGCCCTGCAAACCAGCGAAGTAAACCGGCACTGTAACGGCCTTTTGATTGTTGAGCGTCATGGCAAACCCGTACTCGTTCCACGCCGAGATCAGGCAAAACACCGCCGTTACCGCCATCCCAGGCACGGCCCGCGGCAGAACGACCAAGCGGAAGGCTTGGAAGCGCGTATAACCAGCTACCAGCGCAGCTTCTTCGTACGCCGTGGGTATCTCGTCGATAAAGCCCTTCATCAACCATACAGCCAGCGACATGTTGAATGCCGTGTACAGCAGCACCAAGCCCATGTGGCTGTTCTGCAGATCGAATTCGCGGTACATCATCAACACCGGCACCACCACGGCCAGCGGCGGCAAAAAGCGCGTCGAGAGGATGAAGAACAGCCAGTCTCGTCCCCCAGGGATAGCAAAGCGGCTAAAGCCATAGGCCGCGCAGGTGCCGATCAGCACCGAGCACAAGGTGCTGAGCAGGCCAATGACCAAGCTGTTGCCCAAGTAGTGGAAAAAGGCGTGCTCCCCGCCGGCGTACACCGCGGCCAGCTCGCGATAGCCGTCGAGATTGGCGCGGAAGTAGATCCCGTCGGCCGCGACCTCCTCGGCCCAAGTGGGCACTAACTTCGGATGTACGGCAATGCTGTCGTCCCGCGTCTTAAACGAGGTCAGCAAGAGCCATATCAGCGGCAGCATGGCCGCGCAAAAGTAGCCCCCGACAAAGGCGATCCGCAGTGCCTTCACTGTGTTCCGGCCTCCTCGCGCCGCTGCACTGAACTCATGTAGCGCACAAACACACTGGCCAGCGCCAGCACCAGCACCAGCACCACGTACGAATACGCCGCGCCCAATCCCACCTTGCCGTCGCGGAACACCACCTGATAGAGCAGCGCGCTCACCGTTTGCGTCGCCGGGTCGTTAGGACCGGTGATGGCCATGACCAAATCGAACTGCTTGATCGCGTCCGTAGCCCGCAGCAGCACGGCCAGCCCCAAAAGTGGCGCGCACAAGGGAAGGGTAATCCGGCGGAAGACCTTCCACCGCGAGGCTCGGTCAATGGCCGCAGCCTCGTACAGATAGCCGGGGATGGCGTTGAGCGCCGCCAGCGCGATCAGCATCATAAACGGCGTCCACATCCACACGTCAACCAGCAAAATCGACAGCAGCTTGAGGTCGGGATCTGTAATCCACTGAGGTTGGCCCAGCCCCAGTGCGCCGAGGCATTGATTGAGGATGCCGTAGTGCCCGTTGAGCACCAGCTTCCAAAAGAGCGCGATCACGGCCGGCGGCAACATCATCGGCACCAAAAGCGCAGTTAGCGCAAACGCCCGGCCGCTGAAGCGATCTTTGAGCGCCAGCGCCAAGGCAAAGCCCAAGACCAGTTCCACGGCCACGGCCACGCAGACAAACAGCGCAGTGGTCCGCAGCGCGGCCCCGTACTTGGCGAACTTGAACGCCACGGCGTAGTTGAATCCCCCCACGAATTTCCACGCCCCGCCGACCAAATCCACATTGGTGAAGCTGAGCGCGATGCTGTACAGCAGTGGGAAGACGTTTATGCCGATGAGCAAAATGAGGGCCGGCCCCACGAACGCATATGGCGTCCAATCGCGGCACCGGCCCGTATTACCCCTCACGCCGCCTCCTATTCCATCTCTAGCAAGCCTGCTTCCATCAGAATCATCTCGTGCTCAGCAGCCAGCGCGTCGAGCGCGTCGGCGCTCGCGCTCGTCCCGTCGAGGGCCGCGCCCAAATGGCGCACAGCCGCGGCTAACAGTTCGTTGTACACCGGCACGTTCCAAAAGTCCTGCAAGTGATCCAATGACGCGGCGAACACCGCGTTGTACGGCGCGGCTGCGGCAAACTCCTCACTCGCCAGCAATTCGGTATTAGCCGTAAACGATCCAGGATACGATATCCATTTCTCTTGGACGGCGGTCTGGGAAAACCAAGCGATAAACTGCTTGGCCCATTCTTGCTTTTGCGGGGTGGTCTTGGTCGAAATGCTAAAGCCCTGCCCGCCCAGTGAGATAACGCGCTTATCGCCGTGGCGCGGCACCATGAAGAAGCCGACCTGGTCGCCCATGCTGGCGACGATGCCCGGATAGAACGGAAAGTAGTCCAAGACCATGGCCGTAGAGCCGTTGGAGAAAGCCTCTAAGTTGAAGAAGTAATCGGCATTGGTGCCGCCTTCGGGCGTGAATTGTAACAGGGACTTGAAAAACTCCAGCCCGGCCACAGCTCCCTCGGTGTTGAGGTGCCCCTGCACCTTGTAGCTCTGCGGGTCGCCCCAAGCGCCGCCCCAAGCCCACAAAAAGGGCTGAAAGCCCATGACGATGGAGTCGTACCCTCGGCCCGTCAGCAGCGAGCAGCCATAGCGCTTTTGCTCCGGGCGGTGGAAAAACTCGGCCACGTCGCGGAATTCCTCCCACGTGTCGGGCGCGGCGAGCGGGCGACCGTAGCGAGCGGCAAACGCCTCCTGCTCGGCTGGGTCTGTAAACCAGTCGCGGCGATAGACAAAGCCAATGGCATCCGTCTGGCAGGGCGCGGCAAAAAACCGGCTGCTGCCCGGCGGGTATTCGCATAAATAGCGCGCGGCCCGAGGATGGATCGCGCCCACGTCAACGGCCTCGGGCAGCCAATCGGTCAGCTCCAAATACAGCCCCTTGGTCGCGCCGCGGCCAATCCACTGGCTGTCGCCCACGACAATGTCGAAGTCGGTCTGCTTGTTGCCGAAGTTGAGAAAAACTTGGTCCTGATACGAAGGCCAAGGAATCTGGTACACCTCGACGGCAATCCCGGTCTCTTCGGCGAACTCGTGGCCCAGCTCTTGTAGTGCCGCAGCCGGATCCCATTGCGCCCACCAAATGGTGATCTTTTTGTCTTCGGCATGGCCCGTCTGCACCGCTAGCAGCAGGACCGCCACTAGCCCAAACATCCGCATTCTCATAGGGTCTCCTCCTCTTAGAAGCGTTTTTTAACGTCGGCAAAGCGCACTTACCGCACCCTGAGCACATCGCAGGATACCAATGCGTGAGCCCGCTCAATATCTGACCGATTGAACCGACGCGCAATGGCCGTCAGCCCTGCTGCTGAGTCACCGATGGCGAGGCCGCCTGCGGTACTAGGTCGGTTGAATGGAGCTTTGCTTGTTTTTATCAAAAAATGTACCTTCGCGTCAGATATGGAATTTGAATGGGACCCAGAAAAAGCCAAAGCAAACGAGCAGAAACACGACCTCAGTTTTCACGAAGGGGCTACTGTCTTTGGGGATCCGCTAGCAATAACCTTTCCTGATCCCGATCATTCCGGGGCTGAGGAACGCTATCTTACTTTTGGCCTGTCGAGATTGAATCGCTTGGTAGTCATCTCGCACACTCAACGGGCCGAAAAGACGAGAATCATCAGTGCGCGTTTAATGACTCGCCAAGAAAGGAAGATCTATGAAGAGGGCTGATCTAGACGAACTGCGTCCAGAATACCGCCGTGAAGACTTGGCGGCTGGTGTCCGAGGTAAGTATTTAGCAGCCTTTCAGTCTGGGACAAATCTGGTCTTACTCCACCCTGACGTTGCAAAGGCATTTCCCACGGACGAGTCGGTAAACAAAGCTCTTCGTTCAGTTATGGACGCAGCAGAGGGACTAGTGGACTCTACTAGCTGATACCACAGAATCAATGACCAGTGCCGTATCTTCTTCAGCCAGTGATTACTCCGCTCCTGCAAAGCTCCACACCTGCAAAGCCGTGCGGTGGAAGAGCCACGCCTTGTCGTCGTCGGTGAGAAAATCGACGTGGTCGCGGAACATCTCCAAGGCCGGCCCGTACCCCACCCCTTTCATTACGCCGGGGAAATTGGTCCCCCACATCAGCCGCTGCGGCCCAAAGGCGTCGTAGATGCGGCGGAAGGCGGGAAACGTATCCGCGTGCGGAAAGGGCAACTCGGACTTGTGCGCCTGCGGCGTGAATTTCACGTACACCTTGGGAAAGCGAGCCAAGTCGAGCACGTGGCTCAACAGCGGGAAGGGCGCTTCCTCATTGGTCGGTGCTCCGCCGATGTGGTCCAGCACTACCGGCACCTCGGGAAAGCGGCCGATGATAGGCTCCAAGTGGGGCAGATTGGCAGCCGGGCCGTGGACAATAAAACAAGTGCCCAGCTCCTCCGACCGCCGCCACAGCGGATCTTGGTCGGCGGCGGCCCATTCCGAGGGGTGGTCGAGCCGTGACGAGTGAATGCGCAAGCCGCCAAAACCGTCCTCGCGCACTAACTTTTCCAGCCGGTCGGGCGCGTCCGGAGCCTTGGGATCGACCAAGCCAATGGCGGCAAAACGGCCCGGAAAGCGACGCAGACAGTCGGCCACGTACCGATTGTCGAACAAATAGTAAATCGGCTGCACAATGACCGCTTTATCGACCCCGACTTCGTCCATGGTCTGGTTGAGCAATTCCACGGAACCACCGCCCACCTGAGCCCGGCCCTCGGCAAAGGGATAGCGCTCCGAGTCGTCGCTCCATACGTGCAGATGAGTGTCAATAATCACGAGTTCCTCCCAGTATTTAAAAATAGCTGCCGTGGGAAAAACGCCCACGTCTAGCACCCTTCATTCTCGGCGGCGTTCAGCTTTTCCAACACCCGCCACTGCTGGCGCTGGCGGCTTTCGGCCGAGTCGAATACCTCGCATGTTAAATGGTCTCGGCTTTTGCCATTGGCTAGTTCGGCTAGGCGGTTTTGCAAGTCGTCGTGCGAGGGGTCGCGGTCGAGCGCCGCGCGATACACCCCGCGCACGAAATCCGCCGCGTCCGCTTCGTCGAGCAAGTCTTGGGCTTCATAGGCAAAGGCTTTGAGAGTATGGGCTAACGAAGCCGCCAACCAAGCCTTGTGCTCTTCGATCAAACCCAAAGTGGCGTACAACTCAGCGCACAGTTCCGAATCATCAGCCACCTGCTGAGCTTCTTCAGCAGACTTACCTTCAGACCACGCTTGCAGAGTTTGCACATACGCCTTGGCCCGGTCCCGGCGCTGGTCGTCCATTTCCCAAGCCCGAGTGAGCACATCGACAGCCGGCCGCCCCGGATAGGTGCCCTCGCCAATGGCGCGGGCGATCAGGTCGAGGTTGTCAAATGCCCGGTAGTGGGTCAGCGAGTCGAAGCGCGAGATCAGGGCGCGGATGTGGCGCACCGCGTCGGGCAGTTCCCCCAGCGGAGCGACTTGGGCGTCGATGCGCTGCATAGCCTCATCGGGCTCGTCGTGGTGGTGCAGAATATTGCGCCAGTGGGAATCAGGCATGATGTCTCCTGTCGAGTTAGGTGTTATGCGCGGAACAAATGGCCCTCAATGGGCAGACTCACTTCCACGCCCGAGGTGGCCGCCTGCAAACCAGCTTCCATAATCTCTTGGGCGTGCCGCGATTGGGTGGCATTGGTCGTGCCCTGGGGAGGCTGGCCTGAGCGGATGCAGTGAAGAAAATGCGTGGTGGCATTGCGTTGGGAGGCGGGTAATTCGTCGAGTTTCACCTCTGTTCCCTCGCGATTCTGGCGGGTGTACACCGTCACCTGATTCCACACCACCATAGTCCCTTCCGTGCCGTAGAGCACCACGTCGTGGGGCGGCACGTGGGGCACGGCTTCAGTCCAGCTCATTTCCAAGCGGCATAGAGCCTGGGGGTAGCGCAGCACCATAATGCCGTTGTCGTCAACCGGCAGATGGGTCTTGAGCAAGCGACCGGCCATGGCCACGACGCTGTGCGGCCGGCCCAAAAAGTGGACGCATAGGCTGGCACCGTATCCGCTGTAGTCGTTGAAGGCCCCGGCTCCGTTGAGCTGGGCATCGAAGAGGAAGTCGCAGAATTCGTCGGAGCAACCCAATTCGTCGGGGCCGCAATGACCGCCGCGCCAAGTGAGCTGCCACAATTGCCCAATGGCCCCTTCCCCGACGAGACGATGAGCCGTGTGCAAGGGCCGCGACCAAGCCGTGGGCCAGTTGACCATCAGGCAGATCTGGTGGCGCTGGGCCGCAGTCAGCATGCGGTCGGCCTGTTCGAGGGTGGCGGCCATGGGTTTTTCGACCATCGCGTGAATGCCCCGCGCCGCGCACAACTCGACGATGGGAGCGTGGTGCGCAGTCGCCGAAAAGACGAAGGCCGCATCGGGAGTTTGCGCGTCGAGCAGGGCTTCGTACTCGCCGTACACTTGGTCGCAGCCCGAGCGCTCGCGGAAGCGATCCTGCAGCACGGGGTTGGGGTCGGCACCCCCCACGAGGGAGGCTCCCTCCTGATCGGCTAGTTCTTTGAGGTTGCCCCACAAGTGATCGTGGGCCATGCCCAACACGGCGACTTTGATCGGATCAGTCATAGATAACAAGCTCCTGAGTATCGTTGAGGTGTGAGGTATGGGGACGCCAATTGCCCTGGTCAATCTATACCCCTGAAGGTAACAAGGGCAAGCCGCCTTGAACGAGGAGGGGCCGCCCGCTATAATATCGTATAGCGGAGGACTGCTTATGAAGATCGTTGCCCCACCTTCCCCAATCGCCTAATTTTGACGCGACGGTATCTTGCTCAGCAAAAACGAGAATCAGCTCAATAGGACGCCCGAAATTTAAGGGCATTCCCCCCTGTGCAAATTCTTTAACATCTATGAATAGTATCAACTTAAGTCAAAGCGAGACCGCCTCTGCAACCGAACTGGCAGAAAGCTATCGCCTAGATATATCCCGGAAATTAGTTCCCAAGAAACGTTCGGAAATGGGACAGTTTCTGACTTCTGTCCCTATTGCTCGGTTTATGGCCTCGCTTTTTGACTCTGTCGAATACGGCCAGATTCGCCTTTTAGATGCCGGTGCCGGAGTTGGTTCCTTAACAGCCGCTTTTGTAGAGGAATTTTGCTCTCGTACTACTCATCCCCAGGAGATTTACATCAAGGCTTACGAATTAGAGCCGACGATGATTGAGTATCTACAATCTACGTTTACCAACTGTTGCCGATTGTGCCGGGACAACGGAATCGACCTTCAAGAGAAAATTGAAGTTGAAGATTTTATTGAAGGAGGAGCGAAGCAACTGGCAAATGATCTATTTCAGTGTCCTCCAGCTAAGGAGTCCTTCACTCATGTAATCATGAACCCTCCCTATAAAAAAATCCGCTCCAATTCTCCACAGAGAAAATGGCTGCAAGCCGTGGGGGTAGAAATCTCAAATTTATATGCAGGATTTCTAACAATCGCTATCGAGATGCTAAGACCAAGGGGTGAGCTTGTAGCCATCGTACCTCGTTCGTTCTGCAATGGTCCGTACTTCAAATCCTTTCGCAGATTTTTACTCGAACAGATGACGATCAAGCGTTTTCATGTATTTGAATCTCGCACTCATGCCTTTAAGGATGATGAAGTACTGCAGGAAAACATAATTTTCCATGCAGTAAAAGGAGCAGCCTTAGAAACTGTCAGAATCACCTCAAGTCATAGTGTAGAATTCTCCAAGGAGTACGGCGAAATGATCGTAGAGGATATGACCCAGAGGACAGTCCCCTATTCCAGCGTTGTCAAGCCCGAAGACTCAGAGAAATTTATCCATATAGCCACTACTGATTTTGAACAGCATGTAGTAGATCGGATTTCAGTATTTAATTATATAGCAACCCTAAATCATTCAAGACTGGATTCCCGCTTGCGCGGGAATGACGCATAGGTAAAAGAGACCGGGCTGATGAACGCATGCTTTCAAATCATTTAGGACTGCTATACACTAGAAGATTTAGGTATCGAAGCATCTACTGGTCCCTTGGTAGATTTTAGGCTGAAAGAACATTTGCGCCAGAAACCTGGATCAGGTACAGCACCCTTGCTTTACCCTGCCCATTTTGACGCCGATGGACTGACATGGCCCAAGGATGGGAAGAAGCCCAACGCCATTAATATCACACCTGATTCTGAAAAGTGGCTTTGGTCTAATAATGGCCACTATGTGGTAACCAAACGCTTTACTGCCAAAGAAGAGCGAAGGCGCATTGTAGCAGCGATTTATGATTCATCCCTACCTGCCCGTAAAGTCGGCTTTGAAAATCACCTAAACGTATTCCATCGACAAAAGCAGGGATTATCTAAAGAGATAGCTTTGGGGCTAGCCGTTTATTTAAATTGCACCCTAGTCGATAAATACTTCCGCCAATTTAATGGCCACACACAAGTCAATTCTGCCGATCTCAGAACAATTCATTATCCAAGCCTAGAGACCTTAGCCAAATTTGGTTCTCTGGCCAAAGATAAAATTCCGCTACAAAAGGATATCGATTATCTGATCAACCAAGAAGTCAGTAGAATGGGAAAGAAATCCATGATTGATCCAATCCAAGCTCAACAGAAAATAGATGAGGCACTAAACCTCTTGATAAACTTCGGCCTTCCCAGAGGCCAGCAAAATGAACGTTCCGCACTGACACTGCTTGCCATTTTGAACCTCAAACCAGATGGAAGCTGGCAAGAACTAGAACAACCGCTGATGGGTATCACCCCTATCATGGAATTTTGCCGGGCTTTCTACGGCAAAGAGTACGCGCCCAATACTCGTGAAACTTTCCGCCGTCAAACCATGCACCAATTTGTTGAAGCAGGTATCGCACTGTATAACCCAGACGAACCAGATCGTCCCGTAAATAGTCCCAAAGCATGTTATCAGATCAGCCCAGAAACTTTTGCAGTCATTCTCGCCTATGGTACAGACCAGTGGGACCAAACCCTTTCTTCATACTTAGAAGAGCGAGAAACCCTAGCTCAATTTTATGCGATGCAGCGGCGTTGTTGCATGAATCCTATCGCGGGTATGGTTTTGGCATGTTGCTTTTTTGTCAGTTGCTTTTTTCTACTCGGTATGACTGGGGTTTGCCCAGATGGATCATTCGATTGAGGATCGCACAGCCGAGTCTACTTTCGA
>JAJEFJ010000011.1 GCA_022820485.1 Candidatus Latescibacterota bacterium
AATAGATGGCAATGACAAATTCTTCTACATTATACATGATGGTGATCCCTCCGAGATAAGCCCTATCTGTTTGCGTGCACAAATAAGATAGGCGAGGGATCGCCATCAACGAAAAAAAGTCACACATCACGTGAAAGTTAATAATCACGTAAGTCACTACGGAGAGTACTATGACTCATTGGAATTCAAGTCCTCATCCTATTTCTGATATTCGCGACTGGAGCAAGGCTGGACGTCTTGAGCTCAGGCCGGACTTTCAAAGACGTGAGGTATGGTCCGCTCCTGCAAAAATAATGCTCATGGACTCTATTCTTCGTGGTATACCGATGCCTAAAATTTTTCTGGCAAATACTATTCGAGACGAAAGCACTTACAGAATCGTAATAGATGGCCAGCAACGGATAAACGCTATACTCGAATATTTAAGTGATGGATTTGCTTTGGATGACCCGTATGTAGGAAATGAAAAAGGAAGAAAGTTTTCAGAATTGAACAAAGACTATCAGAACCGCTTTTTGAGTTACCAGATTGACTTCAATGAGGCAACGAATCCTACAGATAAAGAGGTTCGTGACGTCTATGCACGTGTAAACAAATATACGGTACCTCTCAACAAACAGGAGCTACGAAGAGCTGATTTTCCCGGAGACTTTCTTGACTTAGCTGAAGAACTAGCAGTTCACAAATATTTCGATAAGGTAGGAATTTTTTCGGCGGCCAATCGTCGGCGCTACGCTGATGTTGAATACGTGTCCGAATTGTTAGCAGCCATGATAGACGGAATCCAGGATAAGAAAGCCACACTGGACAACTTTTATATCAGATACTCGAAGTGGGAAGAAAATCACAAAAAAGAGATTGCCACTAGGTTTTCAAACGTCTTGAGAGAACTGCAATTTATATTCAATGAAGCATTGGACATTTCGAAAACGCGGTTCCGGCAGAAGTTGGACTTCTATACTCTGTTTTTGGTTCTCGATGAATTTGTCTCTAAAGGGCGGACAGTCGACGGAAAGGATATAGATTATCTACAGGATGATTTGAGAATGTTACAAGAGAACATTAGACCCGAGTCTGATATCCAAATCTGTAGCGAATATGCAATCAAATGCGTCTCTCAAGCAAACTCGGCGTCAAGTCGTAAATGGCGGCACCGATTTCTCAAGCCGATTTTGTCAGGAACCTATATCGGTAGGCAATCAGATGGTGAAGGCGCGCAAGTATTTTACAGGCTCATGGACAAGTTGAGCATGGGCGATTCAATGGGATTCTGTCCAGTGCCCGTGTTTAATTGCCAAGTTTGCGAGGGGGAAATTTCGGGAAATTTTGCTGATTGTGTATTGGCTTGGCACCGATCTGCTACTGTGAAACAAATCGCCAACGCAGTTTGGGTCCACCATTCATGCATTGAAAACCAGTTAGATTGGCTATTTTTGGAGCGTCCAAACGATGACCAGCTACCTCTTTTTTGACTCTAATGAATATGAGAGAGGCAACTTCTTCAACCTAGGTAGTAAAATTCAGACTGAGGAAGGACGTTCCTACGAGCTTGAAGAATGGATTGGTCGCGGAGGAAATGCAGCGGTCTTTCAATGCCGAGAGAGTGCTACAGGCGAGGAGTACGCCATAAAATTTCTCATGCGAACCAGAATAAGAAATACTAAACGATTTCTTCGAGAAGTAAAACTACTCAAATTGGTGACAGGAGACCATATTGCGAAATATCACGGGACCGGAAGGGTCCGTGTGAGACATAATAATAGTAAGAAAGAAAATAGCTTACCATTTATCGTAATGGAATTGGCAAATTGCAACTTACAACAGATGATGTCCGCCGAATCGGGAGCACTCCGTTACGAGCAGTACGCTGGTCAGTTTCGCGGGCTCGCAAAGGCATTGGCTTCGCTCCATGACCACGCTGTGCATCGGGATATTAAGCCGGAAAATATCCTCGTTGTCGGTGAACGTTGGCAGCTCAGTGACTATGGTCTTTGCACCTTTGTTAGTGTGGAGGAAGAGGATTTAACACGTGAAGAGCAAAATGTTGGACCAAAATTTTGGTTGTCGCCAGAGGCACATAACCGTCGCTTAGGTCGCAGAGATCAGATCAATGCCGCATCCGATGTATTCCAGTTAGCTGCCGTTTTCTGGTATGTCGCGACAGGTCGCCATCCTAGTGGAATCTTGACATTTGAAGATTGGAAGGGGCCAGACAAGCTTTTTCACCTTCTGCACAGGTCGCTTTTCCACGATTATAAAAAACGACCACAGAATGGAATGGAGTTCTTCACAGCCTTAGAGGAAGCACTGATCCAGTAGAAGATATAGCTGGAAATTATCGTGAAAATTGTAGACATCACTCGTACCCGACTGTTTCAGCATAACAGCCAGACGCGGCTCATTCGCTTCGACGAACAACCTGTATCAATGGCCGGGCTGGATGATTTATCGCCAGATCTCTGGGAGCGATTTCGCACGCCGCGCTCAGACGATGACCGAGAAGTATTGCTCCGCAAGCTGGGCATTGCGAGTGCGGATGACGATGGTACGATCAGACCGACGGTTGCCGGTGTGTTGATGGCCTCGGCTGATCCTCGTCGTTGGCTCCCCAATGCCTACATCCAAGCCGTTGCCTACCGCGGCGACCAAATCCAGTCAGACGCGCCCGGCGGGTACCAGCTCGATGCGGCCGACATCGCGGGTCCACTCGACAGTCAGGTTGAGGAAGCCTGCCGGTTCGTTGCCAGAAACATGAAGACTGCGGCCTTTAAGGATCAAGGACGGCGAGATGTGCCGCAATTCGACCTGACGGCGGTGTTTGAGGCGGTCGTCAATGCAGTGTCGCATCGGGACTATTCGATATACGGCTCCAAGATCAGGCTACGTCTGTTTGGGAATCGACTGGAGCTGTATTCGCCAGGGACGCTCCCAAATACCATCACCATCGAGAGCTTGGCATTTCGCCAGTCGGCGCGGAATGAGGCAGTTTGCAGCTTGCTGACCAAGTGTGCGGTGCCCGACGCGCCTTGGCTGACGACAGAGCGCCGGACCCTGATGGACAAACGCGGCGAGGGAGTGCCCATTATCCTGAGCAACAGCGAAAGACTATCCGGCCAGGAACCAGAATACCGGTTGCTCGACGATGCGGAACTGCTGCTGACGATTTACGCGGCCGGCGAGTGATATTTCGACTCGACGCTATAGCAGTTTCCGATAATCACAGTCTAGTATCTCCGCCAACTTCTTGGCGTTCACTTTTCCCAACACCCGCTTGTTGTTTTCCATCTCAGATAGATGATGCTGACGGATACCGCTCCGCTTGGCAAGAGTCGCTTGAGTCAGTTCTGCACGCTGGCGGTACAGACGGAGGTAATAACCGGTGCTTAGATAGTACTCACCGTGGCGTTCTCTGACTTTATCATGGATTTCCTTTGCCGGTACACGGTCTTCGGCCAGATATTGATCTAGGGTTGAGCAGATCATCTTTTTTAACCGTTTTTGGTTCACTGTGACACTGGGCTTGACGATTACGTCAGCTAGGTCGTGATGGATTTCCAATGCTTGGTTCATCTGTATGCCTCCCGTCGGTGCCCAATATAGAACACTTCAATTTCCAAGGTCTGCCTATCCGTGACGCGATAGCGCATTCTATAGCGATAGTTTAGACGCAAGCGATACTCGTTATCGCCAGTTTTCAAAATATTCCAGCCTTGTGGATTAATGCCCTGTTCTTCCATGTCAGCGACTGCAAGGTCGGCCAAGTCCCAGATCCCCTGCGGTAGCTTCGCCAGTTGCTTATATGCTCTTCGAGTCAGGTAAACTGTCCATGGCATGGTTAGAATATACCATTTAATGGTATATTATCAAGCTAGCCTAGGAGAACGGTGTGGCAATGTTCCGGCATCCTCTACTTCACCGCGTCATTCTCCACTATCCCGCCAAATCCAGTTTATCCAACACTTCTTTGTTGACCACGTGATCGGGGACTTTGCCCTGCAGTAGCGCGACGATACTCTGCGCGGCGACGAGGGCCATGCGCTTGCGGGCGGTTAGGGTTCTGGAGCCGGTGTGGGGCAGGGCCAGCACCTTGTCGCGGCGGACTAGGTCGAGGGATTGGCCTTGCGGCGGCTCGGTGGCTTGGCAGTCGAGGCCCGCGCCGCCTAAGTGGCCGCTGTCGAGCGCGGCGATCAGGGCGGCTTCGTCAACTAAACCGCCGCGGGCGGTGTTAATCAGGTAGGCTCCCTCTTTCATAAGGCCGAGGAAGTCGGCGTTGACGAGATGATGGTTTTCCTCGGTCAGCGGCAGGTGCAAAGTAACGGCGTCGGCTTGGGACAGCAGGGTGGCGCAGTCGGCAGGCTCGGCACCGAGGGCGCGGATTTGCGCGTCGTCGATCCAAGGATCGTGGACGAGGACTCGCATCTTGAAGCCGCGGGCGCGGCGCACGACTTCGGCACCGATGCGGCCACAGCCGACCAGCCCCAAGGTCATAGCGCAGAGGTCTTCGCCGACGGGAACGTCGTAGGCGTCTGCTGTTTTGACCCGATGGTCGCCTAACTTTAGCGAGCGCACCATTCCGAGGAGCAGGGCGAAGGTCAGGTCGGCTACTGCGTCGGCCATGGCACCGGGGGTATTGGTGACGACGATGCCGCGCTGGGTGCAGTAATCGAGGTCAACCTTGTCGAAGCCGACGCCGTTGCGGGCGATGATCTTGAGGTTGGCCGCTTGGTCCATGGTGGCGGCGTTGAGGTTTTCGCCGCCGGCCAGCAGGGCGTCGAGGCCGTCCAGCTTGGCGCGGGTTTCCTCGTCGGGCCAGCCGGGTTGGGGATGCCGGACCTCGATAGAGAAACCGGCGCGTTCAATAAGCTCGCGGGCTTGGCTTTGGCCTTGAAACTCGATCTCGACGCTGGACAGGATGCGGGGTTGGGCCATCTGTTCCTCTTCTATTGGGCAGTGAAGCGGGTGTGTTCGTAGTCGGCGAAGGGAGTGGTCACTCCCAGCTCGTCGGCTAGTTTCTGAATGTGCTCCTGATGTTGGATGCTGATGGGCACGCCGTCGCGGGCGTATTCGCGCTCCCGTTGCCACTCCAGATTGCCGGGCAGCTCGGCGCGGTCGAGGCCGGGGAAAGGCCGCATGTTGCGGGCGGCGGCGACGAACGCGTCCATCTGCGCTTGAAATTCTTCTAAAGGCATAAAAGCGCGCACGTCAAAGGCGGCGAGAAAGGATCCTTGGTTGGATTCCCACGGCGATGTCGGCGGGATAAATTGCGGCAGGTAAATCCCGGCTAGCACGCCGCCCAGCGCCCGGTTTACCGCGCCGATGCCCAGCTCCTTGAAGAAGGCGAAGGGGATCTGCGCGAAGAGTTCCTCGCCCCAAGGCAGCATGTGCGCGCCCATGTCGAGCACGAGGGGTGGTTGCTCCCCGTTGGGGAAGGCGATGCTGATCGGCGAAGTGGCGTTGACCCCTTTTATTATGGATTCCGGCGGCAGGTCGTAGCGGTGCGAGGAGATGGCGATCCCCACGCAGCCGGCCGCGGCAGCTATCCGCGAGTACTTGCCGGCACTGCCAAAGTGGAAGTGGTTGCGGGTGGTCGCTGCGGCGGTGCCGTACTCCGCGGCCGTCTCAGCTACCCAAGTCATGGCTTGGTGGCAGGGAAAGTGCCCCATGCCGCCATCGCCGTCATAGACGCGGGCAGTGGTGGTTGAACTGGTCACCTTTATATTAGGGCGGGGATTGACGCGGCCTTCGAGCATCATATGCGCGTACCCGTGAATCTGCCAGGTGCCGTGGCTGTGGACGCCGCGCAGGTCGGTGGCAGTCAAGAGGTCGGCGAGGAACTGGGCGTCCGCGGAGTTGGTACCGGCTTTTTGGAAGAGGTCGGCGGTGAGTTCGCGCAGGACAGCGACTGGGATGCGGATGCCTTCGGCAGGCGGAGTGTTTCCCATAGCGGCTCTCTGGTTGGAGGAAAAAAGCGAATTATATACGGGTTTGGAACTAGGCGTGTCAAGCAGCCGCAGAGGGTTTCAATATAGCAATCCTATTTATAAGAGTATCCGCAGATGGACGCAGAATAGGATGCACAACTAGGATCGTTCAAATCATGTCGGATTGCTACATGAGCACGGAGGAAGGGAAATGGCCTACGATCTGTTGTTAAAAGGCGCGCGGGTGATGGACCCAGCGCAGGGCGTGGATGGGATCCGCGACGTGGGGATTGTCGGGGAGCAAATCGCCGCAGTGGCCGAGGAAATAACGACTCCGGCGGTGGAGACAATAGATCTGTCCGGCAAAATCCTTACGCCGGGGTGGATCGATATCCACGCGCATCTCTACGCGGGATGCTCGACTTGGGGCATTCGCGGCGATGCGCTGTGCTTGGCTACGGGCGTGACGACGATCGTCGATGCTGGAAGCGCGGGGTGGGCCAACTTTCAGGGATTTGTCGATTACGTCGTCGAGCCGGCGCGGACCGAGGTTTTGGGGTTCGTACACATTTCGGCGATTGGTTTGACTTGTGGGCCGGTGGGGGAGATGGTGGATTTGCAGTACGGCGATCCAGAGCGCACGGCGTTTGTGGCCCATCACTGGCAGGAGCACTGCGTCGGCGTCAAAGTGCGACAGGGTGGGTTCCAGGTCGGCGAGAATGGGACTAAGCCCTTGCAGTTGGCGGTGCAGGCGGGCGAATGGGCGGGGGTGCCGGTGATGGTACACATCGCCCGGGGGGTACCGATTGTGGATGTGTTGGCTCTGCTGCGGCCCGGCGATGTGGTGACCCATTGTTATCAAGGTACGGGAGACTGCGTGGTGGACGATGCGGGGACGGTGGTGCCGCAGGTATGGGAAGCGCGGGAGCGGGGTGTGCTTTTCGATGTGGGGCACGGCGGCGGCAGCTTCGACTACGGGATCGCAATACAGGCGCTGGCCGGCGGCTTTGTCGCCGATGTGATCAGCACGGATTTGCACGCGCATAGCTGGGACAGTCCGATTGAGAGTATGCCGGAGACTGCGTCGAAGTTGCTCAACCTAGGCGTGCCGCTCGAGCGCGTCGTGCAACAGAGTACGGCGGCGGCAGCCGACGCCATTGGGCGCGGCGAGGAGTTGGGTACTCTGCGGGAGGGGACGGTGGCGGATCTAGCGGCGTTTGAGGTGCTGGAGGGGACGTTTGAATTTCAAGACGTGCGAGGCCGGCGCGAGCAGGGCGATCGCAAAATCGAGCCGGTATTGACCGTGCGTCGGGGCCGGGCGTATCGACCGGAGGACCTGCGCGAAGAGCTAGAGGAAGCGCGCGAGCGGGCGCGCTTTACGCGGAGTCTCACCGGCAAGAATTTTGCAGCCTTGGGTTGGGTGCCGGGTGGTTAGGGTGGCGAGTGGCGACACCTACACCTAGGTATGAGATACTTCGCTCCGCTCAGCATGACAGGAA
Source organism: Candidatus Latescibacterota bacterium (assembly GCA_022820485.1). Classification (GTDB taxonomy): domain Bacteria; phylum Latescibacterota; class UBA2968; order UBA8231; family UBA8231. The sequence continues at coordinate 7,421 of JAJEFJ010000011.1, forward strand.
CTGGCACCGTCTGGCCTGTCATGCTGGGCCGTAACGCAGTGGAGGCGAAGCATCTCATAGCGACAAGACGTTCAAGGAAAACCAATGCCTGAACGATGCGAAAATCACTTTATAACAGCTACTAGTAAAGGAGTAGAAAGACTTGTTTGAATCAACTGACGATCTGCGCATTGACCAACTCAAACCCTTGATCCCCCCGGCGATTCTAATGGAAGAGTTGCCCATTTCGGAGGAGGCCTCCCACACTGTGGCCGCGGCCCGGCGCGCATTGGACGCCATACTGGCCGGAGAGGACGACCGGCTAGCGGTGGTGGTCGGCCCGTGTTCGATCCACGATCCCCAAGCCGCGCTCGAATACGCGGACCGGCTCAAGGAAAAGGCCGCGGCTCTAAGCGACGCGTTGTACGTGGTGATGCGCGTGTATTTTGAGAAGCCGCGCACGACCGTTGGCTGGAAGGGGTTGATCAACGACCCGCACTTGGATGACAGCTTCGATATTAACAGCGGTTTGCGAGCCGCGCGCGGCCTGCTGGTGCAATTGGGGGATATGGGTTTGCCGGCCGCTTCCGAATTCCTCGATACCATCACGCCGCAGTTTATCGCCGACTTGATTGCTTGGGGGGCCATTGGTGCCCGTACTACTGAAAGTCAGGTTCACCGCGAATTGGCTTCGGGCCTGTCGATGCCCGTTGGTTTCAAGAATGGGACCGCGGGCAATGTGCAGATCGCCCTCGACGCCATTGGTGCCGCCCGGCATCCACATCACTTTCTCTCGGTGACCAAGCAGGGCATTGCGGCGATTGTCGGGACTTCGGGTAATGAGAGCTGTCATTTGATTTTGCGCGGCGGCAGCGACGGCACTAACTACGATCACGCCAGCGTTGGCGCGGCTGCGGCCCAGCTCAAGGAGGCGGACTTGCCGCACCGGGTGATGATCGATTGCAGCCACGGCAACAGCGCCAAGGATCACAAGCGCCAGCCGGCAGTTGCAAGTGCGATCGCCGCGCAGGTGGCGGGGGGCGCGGAGGATGTTTTCGGGGTGATGCTGGAAAGTCACTTAATCGAGGGCAATCAGAAACAGCAGGTGGGTAGTGAGTTGGTTTACGGGCAGAGTATTACCGATGCCTGTATTGGGTGGGAGGATACGGTGGAGGTGTTGGAGGAATTGGCCACAGCGGTGGAGACGCGGCGACAAAAATAGTAAACGGCGGGGCCGACTGGCCGGGCTAATTTGAAAAATCTTTCGCTGCTCTTTTTGTGCGAGGCTCTCTCGCGCACCGCCAGTCTCGTCATGCTGTCGAGTATGGCGCTCATCGGCCAGCGGTTGACGCCGAATCCCGCGCTGGCGACTCTGCCGTTGGCACTGGCACCGGTGGCCACGATGATAATGACGGTGCCCGCGGCGCAGCTAATGCAGCGGCGAGGTCGCAAGATAGGTTTTGCTTTGGGTGCGGCGTTGGGCATCCTCGGAGGTGCGGTGGGGTGTCTGGCCGTGTACCAGGGTAATTTCGCGCTGCTTTGTTTGGGCGGGTTGGGCATTGGTGCGGTCAATGGCTTTGCCACCTATTATCGCTTTGCCGCTGGCGAGGTGGTGGCCGAGGATTTTCGCAGTCGCGCCATTTCGCTGGTGATGGCTGGGGGCGTTGTGGCCGCGGTATCGGGATCCAATCTGGCGGCGTGGTCGCGGGAGTGGTTTCCCGACTATTTGTTCGCTGGCTCTTTTTTGGGGATTGCCGTCGTTCATGCGCTGGTTTTGCCGGTACTCTGTTTGGTTTCTTTTCCCGCGCCTAGTACCGAGGAGCAGCGGGCGGGTGGACGTTCGCTGCGGGAGATCGCGCGGCAGGCGGATTTCGCGCTGGCGGTGATTGGTTCGGTGGCTGCTTGGGGGCTGATGTCTCTGTTGATGAATGCCACGCCGCTGGCGATGAAGCGGCATTTGCATTCCTTCGCCGATACGGCTTGGGTGATTCAGTGGCATGTGTTGGGCATGTACGTGCCGTCTTTTTTTACTGGGCATCTGATCTCGCGTTGGGGCGAGCACCGGATTATGTTCGCCGGCATTGCGTTGCTCGGGTGCTCCATTGCGGTCAATTTGAGCGGTATTGGGCTCTATCACTACACGATTGGGTTGGCCCTATTGGGCGTAGGGTGGAATTTTCTTTTCGTAGGGGCAACGTCGCTGTTGGCGATGACGCACCGGCCCGAGGAAAAGGCGCGGGTGCAATCGTGCAATGACTTTTTGATTTTTGGTCTGATGGTGCTGACTAGTTTTGGGGCGGCACCTTTGGAGGGGATGCTGGGCTGGGATAGGCTCAATCACTTGGCGGTGCCCTTTTTGGTGGCGGTGGCGGTGGTGCTAGGGCTGCTGTGGGCGCGGGCGGACCGGAGCGGCTGACGAGATCCGCAGATGGACGCAGAATAGTAGAAACGAGACGATTCGTAAGTTCTATACTCAAGGAGGGTTCCGACGATGGCTAAATATCGCGTGGGGTTGATCGGGGCTGGGCGCAAAGGCACGCAGCACGCGCGCGCCTATATGCTCGACGAACGCACGGAGTTGGTGGCCGTGGCCGATGGAGACCCGGAGAATTTGGCGCTGTTTCAAAAGCGCACGGGCGTGCCCGGTTACGCCGATTATCGCCAGATGCTAGAAAAAGAGGCGCTCGATATTGCCGCGCCGATATTGCCGGTCGGCGTCAACCCGGAGGTCGTCATCGCCTGCGCGCAAGCCGGGGTCAAGGCCATCCTCTGCGAAAAGCCGATCGCGGCCTCACTTGAAGAGTCCGACCGCATGGTCGCCGAGTGCAAGAGCCGACGCATCTCCTTTGGCGCGGGCGACTTGGACGTCAATCTGCCGGCCTACCAAAAGGCCCTAGAGTTCATTGAGGCGGGCGAGTTGGGGGCGGTCAAGCGGATCACGTTGCTCGGCGGGTCGGGCACGGAGATGTCGGGTGGCGGCTGTCAGCGCTTTACGCTGATGCGCCACTTTGCTGGATGCGACGAGGTGGCGTGGGTGTCGGGTTGGGTCAGTGACGATCCGCTGAGCGAGCACGACCAAGGCGGGGCTGGGTACGTGCGCTTTGCCAATGGAATCGAGTCGTTTATCTACCGCGACAAGGATGCGCGAGGCCGCGGCTACGAGGTGGTCTGTGAGGACGGAGTCTTCTACTCAGACGACAATCTCGCCGGCTTGTACCGCTACGTCGAAGGCGATGGGGCGAGTTGGGAGAAGTTGGAAAAAATTGAGGGCGTCTTGCCGGAAGGGCCGATCTACGGCGGAGCGCGCGGGTACGACGCCGAGGGTTGGCGCTGGCCTGGGGACCGCAACAGGGCTAGTTGCAAGGCTATCATCGACGCACTGGAGCGGGGCGAAGATCCGCCCGGCAGCGGCGAGAACGGCGTCAAGGTCCTCGAAATGGCCATCGCGGTGCGCGAGTCGCACCGGCGGGGCTGTGCGCCCGTGATGCTGCCGCTGACCGACCGCAGCCTGCGCATCATTCCCCGTCCAAGTCGGATGTACAACAAGAAGCCGATCTTTGGCCGCGAAAATTACATGGATCAGGTTTTGTCGCAAAAGAAGGACTAAGTGCTGTATGGAAAACCCGGCGGCAATGTATCCGCAGATGGACGCAGATGGGCGCAGATGCGAGATGACGTTGCTCGGAGCGCACTTGGAATTTGAGACGGATTCTCAAGCAAATTAGGAGCTTAGCCATGGACCGCCCCCGCTTGATTTACTACAACGACGCGCACCACTTTCACGCCAAGCGACTCGAACCACCGGCCAGCCGCCACCTCCTGAACTGGCCGGTGGATGAGGTGTTGGGCACGGGCGTGGATTTGCTGGTTTTGGGATTGGGTTATAGCGATGTCTTTTTCCACCAGAGCGAGGTCGGCCGCGTGGTGGGGCAGGGCAAGGAGGTGTGGGAAAACTATATCGACTGGCGGATCATGCGGATGGTCGAGGTGGCTAAGGAATTGGGGACGGACCAGGTACGAGCCGTCGTTGAGCGCGGCCGGGAGACGGGGATGAAGGTCTTTCCCAGCCTCAAGCTCCAGGACTCTGCCCGGCCGGGAAGCGAGCGCTTCGGGCGGCTCAAGGAACAGTACGGAGCCGCAGTGTGCATTGGCGACGCTGGCCGAGCCGAGTGGTGTTACGACTACGCGCAAGAGGCCGTGCAGGAGTACAAGCTGGCCCTCATCGGCGAATTGCTGGAAGGCTACCAGCCGGATGGGTTGGAATTGGATTTTTGCTTTGACAACTTCTATTTCAAAAAGGATGAGATTGAGGAAAACGCGCCGCTGATGACTGAGTTTGTGGCCAAGGTGCGGGCGTTGGCCGAGGAAATCGGCGCGCGACAAGGCCGTAAAATTCCGCTTATGGCGCGGGTACACCTAAAAGAGGAAGACAATCTCGCGGTGGGGCTGGATGTGGAGGCGTGGCTGCGGGCTGGCAGCCTCGACTGGATCGTCGGCCAGGACGCGAACGTGCTGGTTGACGTAGGTATTCAGACACCGTGGCTGGCCGAGGTGGCCGAGAATGCGGGTGCGGTCGCGTATTATCGGCCGCCGCGCCGGATCTACGACGAGCGGGTGGGGTTGCCGAGCATTGAGATGTACCGGGCACTTAGCCAGACTCTCGCTTGGCAGGGCTACGCCGGGATGTATTTGGGCTATATGCCTTGGCCCCTTGCCGAGCGCGAGTACCAGATCCTGCGCGAGGTGGCCTATCCGCAGGTACACGCTCGGCGCGACAAGCGCTACCTGCTGCAGCCGCGCGAGGGGGTGTTGGACGAGGAGACTTCTACGCCGGAGCGCCAAGTGCCGGAACAGCTCTTGGAGGGGGAGACGGTCGCGCTCGACGTTTGGGTGGCTGACGATGTGGAGAGCGCCCGCGGCGATGGGGAGATGCGCTCGGCCATTTTGACGCTGCGCTTTTCCTTTTTCTGCATTGAGGACGAGATCGAAATGCGCTTTAATGGCCGGGTTTTGTCTCGCGCCGAAGCCGAGATTAGCGACGAGCGCGCGCTGACTATTCCCGTTCAGCTCGCCGGGGGTATGGCGGTGCAGGCTCCGTTGGGTTTTTCAGCGCACTGGTTCCGCTTTCGCTTGGCACCGGAGGAGGTAAGGCGCGGGGCCAATCGGGTCGAGATTGAGGTGAAGAAGCTGGAGGCGCGGGCGGGTTTTGTCCGCAGCATTAATGGGGCGGAAATTCTGGTCCGCTACAAGGATTTTGTGCGACCCGAGGGCTTGGTGCTGGAGCGGATCGCCCCGCCGGGAGGTTGAGATGCGCGTATTGATTACGGGAACTAGCGGTTTTATTGGCCGAGCGTTGGCTGCGGATATGGCGGCGGACCACGAAGTGGTCTGTCTGTCGCGCCAGCCGACGGAGGTCGCGGGGGTGGCGGTGGTGGTTGGCGATTTTACGCGGGTGGAGGATCTGCGCCGATTGGATCGGTGGGACTTTGACGTGCTGGTCCATCTGGGGGCGGTGACGGGCGCGGGTGCCGAAGCGGATCTCATGCGGGTCAATGTCATGGGGTCCTACGGCTTGTTGCGCTATCTGATTGATCGGGGTTGCCGTAAATTCGCATTGGCCTCGTCGATTGCCGCGGTCGGGATGCAGTCGGTGCATTTTCGGCCGCTCGAATTGCCGATGTCGGATGAGCATCCGTGTCTGGACCGCGACGGCTACGGTTTTTCCAAATACATGATGGAGGAGACAACCCGCTATCTGGCGCGGCAGCGGGAGGAGTTGGACTTCATCAATATTAGGCTGGCTTCGATTTGGCCCGAGGACCGGGTGCCTGCGCCACGGCAGCCGGGGCCGGTGGGACCGTGGGGAATGGGGGCGATTTCGTGTATGTATTTGAGCGATGCGGTGCGGTGCTTCCGGCTGGCGGCGGAGAGTGCGCACAAGGCGGGGGTGCGGATTTTGAACGCGGTGGGGACGCAGGCCTGTGTGGCCTGTACGGTGCCGGAGTTGATGCGGGTTTGGTATGGGGCGGATGCGGAGAAGATCGACATGGCGCACTACGAGCGGGCGGGGCACGAGCGGGATCCGGTGTACGATATTGCGCGGATTGAAGCGGAGTTGGGATTTGTGCCGGCGCGGAGTGTGTTGCCCTAAATCAGGCTTTCGACCAGCGTCGGCTGATCGGGGCTACGGACAATGTCGGCTACGCGCCCTTCACCCATTGCCACTGCTTACTCCTGCGCGAACGGTTGATTTTTGCTGGTCGCAGAGTCTTCCCACTGGCCGCCCACCGGCCTGAGCTGACCCTTGCCCGTCACCGCGAAATTGCGGCCGTCGCGCTCGGGTACTACGTAGCGTTCGTACCACGCCTCCAACCGCTGTTTTAGGTCGCCGATTCGCTCGGCTTGGCTGGGATCGTCCGCCAGATTGGTGCGCTCGTCCGGGTCGTTGGTTAGGTCGTAGAGTTCGTGTGGCCCTTCGGCTGAGCTCAGGTCGAAGCCATCTGGATAGCGGTGGACGTATTTCCACGCCTCGGTGCGCATCATCCGCGTAGCCCCATACTCGTCGTAGATGACGACTTCCTGCCGACCGGTGGCTTCTGCTCCCAACAACAGCGGCAGTGCGCTTTGTCCGGGCAAATTGGGGCCTTCGGGTAGTGGCAGTCCGAGATAATCGAGCAGGGTCGGCATAAAGTCGTAGGCGCTGACCATGCCGTCTTGGACGCTCTCCACAGGGATGCGGTTGGGGTGGCTGACGACGAAGGGTACCTTGATTGAATTCTCGTACATGTTCGGCGGATAGGTGCCGTTGCCCTTGCCCCAGAAACCGTGGTGGCCGCAGCTAAAGCCGTTGTCGCTGGTGAAGACTACTAGCGTGTTCTCGCGCAGACTTTTTTCCTCCAGCTTGTCGAGGATCCGCCCGATGTCGCGGTCCATCGCCGTCACCGCGGCGAAATAGCCCTTGAGCATCTCGCGGTTGCCCAGACATTTCTCGCTCAGCGAATGGCCCACTGCCCAGGGATGGATCGCTTCCTGCGGACAGGAGTCGAACGCGCAGTCGTCGTAGGAATCGACGATTGCCTGCGGGTGGCCAGTCCACGGGCTGTGCGGCGCGGTGTAGTGGACGCCTAAGTAAAAGGGCGCGTCGCCGTCGGCGTGGCGATCGATAAAGGCCAGCGCGTCGTCGGTGATCGCCGTGGTCACGTAGCCCGGCTCGGTGATCAGTTCGCCGTCACGGATCATGGGCGCGTCGTTGTACGGCCCGCCGCCCTGCTGATGGACGTACCAATGCGCAAAGCCGTGCTGCGCGAGTTGGCTGTGCCCGAGGTGCCACTTGCCGCTCAGGCCGCAGACCCAGCCATTTTCCGCGAGGATGTCGGTGTAAGCGACCTCGCCGGCGAGATAAGCGGCTGCGGACTCGCCGACGTTGCCCTGTCTGATCCAGTCGTGGACCCCGTGCTGCGAGGGAATCCGCCCGGTCAAAAAGGTCGCGCGGCTGGGCGAACAGACCGGCGTGGCGACGAAGAAATTGTCAAAGCGCATGCCGGTTTGGGCGATGCGGTCGATTGCCGGAGTGCGGATTTCTGCGTTGCCGTAGCAGCCGGCGGCCCAAGGGCCTTGGTCGTCGCTGAGGATGAAGACGATGTTGGGACGATTCATTGGCTGGCCTATTCCTGAACTAAAGGTTGGTTTTTGCTGGTCGCGGGGTCTTCTCAATGTCCGCCCACCGGCCTAACGCGTAGGCGCGGCTGATTTCCTCATTCCGTAGCCTCGATGACAATGCCTCTGGCCAGTTCGTTATAGCCTCGTTCCTCGTCCCAAATCCCCTCGTTGGCGATCCGATATGCGTAGCGTGGATCGCCAACAAGCCTGGGACTGGGATCGGGCAAGTGCAAGTACGCGGTATATTCGCCCAGCGCCATAGTAGAGGATAGCTGAACCACGGCGGAAAGCACGTGGGATGCCCCCGGCTTCCAAGTGCGCGGATCGACATCGACCACAAAGGCTTGGACCGCTCCGCTCTCTTCGTTTTCCAATACGATCTCCACATCACGCCTATTGTAAAGCGAGGCGAAACCGCGATTGTCTAGGTCTATTTCCACTGCGAGCCGCCCACCGGGACTGGCGGTGGCCGCGATGCGGCTCTGAGTCAAGACAAACCGCGCTCCCAGCCTCCTCTTCACCTCGTCGAAACAACCCTGTGCGGCCCACTTGTCGAGTACCTCGGGGTGATAGCTGCTATTGAGATAGCTGCCTTTGAGGGTTTCCAGTTCGGTAATGGTCCGCTCGCAATCGTTGAGTACATGCGTTCGGCAGGTCTCCCCGCCGAACGCGGTGTAGAGGGTCTCGTTTGCAAGATAGGCCACTTCCTCCTCGCGTGTCATTTCTCCCCGCTCGTACGTGCCGACGTCGACCGGTGAGGAGAGGAAACAGTCGTTGTGATGGCCGACACGAGCGACATGCTCGCCGCTATAGGCATTATTGGCATCCACTGCGGCGAAGCCGCCGTCAGATATTTTGAAAATCTGTTGTTTCAGGTAGGGATAGCGGACTAAGACTAAGCGGTCGGTGGGGGTGTGGTCGAGGATGTGGAACAGCATCTCCCGGCCTTGATCGTAGTCTTTTGCGATGGCTGTCGTGTGCCACTCGCCCCACGGGCCGACAAACCCTGCCTCGAAGAGGGCGATGACATCCTCGTTGGCGGCGAAAATGGGAGATAGCTGCGCGATATGGTTTTTGATGTTCGGCTTTGGCGGATCCTCGTACGATCTGTAGTCGCCGTCTGGACCTTTGAAACCGTAAGATCCCCGGACGATGACTTTCATTCCCTGGTCCCGGGCGATGGCGAACCCGTTTTCTACTGCGGCGAGGAACGACTCCGGCAAGAACGAGACCTCGCGATAGTCCTCCATGAAGATCCGTCCCCGGAGTAACGTATGCCCCTCGTCACGCCTCTTGCCAATCGCGGGGTCCAGTTTGTGCAAATTAGTATATATGTAAAATCCTCGTTCGGGGTTGGTAAAGATGCTTGCGTCGGGCTCGTAGTGAGTCGCGATGACACCGGTACGCATTTCATTCGTATTTGCTCCCGTTTTCGCGTCGGCCATTTTTTCTTTCCCACAGGATAGTACACCTAGCACAATCACCGCGACATATACTGCCATAGTTTTGAACATTCGGGCCTTGCCCTGTTGCAGAAGTCGGACAATGGTCTGTGCTGCGAATCCTTCGGGCAGATCGTGCTTACTTCTGTCCTACATATGGATTAACCGTAGATCGCCTGAATCATGGCGTTGATGTAGCCGAAGCAGTACGCATAGGACTGATAGTAGCCCTTTGGATCGTCGTCGGTGCGCGGGACGTGGTCGGGATCAATGCCGTAACAGTAGCCTGTGTCCTTGAGGCCCTTTAATACCCGGTGGAAGTCCATATCGCCTTCATCGGGCAGAGCCTCGCGGAAGCTGTAGAGTCCCCCGAGGAGGTTGCGATAGTGAACTAGGAAGATCGTATTGCGGCTGCCAAAGTATTCTATGATGGGGTAGATTTCACTGGCCGAATCTTTGAGCCCTTCAGCGATGGAGCCGACGCAGAAGTTCCAGCCGTGATACGGACTGCGCTGAATCTCGATGAAACGCTTCATGCCCTCAAAGTCATTGAGAACTTTGTCAACGCCCTTATAACCGGGAGGTGTGGCTGGGTCTTCCTGGGAATTGCCCATGCGAACCTTGAATTCTTCTGCCACCGGAATCATGCGTTCGAGCAGATACTCAATTCGCTCCCAGTGCATATCTGCGGTGACGCGCCCGGCCTCGGTCAGCTTGGCCTGTTCTTCTGCCGGGACCTTGTCGAGGCGGAAGGCCGTGTGGACGTAGCCGCCGCGACCTTCTTCTTCTTCGGTGCGGTCAATGGGCAGGATGCACGTGTTATAGCGCAGAGAATCGATGCCGGCGCGCGAAGCGGTGCGGATCATTTCGCAGACGAGGTCGATTTCCCGGTCGCGCTCTGGGCTTTTGCCAAAATAGATGATGTTGGGCAAGTGCTGGTATATGGGTAGCAAGCTCATATCCAGCGTCAGCCCGAAGGACTCGTGGTGCTCTCTTTCTCGGACCAACTCGTCGAGATCCCAGCCCCGGTCGGGGTGGAAGGGAAAGTTGGCGGCTTTGTGGCGCACGCCACAGCGCTGCAAAAAGCGCAACTCGGCATCGGTTGACCCAAAACTCTGGGTGCGCACATACATGCGCCCGCCGTTCGCCGATGATTGTGATGTGTCTCTGGCGGCAGAAGCCGCGGCCTCACCGGCTGCGAGGCCCTTTTCAAATGGATCGGATGTCTTCATGGGTGATTCCTTTCGTTGGGGTGGTGTCGAATTTGCAACCCCTATTATGGGGGTTCTAGGTTGCGTAAGACAAGTAGTTAGGTGCGGTGCCACTAGGCGCTGTTGCAGATTGGCAGGCTTTTCTTGTCAATTCTATCTGTACCGTTCTGCTTGTGTATTGAACATTCGGGCATATTGGCCATCTTGACGCATCAGGCCATCGTGAGAGCCTTCTTCTATCAATTCTCCATTTTGCAGGACGAGAATATGACTTGCCATGCGAACTGTTGAGAATCGATGAGAGATAAAAATAGTCATTTTCCCGCCGGTAAGGTCTGCAAATCGCTCGTAGATCTCGTGCTCTGCGAAAGCATCCAATGCAGCGGTTGGCTCATCGAGAATCAGAATCTGTGCATCCCGCATAAACGCTCTACTCAGAGCCAATCTTTGCCACTCCCCGCCGGATAGATCCACCCCTTCATCAAAGGTGCGTCCCAAAACGGTGTCGAATCCCTTGGGTAGTCCAGCAATAATGGACCTAGTTCCTCCCTGTTCAGAGGCGCGAACAATGCGATTCATATTATCTACATGCTCGATCTGGCCCAAACCAATATTCTCTTTTACTGTGAGATCGTAGCGTATGAAATCCTGGAAGATCACGCCAATTTGGTGCCGCAAATCCTCCAGATCATATTCGCGCAATTCCTTTCCGTCGAGAAGGATAACTCCTTCAGATGGATCGTAAAATCGGGCCAGAAGTTTTACCAATGTTGTTTTTCCCGCACCGTTTTCACCTACCACAGCTATCGTCTCTGCTGGTCTGAGCGTAAAGGATAGATTCTTAAGGACAAGTCGGTCTGAGCGCGGATAATGAAATGAGACATTCCGAAATTCAATGCCTTGCTGGATTGGCCTTGGAACGCGAATCTGCGATCGATGCCTTCGCGATAAAGCACCTTCCACCGAATCCGGGGACAGATCCAAGAAGGATAGAAGATTTTCTGCGAAAAGTGTGTCCTCGTAGAGACGGCCTATCGTCCGAAAGAAGGACCCCAACATGCTGCGGCTCCGCTCCGCAGCCTGAAAAACCAGTACGACGTCTCCAATAGTGATAGTTCTCCAGATAGCCTGTACCACGGCATAGATCCAGATACCCGCGGTTCCAGCGCTGGATGCGAGACCTAAAAAAGCATTCGCGCGTTCCTTTGAAAGCCGTACCCGTTTTTCTGCGACGAAATATTGCTGCCAGAACTCTCGGAAGCGCCTCAGAAAGGGTTTACCAAGGCCGAACACGCGGATTTCTTTTACGGCATCCCGGGATTTCAGGAGACTCGAAAGATATGTAGCCATCCGCCTTGCCGGCACACGGCTGTTCTCTATACGCCACCACCGGTTTGCATAATAGGCGTGGACGATAGCTTGTGGAGCAGAGGTGAGAAGGAGAACGACAATTGCTAATGGATGCAGCTTGAGCAGGAGGGCGAGAACAGCACTTAGAGAAAGAAAAGACCCAAAGAAGCTCAGGGAGCCCCACGCCAAGTTGTGAGCCTTTGGAATGTTTTTGAGGGCGTTCTCCATTTTATCGTAAAACATCGGCGTCTCAAAGAAGGCGACATCCAGTTCTGTAGCTTTCTTGAGGACAAGAAACTCCGCATAATTTCGGAAATGTAGGCTGACAAACATGCTTGCTTCGGTACTCAATGATTGACACGTTCCTCCCACTGCCCATACAATGAAAATAGCACCTATGGGAACGAGTAACGCATACCAATCGACCACCTGAGCTTGTGAGGATACTTGAAGAATTTCACTTATGCGATCGAGTATGACTTTCGATAGCCAAATCTGAGCAGGCAGCACAGCCGCACTGATCACAGTAAGAAGAATCGCGAGAGCCATATACGAAGGCTTGGCTTTCCACACTAACTTGAGCACGCGGAAATAGCTTCGAAATCTGCTGTCAATAAATTTCACAGGGATGTCCTCATAATGGAGGTTCCAGTTTCATGGGCGGACCGGAGGAATGGGGAAAATCTGCAATTGCACTTAACTGCTTGTACCCGAACGATTGATTAGGGCAGTGGTCGCTAGGTGAGACAATGCTGAATAGCCGACCCCTATCGCGTGGGTTCCAAATTGAGTAAGACAAGTAGCCAGGTGCGGTGCCAGTAGGCGCTGTTGACGTAGGGGTTTTCGGCCGTGGGCCAGTTTTTCCAGTAGGTCTCGTTGTGGGGGATTCGGTGATACCACTGGATTAGCGGAATTGAAGGTAGTTCGCGTAGCCAGATGTCCATTGCTTTGCGGAAGAGCGCGACTAGCTCGGGGTCGTCCGGCGCGACTTCCGCCATGCGATCGACGATGGCGTCGAATTCCTCATTTTTCCAACGCCAGAAGTACTCGGCCGCTGTCCCCGTCGGCTGCACGAAGCGACTGTGGTAGAGGCGCAAGGTGAAATAAGGATCTCGCACCGAAGCTGCGTGTCCGATCACAAAGGCCCTTGCCTTGCCTTGGGTCATGCGGGTATAGGCGTCGTTGGTGGCGCGGAAGCTGGCGTCAAAACCGGCCTGGCGCAATTGTTCGATCAGCACCGGCGTGAAGTCTTGGAAGAGGTTGGGGAAGACATCAACCACTATCTTGAAGCGCGCTCCGTCCTTGCTCCAGAACCCGTCCTCGTCCTTGTGCCATCCTTTGCGCTCCATGATCTCCGCCGTGCGGGCCGGGTCGTAGGTATTTAGCTGATATTGCGCGAGAAGATCTTGGATCTGGTCGATATAGCGCATTAGCGGGGGAAATTCGGGATATGGATGCAGCGTGAACGTGCCCGCTCCCTGCCAACCGACGTCAACTACTTGGGCGCGATTGATCGCGTAGTTGATGGCCCAGCGAATCTCTGGGTCGCTGAAGGGTTCTTCGAGATTGTTGAAACCGAGGGACAGCGGCCACCAATCCAGATAGCCGTAGGGCGCTTCTCTGCCTGTCCAGGTGGAGATGTTGGGGTTTTGTTCGAGAACGGTCTTGATATTGACGGGGCGCAAGTCGATGCTCGAATCGATCTCGTTGGCCAAGAGTTGCTGGGACCACTTGGCTTCATTGCCGAAGGGCAGGTAGATGATGCGCTCCACCTTGGGTAGGCGCTGGAACCCCAGTCCGGCCGCCCACCAGTCCGGCCGCAGATCCCAAACGCGCTGTTCGGGGGCGGCAATCGCTAGGCGATAAGGCCCGCTGACTACCGGCCAGCCCTTGGCTAGATCGAGGTTTTTGAAGGTATTGGCGTCCTGATCCTTCCAGATGTGCTCGGGGACGATGCGGACCCCATTGCCGAAACAATCGGTGAAGTACGAAAACAGAAATCTTGGATTGGACGCCCGCAGGGTGATGCGCGCTGTCAGCGCGTCCACGGCGACCGCCTCGGCGACCCAGGTTTGCATATCGGTGGACAGCAGCAGTTCCGGTGCATGGGCTTTGAGCATGTTGATGGTGAAGACTAGGTCGCGCGCCGTCCACGGCATGCCGTCGCTCCACAGGACACCGTCGCGGATTTTGATGGTGACTTCGGTGTAATCCTCGTTGTATTGGTGGCTCTCTGCGATCCAGGGGATGAGGTTATTTTCTTCGCTATAGGCATTGTAGTAGTAGAGCGGCTCGAAGAGGAAATTAGATCCTGTCGAAGACACCATGCCGGGGATAAAGGGGTTGAAGGCGTCGTAGTCCAACATTTGGGTCAACCCGAGGATCAGCGTCCGGTCGCGCGGGACTTGTTGCACACTTGGCTCTTGTTGCGCTTGGTCGTCGGTGCCACTGCACGCTAAGAGCAAGGCGCAACAAAGCCAAGAAAACCAAATCCGCGTTTGGTTTGCGTATTGCATGTGCAATTTATTCGGCATTCAAACGCTCTCTGCGGGTGTGGCTAAGTCGCGCAGTTTGCGTTGCCAGCCGTATTTGTCCCCGCCGGTGAGCAAGGTGGCCCGTTCTGCGGGTAGGCTGGCGACGAATTCGGGATCGGGGTCGTAGCCGTTCCACGCTTGGAACATCGTCGGGGTGTAGCCGCCGAGAATCAAGACGCGGTCCCGCTGCGAGCGGATGATGCCGGAAGAGTGCATCAGCGACTCGTAGAAGAGCAGCGTCGATCCCGCCGGCGCTTCGACTTGGTGGACGAGCGCGGGATCGGCCAAGGCTGCGTCGATGATCGCTTGGCGGTCCACTTCTTGAGGAATTTTGTGCGTTCCGGGGATGACGGTGGTGCCGCCGTCGTCGGGGCCGAGGTCGGTGAGATTGGTGAGCGCCTTGACGAAGGAGAAGTGATAGAGGCCGTTGCCGGTGTGAGAATAGGCGGGGTTGATACCTCGGTGGAAGCCGTATTTTTGCTCTCCGCCCGGACGCCGGATATGGGCGTCTGACTGCTCTAGGCGGACGGTGCCGCCGACGATTTCCTCGGCCATTCCTAGGATTCTAGGATGGGTCAGATATTCGTAGAATCGCGGGGACAGATGGGGGAGGTTGTCGATGCGGAAAAACTCCCGCGTCGAACTGGACAAATGGCAGTTTGCTTGGGGTAGTTGACCCGTGCGCTGAAAATCGGCTTCAATTTGGTAGATGACTTCTAGGAGCGCGGCGACTTCGGCCTCGGTCAGGAGTTTTTCGAGGACGACGTAGCCGTAGATTTCGAGGTGTAGGCGTTGGGATGGAGTCAGTGCGGGGAAAGGCGTATTATCTGTGAGCATGGTGAATTCCTCGTTTGGAACGGGGCGGACGAGCGGGTAGAAAGGTAGGAAAATTTGACACGGGGGAGAACATTGCTCATTTCTAGGGAAACGGAGGGAAGTAGGTAATGCAATACAGCGACGAACACCACGCCCACTTTGAGGAGCACGGGTACGTGCGGCTCGGCAAGGTCCTCGACGACGCGGGATTGGCCGAGCTACAGCAGCGCATTGACGCGATCATGCTCGGCGAGATCCCCTACCCGGAGATGGAGTTTCAGCTCGACGGGGAGGACGCCGACTACGCGAAGATGCCGACCGTCTCTACCGGCCACAAGGGCACTACGCTCCAGTATCGCAAGATCATGGGCTTGGAGCAGGACCCCGTCCATCTGGCCTACATGCAGCATCCGCTCTTCCGCCAGATCACTCGGCGCTATATCGGCGAGGACGTGTCGATTTTCCGGGCGATGTTTATGAACAAGCCGGCGGAAAAGGGCACGATACTGCCTTGGCATCAAGACGTGGGCGTGGGCTGGGGCGTGGGTTACAATCCGACGACCACGGTGTGGACCGCGATCGATCCGGCGACGGTGGCAAATGGCTGTATGCAGGTGGTGCCCGGCAGCCACAAGCGCGGGGTGATCACTGAAGGGCATTTTCCCTCGGCAGAGCAATTGGCCGAATACGCGCCGCCGGGCGCGGAAATCGACCTCGAAGCCGAGGCGGGCGAGGCGATTTTGCTCAACAACCTGCTGCTGCACCGCTCGGGGATCAACCCAACGGGTCAGTCGCGCCGCGCCTTTAGCATTGCCTATATGGACGGAGCCTCGCGTTCCGTGCGCACGGGCGAAGGCTATCCGATGATTTTTGGCGCAGAGGCGCTGGTTCCGGCCTAACCGGGCCAGCGCTGCGCGGAGACTGTGTAGCGGGCGACGGCGTCCTCGTCCAATTCCACGCCCAAACCCGAGCCGGTGGGCACGATTGCGTAGCCGTCTTGGACCAGCGGCTTTTTGAGCAGGCTGTGTTCGTGCGCGAAGTTGCCGCAGAGGTCGGAGCCAAAGGTGCAGTTGGGCGCGGCGGCTGAGGCGTGGAGGCGGAAGGCGTCGAAAATTCCCAGATCGACATTGGAGGCTTGCCACACGGGGATGTCCGCGCTTGCGGCGATGCGCGCCATGTCGAGAAAATCCCAATCCGAGGGGGCGACGTTGAAGGCGTCAACCGCTTCGAGATGCACCGCGTCGATGATCTGGCGGGGGTTCTGGAAGTGCGGGGCGACGAGGACGCTGGTCTCTCCCTTGAGGCGGCGATATTCGCTGAGATCGGTTTTGGGGAAGGGATCTTCGAAGACCACGTCGAGTCCGTCGAGACGGCGGGCTAGGTCGAGGGCGTTTTTGAGGTTGTAGAAGCGCTCGTTGGGGTCTAGGACTACCCGCAGGTGCGGCGCAACTTCGAGGGCGGCGCGGACCCGGTCCTCCATGTTGGCATCTTCCCACTTGCACTTCATCTTGATACCGTGGAAACCTAGCTCGGCGGCGCGTTGGGCTGCGCGGGCGGTATCTGCGGCGCTCATCCGACTGATCCAGTAGTCGACCAGCACCTTGTCCTGTAGTTTGCCGCCGAAGATGCGGCATAGCGGCCAGCCGATCATTTTGCCGATTAGGTCGAGGAGGGCAATGTTCCAGCCGCCGCTGTGCAAGGCACGTGGCTCAAAGGTGTTGGGATCTTTGCCGATCAGATCGGGTGGCTGCTCCGTGCGGTCGCCGTAGTACGGGCCGCTCATACCGAGGCCGGTTAGTCCTTGGTCGGTGTGGATTCTGAGGATGTCTTGACGCCGGGCCGAGAGGGGCTCGGGATAACTAGGATTAGGCTCGTCGTACTCGGGCGGGGGGAGGATGCCCGGGAGGAAGGGGACGCAACAGACGGTGCGTTCGAGGTGGGTAATCTGCATGGCGTGCTCAGTACAGGGCTTGGTAGAGTTTGCGCTGGTAGTCGGCCACCAGCGGATTGTCGCGGCCGAGTAGGTGGAAGACGGCGACCATGGCGTCCTTGGCGGCTTGGTCGCCGTTCGATTTTTTCCCCACGATGTGCAGCCATTCCTGCAACGCGGTTTCGTAGTCGCCTTCGGAGGCGGCGCAACAGGCGAGTAGGTAGCGGGCCTCGTGGTCGTCTGGCTGACTGAGCACTCGCTGGGCGCAGGCGGCGCGGCCTCCAGCCTGCTGGCACTGGTGGGCAAACTCGATCTGGGTGAGCAGGGCTTGGGCCTGTGGGTACTCGGGGGCGTCTGTTTCGACGAGATTGACCAGTTCTTGTACGGTCTCGAAGCGGCCTTGCTGCAGGTGGATTTTCGCTAGGCCGAGGAGGGCGGGGCCGTCGGTGGGATTTTCCTCAAGCATCTGCTCGTACTGGCGCGCGGCCGCGGCGAAGTCGCCGGTGGCTGCCAAGTCGTCGGCTTGGTCAATCACTTGGGCTTCGGGGATGGGGGCATCGGCGACCAAAGGGCGGAGAATGGCTTCGATCTGCTCTCTGGGCAGCGCGCCGGTGAATTCTTGGGCTAGCTGGCCGTTCTTGACGATTTTGACTGCGGGGATGCCTTGGACCCGAAAGGCCATGGCGAGCTGCTGGTTTTCATCGACGTTGACCTTGGCTAGGGCTACGCTGGGGCCGAGCGACGCGACGACGTCTTCGAGGATGGGTCCTAAAGTTTTGCAAGGGCCGCACCAAGGGGCCCAAAAATCGACGACGATGACGCGCTCCTGCGAGCCTTGGAGGACCAATTCTTCAAAGTTTTGCTCGTTGACGTCGAATATCTGCGGTTGGGGTTGGATTTCCATGGCGTCCTTTCGGTGTGGAAAAGGGGTATATGTTGGTTTTAGTTAGATGTTGGTAGGGGCGTCCCTTGTGGGCGCCCTCGATTGAGGCCGGGTGGGCAACCATGGCGACGAGTGGGCAACCACGAGGGTTGCCCCTACTGGGCGCGGCCGCGGCCGGCGACTGCCCATTCTTCGACGACCTCGCCGTTGCGGAGGGCGAAGATGCGGTCGTGGAGGTTGGTGGTCATGCCGCCGTGCAGGGGGATGAAAGAGAGGATATCTCCTACGTTGACTGGACGGTTTGCGGCGGTGGTATCGACGTGGCCGTGCTCGACGGACATGCCTTTGAGAAAAAGCTCGGGCTGTTCGAGGCAGTAGCCATAGGGGGTCGGCGGATAGCTGGTAAAGGCTTTCTGGCCGGCATCGACGATGGCTTGCCCCGGGCGGGAGGTGCTGACCACGGTGACGACCAAGCGCAGCGGACAGCGGGTGGGGTCGAGGTCTTCGCGCTTGCCCACGCGGGTCATGCCTTCGTAGGCGTACGAGCCGATGCGGGTCTCGGTGCAGCCGAGGGATTTGGAGATGGATTCGCTGCCGGTGCCGCCGCCGCTAATGATGTGCAGTGGCAGGCCGCTCTTGTGCGCTCCTTCGCGCACTTCGTCGAGGAAGGGGCGGGCGCGCTCGCTGCTGGGATAGGTCATCACGCCGGTAAAGTCCAGTCCCGGTAGCTGGTCGATGTGCTGGGCCAGCGCGAGGGTGTCGGCGGGCGATTGGGTGCCGACGCGACCGCCGCCGGTGTCCATCTCGACGATCGCGCGGATGCGGCAACCGGCGGCCGTGGCGGCCTGTGAGAGTCCGTCAACGGTGGCGGCGGAGTCCGAAGCGACTGTTATGGTACTTTTGCCGCTTTGGATCAGGCGCGTCAGGCGGGCTAGTTTGGGCTGGCCGACGATGTTGTAGGGAATCAGGATGTCTTGGATGCCGCCGTCGGCCATGGCCTCGGCCTCGCCTAACTTCTGGCTGACGATGCCAATGGCCCCCGCGGCGATTTGCATGCGGGCAATGGCTGGCGTCTTGTGGGTCTTGGTGTGGACGCGCAGGCCGATTTCGAGCTGGTCGCAGGCGCTTTGCAAGTCGCGGATATTTTTTTCTAGCACGTCGAGATCGACGCAGAGGGCGGGAGTGTCGAGTTCGGTAAAGTGCATGGCGTTTAGATCCTTCCAGTAAATAGATCCATGTATTGGGCGGCGATTTTTTTCTGAGCGTATTCGCGCTGGACGTAGGCGCGGCACTGGCGGCCTAGATTGGCGCGTTCCGTTGGACTGAGGGCGAAGAAGCGGTGAATTTGTTCGACGAAGGCTGGGTAGTCCTCGGGGTCAACGAGAAATCCGCCTTCGCGCACGCTCTCGGTGAGGGCATCGACGGCAAAGGCCATGGCTGGGGTGCCGGCGTACATACATTCGAGTTGGGTTTGGCCGAAGCCTTCGACATCGCCGGGTATGTGGATGTTGGGCATGAGGAAAAGATCGCAACTGGTGCGCAGCATGGCCAGCACGTCGTCGGGGACTGGCCCGAGCAGGACGACGCGGTCTTTTAGATCGGATTGACAAAGCGTCTGCAAGCGCGCGGTTTCACTGGCGGGGGGGCCGCAGATCAAGAGGCGAATATCTGCGTCGAGCAGGGGCATTCCCTTTTGCAAGAATTCGACCATGCCCTTGCGGGGGACTTGGCGGCCGAAGAGCAGCAGGATACGGTCTTGGCCAAAGCGCAGGCCGTGTTCTTCCTCGAAACGCGTTCTAACTGTCTCCAGCGCGTCTGGTGACAATTCCAGCGGCTCCACTCCTAAGTAGATGATCTCCAACTTGTCCTCGGGGACGCCGCTTGCCGCGGTAATGCGGCGGCTGTGTTCGCTGATGACGACGACCTTGTCGCAGGCGCGAACTCCCCAGTGCATCAGCGCGCGCGCGAGGGGATTTTTGTAGGTCATTTCGAGGCCATAGACGGTGGTGATGAATCGCGCTGGACCCAAAGGACGCAGGAGCGGAGCCAGCGCCGCGGCGACCCCGTCGGCGAAGTACACGGCATCGACGCGGCGGCAGAGCACGGCCCACAAGGCGGTCACAAAGCAATAGGGGAGGAACCAAGCTAGGTGCAAAAGCGACTGGCGGCCCAGTGCGATGAGACGGACTTGGGCTTGGTTGACCAGCCGGGTATAGAGCGCGTGACAGTGGGTCTGGATGCCGCCGATGGTGGGTGGGTAGCGGCGGGCGAGGAAGAGGATGCGAGGATTTGGCACAGGTGCGGTTACGGCTCGACGAGGATGCGGCCGGGATTTTCTTCGGTTACCTCGCCGACGAGGGCGGCAGCGTCTAGTTGGAGGGCGTGGAGGAGGGCTTCGGCCTCGGCTGCGGCTACGGCGATGAGCAGGCCGCCGGAGGTCTGGGCGTCGAAGAGGAGATTGGCACGGGCCGGATCGACGCCGTCGGCGACGGTGACTTTGGGTTCCAAGAAGAGCTGGTTGTCGCGGGAGCCGCCTTCGAGTCCTTTGGCGGCTAGCGCCAAGCTGTGCGCTAGGGCCGGAACTTGGGCCGCGTAAAAAATCATTCCCACTTGGCTGCCTTCGGCCATTTCCGCGGCGTGTCCCAAAAGGCCGAAGCCGGTGATGTCAGTACAGGCGTGGACGGCGAAGTCCGGCAGGATTTCGGCACCTGCCTTGTTGAGCGCAAGCATGGATTCCACGGCCTCGGCGAGGTCGGCTTCGGCGAGGTGATCGGCCTTGAAGGCGTTGGCGATTAGTCCGGTGCCCAGTTTCTTGGTGAGGATGAGGCGGTCGCCGGGCTGGGCACCGGCGTTGGTGTAGATGCGGTCGGGGTGGACGAGACCGGTGACGGCGAGGCCGTATTTTAGTTCGGGGTCTTGGACGGTGTGGCCGCCGACGAGTGTGCAGCCGGCTTCGGCAGCCTTGGACTGACCGCCGAGGAGAATCTGGTTGAGGACCTCTGGATCAAGGTCGTTGGCGGGAAAACCCGCGATGTTGAGCGCGGTAAGCGGTTTGCCGCCCATGGCGTACACGTCGCTGAGCGAGTTGGCCGCGGCAATGGCTCCAAAGGTGTAGGGATCATCGACGATGGGGGTGAAAAAATCGACGGTTTGCACGAGAGCCTCGCGCTCGTTGAGGCGATAGACGCCGGCGTCGTCGGCGAGGCTGAAGCCGACGAGCAGGTTGGGATCGGTGTTTGCTGGCAGACCTGCCAGGGCGCGCCGCAACTGGTCGGGGCGCAGCTTGGAAGCTCAGCCGCCGCAGGCGACCATTTGCGTCAGGCGCTTGGTCTTTTTATAGGTGAATATCTTTTGCCAACGATTCATAATTCATAAGAGAATCCGCAGATGGACGCAGATGGACGCAGAATAGTAAAAACAAGACGATCCGCAGCTCGAATCGTTCAAGTCCTATATCTAGTTTGAGAAAGATAGCACTATATTCTACAGCAAGCGAGGAAACAAAGCGATCTGTTCGCTAGAAAGGTGATACCGAATGCGCATTGCAACAGCAGGTTTTTCCCACGAGTCGAATTCGTTCTATTCGCAGCCGACGCAGTTGGAGGATTTCGGGGTCTGCGAAGGCGCGAATGTGATCGATCAGTACGCGGGAACGTTCCACGAGATTGCTGGCTATGTCGCCGGGGCCGAGGAGTTTGGCTATGAACTCTATCCGCTCTTGGCGACGTCGGCGATGCCGGGCGGTCCGGTGACTGCGGACGTGTACGAGCACTTTGTCGGGCGCATCCTCAGCGAGCTTGAGGCAGCCCCCAAGCTCGACGGGGTGCTGTTGGCTCTGCACGGGGCCATGGTCGCCGAGGGGTTCCCCCAAGCCGATGGCGAGACTGTGCGCCGGGTGCGCGCGCTGGTGGGCGACTTGCCCATCGCCGTGACTCACGATTACCATGCCAACGTGCCTCCAGAGCTGGTGGAGGCAGCGGATTCTTTGATCATCTACAAGACCAATCCCCACATTGACCAGCGGGAACGAGGCTTGCAGGCTGCGTCTATTTTGACGCGGCAGATTCGGGGCGAAGTTCAGCCCAAGATGGCGCTAGTCAAACCGGAAGTGCTCTTCAACATCTACTTCCACAACACGAGCGTCGCGCCCATGCAGCCGCTGATGCAGGCGGCGATTGAGTTGGAATCCCAGGTGGGGATCCTCGGGTGCAGTATTGCCGGAGGTTATCAATACGCGGACGTGCCCTATATGGGGCCGGCGATTGTGGTGATTGCCGATGGGGACGAAGAAAGGGCGCGGCGCGAGGCCGAGCGGTTGGGCGAGCAGATGTGGGCCAGCCGCGACCAGCTAAAGCACTCGGTGCCCGATCCAGCCGAGGCCGTGCGGTTGGCGTTGGCGAGCGAGGAGACGCCTGTGTGTCTGCTCGACATGGGCGACAACATCGGCGGCGGCTCGTCGGGGGATTCGACGTTTGTGTTAGAGCAATTACTCGCGCAGGAAGCGGATGGTTGGGTCGTGTCGGTCTGGGACGCTGAAAGTGCGCAGGCGTGCTTTGCGGCTGGCGTCGGCGGGCAGGTTCAGCTTCGCGTGGGCGGCAAGACCGACGACATGCACGGGCCGACTTTGGAAATCGCCGGCCGGGTGCGGACGCTGCACGATGGCTCGTACGAAGAGCGCGAGCGCCGGCACGGTGGGGGCCGCTATTTTAATCAGGGGCCGACCGCGGTTGTGCAAGTCGAACAGGCCGGGAGCAAAGGGCTGCTCTTGCTCAACAGCGAGCGGTCCTGTCCCAACAGCATCCACCAGATTACCTGTGCGGGGATCCAGCCCGAGCACCAGCGGATTTTGGTGGCTAAGGGTGCGGTAGCGCCTAGAGCAGCATACGAGCCGGTGTGCGGTCGCCTTATTGAGGTGGCTTCGGGCGGAGCGACGGCGATCGACCGGCCCGCTGATGATTACCAGCTAGCGCGGAAGTCGCTTTATGAGTGGCGTTGACAGGCGCGAGGGGGGCGGCTAGCTTAGGCCACCTTTAGGATTCGACTAACCCACATAGGAGGAGAATTGCCATGACGCTTCGCATCGGCCTAATCGGCGCGGGGGCCAATACCCGCCTACAGCACATCCCCGGTTTTCAAGGCATTGACGGAGTTGAAATAACTGCGGTCTGCAACCGCTCGCGCGAATCGGGCCAACGGATCGCCGATGAGTACGGCATCCCGCAGGTTTTTGAGGACTGGCGGGCGCTAATTACAAGCGACGATGTCGATGCGATCTGCATCGGCACGTGGCCCTATATGCACTGTCCGATGACGCTGGCCGGGCTTGAAGCGGGCAAGCACGTGCTGACCGAGGCGCGGATGTGCATGAACTTGGCTGAGGCGCGGCAGATGTACGCGGCCTCGCAGCAGACGGACAAGGTGGCGATGATCGTGCCAGCGCCCTTCTACTTGTCGGCTGAGCCGCTGTTGCTCGACAAGCTGCACAGCGGTTTTTTCGGCGACCTATTGGAAATTCACTTCACTGGCCTCTCCGGCGGCTACGCCCCGGACGCGCCGTTGCACTGGCGGCAGCGCCGCGATCTGTCGGGCAACAACATCATGGCGATGGGCATTGGCAACGAGACCGTGCGGCGCTATGCCGGGCACGAAAAGGCCGTGATAGCCTACGGCAAGACGTTTACGACCGAGCGGCTCGACGAAGAGACCGGGCAGAGAGCACCGGCCGATGTGCCAGAGAGCTTGGGCATTGTCGCCGAGCTGGAAAGCGGCGCGACCGCGGTCTATCACTTGAGCAGCGTCGCGCGCTTAGGCCCTTCCTTTGGCTTTGCCTTTTACGGCACCAAAGGTTCGTTTAAGATGGACGAGGGTGGGATATGGATAGCTGGCGAGGGCGACGACGAGTACCAGTCCTTCGACATCCCCGAGCATCCGCGCGACGGCTGGCAGGTGGAAGAGGACTTTGTCGATGCCATCCGCGACGGCCGGCCCGTGACCCACACCAGCTTTGCCGACGGCGTCAAATACATGGAATTTACCGAGGCCGTGCAGATTAGTATGGCGGAAGGGCGGCGGGTGGAACTGCCGCTTGATTGAGTGGGCAAAAAATGCGAGAAGAGAAGCGGCTGGGGCTTTTGCCTCGGCCGCTTTTTTATGCGTCGAGTGAGGTTTTAATAGTTGTAGTTACATCATAAATGACGTTAAATTGATATATGCCTTCACAGTGGAAGATTATCTACTACGAAACAGCCGAGGGCGAATGTCCCGTCCAAGGGTTCATCAATGGTCGTAAGGAGCGGGAGCAAGCCAAGATTCTGAGTTGGCTTTCCCTACTGGAAGAACAAGGGCCTCAGTTACCTAGGCCCTATGCGGATCTTTTAGACGATGGTATCCATGAACTCCGCATCCATCTTTCGGCAACTCAGATCAGGATTCTATACTTTTTCTGCTACCAAAAATTCATTGTGCTGACACACGCGTTTCCCAAGCACACGCAGCGCGTCCCGCGTCCAGAAATTCGCCGCGCTCAGCGCTGTAGATCTGACTTCTTCGCTCGATATGATGACAACTCGATTAGGGAGGCTTACGATGAAGACGCTTAAAGGGCACCTCGAAGGCAAGCTGCGGGACGAGCGCTTTCGCAGGTTGTTTGCAGAAGAAAAGCAGTTGGCCCAGCTTTCGCTGCAAATCCTTCAGGTCCGGCAGCACCTTGGTTTGTCCCAGCAGGAGGTCGCGAAAAAAGCAAAAGTTACGCAGCAGCAGCTATCGAAGCTGGAGCATGGAGCCAATTGCAATGTTTCGACGTTTCTCAAGGTGTGTAACGCCTTGGGCGTGAGTGTCGAATTAGAAACGCCAGAGTTTGTGGAAGATCCCGTCGTATAAAATTTGCGCGGCGGCACATGCGGAAGCGGCCGGGGCTTTTGCCTTGGCCGCTTTTTTATTCTTCAAGCAACTCGCCGCAGTGCGGGCAACGGCGCTCCGATTCTTCTGAGCGGTTTGCTGCTAGGGCCTCGACAAAGCCCGCGCCGAGAATGCCGGCCGGCAGCGCGAACATGCCGATTCCCAAGATGGCGATGGTGGCGGCGATGGTCCGGCCGAGGGGGGTGATCGGATAGGTGTCGCCGTAGCCGACCGTGGTCAAGGTGACGATGCTCCACCACATGGTGGCCGGGATGCTGGCGAATACTTCGGGCTGGGCCTCGTGCTCGACGAGGTACATCAGCGACGAGGAGAGGGCCAGAAGGATCAGCAGCACTAAGAAGATGCTGACCAGCTCTTCTTTGCGATCGGCAATGACTTGGCCGAGCAAGCGCAAGGCGCGGAAGTAGCGCACTAACTTGAGGACGCGGAAAATGCGGATCACGCGGATCACGCGGATAAAGCGCGCATCTACGGTCGGAGGCGGCAGGAGCAAGGGGAGGATGGCGAGGAAGTCGATGATGGCCAGAGGCGTTAAGACAAAGCGGATGCGTCCGGTCACGGGATGCGAAAACCGCGGGTTGGCGGTAATGGCCCACAGGCGCACTAGGTATTCAATCGCGAACACGGTCAGCGAGAAATCCTCAAAAAGTTCAAAAGCGGCGCGATTGAGGTTGTAGATCGGCTCGACGGTTTCGAGGATCAAGGCGACGATGTTGAGCAAGATCAGGACGATGATGGCCACATCGACGATGCGCCCCGGCTCATGGTCTGGCTCGATAAAGTGATAGACGCGCTCTCGGATGCTCATTGGCTCACTCCCACTCGGCGAAGACCTCCTCGGCCAGCCCGAAAGCAGTGGTCATGCCGTTGCCGCCGATGCCGTTGACGATGGTTACGCCGCGCGCCGGCTCGGCGATGAAAGTGGCTTGGTCGGGGTGTTTGGCGTAGATGCCGTGCCAGCGCTGGGCAATGTGCAGGGCTGGAGCGGCGAGGAAGGTCTGGAGGTAGTCGAGGATTAGCTGGTCAATTGCGGGGTTGTCAAACGGGTTGACGATCCAGTCGTACTCGTGCGAGTCGCCGATGGTGATCTCGCCGCGGCCGTTTTGCGAGGCCATGACGTGGATGCCCCAGCGGTCGAATTCGGGGCGCTCGGCGGCGATGCGCTGGGTGTAGGCGGCCAGCGCTTGGCAGCCCTCGAAGGCTGGGTAATGGCGCAGCGTAAGCCCGGCGGCGAGCATCGGCCCGAGACGCCAATTGCCGGGCTGGGGCGCGGTGCGCATCATCTGCAACTTGCAGCGGGTGAGTCCGCTGTGGGCGAATAGTTGGGGGTAGAGCGATTCAAAGTCGGTGCCGCTGCAGACGATGGCGCGGTCAACGGACCAAGTTTCCGCTGGGGTGTGGATTTGGGGCAGGTCGATGTGGTGGACTGGGGTGGAGAAGCGGAGGGTGATGCCGTGCTCGCGCGCTAGGTAATCTGGCAGTGCGGCAATGGCTTCGCGGGGATCGACGCAGAGTTCGGTCGCGCTCCAGAGGCCGCCTTTGAGTCCAGTGGGTTGTACGGCGTGGCTGCGAGCCAGTACGGCGTCCCGGTCGAGTAGCTGGACTGCGTAGCCGAGGGCCGGGGCGCGGTCGGCAAACTCCGCCAGCACGGCGTACTCGTCGTCGGCATAAGCTAGGTGCAAGGAGCCGGTCTGGGCGCACCAGATGTCCGCTTTAGGGGCGAGGTCGAGCCATAGCTGGCGCGTGTGGAGGGCGCGTTGGTGAATGAGACCGGGGGCTTGGCCGATGGGCCAGATCATGCCGAAGTTGCGGATAGAGGCCCCTTGGGCCTGGGGAGTGCGCTCGAAGAGGACGACGCGGTGGCCGCGCTTGGCCGCGGCAAGGGCATGGGCCAATCCGACGATGCCGGCGCCGACTACGGCGATATCTGCTTTGAGGTCGGGCATATAGCAATCCTACCGCAATTTACAAGGTGGCGTTACGCATTGGTGCCGAATCGGTCGGTGTAGGGGCGTCCCTTGTGGACGCCCAAGCGACCCAGCGCATTCAGTTAGCGGAATCCTACGAGGGCAACCACAAGGGTTGCCCCTACAATACGTAACGTCAGTTACAAGGTGATCCGCAGATGGACGCAGATAGGCGCGAAGGGGATGCATCAGGCTAGGACTCCATTGCAGAGAAAGTCGAAAAGGTCCCAGTTGCGCGCTTGGCCCGAGGCCAATCGCTCGGCGTATTGGTCGGTTAGCGGCCTATTGCAGATCATGGGTACCACGCCTTCGTGCAGACCGCCGTGCGAGCGCAGGCCCTCGGCGACGTCGGCGAGTTCGTGCCAGTCGGGAGTGCGGCCGAGGACGGTATCTTGGTCGGCGAGGACGACTAGTTCGCCGATGCGGTCGGGGGGGAGTTGGTAGGTGGCGGCCGCTTGCTCGCGGCTGAGCACCTGTTCGACGCCGGGGATGGCGCGGAGGATTGCAGTGGCTCGTGCGGTGTGCGCGTCGTCAATATAGACGGTGGCGTAGGAGCCCAGCGCGCCGTGGTGGACGACATAGGGGTCGGTGATAGGTAGGATGACCCGGGCTTCGGCGATGCCGGCGGCGACGAGTTGGGTCTCGATAAACTGCACCTTGGGGGCACCGTCGGCGTTGGTTTTGGCGTTCATGCCGTGGTCGGCGGTAATGCCCAAGATAATGTCTTGGGAGTCGAGTGCGCCGATAAAGCGGTCGAGGCGGGAGTAAAAGGCGTTGGCTTCCGGCTCACCGGGTGCCCACTTGTGCTGGACGAAATCGGTGGTTGAAAGGTAGAGCAGGTCGAGGTCGTAGCGCTCGAGTAGACGCGCGCCGGCCTCGATGCAGTACACGCTGGCTTCGGGATCGTAGATGCCGGGATTTTCTCGGCCAACTAGGTCGAGGATGTCGGCGATGCCGTGGGTGGCTAGTTCGGCTTCGTGCGCTTTTTCGACGGAGAAATTGATGCCGTGCCAGCCGTGGGCCAAGAGCAGGCGCAGCTTGTCTTTGGTGGTGATGGCGGCGACTTGTTGGTCGGCTTGATGGAAGGCGGCGAGGATCGTCGGAGCGCGCAGGAAGCAGGGGTCGTTCATCATCACTTCCTCAGCGGCATCTAGGTCGTAGTAGAAATTGCCGGGAATGCCGTTTACGGCCGGCGATGCACCCGTGATGATGGCGACGTTGTTGGGATTGGTGAAAGAGGGAATGACGGTGTTTACTTGGCCGTGGACGCCGCGCTCGATGATCGAACGGAGATTGGGCATCTGATCGGCAGCTTCGTCGAGATAGGCTTGGGCGCAGCCGTCGAGGCAGATGCCGACGATGGCTTTTTCGCGCGGGCAATAGCCCCGGTCATTGACTTGAATCATGCGTTGGGAGCAACGGCGACGCGGATGTGCTGGCGGGTTTCGGCCAAGGCGATGGCTTGCGCTAGCTCGGCGAGGGCAAAGGGAGCGCTGACTAGCGACGAGTACGGGTAGCGGTCGGTGGTGCGGGAGAGGAAGGCGAGCGCCTCGTCGAGATGGTGCGGGCTGTAGTTGTGGACGCCGCGAATCGTCAGGCACTTGCGGATGACCTGCTCGCCGGTCAGCTCTAGCCGGGTGTTGGGGTGGACCATGCCGACGAAGACGTAGCTGCCGCCCGGGCGCAGGGCAGCGATCCCCGAAGGAATCAAGGCCGCGTTGCCGGCGACTTCAAAAACAGCGTCGAGTCCTTCTGGTGGCGGATCGGTCACGGGTATAGCGCCGAATGCGCTGGACAGCGCTAGGCGGTCGGCGTCAATGTCGGTGCAGTAGATTTGCTCGAGGCCGCGCTCGGCGAGTAGGGCGCATGTATAGAGGCCGAGCAGACCAGCGCCCTGGACCAGAGCCCTGTGGCAGGGGGTGGGTAGCACTGCGATGGCATTGACCGCAGTGGCCAAGGCGCAGTTGGCCGGGGCGACTGCGGAGTCGGGCAGTTGGTCTGCTACTTTGGCGATGTGAGTGCCGGGTCTAATGAGCAGATGCGTGGCGTAGCAGCCGTTGAGTCCGCTGCCGTCGGTGAGCGTGGCGTGGCCGTACTTAAAGAGCGCGGCGCATTTTTCCGGCAGGCGATGTTTGGTGCAGGGCAGACAGGTGCCGCAACTGTCGGCGATGGTCCAGCTTACGCGGTCGCCTAGGGCCGAGGTAGGACGCTGCGAGGCGACGACGCGGCCGACGGCCTCGTGGCCGAGGATCAGGGGCGTAGGCTCCGTGCGCAGGCCGGACAGCGTGTGGAGGTCGGAGCCGCAGATCGTGGCTAGATCGATCTCGACGAGCACTTCACCGGGCGCGAGGGCGTCGGGCAGGGGCAGGTTTTCGCAGCGGAGCGGATGGCCTAGGCCGTCGAATATCTGTGCGGAGGCCGTGGGCATTGGCTAGCCCTGCGGCTTGCGCCAGTAGCCCTCTAACAGGTCTTGCGGCATCCAGCCCAGCAGGCGTCGGGCCTTGGCGTTGCTGTAGCGGCCGTGGGGCGTGTCCGTGGTGATGTGGAAGATCTCGCAGCGCGAGGGCAGGGACGCCAAATCTATCTCTAGGCACTTTTGCAGGGCGCGGGCGGCGTCGGGAAAAGTGACGGAAAAGGGATTGGTGCCGCTGCCGAGTTGCTCGGCGGACGGTTCGGCGTCGCGAAAGCTCAAAAAGAGGGTGGTGAGTACGTGGATGGGATGGTTGGCGGAGAAGACGCGGCAAATCTCTTGGCCGAGCGATTTGCTGTGCGCGTAGAGGCCGACGCCCGAATGCAGAGGGACTTCCTCGTTGATGTCGAAATCGTAGTGCTCGTACGAGGGGCCGGCTTGGGTGAAGTGGGGCCCGGTGTTGACGAAGCGGGTGTGGCCGTTCTCGACCGCGGCGCGGATGCCGTTGTACGTGCCGGTGGTACTGACGTCAAAGGCGATCTTGCGGTCGTGGCGCAGTACTGAGCAGTTGATGGTTACATCGGTGCCTTCGGTGGCGCGGCGCACTTGATCGAGGTCGGAGACATCGACCTGCATGGTCTCGTGCGGGCTGTCGATGGGTACGATGTCGGTGACGCGCAACTCGTAGGTGTCTTGGAGCTGTTTGACCACGTGCGGGCCGAGAAAGCCGTTGCCGCCGAGGAGCAAAACTTTCATGGGTTGGCCTCAAAGTTGTATTGGGGATCGAACGTTAGGTGGCTCTTGGCGTGCTCGACGGAGAAGCGGGCGCGCGTTGCCACAGACTGGATGTGGATGGCGCTGTACTGGCCGGAAGGCCCCTTTTGCACAAGCTGGGCCACGGCTTGGACGGCGTCGCGCTCGTCGAGCCACATGGAATCGTAGGGCTGGTCAGCGACCTCTTCGGCGCGGACGAGGTGGCCAAGGCGGGCAATGGTGATGTGGAGTTCGTGGCTGTGGGCAAATTCGCGGGCAGTAAACTCGGCTAGGTGAGCGCCGAGAACGGCCGGTGCGCAGGAGGGCAGCGGCTTCCAAGTCTCGTCAACGGTGAGGTCTTCTTCGTACGGGGCGAAAAGGTCGAGCGTGCTCACGAGGATGATGTGTTCGACCTGCGCGGCGGCCGCGGCCAAGAGCAGGTTGTACGTGCCGCGCGTATTGCGGTCCAGCCAAGTGTTTTCGCCGTCGCCGTCGCGCGGCGCGTAGGCGAGGTGGACGATGATGTCGATGTCTTTGACGAGTTCGTCGGTCTCTGAGTCGTGCCCCAGATCGCACTGAATCCCGAACCCAGGCTCGGGGTCGGTCAAGCGCAGTTGGTGTGCGTCGCCGAGGCCAGCGGCTAGGGCTTGGCCGAGCGAGGTAGCGGCGTTGGTAATGAGTACGTGCATAGCCTTAGAGGACCTGTTGGTCGGTCGGGGTGGGAACGATGTCGTGGATCTGGCTGTCCATCAGCGCGGTGGGCGACTGCATTTCGAGCACGGCCTTTTCGTGCAGCTCGTCGATGGTGCGGCAACCGGCTGTGGCGAGGGTGGCGCGCAGCATCTGGATGCGGATCGGCAATTTGTCGTGCATTGAGCCGATGTGGGGCACGTAGCCGGAGATGCCCTCCTCGAAGAAGTTCTCTTGCGTCTGCGCGTAGCGCCGCATGTTGTGGGCGCGCAGCGAACCTTCCATCCAGTACTCTTTGACGATGTCGCCGGCCGCGGTGCGCACGAGGTTGCCTTGGCTTTCGGTGTAGCCGGCGAAGAAGCTCCCCATCATCACGGCGTTGGCACCCAAGGCCATGGCCACGGCGATCTCGGCCGGGCCTGAAATGCCGCCGTCGGCGATGATGGGTAAGTAGGCGTTGCTATCCTGCTGCCACTGGTTGCGCGCCGCGTTGATTTCCATCAAGGCCGTGCCTTGGCCGCGGCCGGTGGCTTTGACTTCCTGCGTAATGCAGCCCGAGCCGATCCCCATGCCGACTTTGATGGCGTCGGCACCGGCCTCGGCCAAGAAGCGAAATCCCGCGGCCGTGACGACGTTGCCGCCGATGACCGGGGCGTCGGTGCGCTCTTTGAGGAATTGGATCATTTGCCGCTGGTACTCGGTGTGGCCGTCGGAGGCGTCGATGACCAGCACATCTACTTCTTGCGCGATGAGGGCTTCGGCCCGCTCGCGGTCTTCCGGGTGGGTGGAGACGGCCGCGCCGACGAGCAGGCGCTTCTTTTCGTCGATGGATTCGTTGGGGTGCCGCAGGTGCTTGTCGAGGTCCTTTTTGAAGACCACTGCTTGTAGCACGCCCCCTTTGGATAGAATGGGCAGGAAGCCGCGGCCGTAGCGGATCATCAGCTCGTTGGCGGCTTTGAGGTCGCTTATTTCGCGGCCGGCCTGCACGTCGGTTTTCATGCGAGAGGCGACTTGGCAGTCGAGGTCGCGGCGCTCGTCGAAGTCCTTGTCAGTGAGGATGCCGAGGAGCTGGTCGTGGAACTGGCCGCTGGTGGTGACCGGAAAGGTCGTATAGCCGGTGCGGTGGATGATTTCGACGACCTCGGCGATGGGCTGCTCGGGGGCCAAGGTGAGAATATCGGTCTGAAAGCCGGCCTTGAAGCGCTTGACTTGGCCGACCTTGGCGCACTGTTCGTCAATGGGCTGGCTGACGGGCAGGATGCCGATGCCGCCAAGCTGGGCCAAAGCAATGGCCATCTCGCCGCCGGTCACGGCCTGCATGGCGGCGCTGAGAAAGGGCACGTGCAGGTAGAGAAAGTCGTCTCCCTTGCGGCAGAGCCGGGTTTTGAGCGATGTGTTGGGCGCGTTGCCGTCGGTTGGCGTGTACCCAGGCAGAAGGCGAAATTCTTTGAGGCTGTGCGAAGAGGTGCTCAGGACTTGGGCCATAAAAGTCCTCTCAGCGTTGGCGGGGGAAAGGAGGAAGGATTTAGCCTTAAAGTATAAAAATAGCATTGGTTTTATTCAACCCACTTTATTTTCTTTAATTAGATAGCAATCACATCCATAAGCTAAAGGAGCTTTGTTATGTTCTACGAAAAAATCTATCCGAGGAATAACCATTCGACCGACGGCATGACGTGCCTGTTGGCCGGTTTTGTGGCTGGCGTCGCGGTCGGCGCAGCCGTGGGGGTGTTACTGGCCCCGAACAAGGGCGAGGACACCCGGCGCTTGATCAAGGACCAAGCCGAAGAAACGCGCGACCAAGTGGTGAAGGCTGTGAACGGGGTGACGGCGCGGTTCGAAAAGAAGGCCCCACAGGAAGAAGAGGCGGCCTAAGAGCGGCCGTAGTTGAGGCGGTAGAGGCGTGCGTAGATGCCGTCTTGGAGCAGCAGATCTTCATGGCGGCCTCGCTCGCGCACCTCGCCGCGGTGCATCACCAAGATCTGGTCGGCACTGCGGATGGTGGAGAGGCGGTGGGCGATGACGATGGAAGTGCGCTCGCTCATCAGCTTGGCGATGGCGTCTTGGATGAGCTGTTCGGTCTCGGTGTCGATGCTGGAAGTGGCCTCGTCGAGGACGAGGATTGCCGGGTCGAAGGCGAGGGCGCGGGCAAAGGCCAATAGCTGGCGCTGGCCGGCCGACAGGGTCGAGCCGCCTTCGGCTACGGGGTGGGCAAAGCCTTGGGGGAGGCGTTCGATGAAGGGCGCGGCGTTGACGTAGCGGGCCGCGCGCTCGACTTGGGCGTCGTCGATGGCGTCGTCGCCGAGGCGGATGTTGCCGCTGATATTCCCAGAAAATAAGAAGACCTCCTGCTGGACGATGCTGATGCGGCGGCGCAATTCGGCCGCGTGCCACTGGCGCACGTCGCGGCCATCGACGAGGATTTCCCCGCGCTGGATGTCGTAGAAGCGGCAGAGGAGGCTGACGATGGTGGTCTTGCCCGAGCCGGTGGCCCCGACCAGCGCCAAGCTCTGCCCGGCCCGTAGTTCAAACGAGACATCCTTGAGGATCCAGTCTTCGGCTGCTGGATCGTATTTAAAGAACACGTTGCGGAATTCAATCTGTCCGCCGCGGCTGGTCACGGGCAGATTGCGCTGCGGTCCGCCGGTGAGTTCGCTGGGGACGGCCAACATCTCGAAGATGCGCTCGGATGCAGCCATGGCGCTCTGCAGCAGGGCATAGCGGTCGGAGATGTCCATGATCGGGCGAAAGAAGCGGCGGATGTATTGGAGAAAGGCCACCAACACCCCTAACTCGATGCGGCCGTCGATCACGTCCGAGGCCCCGTACCACAGCACCAGCACCATGCCGACCGTGCCGAGTAATTCGGTGAAGGGGAAGAAGATGGCATAGAAGTGGATTTCGCGGTCTTCGGCGCGGCGATAGGGCAGGTGCTCGGCGTCGAAGTCGCGCAAATTGCGCTGCTGGCGGTTGAAAAGTTGCACCACCTCCATGCCGGTAATGTTTTCCTGCAAATAGGCATTGAGCCGCGCCAAGCGCGTGCGCAACTCGCGATAGGCGCGTATGGCGAGGCCCTGGAGGTAGAAGGTCGAGACGCCGATGACCGGGACCACTGTGCAGCAGATCAGGGCCAGCTCAAAGTCGATATAGGCCATGAAGCCGACGATGGCCAGCAAAGTGAAAAAATCCATGAAAACCGAGACGACGCCCTCGCTGAAAAACTCGTTGAGGGCGTCGATGTCGTTGGTGGCGCGGGTCATAATCCGGCCCAGCGGCGTGCGGTCGAAGTAGCGCAGCGGCAGCTTTTGCAGGTGGGCAAATAGGTCGCGGCGCATGTCGTACATGACGCGCTGACCGATCATGCCGGTGACCAAGGTCTGGGCGTATTGAGCGCCGTACTGCACGGCGACGCTGCCAAAAAAGGCCGCGATCATCCACCGCAGCCCCGCCCAGTCGCCAACGGCGATGTGGTCGTCAACCGCGACCTGCGTGATATAGGGCCCGACTTGGCCGAAGCCGGCGGCGAGGACAATGGTGCCAAAGGCGAGGATCACATGCCCTCGGTGGGGCTTGAGATACCCCAACAGTTGCAGCGTCAGCCCCAAATTGAAGGCGCGTTGCTGGATTTCTTCTTCTTGGTTGAGTTCGGTGCTCACAGCGTTTCTAGTTCGGCGCTAAGCTGCTGGTGCTGGTACAGCTCGGCGTAGAAGCCGCCGCTGTTGACCAACTCGGCGTGGGTGCCCAGTTCGGCGATGCGACCGTCTTCGAGCACGGCGATGCGATCAGCGTGGCGCAGGGTCGAGATGCGGTGGGCGATGATGAGGGTGGTGCGGCCCTGCATGAGGGCGTGCAAATGGTCGAGGATGGCTTCTTCGGTATGGGTATCCACTGCGGCGAGCGCATCGTCGAGGATGAGGATCTGCGGGCGGCGAATGAGCGCGCGGGCCAAGGTCGCGCGCTGCTTTTGGCCGCCGGACAGGGTGACGCCGCGCTCGCCGATGAGGGTGTCGAAGCCTTCGTCGAACTGGTCGATGTCCTTTTTGAGCTGGGCCTCTTCGGCCACGGCGTGGATCTGGGTCTCCTCAGCCGCGTCCACGCCGTAGGCGAGATTGGCGCTGAGGGTATTGGAAAACAGAAAGGGGTTTTGCGGGACGTAGCCGATGGCGTCGCGCAAAGTCGCTAGGGGCCATTCCTCGATTGGCACCCCGTCGATGAGGAGTTGGCCTGGTCCGGCTTGAATCAAGCGCGGCACCAAGCGCGCTAGGGTCGTCTTGCCAGAGCCGACGCGGCCGATGATTCCGAGCGTCGTGCCTTGGGGAATTTCGAGATCGATCTGATGCAGGACTTGCTCTTCGCCGTAGGAAAAGCTGAGCTTGCGGAAGGCGATGTGCCCGGCGATTGGCTGCGGCGTTGCCGGAGGCTGGCTTCGATCTGAGACTTCGGCGAGCTCAGTCGAGTCGCTCAGCCCAAGGGCGCGGTCTTGGATCTCAGGCTCGACGGCGAGGATTTCGTTGATGCGCTGCATGGACACGAGGGCGCGCTGGGCGCGGTCGATGACCCAGCCGATGTACATGATCGGGCGGATGAGCTGGGTCAGGTA
The DNA here is from genome assembly GCA_022820485.1 of Candidatus Latescibacterota bacterium. Taxonomy (GTDB): domain Bacteria; phylum Latescibacterota; class UBA2968; order UBA8231; family UBA8231. The sequence goes on from JAJEFJ010000011.1 coordinate 42,563, forward strand.
GGCGTTGAAGGCCACGAAGGCCCCCAAGCTGAGTTCGCCGTCAATGACCGCGCGCCCGCCTAGCCACAAATTTAGCCCCAAGCAGAGCGAGGCGATGACGTAGGACAGCGGTCGGTAGTTGGCGCGGGTGCGGATATAGGCGCGGTTTTTTTCGAGGTACGCCAAGTTGAGCTGGTCGAACGCGGCGTTTTGCGCGGATTCTTGGGTGTATGCCTTGACCACGCGAATGCCGGAGAGGTTTTCTTGGATGAAGGTGCTGATGCGGCCGAAGTAATCTTGGATGGCCTTGTAGCGGGTGTTGATGACTGCGGCGATGCGGATCATCACGACGCTAAAAAGCGGCATGGGTATCAGCACCAGTAGAGCTAGCTTCCAGTCGAGCAAGCACATGCAGGCGAGGGTGAAGGTCAGACCCAAGGCGGTATCGACGATGCCGCGAATGCCATAGATCCAAAAGAGATGCACCGAGTGCAGATCGTTGGTCGCCCGCGCCATGAGATCGCCGGTGCGGCGCTGCTGGTAGTACGACAGTGGCAGCTTGAGTAGGTGGGCAAAGTACGCGACGCGAATGTCGTATTCGATGCGATTGGCGGCGCGGCCTAAGAATATCCGCATGGCGTAGCCGCACACGGCCACGCCCAAGGCGTAGGCGAGGATGTAGAAGACATAGGTTGCGACTTCCCCAGAGGCTGTATCCGGCGCTAAAACCGCATCGACGGCATCGCCCACTAGCAGCGGGATGCGCACAGTCGCCGCCTGCCCCAGCCCAATGCAGAGCGCACCGAGCAGGATGTGACTTCGATAGGGACGGACGTATTGGGAAAACGGACCAAACATTAGCGGGCGAGGGCTAGCTCGGGAAAGGTGCTAGCGAGGAGCGGGCGCATGGCTGCCAGTGCCTCGGCGCGGTGACTGAGGCGGTTTTTTACCTGCGGGTCGAGCTGGGCCATGGTCTTGGCGTAGGTGGGAACAAAAAAGACCGGATCGTAGCCAAAGCCGTTGGTGCCGGCAGGGGCAGGGGCGATCCGCCCTTCACACGTGCCTTCGGCGCGGCACTGGCGGCCATCGGGACTTACGGCGCAAAGGACGCAGCGGAACCTAGCACGGCGCTGCGCTGGCTCGGGATAGGGCGCGAGCTGGGTGAGTAAGAGCTGGCAGCGGCCAGCGTCGTCGAGGCCGGGGCCGCCGTAGCGAGCCGAGTAGATGCCGGGCGCGCCGGCGAGGGCATCGACCTCGAGCCCGGAGTCGTCGGCGAGGGCGATCTGGCCGCTGGCCGCGGCATAGGCGCGGGCCTTGAGCTGGGCGTTGGCGGCAAAGGTATGGCCGCTTTCCTCGACGTCGAGTTCAAGGCCCAACGCGGTCGGCGCGACGACCGCGATATCGGCGAGTAGGGCGCGAACTTCGCGCAGCTTGCCGGCGTTGTTCGAGGCCAGAAGCAGCGCCATTGCGGCTATTGGGGCTGCTCGTCGATCTCTGCCAGTTTGCTCGCTGCGTAGTCCTTGTAGCGGCTGTCGTTCACCGCGAGGTTGTACCAGCGCCGCGCTTCCTTTCGTTGGCCGAGTTGAAAATGCGCGTCGCCCAGCAGCACTTCGGCGGCTCGGTAGTCGGCTTGACAACTCGTGGCGCGCTGGCCGTACTCAACGGCTTGGCGGAAGTTGCCCATGCCGTAGTGCGCCTCGCCCAGCCGGTAATGCGTCTCGCAGTAGTCTTTGTCTAGATCGGCGGCCTTGTTCAGCGGGGCAATGGCTTCGTGGAAACGGCCGAGCTGGTTGAGCGCAATGCCGAGCAAGCGCTGCCCTTCGGCGTACGTGTCGTCGATCTTTAGGGCGTTTTGCAAAAGCGGCACCACGCCCTCTATATCGTCGGTATTGAACTTCACCCGCGCCAAGTCGCCGTACGATTCCATGTACGTGGGGTCGGCCTCTATGGAACGCTGGTAGGTGACGACGGATTTGCCGTAGTCGCGGTTGAGGCGCTGGATGTCGCCGAGGGCGTTGTAGGGTCTGGCGTCGGTGGGATCGGCTGTTATGGCCTCGGCATAGGCCATCGCCGCTTTGTCTTTCTCGCGCAGGCCGCTGTAGGAAAGGCCCATGATGTAGAGCGATTGGGCGTCGAGTACGCCAAGCTCCTGGCTGTCGGTAAAATAGGTGATGACCTCGTTGTACTTTTTTTGCCGAAAGCTGTTGAGAGCGGCCTTTTTATAGAGTTGAGCTAGGGCCTTGGCGGATTTCTCCGGCTTGGTGCCGAGGGCATGGGCTGCGGTAAAACTGGCGATGGCTTTGTCGTACTCATTGAGGGCCTTGTAGGAAATGCCGAGGACGTAGTGAGCGTTTCCGTAGGTAGAATCGACCTCCACGGCCTTTTCTAACTCAATGGCGGCGTTGCGGTAGTTGCCCTTTTTGACCAAGTCGTAGCCTGTGCGGAAGTAGTTGAGGGCTTCGGGCGATTGGGCGAGGGCTGGGGCACTCAAAAGCGCGAGAGCGAGACTGAGCAAGCGGCAGTACTGCAAAGCGGATCCTCCTAGGCAAAAATGGTAAAAGGCGTGGGTGGGCTTAGCGGCGGGCGTCGAGTCGGGCCTTGACTTCGCCGTCGTCGGGAAAGCGGCCTTCTTGCAGTTTGGAAAAGATCAGTTCACCATTGAGGCTAACTTCAAACCGCCCTCGGTCTGAGGGCACTAGCGAGAAGGCGTCGATGTCGGTCTTGTAGGCGACGAGTAGCTGTTCCGCCAAACTGGCGGCTCTGGTTTCGTAGCCTCAAGCAGAGCAGTAAATGAGTTCCAAGTTCACGGGAAACCTCCTTGGGAATAGGGGTTGAAAAAGTATAAAAGTCCCTAGGCGCGTTGTCAAAAACGGCAGGCGAGCGCAGTGGACGAGGTTATAGACGGCTCTTATCTTTATCATACATTCTTGAATAAGAATCAGCCTCCGCAAATTCCTTAGACGGTTCCACCAATATCCACCTCATCAATAGAAAACGCGGTATGGCGGGCACTTTGTTCGACAAGCAAAAATGTGGCAGTGCGCGGCTCGTCCTTGGGGCCTTGTTAGTAGGCTTGGGCATCGCGTGTGGAGGCCCCGCGCCAGAAGCGTATATTCACCAGCTCAAAAGCCTGCAAAAAGCCGAGCGCCTCAAAGCCGCCAACCAACTCATCCGCTTTGAGGCCGACGAAGTCGTCCCCCTGCTGATTGAGGAAGCCGACTCCGGCTACATCCGCGTGCGGTTTGAGGTAATACAACTGTTGGGCCGTTTTAAGGACGAGCGCGCCGTGCCGACGTTGATCGCGGCCCTAAGAGACAAGTCGCCGCGGGTGGCGGCCGCCGCGGCGTGGGCGTTGGGCGAGATCGGTTCGCCCGCCGCGCTCGCTCCGCTGCTCAAGTACGCGCGCGATCCCACGGTAGAAGTGCGCCAATACGTGCTCGGTGCGCTCGGGCCGTGCCATTCGTACGAAGCCGAGCCAGCCTTGAGCGACTCGGCTTTCCGCGTGGTGCGCCGCGCCTTGCGTGCCCCCAAGCCCAAGTGGCGGGTCGCCGCCTTGCAGAGCCTGCGCGCCTACGGGTACCGCGACGCAGTGCAAGAGGTCATTCGCATGTCGGTGGATCCTTCAAATGAGGTGCGCTATGTCGCGGTGCAGGCTCTCGGCCAGATCGGCAGCGCCGCGCTCCGCCGGCCCGCCCGCAATGCCATCTACGAGGCCCTGCTGGTCGCCCTCGACGCCGACGAGCTGCAAAGCATCCGCAGCAAGGCCATGCACGCCCTCGCCGAGATGGGCGATAAGCGGGCCGAGCCGCACTTGCAGCAGCTAATGCGCGAGGGCACGGAAGAAGACCAAACCGCGGCGCGGCTAGCCCTGTACAAGCTAAGCCCCGAAGTCGCCGAAGCGATGAGACAGACTGAGTTAGGAGCGAAATGAAGGAGTTGAAGATCGGCTTTCCGTCCGGGAGCTTGCAGGAGTCCACGTTTGACCTGTTTGTCCGCGCTGGCTATCGCGTGCGGCTGACGCCGCGCTCGTACGTGCCCGACATCGACGATCCCCAGCTTGCGGGCCTGATGTTTCGGGCGCAGGAAATCGCCCAGTACGTGGCGCGCGGCGTCGTCGATGTGGGCCTGACGGGCCGGGACTGGATCCTCGAAAGCGAGGCCGAGGTGATCGAAGTCGGCGAGCTGACCTACAGCAAGAGCACGGCGCGGCCCCTGCGCTGGGTCATTGCCGTGCCCGAGGATTCCCCCATCCAAGGCGTCGAAGATCTCGCGGGCTGTCGCATTGCCAGCGAGTTGATTGGCGTGACGCGCCGCTTCTTGCAGGAGCGCGGCGTGGAGGCCGAGGTGGAGTTTTCGTGGGGTACGACCGAGGTTAAGGCCGGCATTCCCGGGCTGGTAGATGCCGTCGTCGAGGCGACCGAGACGGGCACATCGCTCAAGGCCAACCGGCTGCGCATCGTCGATACGGTTTGCGAATCGACGCCGCGCTTGATCGCCAGCAAGGCCGCGTGGGCCGATGGCTGGAAGCGGGAGAAGGCCGAGAACTTGCTGATGCTGCTCAAGGGCGCGCTCGAAGCCGAGCACAAGGTCGGCCTCAAGATGAACGTGCCGCGCGCCCAGCTCAACCGCGTCATTGCCCGGCTGCCAGCTCTGCACACGCCCACGGTCTCCAGCCAGATGGACGACGAGTGGGTGGCGTTGGAAATCGTCGCTGACGAGCGCGTGGTGCGCGAGTTGATTCCCCAGCTCAAGCGGCTCGGGGCCGAAGGCATCATCGAATATCCGCTTAACAAGGTCGTGTACTGATGGTGCCGATTGCGTCCTATCCCTCGGAGCCGCTGGCCGCTCCGCTCGCGGCCCTGCTGGCGCGCCGTCCTGAATCCGACCCCGAGGTCGAGGACGCGGTGCGGGATATTCTGCGGCAGGTGCGGAAAGAAGGCGATGCTGCGCTGTGTGCGCTGACGCAGCGCTTCGATGGTGTGGAGGTGTGCCCTAAGCAGTTGCGGGTGTCGGCGTCTGTGCTAGCCGAGGCCGAGGCGGCGCTCGACCCGGACCTGCGCGCTTCTATGGAGGCGGCGGTAGCTAACATTCGCGCCTTCCACGAGCGGCAAAAGCTCAATTCGTGGTTTGTCGAAGACGGCGACGGGGTGATGCTGGGTAAGAAAATCACGCCCATCGAGCGGGTGGGATTGTGCGTGCCGGCCGGTGAGGTGCCGCTGTTTTCGAGCTTGCTGATGATAGCCGTGCCCGCGCAGGTGGCTGGCGTTGACCAGGTCTGCGTGGTCACGCCGCCGGTAGCGGCTGGTCGCCCGGCCCCGGTGATTGCGGCGGCGGCGCGCTTGTTGGGCATTGACGAGGTGTACGCCGTGGGTGGGGCGCAGGCCGTGGGTGCGCTGGCCTATGGCACGGAGAGCATTTCGCCGGTACACAAGATCGTCGGCCCGGGTTCTCCCTATACGGTGGCTGCGCAGCGGCAGGTCTTCGGCACCGTGGGCATCGCGCTGTTGCCCGGCCCGTCGGAAATTGTGGTGCTCGCCGACGCGGGGGCTGACCCGCGCTTGGTGGCCGCAGATTTGCTCTCACAGGCCGAGCACGGCTGGGGAGTGGCGTGCGTGTGCATCACGGATTGCGCGGCCTTGGCGCGCCGGGTGCAGGAGGAACTCGAAGCGCAGCGAGCGGCGCTTCCGCGCTATTCAATTATAGATAGTGCTTTAGAAGAATACGGCGCGATTGTCGTGGTGCCTAGCCTTGAAGTGGGGATTGAGCTGCTCAACCGCTTGGCACCGGAACACGCCGAATTGCAGGTGGCCGACCCGTGGCGCTGGGTCGATTCCGTTCGCCATTGCGGCGCGCTGTTCCTCGGCGCGGCGGCCACTGAGCCGGTCGGCGATTACTTCGCTGGCACCAACCATGTGCTGCCGACGCAGGGCGCGGCCCGCTACGCCTCGTCGTTGGGGTGGGCTGATTTTGTCAAGACGACGAGCATCATCGCGTACACGCCCGAGCGCTTGGCGCACGCGGCCGAGCACATTGCCCGCATGGCGCAGGCCGAGGGATTGGAAGCCCACGCGCAAGCCGTGCGCATCCGCCAACAGCAGGACCCACCATGAGCGCAGATCGCCGCACGGCGCAGATTGAGCGCCGGACGACTGAGACCGAGATCGAGTTGCGGTTGTGTCTCGACGGCACTGGCCAGTGCCGCGCCGATACTGGCCTCGGCTTCTTTGACCACATGCTGCACGCTTTTGCGCGGCACGGCCTGTTCGACTTAGAGGTACAGTGCCGTGGCGATTTGCACGTGGATGCTCATCACACGGTGGAAGACGTGGGCATCTGCCTCGGCCAAGCCATTGCTCAAGCCCTCGGCGACAAGGCCGGTATCCAGCGCTACGGCCACAGCTATGTGCCAATGGACGAGGCGCTGGCGCGGGCGGTGGTGGATTTGTCGGGTCGGGCCTATTTGGTCTTTGCTGCGGCTTTTAGCGAGGAGCGGGTCGGTGCGCTGGATGTGTCTTTGGTGCGGGAGTTTTTCTACGCGGTGGCCGATCAAGGCCGGATGAATCTGCACCTCGACCTCATACGCGGCCACAATGCCCACCACGGCATTGAGGCGCTGTTCAAGGCGTTCGCTCGCGCCCTGCTGATGGCTGTGCAGCAAAGCGAGCGGGTCCAGGGCATTCCTTCGACCAAGGGCGTGCTCTGAGGCGCGAGCTTGCCTCCCATGAAAATTTGCCATCTGATGTACGACGACATTGCCAACCCGTGGCTGGGCGGCGGCGGTGCGGTGCGGGCGATGGAACTCTACCGCCGCTTGGCTAGCCGCCACGAGATTACCGTCGTCAGTGGTCTGTTTCCCGGAGCTGAGTTAGAAACCGAACGGCACGGCCTGCGCCTGTTGCGCGTTGGCTCGGCCCGGAGCTATGCCCTGAGCCGGGTGGGCTATTGCCGCGCGGCCGTGGCGCAGTTGCAGCGGCTGGAGTGGGATTTGTGGATCAATGAGTTTTCGGCGTTTGCGCCTCTACGAGTTCCGGCGGCACTGCGGCGGCAGGGGTTGCTGTTGTTTTATCACTTCATGGGACTTCATGCGCTTGCCAAGCATCCGCTGGTGGGTGGCGTGGCGTGGTTGTGCGAGCGGCGTGCTCTGCGGGCTTATGGCCGGATTTTGACGATTGCGCCTAGCGTGCAAGCGCGCATTCAGGGACGCGCCCGCGATGCTAAGGTTGATCTGGTGTACAGCGGCGTCGATCGGCGTTTTTTTGGGCTGGTGCCCGAGGAAGCGCCGTATTTGCTCTACTTTGGGCGCATGGATATTCACACTAAGGGGATTGACCTATTGATCGCCGCGTTTGCCGAGATTGCTGACGAGCACCCGGATATTCGCCTCAAGTTGGCTGGGCGTGGGACTCCTAAGCAACTCGCTAAGGTGCGCGACTTGGCGCGGCGGGCGGGACTGGAAGGCCGGGTGGAGGTTATCGGGAGTGTAGAAGAGGAACGACAAGGTGAGCTTTTGCGCCGTGCGCTCGTGGTCTGTGTCCCGTCGCGCTACGAGGGGTGGTGCATGGTGGCGGTGGAGGCTGCGGCGGCGGGGAAAGCTGTGTTGGGTACGGACATTGACGGCTTGCGGGATGCTGTGCGCCACGATGAGACTGGGGTGTTGGTGCCGCCCGAGGATGTGGGGGCTTTGGCGGCTGGGATGCGGGCGTTGATTGCTGACGACGCGAGGCGGAGGGTGTTGGGATCGGCGGGCCGGGTGTGGGCTGGGCGGTTTAGTTGGGATCGGTTGGCTGAGGATTTGGAGGGCGTGTATTTGCGGGCGGTTGAGGAAATGAGGCGGGGTGGGGATTAGTTCAGCTTCATTAGAATGGAGACCAATAGGCTGCCGATAGCTAATAAGCTAGCGACCTGCATTCCCACTAACCAGCGTGTTTGCGCGTCGAAGCGGGCATTGGTATCGCGGCGCAGATTGATGATCTCTTGCTGAATTTCGCTTATAGTGCGCTCGATTCGGTCCAAGCGGGGCGTTATCCCTTGCTCAACGGTCCCTTCCAGCTTGCCGATGCGGCGGTCGTGATCTTGGGCTTGGGTTACGGGTTCGTTCATGGTTGGGTCCACTTTGCGTGTGGGTGATTTCTTGAAATAGAATATAAAAAATGAGGTTTCATGGTTAAAAAAAATAAACGCGCCAAAATCCAAGCGCCGGCAAAGGCCGAGAGGCCGCCACTAGGGCAGCTTGAGGAGGATGGACACCAACAAACTGCCGAGTGCTAATAGGCTGGCTACCTGCATCCCAATAATCCAGCGAATGGACGCACGCAGCTCGCGCATGTCCTGACGCAAATCGATGATCGCTTGGGCGGTCTGTTCGGCGATTCCTTCCAGCTTGCCGATGCGACGGTCGTGATCTTGGGCTTGGGTTGTGGGTTCGTTCATGGTTGAGTCCACTTTGCGTGTGGGTGATTTCTTAAAATAGAATATAAAAAATGAGGTTTCATGGTCAAAAAAAATAAACGCGCCAAAACCCAAGCGCCGGCAAAGGCCGAGAGGCCGCCGCTGTGGAATCACCGATTTTTTCCGTTGGTCTTTTTTCTCGCCCTGAGTCTGTTGTACTTCTACGAATTTCCGCTGTCGGACAAGATCGTCTTTGGTATGGATGTGGGGACGGATTATCACAAGGGTGCGGGCCTGAGTTTTTGGGATAAGGTGCAGACTGTGGACCAGCCGATGTGGGATCCCAAGATGGGTGGCTTTCCCCAGTCCGAGGCGATTCGTCCGCAGTACTTTCCGGCCTACGTCTTGTACTTTTTTACGAGCTTTCAGCGGTATATTGGCTGGCGCTACATTCTGACGATGTGCGTGGCTGGTTTGGGGATGTACGCGTACTTGCGGCAAATTCACGTGGGGGGTCGCGCTGCGCTGTGGGGTGGGGTGGCGTTTATGTCTGCGCCGACGTTCTTGGCGTTTCCGTTGGCGGGGCACTATGCCAAGATGGGGGTCATCGCGCTGTTTCCGTGGATTATTTGGGCGTTGGAAAAGGCGCTGGCGCAGCGGCGGCTGATTTATTGGGCGGCTCTTGGTGCGCTGATTGGGGCGTGTATTTACTCGCATCCGCCGATGACGTACTTCGCGCTGTTGGGTCTCGGCGTCTATTTCCTATTTAGGTTGTACCAGATGCGCCGCGAGCGGGCCGCTTTGGTCCGGCGCTTTATTCATTTTATAGGTGCGGTGGTGCTGGGGTTGGCGCTGGGGGCTGAGGGGGCGTTTCCGGTGATGATGTACACTCGCGCCGAGTCCAAGCGGGCTACGGGGGATGAGGTGGGAGGCAAGACGGCGGCGGAACAGCTTGCGTATGCGCGGAGTTGGTCGCTGCATCCCGAGGAGGTGGCGTCGCTGGTGGTGCCGGAGTTTGGGGGGTACGACGATGTGTTGGTGCAGGGCGGCTCGCGCTATTGGGGCCGCAATGCGTTTAAGATCAACTCCGAGTACTTTGGCGCGTTGGCCTTGCTGTTGGCCTTGCTGATGGTGCCGGAGAGTCGGCGACGACCGCAGGTGGCGCTGTTGGGGGGCGTGTTTGTGCTGGCGTTGGCTTATGTGTTGGGCGAGCACACGCCCGTGCATTGGCTGGCGTTTCACGTGCTGCCGGGGGCCGATGTGCAGCGCGCCATTGGCATGGGGTCGTTTGTGTTTGCGTTTGCTGGGTGTGCGATGGCGGGGTTGGGGTTGCAGCGGGTGTTGGATGCGGATGCGGATGAGCGGGCGTTGTTGCGGGGTCGGTTGGCGTATGTCGGCGGCATCCTCGCGGCGTTGGCTTTGCTGGTGGCGCTTTTTCCAAAGGGGACGACTGAGGCGTGGATACATTTGTTTTATGGCGATATTGCGCCGCAGAAGCGGGCGGTGTTGGCTGGGAGTTACGATTGGATTGCGCGTGGGGGTTGGTACGTGGTGGTGGCTTTGGGGGTGGGGTTGGCGTTGCTCTTGCTGCGGCTGGGGGGGCAGCTTTCGGCGACGGTGTTGGTGGGGGGGTTGTGTGTGGTGACGGTGTTTGATACGTGGCGGGTGGATCGGGTTTATTTGCACTATCGGGATCCGGGGCACTATGCGGATATTCGCCGGGAGAATCCGCGCGCGGTGCAGTTTTTGCAAAGCGATGAGTCGCTTTTTCGCGTGTTGCCCTTGCCTAGCTTTCGGGTGTTGGAGGAGCCGGGGTATCATTTGCACGGGGTTTGGTCCATTACGGGTTTTCACGATTTGACGGTGGGGCGCTACGATCGGATGCTGAAGGAGTTTGAGCCGTTGGTGCAGCAGTTTATGCGTTCGGGGGTGCCGTCGGCGGGGTTTCAATCGCTGTTGAATTTGCTCAATGGGAAGTATTTGGCGGTGCCTAAGCTGCTAGAATTGGATATGGCGGCGTATCCGCTGCGCTTTGAGGGGGCGCGCTATCGGCTGTACGAAAATCCGCAGGCGTTGCCGTGGTTTTACCTTGCGCCGGAAGCCGAGGTGTTGGACAGCGGCGAGGCTGTGTTGGCGCGGTTGTTGAGTGGGCGGGCCGATCCGCAGGGTGTGGCGTTGTTGGAGAAGGCACCGGCGGTGCGGCTCGATGGGGCCGGGGATCGGGCCGGGGATCGGGTGGAGCGGCTGGCGTACGATCCAAAGGAGGGGTTGATTCGCGTGCGGACGCAGAGTGCCGGGGCGCGGGTGTTGGTGGTGTCGGAGAATTACCAGTCGAATTGGTCGGTGTGGGTGGATGGGGAGGAGGCCGAGATGTTGCGGGTGAATTACGTGTGGAAGGGGGTGGCGTTGCCGGCTGGGGAACACGAGGTGGAGTTGCGCTATTTTTCGCCGGTGTTGGCTTGGGCGCGGGGTGCGGGGTTGGTGGGGTTGATTGTGGTTGGGATTGTGGTGGTGGGGGCATGGCGGCAGCGGCGGGTTGGTTGACATAGGGATGGGGGTAAGTGATATTTGCAGCGAAAGTTTTGGAGGAGATCTAGGCATGGAAAATGCGGTTGCTTGGACGGTTATCGGCGTCGGTGTCGTGTTGGCCGGGTTGATTTTGGTGACGACGCAGCGTATGCGCGCCGATATGAAGGCGCTTGAAGATCGGCTGAACAAGCGGATGGATGAGCGGTTGGGGCGGTTGGAACAGGAGCAGGTGGGGATGTCTGAGCGATTGGGTCGGCTGGAGAAGGAGCTGGCGGGGATGTCTGAGCGGTTGGGTCGGCTGGAGGAAGGGCAGGCTGGGATGAGTGAGCGGTTGGGGCGGTTGGAGGAAGGGCAGGCTGGGATGAGTGAGCGGTTGGGTCGGCTGGAGGAAGGGCAGGCTGGGATGAGTGAGCGGCTGGGGCGGTTAGGGCAGGAACAGGCGCGGATGAATGAGGTGTTGGAGACGCTGTCTGAGCGGTTGGGTCGGCTGGAGGAAGGGCAGGCTGGGATGAGTGAGCGGTTGGGGCGGCTGGAGCAGGAACAGGCGCGGATAGATGGGGTGTTGGAGACGTTGCCGGAGCGGTTGGGTCGGTTGGAGCAGGAGCAGGCGCGGATGAATGGGGTGTTGGAGACGCTACGGGCGGGGCTTTCGTATCGGGTGGATGCGGGGGAGCGGGTGGCTGAGGCGTCGGAATCGTACGAGGCGCAGGAGTGAGGGGGTAGGCGCGTGGCGGAAGATGCCGAATCGTACGAGCGAGAGGGCTGAACGGTAGGAAAGTTTCAATGCAGCAGACCCGCAAACCGAACTCCAACCCATTTGCACAAGCTCCCGTTTACTCTTGGCTAGTCTTGGTGCTTTCTTAAATGAAGGCTTACAGGGGGGATAGGGGTTTTTTATTAAGTATTTTAATAGGGAATTTACACTTGACACTTCTATTTTTTCTCGGTATAATTAGCTCTATTGTAGAGGAAAACGCGTATGCGTTATGGACGAGAAAGCCGCGAAAGGGGGCATATGAAACACGCAAAAACGCAAATTCTTAGTGGGTTTGAAGTAAATCCATCTTTTCATATCACTTTCATAATCAGGGACGCGATCCCTGGGGAGGTTTCATAATGATACACATGAAGTCGCTAATCCGGCGTTTGGATTGCGTCCCTTGGTTACTGGCAGCCTGCTTTGCATTAGTATGGGCCGGAGAGGCGCAGGCGCTGTCTGTAGGTCAGGGTGGCCGGCTTGCTGTGAATCCAGACACTGATACTACTACTGACGGGGTCCAGTATGACGAGATTGCGCTGTCGTTGGACGTGACGGAAGTAAGCGAGGGTGAATTAGGTGCGCTTGGTTTGCATAAGGATGCGGCCTCGGTCCCGATCAAAGTCACCGCTACGCGCCTTAACGCTGATGGTTCTGCGAGGAATGACGACCAATCGAAGGGTATGGCGATGACGCGAATCTCCTTGGGGTCCATTTCTGGTGCAGGAACTGTAACGGCCGGCAGTAATCCTACAACGCTGACTCGGCCACAAGCTCTAAGCGGTGCCGCACCAGTAAACAGTGAAACTCCAGTAAAGCCTCGCTATGTCATAGATATGCCTCTGCTCGTGATTCCGAAGGACAAGGCATCGGCATCGGCAACAGTTTACTTCGTTCCCACGGACGATGGTCAGGCGGGAGCCGACGCTGAGAGCGGGGCGCGAGGGACGGGAGGCGACGATCTTCGGATCTGGATTACAGGCAATGACAACGATAACGACGACGCCACCACAGTTCGCCCGGAATATTTTATGCTGCGCGACAACGACAGGGTCAGCCAAGCGGTTACCTTATCGCTTGATAAAATTTCTCTAAGCAAAGAGAATGACAAGGTTGATATCACCGTGACCGCGGCCTTGGACGCAAAGCTACCAGGAAAAGCTCTGACGTTTTCTTTTAAGGATGTTATAGATCCTACAGGGGCTCTTGGTATTGGTAGTGGTGAAACAGCTGCTGTTGATGATGAAGGCTTTAATGCCCTCGGAACTATGGATAAGCTTGCGCGTCGCGATGCGTTTTATTCGGGCTCTGGCTTTGGCAATATAGTCATCGCGGCGGATAAGAAGCGGGCGACGAAGAAGTTTTCCATTGATCCTATAAACGTAAACGATGCCTTACTAGCCATGAGCCCCGCGATGACTTGGATCGCGCTAGGGTCAGAGGACAGCCCGCTAATGGGGGAGCAGACAGCAGGTGCAGATACTCCTACTGATGCATCAGATGATACATACGCTATGATCAATATAGTCCCCGCCTTCATCAAGCTAACGGCACAAGGGCTGCCTAAGGTGGACAAGCTGGCAGAGGTCTCTTCCGCGCTCTACGAGGATGGCGGGGATGACCAGGCCGCTCATATAGACATTACCTTGAAGGCTGCTGCTCCAGCTGGGGGGACGACTGTGAGTGTCAGGGTTGCCGGGATAAATGGGAAGGGGAGACGCGATATTGATTACGTGGCAGACGTAGCGGAGAGTCGGGTGGTCATTGCCGAAGGCCAGAAAGTGGGGAGGGCCGTTGTCATTGTTACTCCCGTCGATAACGATGGAACGAACGATTGGCAGTTCAACGTGTATGCCACGGTCGGAGACGTGACCGAGGCGGATCCACTGGCGGTCAAGATCAACGACGACGAGGCGGCCCTCGGTGAGATCAGGCTGAGAGCGACGATTGGTGAGAGTACTGACAGTCCTCCGACGATCTCCGAGATCGACGGTGAGACGGTTGTTACGATCACCGCGTACGTAATCGGCAAGCCGTCCGCCGCCGCCGTGCATATACCCTTGACTGCGATTGCGGGTTCTGCGGTCCGCGATGTTGACTACACAGGAGTCTTTCCTACTCTGACGATTGCTGCTGGCGAGACAACTGGTGAGCAGAATATCATCATTACCCCAAAGGCAGATGAGAAAGACGACGGAGATGGTAAGGCTGCGGACGAGACGATCATAGTAGGGACGACGATGGCGAAAACTGACACTCCGGGGATCGTCAAAATCGGAGGTAAGGACATTTCTGTCCAGCGGGCAACGATAAACCTGAAAGACGAAAAGATGCCTGCTGACGATCCGGCGGAGGAAGGGGAAGCAGCGCCCATAGCGCTAGCTGCCGAAGAGACCGCCATCTCGGCCACGGTTGGCGAGGAGCTGGAGGAGGAACTGCCGGCAGCGGACACTGCGGACGAAGATGCCGAAGTGACGTACCTCCTCTCTGGAGATCTCCCCGCTGGTCTGTCGTTTGACGCGGATATGCGGACGATTTCAGGTACGCCGGCTGCGGCGGGAGAAGCCGAGGTTACTCTCTACGCCACGGACGGCACCAACGCCGCGAGCTTGACCTACACCATTACTGTCTCGGATGCGCCGACGCCCGAAGTTAATCTCGAGGGCATCTCCTCGACTCATAACTCGGTTCGCGAAAACGGCGGTGAGGTTACCATCACGCTGACTGTGACGTTGGAGGATGCCGCTGGAGCTGGTGGCGAGGATGTTACTCTCACTATTGGCGCTCCTACAGAAGGCAAAGCGGCCCATCGCGATGTGGATTTCGACGCGACCTTAGACGGAAGCATCACTATTGCAGAAGGTGAGACCTCCGGTACGGCGGCGCTGACCATGACGCCCAAGGACAACACGACGGCGGATGGTCATAAGGCCTTCGGTGTGCAGGCTACTTCGTCGAGCGGACACTCGGCCATAGTCAATATCGGGATCTCCGATAACGAGTCGGACAGCCAGGGTATCGCGCTGTCGGTGGATCCGGACGAGGTAAGCGAGGGTACTACGACTGATGTCACAGTAACCGCGTCCTTGGACGGCAAGGCATCGGAAAGCGATGTAACGGTGTCCATTTCCATTAGTTCCGAGTCGTCAGCGACCCGCGATGTAGATTACAGTGCAGTGTTCGACGGCGGGGCTGAGGTTACGATTGCGGCCGGAGATATATATGGTATGGCGACCGTGACCATCACCGCAGTAGCCGACGATGACGGCGACGAGACCATCGTCCTAGTGGGTTCAGCCGACGCCTTAGGTATGGGGTCGGCAGCCATCACGCTGGTAGAAGGCATGATGGATGACGGCGACGGCATGGATGACGGCGACGGCATGGATGACGACGGCGACGGCATGGCCGACGACGGCGACGGTATGATGGCAGCTCTCCATTTCACCGAGGAGATCGCAGACCAGGCTTATACCGCTGGTACGGCGATCACTGCTTTGGTCCTGCCGGAAGCTATGGGCGGTGAAGGCGATGTGACGTATCAAGTCTTCGGCTTGCCTGCTGGTCTGTCGTTTGACGCAGAGACGCGGACGGTTTCGGGTACGCCCGCAGCCGCCGCGGAGGCCGATGTCCTTTACTTGGCGACAGACAGCACAGGAGAAGACGAGGCGTTGGAGTTCTCCATCACGGTCAACGCGGCGCTGAGCTTCGGCGACTTGTTCGGCGCTGGTAAGATCGTGCCGGATTCGCACGGTTTGACTGAAATCCGCGAATTCGTCGTTGGTCAGCCCGTGGAGGGCCTCACGCTGCCGGAAGGCACGGGCGGCACGGCACCGTTGACGTACAGCCTCTCGCCGGCCCTGCCGGTGGGCCTGACGTTTGACGCGGCTACGCGGACGATTGCGGGTACGCCGATGGCGGCGAGCGAGACCGTATATACGTACACGGTCACGGATGCCAACGGCGCGAGCGTATCGATGTCGTTGCAGACGCTGCCAGCCGCATTCTCCTTGGCAGACAACTTTCCGAACCCGTTCAACCCAGCGACGACGATCCAGTATGCGTTGCCGCAGGCGGCGGACGTGGAACTGACTGTGTATAACGTACTTGGTCAGCCTGTTCGGACGCTGGTTGCCGAGCATCAGAATGCCGGTCGCTACGTCGTGGAGTGGGACGCGACGAACGACAGCGGGCACAGCTTGTCTTCGGGGATGTATTTCTACCGCTTGCAGGCGGGCGGTGAGTTCCGAGAAGTCAAGAAGATGCTGCTACTCAAGTAAGCACCCACTGCACAGCGAGTTAGTGAAATGGGACCTCAAGCCTCAAATTGGGGTCCCATTTCACTATATAAACTAGAAGGAGAAGCAACTATGCAGAACAGCGTGCGCAAGACGTTTTCTCTTGCCATCGCCCTGTTGCTCGCACTCTGTGGTGCTGCTGTCGCCGGGGATAACGCGAACGTCGTCATTTCGCTGGATGGGGAACATGCCGCCGCCGGTGCTGGAGAGCAAGTGGAGGTGGCAGTGTCGGCCGCTGGAATGGTCGGGGTAAATCAGTTTGAAGTTACTCTGACGGTATTGCCCGCGGAAGCCTTTGATCTAGCGGCGACGACGTTTACCCCTGCTTTTGGTTTTTCGCCTGGCGTGGAATTATTAGGGGATGGGCAGGTCAAAAGTGGTGCGGCCGCTCTCGGCGAGACGGTAGATGGCGATGGTTCTTTGGGTGTTTTTACCCTCACGATGTCGAGTAGTTTTAGCAGAAATTCCCCGGCCGAGGTTGTGGTGAACAGCGTGTCCATTGGGTCGTCGTCTGTGGACCGGGATGTCCTTGGTGCCGAGGGATTGTTTATCGTCAATTGGGCTGTGCCCCCGCCGGATATGATGGCGACCTCAGAGCTTTCCTTTAACCCGGCCTATTCCTCGATCGGCACAGGGGCGGCTGCGGATGGCAGCCCCGGCGAGATCGAGTTTTCGGTCAATTTCACCGATGATGGTGCCCCGGCCAAGGGCCAGACCATTGCTTGGGACATCACTAATACTGGCTCGCGGTCGGTCTATCTGCTTGGCGTCGGTGAGGTTCCCTCTGGCGTGTACGTATGCCTGCGGAATGTGACTGATGAGGCTGGCAATGCCGCGGTACAGTTTGACGCCGAAGGCAACTTAAAGGCGGCTGCGACTTCGCTCGACGTTCGGGCGCGCACGACTGCTGTAAATCCGGCCGGTGACACCATTGATTTGGCGGTTGATTTCGACGCCACATGGGCGGTGCCAGACCCCGATCAATTGATGTTCGTCTCGCAGGTTTCCCTGAATGATGATGACAATGCCCGCAACGAGCTAGTCGCGGGTGCGGGTGCGAACATTCCAGTCGTGCTGTCCGCGGCCGGGCTAGCCGGCGTGAAGCAAGTTGAGGTCATCGTGACCGTGTCGCCTGCGGATGCCTTTGATCTGGAGGCTACTACGTTTTCGGGTTCTTCTGCGGTTGCCCTGTCGGCACCGGGCGTGGAAGTCTCCGGCAATCAGGTGCGGGGCGGCGCAGTCGTTACTCTCAATGACGATCCCGTATCTGGCGATAGTGTTCTGGGGACCTTCACCCTCGTCACCTCGGACAGCTTTACCGAGGAGATGGAGGCGGATATTGTGGTCCACAGCGTGTCCCTCGGCCCGTCCTCTGGCGAGCGCGATTATTTGGACACCGAGTTGTTAGCCGAGATGTTTAATCGCCACAGCATACACCTCAACCGGCCGGATCCAGTGCTGGTGGCCACCGCGCCGCTGGTTGGCAACGCCTTGACTTCTGGGGCCGATACGGGCGCTATTGATGATGACAGCCCCGGCGAGATCACGTACTCGGTCAATTATACCAACCCCTGGGGTGAGCCGGGCGAAGGTCAGGCCATCTTGTGGGATGTGTACAACCGCAGCGCGGAGTGGGTGTCCGTGCTCGGTATTGGCACGATTCCCCCCAAAGGCAGCGCGTTTGTGCGCAATACGACCGATGCCGACGGCAATTCGTCGATTGAGGTTGACGCCGATGTCGTGTCTTTCCTCAGCATTACGGCGAAGACCGACACGGAGAATGCGGCCGGCAAGGCCCTCAACTTGGCGATTGACTTCAGCGCGGCTTGGGCCGCTGCTAAGCCGCTAGCCGCCCTGCCATTGGCTAACTCGCTGAATCAGAACTATCCCAACCCTTTCAATCCGGAAACCACGATTCCCTACGCGCTGAGCAGCGATGCGATCGTCTCCCTGACGATCTACAACATCGCGGGTCAGGTCGTGCGCAAGCTGGTTGACGGCGAGGCGCTGGCCGCAGGTCAGTACCAAGCCTTATGGGATGGTCGGAGCGAAAGCGGCGCTAGCGTCGCCAGCGGCATGTATTTTTACTTGCTGCACACCGGCGACTTTGTAGCTAAGCGCAAGATGGTGCTGCTGAGGTAGGGGGCGGTTTGAAACCGCGCCCCCTACCCGGGTGCGTAACAGCAGTTAGTGAGTGAAATGGGGCCTCAGTGAGAGGTCCCATTTCCTTTTTTAGTCGTGGATTGTTGTGTAAGACTGCGGTGCTATTTGCGCTTGGCTATGAAAATCAAGGTTCTATTTTTTGCTTCCTGCCGCGATGCCGTCGGCCATAGAAGCTGTGAGTGGGAGCTCGCCGAAGGTTGCCGAGTCGCGGACTTACAGCGCGAACTTGTGGCCGCGTATCCGCAACTGGCCGCGGTGCAGCAGGTGTTGTCGATTGCGGTCAATTCCGAGTACGCAGGGAGCCATACCGCGTTACAAGCGGGCGACGAAGTGGCTCTTATTCCGCCTGTAAGTGGGGGCTGACGTGTTCAAAATTACCGAAGACTCAATTGAACCCAGCGATTTGTTTGCCGACGTGGTGCGCGCTGAAAATGGTGCGGTGGCCACGTTTGCCGGGGTGGTGCGCAATCACTCCGGGGACAAGCAAACCGAGTATTTGGTGTACGAAGCGTATCCGGCTATGGCCGAGAAGAAGATGGCCGAGATTGGCAAAGATCTGAAGGCGCGGTGGGGCGTTGTGGACGTCGGGATGATTCACCGCGTCGGGAAGCTCGAAATTGGGGAGATCAGCGTGTTAATTGCCGTCGCTAGCCCGCATCGAGCCGAGGCGCTGGCCGCGTGTCAGTACGCCATTGATCGGCTCAAGCAGATCGTGCCGATATGGAAGAAGGAAGTAGGGGTTGAGGGTGAAAGCTGGGTTGAAGGGCCACAGGCAGCCTATGAAGGCCGCTAAGCAATGGTGTTCAACTTTGGTTGGCTATTAGAGGGCCGGTTGGCAGGGGCCGGGCAGATTGGTGGTTGGGAGAGGGACGAGCGGCTGGAGGACGATCTCGATTTGCTGGCGGCGCAGGGCGTAAAGGCGATTGTGTCGCTGACTGCGGATGCCCTGCCGGTGGGCGAGGTGGCAGCGCGCGATATGGCGTACTTGCACTTGCCCATACAGGATATGCAGTCGCCTTCGCTCGGGGAGATACGAGCGTTTGTCCAATTCGTTGACGAGGCCGTCGAGCAAGGACGGCCGGTTATAGTCCATTGCAGTGCGGGCTTGGGGCGCACGGGCACGATGTTGGCGAGTTATTTGGTGCGAATAGGCAGCAGTGCGGCAGACGCCCTGACACAGGTGCGGAACCTGCGCCCCGGCTCGGTGGAAACGGCCGCCCAAGAACGGGCCGTATATGAAT
The DNA here is from genome assembly GCA_022820485.1 of Candidatus Latescibacterota bacterium. Taxonomy (GTDB): domain Bacteria; phylum Latescibacterota; class UBA2968; order UBA8231; family UBA8231. Next base: position 61,918 of record JAJEFJ010000011.1, read on the forward strand.
ACGCCGTGCATCTTGGGCAATTGACATAGTGGGGCGGCACCAGTACATTGAAATAATAGTGTAGTCCCGAGCGGCTACACGCTAAAACCGGAGGAGAGGGTCGGATGGAAAAGGTTGATTTTCCTGAGTGTTTGAAGTGCAGAGAAGGCGTTTTGATTCCGCTTTCTGACTATGGCAGAGACGGCGCGGCTATTCACTACAAAGCGTGGGCCTGCACGAATCCAAGTTGCGGATACCATATAAGAATTGACAACGGCGAGTTGAGTATCGGCGAGGAACTCAAGAAATCGTTTAAGTAAGCGGTTCCGTCTTCGCCTTTGGCACGCGGTAAAAGTAGTAGATCACGAGAAGAGGCCCCCTTTTGTGGAGCCTCTTCTTCTTATGGGGTCTGTTGTTGGCCAACATCAGTGTAAGCAATTGGGGAATCAGGGCAGGTGCCTTGGTCTTATCTTTTGCGCTGTGGCTTCACGCAGTTACAGAGAAGTACTACGATAAAGAAGTTGCAGTGCGCCTCTGGGTCGAAGTCCCGCCGGGCGAAGGGGTGGACGGGGATATGGTGCTAGCCAGTCAAGTGCCCTCCACGGTTCGCGTCTTGGTCACTGGCGGGGGCAAGGATCTGCTGTTTGACTTGGACGACGATTCCTTTGTTCTGAAGTTGCGGGCCGAAGGCAAGAATCGAATCCACCGCTTGACTCCTTCCCAAATCACCAAGCGGGTGGCCGACTTGGATGTCGAAGTCAAGGAAATTCTCGAACCAAAAGAAATTGAAATCGCGCTAGCGCCGAGGATGGAACGGGATGTGCCCGTGCGGGTGCAAGCGAGTCTAGAAGTGGCTGCTGCCCACGTACAGGTGACGCCGATGCAAGCCGATCCCGCGCTCGTCCGGGTGAGCGGCCCGCAGCAGCAGGTCGCCGCATTGCGCTATGTGGATACGGATTCGCTGGTCTTGCAGGATATCCGGGAAGATGTGGATGTGAAGTGGTCTTTGCGCCATCCCGAGCACACGCAACTCGCGTTCGTGCCCGAGGCTGTACGCGTGCGCGCCACCGTGCAGATGTTAGCCGAGGACGATTTAATCGGAGTGCCGATTACTGTGCGTCATGCCGGCGCGGCGCGCCGGCGTCCCGAGCCGGCCACTGCCCAAGTCAAGGTGCGCGGCGGGGTTGGCGTGATCGCCCAGCTCGACCCGGCCCGCGACATAGAGCTGTACGTAGATTACGCCGAATATCAGGGAAATGCACTGCCAGTGCACAGCGCGGAGACATCGCTTTTTGAGGTGCGCCAGATCGCTCCAGCATACGTCGATTTGGTGAGCTACTAGCATGTTGGTACTGGGGCTGGAGACCTCCTGCGATGAGACGGCCGCGGCCGTTGTCGATGAGTCGTACGCCGTGCATTCCAATATCATCTTCTCGCAACAAGATCACGCGCCATACGGGGGCGTGGTGCCCGAGTTGGCTTCGCGCGCCCATATGCGTGCTTTGGTGCCGGTCGTGCGACAGGCCCTAGCGACTGCTGGCGTTGGGTGGGAAGAAGTGGATGGGGTGGCTGCGACGCGCGGGCCTGGCTTGGTCGGGTCGTTGATCGTGGGGCTATCGCTGGCCAAGGGGCTGGCGTTGGCGCGCAACAAGCCGCTGGTCGGCGTCCATCACCTAGAGGCCCACGTGTTTTCTAACTTGGTCGCCGCGCAGGTCGAGGTTCCCTTCCTGACGCTGCTGGTGTCGGGCGGGCACACCGAGTTGATTTTGGTGCGCGAACTCGGCTCATACGAGGTGCTGGGCCGCACGCGCGACGACGCGGCTGGCGAGGCATTTGACAAGGTCGCCAAGCTGCTGGGGCTGCTGCCCGGGGAAGGGGTGGTGGCCGGTGGTCGGCTCATCGCCGAGCTCGCCGAGGATGGCGATCCCGAGGCCATTGACTTCCCACGCGCCCTCGTGGACGAGATGGACTTCAGCTTCAGTGGCCTCAAAACCTCGGTGTTACACTACGTGCGCGCGCTTTCTCCGCAAGAGCGCACGGCCCAGCTCGCCCATATTGCCGCTAGCTTCCAAGAAGCCGTAGTGGATGCTTTAGTCGCCAAGACCCTGTTGGCCTTGGAGCGAGCAGAAGTGGCGACTGTATGCCTTGCAGGCGGCGTTGCCGCCAACCAGCGGCTGCGCCAGCGGCTGCGCGTCGCGGTTGAGCGCCGCGGCCTAGCCTTCCATTGTCCGGCGTACGATTTGTGTACAGATAACGCCGCTATGGTAGGGGCTGTTGGAGCCTTCTATCTCAGTCGCGGCGTCTGCGACAGTCTCAATGTGGACGCTGCTCCCCGCCTGAGTTGGCGTGTCTGAGTGGTCCGATAGCCATCTCCAGCTAGCGGGACACCGCGTATTCCTCGTCCTGCTGCCCTTGCTAATCGCATTCGTTTATTGGGTATATCAGCGGACGTATCCGCAGGTTGATCCCAAGCGCCGCATGGTGCTGGTGGCGTTGCGCGCGGTGGCCGTGGCCTTGCTAACTATGGTGTTGTGCGAGCCGGTTTTGACGTGGTGGCACCAGCAGGTCATTCGACCGCTGGTGTTGGTGTTGGTCGATACCAGCCCGAGCATGAGGGTAGCCGACGGGCCTGTCACGCGACTACAACAGGCGGCGGCCGTGCTGGGCGACGAGGGTTGGTCAGCGCGCTTGCAGCAGGCCGAAGTCCGCGCTTGGGGATTTGCCGAGTCGGCGTATCCGCTCGCGCTCGATACGGTCGCGACCGCAAGGACTCGCGGTCAGGCGACCAATATAGGCCGCGCCCTCGCCGCTAGCTTGGAGGCGGTAGCCGAGCGGGAGCATGTGCAAGGCGTGGTCCTATTCTCCGACGGGGGCCACAACTTGGGCCGCGACCCGGTGCAACTGGGGGCGGAATTGGGCGTGCCCGTGTACGCGCTTGGCGTGGGGGGCGCAGAGGTGCCCGTCGATGTCCAGCTCGTAGAAGTGCGCACAGCCGAAACCGGATACGTCGGTCAGAGCCAGCCAATTGACGCCGAGGTGCGGAGTTGGGGATACGAGGGACAGCGCGTGGAAGTTCAACTCTACGAGGGAGAGCGATTGCTCCAGCAACAATCGCTGCTGTTGGCCGGCGATGGACAGGTGCAGCGCGTTTCCTTTGCCGTGACGCCCCAGCAGGCTGGGCCGCGCATTTTTCGCGTGGCCATTGCGCCTGTGGCCGGAGAATTTGCGACCGCAGACAACGAGGCCCTCGCGTTTACCCACATTCTCGCCGGGCGCACGCGGGTGCTGTTGCTAGCTGGAGGCCCAAGCGAGGACTTGGCCTTTTTGCGCCGCAGTTTAAGCGCAGATTCGAGTTGGGCAGTAGAGGCCATGATTCAGCGGGAGCCGGACGCGTTCTACGGCGGCGCGTGGAGTCCGGCTGTTTTGCAGGGCCGGGATGTGGTGCTGCTGGTGAATCCGGGGGCGTGGCTGCTCAACGGCCCGCCGGCCGCTGCATTGGTCCAGCACGTGTACGCCGGGGCCGGTTTGCTCGTCGTCGGCGGTCCCAAGATGGCGCGGGCTTGGCGGGCCGACTCGCCACTGGCTGCGCTCATGCCGCTTCAGGTAGCTGGCCCTGTGCCCTTTGTGCCGGGCGAGGTCTTGTTGCGGCTCAGCGCGGGCGGGCGGCACCATCCGGTCGTGCGTCAGCCTGCGGGTGCGGACGATCCGTGGCTTCGGTTGCCACCGCTGCCGGGCTACTTTCGCACGGCGCAGCAGCGGCCGGGTACCACCGTGCTGGTCGAGAGCGCCGCCGGCGAGCCAATCATTGCTGCGGGCGCGTATGGCGAGGGTAAGGTCATTGCAACCCTGTCTGCGTCTTTTTGGCGACTCGATCTGATGAGCAGCGGCGTCAATGGCCAGCCACAGACCATTCGCACACTCTGGCGCGACGCCGCCAAGTGGCTCGCGCTCGACACCTCGGGTGGGCGGGTCCGCGCCTCGACCGAGCGGCCCGTGTACCGGGCGGGCGAAGAAGTGGTTTTCGCGGTGCAGGTCTTCGACGAACTGCTGAGGCCGCAGCCGGGGGCAAGGGTGCAGGTGGCGCTAGCCGGGCGAGAAGCATTCGGCCTGCAATCACAAGGAGCCGGGCACTACCGAGGCGTCGCTAGTGGACTGGCCCCCGGCGCGTATGAATACGAGATTCGGGCCGCAGTGGACCAAGCCGCTATAGGTACGGCTAGGAGTCGCTTTGTCGTCGAAGAGTACAGCATTGAGCTGGGGGATTTGCGTGCCGACCCACTGCTATTGGGCGAGCTGGCTCGCGCCAGTGGTGGCCGCGCCTATTCGCTTGCGGACTGGGAGGACATGCTAAAACAGCTTGCGCCGCGCAAGCGCTGGGTCGAAAAGGCCGAGGTTTTGCCGCTGTGGGGCCCGCTGTGGCCCGCGCTTTTGGCGATTGTCCTGTTGGCTGTCGAGTGGTTTGGACGCAAGCGCAGCGGCATGATCTGACGCGCCGCAAGGTGCAAAAAGCCGCGTTTTTGCTTATTTTTTGTTAATCCCCTTTCCAATCTGATTGCTTCCCAACCTACGGTACTAGCGGAGTCTGCAGCTCTATGTCCGAGTTTTTGCATACGCCCAAAGGCGAGAAGAAACTCCAAGCGCTAGGGGTGCTCCTCCTCGGCCTCGGCGCGTTTTTGCTTGTCTGCTTGATATCCCATTCGCCGCTGGATCCTCCTAATTCGAGCCGCTCGGTGGCGGAGAGTTTGAATTGGGGGGGATGGATCGGTGCGTATGCGTCGTATGGGGCCTTTGCGGGCATGGGATTGGCGGCGTATGTCTGGCCCGCGCTCTTGTTGCTGTGGGGTTGGAATAGGGTGCGTTGCCAGCCGGTGGCTCTTGCGGTGCAGCGCAGTGTGGGCCTTTTGCTCATGGCCGTCTTCATCAGCATCGCCACTGGTCTGCCCGACTATTCGCCGCACACGGCCTATGCGCTGGGTGGTGTGCTGGGAACCCAGATCAGTTTGGATATCCTCATACCGTACCTAGGGAGGCTAGGGGCGGCGGTTTTGCTGGGTGCGCTCTTTGTGGTTGCGGTGATTTTGACCCCCGGTCTGAACTGGCGGCTGTTGGCGTGGCTGGGCGGTGGTTTGGCAGTGGTTTGGCGGTTGCTTGGGCGGTGGCTCGGGCGTTTGCGGAGGCACAAGAGCAAAGCCACAAAAAGGAAACGGGACGAAACCGCCAGGGTGCGAGAAACGCGGTCCGAGATTGGCCCGCAGGCTCGGGTCGAGGATGCAGCCCCTTGGACGCCAATGGTTGAAGAGGTTGACGCAGTGGAGCCTCGGGTGCAGGAACCAGCGCACGTTGAGCGGCGCGAGCGCAAAAAAAAGAAGGAACCGGCGGTTGCAGACGCAGCTATACCAGCGCCAGCGCGCAAAAAAGAGCAGGCAGCTCGCAGGCCTGCCGGGGGCCGCTATAAAATCCCAAGTCCTGCGTTGCTAGACGAAATCCCGGCCAGCCGCAGCCGCGTCTCCAAGGAGACTTTGCTGGAAAACGCCAAGTTGCTGGAGAGTGCGCTGGGTAATTTCGACGTGGCCTGTCAGGTCGTGGAGGTGAGTCCCGGGCCAGTGGTGACGCGCTACGAGGTGGAGCCAGCCCCAGGGGTCAAGGTCAATCGCATTGCCGCGCTTTCGGACGATCTCGCGCGCGTGATGAGCGCCAAAGGCATTCGCATTCAAGCGCCGGTGCCGGGCAAATCCGTGGTGGGGGTGGAGATTGCCAATCAGGAGCGGGAGACCGTTTACTTGCGCGAGATCATCGAAGACGAGGTGTTCAGTCGGTCGGATTCCAAGCTGGTCATGGCGCTGGGCAAGACTATTTCGGGCGAGCCGTGCGCCGCGGATTTAGCCAAAATGCCTCATCTATTGGTCGCCGGTGCCACCGGGGCTGGCAAGAGCGTGTGTCTGAACAGCCTAATTTGCAGTATCCTCCTCAAGGCCGCGCCGGACGAAGTGCGCTTTATCATGGTCGATCCCAAGGTAGTTGAATTGACGATGTACAACGATATACCACACTTGCTGGTGCCGGTTATCACCGAGCCGAAAAGGGCCGCCGAGGCCCTGAAGTGGGCGGTAGCCGAAATGGAGGCTCGCTACCAGAAGCTGGCCAAACTGGGGGTGCGCAATCTGTCCGACTACAACGCCAAGCTGGCGAGCGGCCAAACCGAGGCTGCCGAAGACGGCGTTGAGCCTGACAAGCCGCTGGCGTACATCGTGATAGTAATCGACGAATTTGCCGATTTGATGCTGACGGCCCCCGCTGAGGTGGAGACCTCGCTGATGGGTTTGGCGCAGAAGTCGCGCGCCGTGGGCATTCACATCATTTTGGCGACCCAGCGGCCCTCGGTGAACGTGATTACCGGGGTAATCAAGGCCAACTTCCCATCGCGCATTGCCTTCCAAGTGGCGTCAAAGACGGACTCGCGCACGATTCTCGATCTCAACGGAGCCGAGCGACTGTTGGGGATGGGTGATATGCTCTTTCTGCCGAGCGGCCAAGGCGAGCCGCTCCGCGTCCACGGAGCCTTTATTTCTGGCGAGGAAACCGAGCGCTTGGTCGCGGCATTAAAAGAGAGCCAGTACGAGGCCGAGGAAGTTGCGGTGTTTTCCGAGCAGCCGGATATTAACGCGGCTGCCGATGCGCGCGACGACCTTTTCGACGATGCCGTGCGCTTAGTCTGCGAACACCAGCAGGCCTCCACCTCGTTTTTGCAGCGGCGTTTGAAAGTGGGTTATTCCCGCGCCGCACGGTTGATGGACGAGCTGGAGGCCGCCGGTATCGTCGGGCCGATCGTTGGGGCAAAGCCGCGCGAGATTCTCGTCGAGCGCGCGGAAGAGGAGGACGCGGGAGAATGAGACTGTGGTTGTGGGTTGTGCTCTGTGTGGGCTTGGTTGCGAGCACGGCTTTTGGACAGAGCGGCGAAGAAATCATCGCTAGGGTGCAAAAGCGCCTCGCTGGCTACAAGACGTTTTCAGCCCGCTTTGAAAAGCAGTTCTACTGGGCCGTGCTGGACAAGTACCGCAGCCGCGAGGGCCGGATCTATTTGCGCCGCCCGAACCGCTTTCGCATCGAACTGGAAGGCGGGGATGTGGTGGTGGCCGATGGCAAGGCCGTCTGGTCGTATATCGTGCACAACGGCCAAGTGGTGATCAGCCCCTACGAAGCGGAAATAAAGACCCCGTGGGAAGTATTTTTCGACTATACCGAGCGCTATGTGCCCATTGCGGTGGAGGAAAGCGCGTTGGGGGGACGGCCCTGCTATTTGCTGATCATGGCACCGGAAAACAAAGCCTCTGTGATTGAACAGATGCGGGTTTGGGTGGATCCTAGGGGGTGGCTTCTGCTGCAAGTCGAGCAGCGCGAGGCCAATGGCAATCGCACGGCGTACGTGCTTAGGGATCACCGTGCCAATAGGAGGATAGCCGACGAGGTCTTTTCTTTTGAGGTGCCAGAAGGGGTGGAGGTGCTGGACACGAGGGAACCCCCTGTTGAGTAAGGGGGTGTGGTGGTGGGCGGCTCTGCTGATGCACGTGGGAGCCTTGGCGGTTGCAGCGGATCAGAGTATCTGGATTCTGTTGCGCGACAAAACGGATGCCGAGGGGCGGCGCATCGCTTGGGTGGATTTGGGGGCTGGTCATACGGACGCGGAGCTGGACCTGCCCGTCAGCCAACGCTATATCGAGCGGCTGCGGGAGATGGGGGTGGCGGTGCGCTTCTTCTCGCGTTGGCTCAACGCAGTCAGTGCGCAGGTCTCGCCCGAGGTACAGCGCCGAGTGCAGGCCGCGGACTTTGTCGTTGCAACGCGGCCCGTGCAGCGCTTGCAGCGGCCCAGTCCATCGCCGCCCGCGCTGTTTGCCAGCCCCAAGTTGCTGCAAAGCCGCTATGGCCTCGCCTTTGAGCAGTTGGCCCAAATCGCCGTTCCCCCCCTACACGACCAGGGTCTTACGGGTGTTGGGGTGCGCGTGGCCTTGCTCGACAATGGTTTCCACTACGCCGAACACGCGGCCTTCGCCTCCATTCGCGTGGTGGCTCAGCGCGACTTTGTCAATGACGACGAGATTGTCAGCGATGAAGCCGATCAACCCGTCACGGGCGACGAAAGGGGCGGCAGCCAAAACTTGCACGGTGCGCAAGTACTTTCCCTGCTGGCAGGCTATCAGCCCGATCACTTTGTCGGCGTGGCACCCGACGCTGAGTACATCTTGGCCAAGACCGAACTAGACGACACCTTGCCCGAAATGCCCTCGGAGGAGGACCGCTGGGTCGCCGGTTTGGAATGGGCCGACAGCTTGGGAGCGCAGGTGGTCAACAGCTCGTTGGGCTACAATCGGTGGGACGACGGCACGGGTTACTCGCCAGCGGATCTGGACGGAGAAACCGCGCTGACGAGCGTGGCGGCGGCGCTGGCAGTGCGGCGCGGCATCGCGGTGGTGGTGGCCGCGGGCAATGAGGCCAACCGAGATTGGCACTACATAACGATACCGGCGGACGCCGAAGGTGCGATTGCGGTGGGGGCGGTAGATGTGCCCGGCAGCGGCGAGCGCATGCCGCAGATTGCCTCCTTTAGCTCGCGCGGGCCAACGGCCGATGGCCGCATCAAGCCGGATGTAGTTGCGCCCGGCAGCGGCGTAGTAGTCGCGGATCTGCGGCGCGGTGGCTATGTGCGCAGGGGCGGCACTTCCTTTGCGGCCCCTCTGGTGAGCGGGGTTTGCGCCTTGTTGTTGCAAAAAAATCCCGAATGGAGGCCGGACCAAGTGCTGGCGGCTTTGCGCTCGACCGCGCTGGACTTGGGTGCGGCCGGTCCCGACACGGTGTATGGTTGGGGGCAGATAAACGCGCTGGCGGCCAGTGGTCTCGACGAGGTGCCGCCGGAGGAGGACCGCCTGTTGGCACCTTTTCCCAATCCAGCGCGGGACGGGGTGGTGCATTTTCCAGTGCAGCTAGCCGAGCGCGGCCTCGTCGAGTTGAACGTTTTTGACGTAGCTGGTCGGTTGGTGTTCGCCGAGCGTTGGGATATGTGGCCGGGGAGCCACGACCAGCCGGGCCGCGCCCCGCGTTGGACGCCGGGCCGGGCCGTGGCCAACGGGGTCTACTTCTATCAACTGCGGTCGCCTAATCGCAGTCACTTGGGCAAAATTGCCCTTGTGCGCGCCCCTTGAGGAAGCCATGGTAATCAAAGCAAACGAGCGCAAGAAACAGCTCAACAAACGTCTGCGGCTGCTCAATCGCCTCGTCTTGGGCGGCTTGGCCCTCTTTGTGCCGATCTACATTGGGGTGAGTCTGACGGGCGGATCAGCGGACAAGCTGGAAAACTTGACCAACCTGTTCGCCAACATCAACAACCAAGTTGCCCTGACGGTACCCGTGGACGGGGTGCGCTACATGCACTTTTTTCACGGTCCGCCTGACGAGGGACACAAGTTCGTGCTCATCGACGTGCGGTTGCAGGTGAATTTGCAGCTTGCGTGGACGATTGTACCGAAGTGTTTTCAGCTAGTTGACGATGGTGGGCGGCGCTATTATCCGCTGTCGCGATCGCCGTTTTTCATTGCATACACCGACCAGCTCAAAGGGACCAAGGGCGAGGTGTACGAGGAGCAGCTACTTTTTGAAATACCCGCTGAACGCAAGCACGAAAGTCTCCTTTTTGATCGCTACTACGAAACCGAGGAAGATGACAATGGCCACGATTGAGGAACAGTTGACAAGTGGGCGGCAGCAGCTAGAGCGGCTGCGAGGGTATCTTTGACATAAGTGGTAAGAAGCAAGAGTTGGCTGCGCTGGAAAAGCGCATGGTGGCCGCGGACTTTTGGAACGACCGGCGGCAGGCCGAATCCGTCGGCAAGACAGTGCGCATCCTCAAGGACACCATTGCGGATTGGGAGACCTTGGACGCGCAGTTGGAGGACTTGGACCAACTGCGGCAGATGGCGGCCGAAGAAGGCGATACAGAGGCGCTAGCCGAAGTCGAGTCCGAGGTCGAGTGCGCCATGCAGGGCATTGGCGAATTGGAGTTCCGCACGATGCTCAGCGATGAGGCCGACCCCAAGAACGCGATTCTCGTCATTCACTCGGGAGCAGGGGGCACGGATGCCGCCGAATGGGCGTCGATGTTGATGCGTCTGTACACGCGCTGGACCGAGCGCCACGGCATGGAATGTACAGTCGTGGATCTGCAGCAGGCCGAGGAAGCTGGCATCAAGGGCGCAACCATTGAGGTTAGGGGGGATTATGCGTATGGCTACCTCAAGGCCGAGGCCGGCGTCCATCGCTTGGTGCGGCTCTCGCCGTTTGACACGAGTCGCCGTCGGCACACTTCGTTTGCTTCGGTGTTTGTCTATCCAGAAGTCGAAGACGATATCGAGGTGGACCTCAACGACGAGGACGTGAAGGTCGAAACCTATCGCTCCGGGGGCGCGGGCGGCCAACACGTGAACAAGACCGCCTCGGCCGTGCGGCTGACGCACTTGCCCACTGGCATTGTCGTCCAGTGCCAAAACGAGCGCTCGCAGTTCAAGAACAAAGCCACTGCATTTAAGGTGCTCAAGGCGCGCCTGTATCAGCACCTCAAGGATGAGCAGAAACAGAAGCAACTCGCGGTGGAGAGCACCAAGAAGAGCATTGACTTCGGGTCGCAGATCCGCTCCTACGTGCTCCATCCATACACCATAGTCAAAGACCACCGCACCGATTGCGAAACGGCCAATGTCCAAGCGGTAATGGACGGCGACATCGACCAATTTATCCACGCCTATTTGACCGAGGGACAAGCGTGAGCATTGCCTTGTTTGTCGCCGGTCGCTACCTGCGTTCCAAGCAACGCGAGGGCTTCTTTTCGGTCATCGCCTATATGGCCGTCGGTGGGGTGATCTTGGGGGTAGCGGCTTTGGTGATCATTCTCTCAGTGACCAATGGTTTTGCCGGTGAAGTCAAAAACCGGCTGATCGGCATGAACGCCCATGTCAACATTCGCCGCTTCGATGGCGGCCCCATCGCGGATTGGGACGCGCTGCTACAGCAGGTGAAAGGCGCTGCCGGGGTCGTGGGCGCGGCACCGGTCGTGGATTCCAAGGTCATTATTGCCTCGCAGCTCGATTTGGGCCGGGTCGATGGCATTCCTGTGTGGGGCGTTGATCCAGCGACCTTTCCTGCGGTTTCCGACCTGACCGAACACCTGCGCTACGCCGATCCAGAGGGGCACCTGCGCCTCGGCTTGCTCGCCGAGCTAAATAAGCGGGGGATTGTCCTTGGCGAGTACTTGGCGCGGCGCTTGCACGTGGGGCCGGGTTCTGAGGTGTTGCTGATGACGGTGCAAAATCTCGATGTAGAAGTAGCTGTGATGGACGGCTTCTCGCCGCGCCCGTGGTCCTTTTTTGTGACCGATCACTTTGAAAGCGGCATGTACCAGTACGATGACAACTATGCTTTTATTCACTTAGAAGATGCCCAGCGCATGCTCGAATTGGGCGATGCGATTACCGATATCCACATCCACGTCGCAGACATCTACCAAGCACCTGAGATCCGCGAGCATCTAGCCGAGGAGTTGGGCTATCCCTATCAGGTGCGCGATTGGACGCAGCTTTTTCCCGAGTTCTTCCGCTGGATCGAGTTGGAAAAGTGGGCGATCTTCCTCGCGCTGAGCCTCATCGTGCTGGTCGCGGCCTTTAACATCATGTCGATCTTGGTCATGTCGGTGCTGATCAAGACGCCCGAGATTGGCATCTTGCGGACGATCGGTTGCACCGTGGGCGAGGTTTATCGCATCTTCATCTATCAGGGCTTGGTCATTGGTGGCATCGGCACCTTCTTGGGCTGCTTGATCGGTTTTGTGCTCTGTTTAGCCCAGCAGCGCTTTGCGCTGATTTCCATTCCCGGAGACATGTACTTCATCAGCTCGTTGCCCGTGGATATGAGTGTCGTGGACTTTGCATTGGTAGCGGCTATTAGCATGGTCATCTGCTTGGCGACGTCGATTTACCCGGCGCGCAAGGCCGCGGGGTTGATGCCCGTAGAAGCCATTCGGTATATAATGTGATATGGTGGAACAAGCCGACATCGTCCTCGAAGCGCGCGGTTTGCGCAAGGTGTTCAACACCGGCGGCGAGGGCTTGGAAGTACTCAAAGGCGTGGACTTAGCAGTGCGGGCAGGTGAGCTGGTAGCGGTCATGGGTGAGTCTGGTGTTGGCAAGAGCACCTTGCTGCACCTGTTGGGTACGCTCGACCTGCCGACGGCTGGCCAATTGCAAATCGCTGGCACCGATGTGCTAAATCTCGGCGATCAGGCGCTGTCGCGCTTTCGCAATCGGCATATTGGCTTCGTATTCCAATTTCACTACCTGCTGCCGGAATTTACTGCGCTGGAAAACGTCTTGCTGCCGGCGCGGGTTGCGGGCATCGATCGCCGCCAGGAGGCCCTTGAGCTGATGGATTCCGTCGGACTAGCGGACCGCTTGCACCACCGGCCTGGGGCGCTGTCGGGAGGCGAGTGCCAGCGGGTGGCCATGGTGCGAGCGCTGGTCAACGAGCCGTTGGTCGTGCTGGCCGACGAGCCGTCGGGCAATCTCGACGAGGCGACGAGTGCGTCTCTGCACCAACTGCTCGCCGGGTTGGCCCGGGAGCGAGGGCAGGCTTTTGTGGTGATGACCCACGACCGCACATTGGCCCAGAGCATGGATCGCCGGGGGCGCATAGAAGCGGGAGTGTTGCAGATGGAAGACGATGCGACATGAAAAAATGCGGAGTATGCAACAAGCGCGAGGCCGTAGTGGTCTATAACCATATTGTTGACGACGTAAAACAGACGCTCTTGCTCTGCCATCAGTGCGCTAGCGAAAAAAACATCAAGATGCTGGTCGTCCCTGCTGCACAGGCCAAAGAAGCGCCCGTGCTGGTGAAGGAAATCAAGATAGAGTTGGCCAAGTTGGCCGGAGCCGAAGGCGACGGGGGCGCGCGCTGTTCGACTTGCGCGATGAGCTACGAGGAGTTCAAGAAGATTGGTCGCCTCGGCTGTCCGCATTGTTACGATGCCTTTGCCTCACAGCTAGAGCGCCTGCTCAAACGCATCCACGGCGACGACCGGCATCGGGGCAAAGGGCCGCTAGCAGCGGCCCAAAGTACTGGCGCGGCCGACGAGTTGGAGCGATTGCGCGAAGAACTGGCCCAAGCGGTAGCGGAAGAGGCATTTGAAAAGGCCGCTCAGCTCAGGGACCGCATCCGCGTCCTCGAAGGAAAATAGCCGTGAATATTGAGGATCTCGTTTACAATGCGGCTAGCTGGCTCAGCGGAGCAGGGGATGCCGACGGCATGGTCGTTAGTTGTCGCGCCCGCTTGGCCCGCAATCTTGCAGGGTGGGCTTTTGCGCCGAAGACCACGCTTGAAGATCAAAAAAAAATCATTGAACAAGTCCTGAGTGCCGCTCAAAAGTGCCGCCCTATGTGCGATGCGGCCTTTTTCCACATGAATACCCTACAGGCCAACCAGCGCCAGTTGCTCGTGGAGCGCCACTTGATTAGCCCGGCTTTGGCCAAAAGCAAGGGCCAGCGCGGCGTGCTCTTTAATGCAGATGAGTCGCTTGGCGTGATGATTAACGAGGAGGATCACCTCCGCTTGCAGGCCATCCTCCCGGGTTTGCAAACGCACGCGGCATGGCAGCGGGTTGATGCGCTCGACGATGCGCTCAGGAGCGAGTTGGACTGGGCGCAATCGGAGCGCTGGGGCTTCTTGACGGCCTGCCCGACCAATACGGGGACGGGCTTGCGGATATCAGTGCTCATCCATCTGCCGGCTTTGGTCCTGACCGAGGATATGGAACGGGTGATGCGCGGATTGACTAGCATGGCTTTTGCGGTGCGCGGGTTTTATGGAGAAGGTACCAATGTGGTCGGCAACCTATTTCAGATATCCAACCAAGCCACCTTGGGCGTAACTGAAGGGGAGATCGTCGAGAAGCTCTCGGAGATAACCCAACAGATTATAAGCCATGAAAAGGAGGCGCAGGCCATCTTGCTGGCAGACGCATCGGCCCAAGTGGAGGACAAGGTTTGGCGGGCGTATGGGATTTTACAACACGCGCGGGTGTTGAGTGGGCAGGATTTTATGAACTTGTTATCGGCCGTGCGTTTAGGATGTAGCTTGGGGCTTATTGACGGCTTGCCTCTCGGCTTTATCAACCAGTTAATGATCGTTACTCAACCCTCGCATTTGCAAGCCGAAGCCAGCGCGGATCTCTCGTCGGCAGACCGCGATGTGCGCCGCGCCGAACTAGTGAGACGGCGCTGGGCCGAACAGAGGGGATTATCTTGACAATTGACAACAATCGGCCCATTTGGTAGGTTCAAAATCGAGCTTTATCCAGTAAAGTTTGCCATGCTCGATATTCAATTCGCGCTCTCCGAATTGTCGAGAATCAAGTTTCCTTATGACATATACCATAGGCCGATTGTGGAGGACGACTATGATGAACAACATGTTCACCGAAAACGTAAAACAGGTAATGAAGCTGGCGCGCGAGGAGTCGGCGCGCTTGGGGCACAACTACATCGGCACCGAGCATTTGCTGTTGGGCATCATCAAGGATGGCAAGGGCAAGGCCGTGGCCGTGTTGACGAACTTGGGGTTGAGTTTGGAGACGGTCAAACAGTCGGTGGAAGACTACGTGACGACCTCGGGCGGCACTATGACCATTGGCGAGGTGCCCTATACCCCCCGCGCTAAACAGATCCTCGAAGTAGCGGCCAACGAGGCCAAGGAGATGAAGACGCAGTTCATCGATGTCGAACATCTGCTTTTGGCGCTGCTCAAGGACAAGGAAGGGGTCGCCGCACAGATTCTGGCCGCCTTTGGCGTCGATTACAAAACGGCTATGGAAGAGACCTTGGCCGTGCTTGAAGGCAAGACTACCGGACGCAAGGAAAAGGGCAAAAAGAGCAAGACGCCCTTCCTCGACCACTTTGGTCGCGACCTGACCCAGTTGGCGCGAGAGGGCAAGCTAGACCCGGTGATCGGTCGCCAGAAGGAGATTGAGCGCGTCACGCAAGTGCTCAGCCGCCGCAAGAAGAACAATCCCATTCTCATCGGCGACCCAGGTGTCGGCAAGACGGCCATTGTCGAGGGGCTAGCCCAGCGCATCATTGAAAAGCGCGTGCCGCAGATTCTCCTCGACAAGCGCTTAGTCACCCTCGACATGGGCGGCGTGGTCGCCGGCACCAAGTACCGGGGCCAGTTTGAAGAGCGCATCAAGGCGGTGATGAACGAGCTGCAGCAAAACTCCGAAGTCATCATTTTCATCGACGAGCTACACACCATTGTCGGTGCTGGCAGTGCCGAGGGCACGTTGGATGCTTCCAATATGTTCAAGCCCGCTTTGGCACGCGGCGAATTGCAGTGCATAGGGGCCACCACCCTCGACGAATACCGCAAGCACATCGAAAAGGACGGTGCCCTCGAGCGGCGCTTTCAGAGCATCATGGTCGATCCACCCTCGGTCGAGGACACCATTGAGATCGTCAAGGGGCTGCGCTCTAGCTACGAAAGCCATCATCACGTGGAGTTTGCCGACGATGTCGTCGCCTATGCGGTGCGCCAATCCGATCGCTATATAAGCGACCGCTACTTGCCCGACAAGGCCATTGATGTGATCGATGAGACGGGCTCGCGCGTCCATTTGGCTCGGCTCAGTCCGCCGGAAGAGATCGGTCGCATCGAGGCCGAGATACAGGAGATCAACCGCAAAAAGAACGAAGCGTCCGAGCGCCAAGATTTTGAGGACGCCGCCGAGTTGCGCGACGAGGCGCTCCAGTTGAATGAACAGTTACAAAATAAACGCCAAGCGTGGGAGGAAGCAGTCCGCGACGAGGTGGTCGAAGTGACGGCAGACGACATTGCCGAGGTCATCGCCAGTATGACCGGCATTCCGATCTCGCGGCTGGCCAAGACCGAGACCGAGCGCCTGCTGGCTATGGAAGCGGAGCTTACCAAGAAAATCGTCGGTCAGCAACAGGCGGTCACCGCGATTGCGCGGGCCATCCGCCGCAGTCGCGCGGGCCTACAGGATCCCAAGCGGCCCATCGGCTCGTTTATCTTTCTCGGCCCGACGGGTGTGGGCAAGACCGAGTTGGCCAAGCGGCTAGCTGAATTTCTCTTCGACGACGCCGATGCGTTGATTGCGGTCGATATGTCTGAGTACATGGAGAAATTCGCGGTGTCGCGTCTGATTGGCGCACCTCCGGGCTACGTGGGTTTTGACGAGGGAGGACAGCTCACCGAGCGGGTCCGCCGCCGTCCTTACTCAGTGGTTTTGCTAGACGAGGTCGAGAAAGCCCATCCCGATGTCTTCAACATCCTGTTGCAGATTCTCGACGAGGGGCGGCTTACCGATAGCACGGGCCGCAAGGTAGATTTCTGCAACACCGTGCTGATTATGACTTCTAACGCAGGTAGTCGGGATGTGGGCACAGGCGGTGTATTGGGCTTCCAAAAGTCCGATTCCGACTCGATGTACGCGCAGATGGAGGGCAAGATCAACGACGCCTTGAAAAAGACCTTCAACCCTGAATTCCTCAATCGCGTTGACGACACCATCATTTTCCACGCGCTCGACAAAGAGCACATTGCGGCTATCATAGATATTCGCTTGGAGGAATTCAAAGCGCGTTTGGCCCCGCAAGATATCCAAGTGCGAGTTACGCCTGGAGCCAAAACGTTGCTCGCCGACAAGGGTTTTGATCAGGCGTATGGCGCGCGCTATTTGGAGCGGACCATCCAGAAGATGCTCGAAGATCCGCTGGCCGAGGAGATTCTCCAGGGCCGCTTTGGCGAGGGCAGTCGCATCCGCGTCACTAAAAAGGGCGAGGAACTAGTGTTCGACGAGGAGCGTCGAGAAGGGGTGGGTGAAGAGGTGAAGAAGAAGCGCGCGACCACGAGTTGATATGAAAAATTTTCGCACCATACTTTTTGCCGTCGTCTCTGTGGGGCTGCTGGGGAGCGCGGTCGAGGCCCAGAAGGTTGTCTCGGTCGAGGTGCAGGGTGAGCTACGCAAGGTGGCCAAGTCGCTGATCCTAACCACGGTGGGTTTGGAGCCTGGAGTTGAGCTGTCGCAAGAGAACGTGCAGCAGGCGGTGCGCGATCTCCAAGGGCTCAACGTCTTTGAGGATATCCAGATCTGGGGCGATCCCGTTCCCGAGGGAATCAACCTGATCATCATGGTTGAAGAATACCCGGCCTTAGAGGGTTTGCAGTTCAAGGGGCAGAAAAATCTCAAGGAGAAGGATCTCAAGGAGGCGCTGAGCTTGATCACTGGTCAGGTTATCGCGCCGAGGGATGTGGTGCGGGGCGAGCAGAAAATCCTCGACCTCTATCGCGAGAAGGGCTATCTGCGCGCCGAGGTCAAAGGCCAGACCTTCGCTGGCGCAGAAGAGGGCGAGGTATTCCTCCAATACGACATCAACGAGGGACCCAAGGTGCAGATCAAGCAAATCCGCTTGGTCCAACACCGCGCCGACGGCACAGTGATCGACAGCCGAGAGCTGCCGGCGCGCAGTCCTCGGCGTCCGCAAAAGTGGGACGGTCAAGGTCCGGAGCCGCGCCGGTTGGTGTCGTTGATGGAGACCGAGGAAAAGCGTTGGTGGCGCAAGGGCGAGTTCAACGGCGACACGTACGAAGAGGACAAGCAGAAGCTGCTAGCGTACTATCGCAGCTTGGGATTTCAGCAGGCAGCCATAGTGCGCGACAGTGTCTATTACGACTCGACGCGACGGCACCTGTTCATCGACGTGGAAATCGACGAGGGACTACAGTACCGCTTGGGCAAAGTCGCTTGGGAAGGTAACGCGCTCTTCGGCACCGACGAGTTGGTGGAGAAGCTGGAGTTGCAGGAGGGGATGGTATATGGGCGCTCGGGGCCAGAGCTAGCCGACTTGGCGCGCTTTGTCTATTACGAGAAGGGCTACTTGGACACGCGAGTGGTGCCGCAGGAGACGATTCGCAACGACTCGATTGACGTGTCGTTTCAGGTGTTTGAAGGGCAGCCGTGGACGATTCGCAAGGTTGAGATCGCTGGCAATACCAAGACGCGGGAGAAGGTGATCCGGCGCGAGATCGAATTGCGTCCGGGCGATATTTATCAGCAAAATCTCGTTCAAGAAAGTCAGCGGCGCATAATGCTGTTGAACTTCTTCGAGGATGTGCAAATTCAGCCCCAATACAGCACTGGCGAGGACGAGCGGCTGGTGGATATGGTGTTTAACGTCGATGAGCGGCCGACTGGGCAAGCGTCTGTGGGGGCGGGCTATTCGGATCGCGACAAGATGGTAGGTCAAATCGGCTTGCAGGTTCCCAACTTCCGCGGCATGGGCCAGAGTCTGGACTTTAACTGGGAGTTCGGCACTCGGCGCGAGCAATTCCTAGTCGGTTTTACCGAGCCGTGGCTTTTTGACACCCCGACTAGTTTGTCGGCGCGCGCTTATACGCAAAACCTTCACTACTACGACTACCGGAGCACCAGCTATCGGCTAAACAATAGCGATATCCTCTGGAAATCCAATCGCAAGTCGATCAATGTGCGCGTGGGTCGGCGGTTGAAGAAGCCGGCTAATTCCAGCCTTTCGCTGGGCTATCGCCTTTACAGCCAAGGCTATTCCGACTTTGCCGACGGCAACGCTCCATTGGCAAGCGATCCTAGATATCAAGATCGGCTTACGAGCCGCTTTGAGTTGATATACTCGCGCGATACGCGCGACCGGGCCGAGTTTCCGACCAAGGGGACGGTTTTTAGCTACACTCCATCGGTCGCGACTTCGATCGTGGCTGGAGATGTGGACTTTCACAACCACGAAGTGAATTTCAACTATTACCGGCCGAGTTGGTGGAAGTTCGTCTGGAGTTTGGAGACCAAAGTCGCGGTTATAGATGGTTTTTCCGACGAGGACGACGGCCTCATTTCGTATTATGATCTGTTTACTCCAGGCGGTATTGATTACTGGGATGGACAGGTCCGGGGCTATCCAGATTACTCCTTGGGCCCGAGGCACAAGGACAGCGGGATTCCCCTCGGCGGTCGCTCGATGATGGTATTGAACCTAGAATACCGCTTTCCGATAGCCGAGCAGCAAGTGTACGGCATCCTCTTCGCGGACGCGGGTAACGCTTGGGCGACGATTCCCGAGCTTAATCCTTTGGACCTCAAGCGTTCGCTGGGCTTTGGCTTTCGCGTCCAGACGCCGATGCTGGGGATGATCGGCTTCGACTTCGGCTATGGTTTTGACCGCAAGGATATCGATGGCACGCCGGCTGGCTGGAAGACCCACTTTCAGTTCGGCCCGCAGTTTTACTAGGCTCTGATCTCAGGGCATAAGACGAAGCCCAAGATGTCGTCTGGCATCTTGGGCCTTGTTATGTCCGCTGTTTCACAAAATTCTGCCAAGTCGTATCTTATACAATTTACTTAGGATGCCAGAAGAACGGATCGATGCAGGATTTGCTATGACCAAACAGTTGATCTGCATACTTGGCTTGATCGTTTTGATTTCGCTTGCTGGGTGTGTCCCTGGCGATGGGAAACACACCGAAGCGAATCCCGCCGGATTTTTCTGGGGCATCTGGCACGGTTGGATCGCTCCCATATCGCTCATCTGGGGATTATTTAACTCGGACATCCGCCTCTATGAACCGCAAAACACAGGCTGGTGGTACGATGTTGGGTTTTACATTGCCGTTATCAGCGGCTTTGGTGGTCTCTCGTTGAGGCGGCGCAAGCAATCCAAGATCAAGGTGCAGATCAAATAGTAGTCTGACACCCGTTGCAGCGAGAGTAGCACAGTTGAATTAAGAAATGAACGCAACTTCAATCCCATTGATTCTCGTCCATAAAGAGGAGTAGATATGAAACGCGCCCTATTGTCCGCCCTCATCGTGGCTTGTTGCGCCACAAGTGTCTCGGCTCAGTTGAAAATAGGCTACATTGATTCGGAAGTGCTCAAAGAGCGCCTGCCCGAATTCCGGGATGCGCAGCGCACGTTGGATCAGCTACGCCAAGACTACGAGAACCAAGCCAAGGACCGCGAGGCCCAGCTGCTTAAGCTGCAAGAGGATTTTCGGCGGCAGGAATTGCTGTTGAGCGAGGCGAAAAAGGCGGAACTACAGGCTGAGTTCGAGACCAAAATGCAGCAACTCAATCAATTCACCCAAGAGAAGTTCGGCCCCGAAGGCGAGCTAATGCGCAAGAATATCGAGCTTTCCGAGCCGATTTTTACAAAAATCAACGATGCCATTCAGGGCATGGCCGAGGAAAAGGGCTACGACTTTATTTTTGACGCCGCCGCGCCTTCGAGTGGGCTGGTTTTTGCCAAGGAAGAGTACGATCTAACCGAGCAGTTACTGGAACTGATGGAGAAGGAAAAAGAAGAGGAGCAGGAGTGAATTTAACGGAAATTCTCGACTTATTGCCGCACCGCTATCCGCTGCTGCTCATCGACCGCATCCTCGAATTGGAACCTGGGGAACGCGTCGTGGCCTTAAAGAATGTGACGGCCAACGAATCATTTTTTCAAGGACATTTTCCCGGTTATCCGGTCATGCCCGGAGTGCTGATCGTCGAGGCACTGGCGCAAGCGGGTTGCGTAATGATGCTGAGCGGCGTGGAAAATCCCCAATCCAAGGTACCTTTTTTTGCTGGGATTGATCGCTGCAAATTTCGCCGCCCGGTCGTGCCGGGGGACCAGTTGCGACTGGAGCTAAAGGTACTCAGGCAGCGGGGCGGGTCCTGTAAGTTGCAAGGGCGAGCACTGGTGGGGGAGGAAGTGGCGGCAGAGGCGGAGATTATGGCGGTCCTGGGAGAACGGGAAGGTCGTTGAGGAGCACCTGATGGATCGCCTTCATCACGTTCTCGAAGCGCAGCAATTCGATATAGACTTGATAGACGCCATTTTCTCCACGGCTCAAGAGATGGAGCAAGTAGTTCAGCACTACGGGTCCAATATCCTCAATCGCCGGGTCATGGCGACGCTGTTCTACGAGCCTAGTACGCGCACACGGCTGTCCTTTGAATCGGCGATGACGCGGTTGGGTGGGGCCGTCATTACAACCGAAAGCGCACAGGAATTTTCTTCGGCAGCCAAGGGAGAGACCCTCGAGGATACCATTCGCGTCGTCGCCGGGTACTCGGATGTGATCGTATTGCGTCACTACGAAAGCGGGGCTAGCAACCGAGCTGCTGCTGTCGCCGGCGTCCCGGTGATCAACGCCGGCGACGGTGCCGGACAACACCCGACCCAAGCCCTCTTGGACCTCTTTACTATCCAGCGCGAGATCGGACGCCTCAAGAAAATTACAATTGCTTTGGTGGGAGATCTGGCCAATGGACGGACAGTGCGTTCGCTGTGCTATCTGTTGGCCAAATACGAGGGCGTTAAGATGTACTTCGTCGCACCTGAGATAGTGAGGATGAAGGACGATATAAAGGAGTATTTGCAGCGGCACCAGGTCCTTTTCGAGGAAGTGGACGACCTACATGAAGTGGCGAGGCAGGCTGATGTCGTCTATCAGACGCGCATCCAAAAGGAGCGCTTTGGCGACCGCACTGGAGAATACGAGCAGGCGCGGGGCAAGTACATTGTCGATCGCTTGGTGATGGACTGCATGCAGGAACACGCGGTTGTCATGCACCCGCTGCCGCGTGTCGATGAGATTGACCCGGAAGTGGACTCGGACCCGCGGGCAGCCTATTTTCGCCAAGCCCATAACGGGCTGTACGTGCGCATGGCCCTTTTGCGGATGATTCTCGCTTGACCGCAGTGGTACCGCCGGATATATTGCCGACAACTGCTTCTTATTTTTAGGGACTTATATACAATGGTGCCCACCGTGGGCTATCCCTTCTTTTTAGCTCCTTCATTTCACACGTACGCTAGCGAAAGGAGATAGAACATGGCTAAAAATCTTGAATCCCAAGAAACGCCTTTGCAGCCTTCAAGCTCTCCTGCTCAACCCATTCGGGAGGATTTAAATAGCGACCCTTCACTAGTTTCATACCTCGGACCAGATCATCCAAGGTCAGAGATTGCAGATTTTGTTGAAAATGTGCTTCAAATTCAGGATCGTAGGAGGAAAGCGTTTTTATCAAGGCAGCGATAAGGCTGCCCCAGTAGGCATCATCATAGCTCATTTCTCGACCTCCTTGGTGTGGTGGGTGGGGTGGCCCAAGAACGGGCAACCAAGGGGGGAAGTCAACGCATAAAGAACTTGCCCCAGCTCTGAATCCGTCCTTAATTGGTTCTCGTCGAAACCCAAGCAGACCCGCTTGTCGGGTAGCTTGCTGAATACAAGAACCAGTATACAGGACGGAATTGCTACCCGTTCTTGGTGAATAAGCAGGGACTTCCCGCATCAATCTGCGTGGGTTTCGACAACTGCCCGGCCCCCTCGGGGGCCGCAACGTCAACCTCACACAGGTAGATATGGGAATGAGAATGAACCTATCCCTAGGTTTCGTCCTGCTTATGGGTCTCCTTTGTTGCCACTTTCAAGGGAGGCCGTAATGCTGCGCCGCACTTGGTTCCTATCTTATTGGGCATTATATGCCCTTCTCTTAACTGGCTGCGCCCAAAGCCCCATGGCTCCCGAGCCCGTCGTCGAGGAGCCCCTTGTCGAACCCACTCCCGAACCCCTCACGCCCGATCAGGGTCGCGCCCTGCTGCAAGAGGCGGGCGTCCCCTACTCCCAGGCGTCTTTCTTGGTGGCGGCGCACGACGGCGACCTCCGTCTCGTAGAGGCGTTTGTGGCGGTCGGCATGGACGTTAATGTCCAAAACGAGGACCAGCACTACGACACCGCCTTGATGCGGGCGGCGCAACAGGGCCACCTCGACGTGGTGGTGTTGCTGCTGGGCGCGGGGGCCGACCCCAACCTCCGCAACGGCCGGTGCGCCGGCCACATCGCGTTCCCCGACCTCGTGATCGACGCGAGCCGGCGATGCAACCGGCAGACCGCGCTGAAGTGGGCTAGCCACGCGGGCCACCTCGACGTGGTGCGGGCGCTGGTGGAGGGCGGGGCTTGGGCTCATTTCCATGAAGAGCACTGGCTGTACGTCCACGAGGGACCCGACCGGCCCCTCACGCTGGCGGCGGCTGGCGGCCACCTCGACGTGGTGCGGTATCTGGTGCCGCACGTGACGACACGCCTGTCGGCCTTGAGCACCTACGGCAACCTCGTCTTGGGCGGCTATCACGCCCTGATGTGGGCGTCCTACGGCGGCCACCAAGCAGTGGCGGCCTTCCTGCTGGGCGAAGGCTCCGGCACGGGCTCGGGTAAGTTCGAGATCAACCCCCCCAAGCCGTTGGGGGCGGTGCGAGGTGAGGGGTTCGCCCCCCTCCACTTCGCGGCTATCGCGGGTCAGACCGAGATGGTGGGGTGGCTGTTGGAGCGGGGGGCCGACATCCACGTGCGCGTCACGGAATGGACTGTCGTGTGGATAGGCGGCGAATACAGCACGTTCAAGCACTATAGGGCCAGTGCCTTGACGCTAGCGGCCGGTCAAGGCCATATCGAGACGCTGCGTCTGCTGCTGGAGAACTGGGTCAAGACGTACGGGGCGGACGGGCGCGACGACCACGGCCGCACCACCCTCATGTACGCGGCGGCCGCCGGCGACACCGACACCATGCGCGACCTCGTACAGGAGGGCGCACCCGTCAACGCCCGCACCCACACGGGCGCGACCGCCTTGATGTTTGCGGCACACGAGGGGCACGCCGACGCCGTGGCCCTTCTGTTGGAGATGGAGGCCGACACCACGGCCGCCAACAACAACGGCGATACCGCACTGAGCCTAGCGCAAGAGCAAGGGCACGACGCGATCGTCGCGATGCTAGGAGGGTAACGGCATGGTGGAAATCCTGATTCTCGTATTCGTTATCATAGGGATTCGGGCCGTTTATCTTTGGATCGTCCGGGGGGCAGCCGATGCCAAGGCATTCGTTGAACAGAGTACAGACGAAGTCAATAAGACAATGGGCTGTTTTACTGCGGTGGGCTTAATCATCCTTGCGGCGATTATTATGATGTTGGCGTCGTAAATGGTGGGACTTGTTCTCTGTTCTTGCGGCCTATATATTGCCCAGTGTGGCCTGTTCTACTCGACTGACGTGAGGCCGACGTTCTTCTAGGACCGCCAACGGTCCGACAGCTTGACGCCCTCCAGTCGCTAACGTATCTTGGAAAAACAGGTTGTTCAAGAGGTCTTTCCCCCAGGATCAGGAGATCGAAGAATGGCTAAGCAAGTAACGTTGGAACAGGTAGCGGTAACGCTGGATCAGGTGGCGACGCAGACCGCGGGCATCGCTGACCGCCTAGATGGGCTGGAAACAAAGGTAGATGGGCTGGAAACAAAGGTAGACCAAGTCTTAGAGTGGCAGAACCAACACGATGAACGGTTCAGTCACTTAATGGCCCATTTAGTCAAGGAGGAGGGCATCCATGCGACTAAGTAAAGCTGAGAAAAAGCTGACCGAGAAAAAGCAGGTTATGGAGGCTCGGCGTCAGGTGATGCCGGAGCGCATCCCGGACACGCCAGAGAACGTCGCCCAAGCTCTTCTGACCACTCCGCCGAAGAAGGCCGCCGAGTGGGCCTACCTCAAGAAGCGTCAGGATTGATCCCCTAAAGCACTTTCCTCTACCAGAGCTTGATAAGGCAACCTCCTACCTACCATACCCGCAGCCATCAAGTTCATCTGGTCAATGGTATCGGTCTTTCGTCGATTGTGCCGTCCAGCAAACTCTCTTACATAGCGGTCCAAGTGCTTGGGACTCATCTGGTGGTATGTGCCGTAGTATCCGCGCTTGAGTAAGGCCCAGAAGGATTCCATCCCGTTGGTGTGGGCTTGGTCGCGGACATATTCGCCGACACTGTGCTTGACGGCTTCATGGTTAGGCAGGCCCATATAGGCTTTGCTTTCGTCTGTGTAGAGCATCGCGTCTGGATCTCTATGCTCTTCCACAAACTCTTGAATAGTGGTGCTGTTGACAGGTTGCGTGATTTGCGCCCGGACTTGGTTAGTGGGTCGGTCCTTGATGCCGGTGACGGGTATCTTGCCGACAGTGCCGCGTCCTGCGTTCAGCTTCTTATCGGCGTGTTTGTTGGTCTCCTTGCCGCCGATATAGGTCTCGTCGGCCTCGACAGGACCTTCTAAGAGCGATTGCTTCTCTTGCCACGTCTCCCGGATGCGATGCGCCAAGTGCCACGCGGTCTTTTGGGTGATGCCTAAGTCGCGGTGCAACTTCATGGATGACGTGCCCTTGATGCCCGTGGTAAGCAAGTAGATCGCCAAGGCCCAAGTCTGATAGCCTAGATTGGAGTCGGCCATGACCGTGCCAGTGCGCACGCTGAACCGCTTGCGGCAGTCGCGGCAGCGATAGGGCATACTCTTGTGAGCCGCGCCAGACTGGATGCGATCTGACTGACAGTGTGGGCATTGCGGACCATCAGGCCAGCGCATCCCGGCGAACCATGCCTCGGCCGTATCGTTATCGGGGAACAGCTTGAGAACTTCGACGAGGGTGAGCCCCTTGCGGAACCATTGCCCCGGCCCTTTTTGCTTCTTCTTCGACATATCGACTCTCCATATAACTATATGAATATAAATAACTTATGCCGATATGTCAATGAAAATAGTAAACATTTGAGCATATATCAAAGCTAAAAAAAGAGGCGCGGCTCGTGATAAAGCCGACGCCTCTTTGGGCATCATTGTATATAATTCCCTATTTTTAGGAGGATACACAGATGGGTTCAAGTAAAGGCAGGATGAGGGATAAGGAATTGAGAAGTCGGCGACAGCGGCGCAAAAAGCGCTTAAAGCAACGCACTCAGGAAGCCAAGCTGTCACCGAGGAAGAAGTAAGTAGCTAAAGTTAGAGGCCACCGGCCTTGCTTAGGAGAGCCGACAGGTGGGCTGTCGGCTCTTTTTGTATTGGAGGAGAAATGGAAAGGCCCCTGCGCGTCGCCATCGCCGGTGCCAGCGGCATCGGCAAGCATCACGCTAAGTGGTTCCACCGCGTCGGTGCGCAAGTCGTTGGTTTTTTGGGCCGCAGTCGGGAAAGTGCCGCTGCTACGGAGTGCGCTCTAGGCGATATTTTTCCCTTTGCGGGCCGGGGCTATTGGGACTTGGACCAGCTACTGACCGAAGAAGCGCCCGAGGTGGTCGACGTCTGTCTGCCGAACGAAGCCCATTTCGACTGTGTCAAATACGCTTTTGAGCGGGGTTGTCACGTCCTCTGCGAAAAGCCCTTAGTCTGGCATTCGGATGGAGCGGAGCAGACGCTGATGCAAGCGCGAGCCTTGGTTGATTTGGCGCAGCAAACCGATCTGCACTTCGGGGTCTGTACTCAATACGCTGCTTCGCTGCCCTACTACTGGCAGCTATACGAAGAGGCCCGCGGTTTGCTCGCTACCGTAGAATCCTTTTACGCGGAAATGGAGACCTTGGCGCGGGGGCGTCGCCGCAGCGCCGCGGAGGTGTGGATTGATATGGCACCTCATCCTTTGAGCATGCTCTTGGCTTGGATGCCCGATGGGGTTGTTGAGCCTGAGTCTCTACAAGTGATGTCCGGGAGCGGGGAAGTGCGGGCCTGTTTCAGTTTTGCCGACGCGATGGACAGTTGTCGTTGCGAAATCATCGTCCGCGATCTACACGCAGGCCAACCCCTGCGGCGATTCGGCGTCAATGGCTTTTTGGTCGATTGCGCGGGGCGGTCTGCGCCCGACGGGACCTATTGTTCGGTGCTCAGCGCGGGTGAATCAGAGCTAGTCGGCGAAGATTTCATGTCGCTGCTCATCGCCCGGTTTACCGAGGCGGCAATGCAGCCCAACCTAGCGCCGCTCGTATCCGGCGAGGTCGGGTTGCGCAACCTCGAACTTCAGTTACAGATTCTGCAAAACGCCTAAGTGTGAGTGCGGTAGCTACCGCCTCGACCTACCGAGTTTGACCTATTAGACCCAATAATTAAAGGAGAGGCAGGATGGGAATTCCAGCGCACGATAAGATAGAAGATCAATTCGCAGCTTTAGCCGAAATGCTCTCTGGACGAGGTATCGAAATCGAAGAAATCAAAGCCAAGCTCAAAGCCCAGGAGATCGAGACGCCCTCTTGGGGATATGGCAATTCTGGGACGCGCTTTGGCGTTTTCAAACAGCCCGGTGCCGCTCGCGACGTCCATGAGCGACTTTCCGACGCGGCCCAGGTGCACAAGGTGACGGGTGTCTGTCCCGGTGTGGCTTTGCACATCCCGTGGGATAAAGTGGATGACTACGATGCCCTGCGACAAGAAGCGACGGAATTGGGTGTGTGCATTGGAGCAATCAATCCCAATGTCTTCCAAGAGCCTGAATACAAGTTGGGCAGTTTTGGCCACCGGGACGCGACAGTGCGTCGCAAAGCGCTCGATCACATGTACGAGTGCGTGGATGTCATGCAGCAGACAGGATCCACCGTGCTGAGCCTTTGGTTTGCCGACGGCACGAACTACCCGGGCCAAGACGACATCATCGAACGCAAGCGGCGCTTTGAAGAATGTCTGAGGGAGACGCACGCCATGCTGCCCGAAGGGGCGCGGATGCTCATTGAATACAAATTCTTCGAGCCGGCTTTTTACCATACTGACATTGCCGACTGGGGTATGGCGCTAAATTTCGCCATTAAGGCCGGGCCGCAGGCCGAAGTGCTGGTTGATCTAGGGCACCATCCCCTCTCCACCAATATTGAGCACCTCGTGGCCTTACTCCTCGACGAGGGGCGGATGGGTGGTTTTCACTTCAATAACCGCAAATACGCCGATGACGATGTGACAACCGGATCGGTCAACCTCTATGAGGTCTTCCTGATTTACCACGAGATCCTCAACGCAGAGCGGCGTGGTGCCGCAGCGGCTAATATCGCCTACATGATCGACCAAAGCCATATTATTAAGCCCAAAGTCGAGGCGATGATCCAGTCGGTGCTCAATATCCAGACGGCCTATGCCCGTGCATTGCTGGTTGACCGCACGGCTCTGGCTGAGGCTCAGGCGGAGGATGATGTAGTGGCATGCGAAGAAATTTTGCGCAATGCCTATGACACGGATGTGCGGCCCTTGTTGGCTCTTGTGCGCCAAGAGCTGGGAGCCGAGGCGAATCCTCTAGATGCCTATCGTCGCAGCGGTTATTTCGAGCGCATTGCCCAAGAAAGGCAGGGCGATTTGAAGGGGGCCGCTAGCTGGGGTTGATATGTGGGCGTTGTATCGGTTCTATCGTTAGTGCCGCTATTTTTTTTGGCAAAAAGTTGACAAAAAGATAGTTGTGTCTCATATTATAAGGCCGCTCGATACTTGAGCGATTGATCTTTGAAAATCGAATAACGTACATGAGGGTCCAGCGTCGAAGAGCTTGGATTTACAAAAAGTAGTACATCAAATTTTTCTCACGGAGAGTTTGATCCTGGCTCAGAACTAACGCTTGTGGTGTGTCTTAGTCATGCAAGTCGAACGAGAAAGTCATCTTCGGGTGACGAGTACAGTGGCGAACGGGTGAGTAACACGTGGGCAACCTGCCCCTAGGTTGGGGATAACACTTCCAACGAGATGCTAATACCGAATGATAAGGCGAGTTGATGAATCGTTTTTAAAGGTGGCCTCTACTTGTAAGCTGCCGCCTAGGGATGGGCCCGCGTCGTATTAGCTTGTTGGTAGGGTAATGGCCTACCAAGGCGACGATGCGTAGCCGGCCTGAGAGGGTGAACGGCCACACTGGCACTGAGATAAGGGCCAGTCTCCTACGGGAGCCAGCAGTCTAGAAATTTGCACAATCGCCGAAAGGCGGATGCAGCGACACCACGTGGAGGATGAAGCCCCTCGGGGTGTAAACTCCTGTCAGAAGGGAAGAAGGCGCGGGCGTTAATACCGCTCGTTGCTTGACGGTACCTTCAGAGGAAGCTCCGGCTAACTACGTGCCAGCAGCCGCGGTAATACGTAGGGAGCGAGCGTTGTTCGGATTTACTGGGCGTAAAGGGCACGTAGGCGGGTATGCAAGTCGGTTGTGAAATCCTCTGGCTCAACCAGAGAACTGCAGCCGAAACTGCACACCTTGAGTCCAGCAGAGGGAATCGGAATCCCAGGTGTAGCGGTGGAATGCGTAGATATCTGGGAGAACATCAGTGGCGAAGGCGGATTCCTGGGCTGGTACTGACGCTGAGGTGCGAAAGCTAAGGGAGCAAACAGGATTAGATACCCTGGTAGTCTTAGCCGTAAACGATGGGTACTAGGTGTTGGGGGACATTGACCCCCTCAGTGCCGTAGCTAACGCATTAAGTACCCCGCCTGGGGAGTACGGCCGCAAGGCTGAAACTCAAAGGAATTGACGGGGACCCGCACAAGCAGTGGAGCATGTTGCTCAATTCGATGCAACGCGAAGAACCTTACCAGGGCTTGACATCCGAGGAACCTCTTGGAAACAGGAGGGTGCCTTCGGGAACCTCGAGACAGGTGCTGCATGGCTGTCGTCAGCTCGTGTCGTGAGATGTTGGGTTAAGTCCCGCAACGAGCGCAACCCCTGTCCTTAGTTGCCATCAGGTAATGCTGGGAACTCTAAGGAGACAGCCTGTGATAAGCAGGAGGAAGGTGGGGATGACGTCAAGTCATCATGGCTCTTACGTCCTGGGCTGCAAACGTGCTACAATGGCTGGTACAAAGGGCTGCGATACCGCGAGGTGGAGCCAATCCCAAAAAACCAGTCTCAGTTAGGATTGGAGTCTGCAACTCGACTCCATGAATCTGGAATTGCTAGTAATCGCGGATCAGCATGCCGCGGTGAATACGTTCCCGGGTCTTGTACACACCGCCCGTCAAGCTAGGAAAGACGGAAACACCTGAAGTCGCGATCCTAACCGCAAGGAGGGAAGTGCCGAAGGTGGAGTTGTCGATTCGAGCTAAGTCGTAACAAGGTAGCCGTACC
Organism: Candidatus Latescibacterota bacterium; assembly: GCA_022820485.1. Classification (GTDB taxonomy): domain Bacteria; phylum Latescibacterota; class UBA2968; order UBA8231; family UBA8231. Next base: position 91,906 of record JAJEFJ010000011.1, read on the forward strand.
GGAAGGTGCGGCTGGATCACCTCCTTTCTAAGGGGATTATTGGGAGTTTTAGACTCCTGACATTATCTGCCTAGGTCAATGTTTTTACTCTTTGACCTGCCCTCATGTGCGTTATTCGATTTTCGGGGGTATAGCTCAGGTGGTTAGAGCGCACGCCTGATAAGCGTGAGGTCGGTGGTTCAATTCCACCTACCCCCACCATTCAGGCTTTTGCTCTTTGACAATCGAATACAGGTTCACATCAGTAATAATCTAAGGTTTACCGAGTGGAAGCGCGTTATGTGCTTACTATTCGAGACACCGCGATGCATTACCTCTAGTAGTGTTGTGACAGTGATTTTTGGTCAAGCTACAAAGGGCGTACGGTGGATGCCTTGGCACGAGAAGGCGATGAAGGACGTGATAAGCTGCGATAAGCCTCGGGGAGGTGCAAATAACTTTTGATCCGGGGATTTCCGAATGGGGTAACCTAGTGCAGGTCATGCTGCACTACCCTCGGATGAACACATAGTCCGAGCGGAGCAAACGGGGGGAACTGAACCATCTAAGTACCCCTAGGAACAGAAAGCAACCGCGATTCCCCTAGTAGTGGCGAACGAACGGGGAACAGCCCAAACTGTCTGTATGTTAAAGCCAGCACGCGTTGTATAGGCGGGGTTGTGGGGCGTCATTTGTCAAGAGTGCTGACTTGGCGGGAAGTTACCAATCGACACCATAGTCGAAGTGTTCTGGAAAGTTCTACCATAGAAGGTGATAGTCCTGTAGGCGAAATGGTAGTCGACTTCCCTATGACGTTCCCGAGTACCACGGGGCACGGGAAACCCTGTGGGAAGCTGGGGAGACCACTCTCCAAGGCTAAATACTCTCTCGTGACCGATAGCGCACTAGTACCGGTGAGGGAAAGGTGAAAAGTACTCCGAGAAGGAGAGTGAAATAGTACCTGAAACCGTACGCTTACAAGCAGTCGGAGGGGGCTTGTCCCCTGACGGCGTGCCTTTTGCATAATGAGCCGACGAGTTACTTGTATGCAGCAAGGTTAATTCACTCAGTGAAGGAGCCGTAGCGAAAGCGAGTCTGAATAGGGCGTTCAGTTGCATGCAGTAGACCCGAAGCCAGGTGATCTACCCATGGCCAGGATGAAACGGGAGTAAAATCTCGTGGAGGTCCGAACCGCCGAACGTTGAAAAGTTCTCGGATGAGCTGTGGGTAGGGGTGAAAGGCCAATCAAACCTGGAGATAGCTGGTTCTCCCCGAAATAGCTTTAGGGCTAGCCTTTTGTAAAAGAGTCGTGGAGGTAGAGCACTGGATCGGCTAGGGGGCTTACCCGCTTACCAAACCGAACCAAACTCCGAATGCCATTGACTTGTTGCAAGGGAGTCAGCGTGCGAGGGATAAACTCCGTACGCGAGAGGGAAACAACCCAGATCGCCAGCTAAGGTCCCTAAGTGTAAGCTAAGTGATCAAAAGGATGTGAGATTGCTGAGACAGCTAGGATGTTGGCTTAGAAACAGCCACCATTTAAAGAGTACGTAATAGTTCACTAGTCAAGTGGTCTCGCGCCGACAATGTACCGGGGCTAAGCTTACCACCGAAGCTGCGGACTTCGCACTTCGTTCGCGAAGTGCGGATTGGTAGGGGAGCGTTCCATAGTAGGCTGAAGGCGAACCGTAAGGTTCGCTGGACGAGATGGAAGTGATTATGTCGGCATGAGTAGCGATAAAGCGGGTGAGAATCCCGCTCACCGAAAATCTAAGGTTTCCTGGGCTAGGCTCGTCCTCCTGGGGTTAGTCGGGACCTAAGCTGAGGCCGAAAGGCGTAGGCGATGGAAAACAGGCTAAATATTCCTGTACCACTTACAGAGCGTTAGAGCTATGGGGTGACGCAGAAGTGAAAGGTCAGCCAGCGACTGGAAATGCTGGTCTAAGCTCGTAGGGGGGCCAACCAGGTAAATCCGGATGGCCGTTACCCCGAGAAGCGATGGGGAGCCGTCTAACGGCATAAACTGACCCTAATCATGCTGCCTAGAAAAACCTCTATGTGAGTTCTGTAGGTGCCCGTACCGCAAACCAACACAGGTAGATGAGGAGAGTATCCAAAGGTGCGCGAGTGAACCCTCGTTAAGGAATTCGGCAAAATGATCCCGTAACTTCGGAAGATGGGATGCCCTCAGTAGGTGAAGCCCCTCGCGGGTGGAGCCCAAAGGGGCCGCAGAGAAACGGGCTGGGCGACTGTTTACCAAAAACACAGGTCTCTGCTAAGCCGCAAGGCTATGTATAGGGACTGACACGTGCCCGGTGCTGGTAAGTTAAGAGGATTAGTTAGCTCCTTCGGGAGCGAAGCTTTGAATCGAAGCTCCAGTAAACGGCGGTCGTAACTATAACGATCCTAAGGTAGCGAAATTCCTCGTCGGCTAAAAACCGACCTGCACGAATCGTGTAACGACTTGGCCACTGTCTCAACGAGGGACTCGGTGAAATTGTAGTTCCGGTGAAGATGCCGGATACCCGCGGCAGGACAGAAAGACCCCGTGAACCTTTACTACAGCTTGGTATTGGATTTTGGCACTGCACGTGTAGGATAGGTGGGAGGCTATGAAACGGGAACGCCAGTTTTCGTGGAGTCGACCTTGAAATACCACCCTTGCCTTGTTAAAGTTCTAACCTTGATCCTTTGATCAGGATCGGAGACAGTGCCAAGTGGGTAGTTTAACTGGGGCGGTTGCCTCCTAAAGAGTAACGGAGGCGCCCAATGGTTCCCTCAGCGCGGTCGGTAATCGCGCGTAGAGTGTAAAGGCATACAGGGAGCTTAACTGCAAGACCTACAAGTCGAGCAGGTGCGAAAGCAGGGCTTAGTGATCCGACGGTTGCGTGTGGAAGCGCCGAAGCTCAACGGATAAAAGGTACTCCGGGGATAACAGGCTTATTGCCCCCAAGCGCCCATAGCGACGGGGCAGTTTGGCACCTCGATGTCGGCTCAGCGTATCCTGGGGCTGGAGAAGGTCCCAAGGGTTTGGCTGTTCGCCAATTAAAACGCTACGCGAGCTGGGTTCAGAACGTCGTGAGACAGTTCGGTCCCTATCCGCCGTGGGTGTAGGATATTTGAGGAGATCTGACCCTAGTACGAGAGGACCGGGTTGGACGGACCTCTGGTCTACCAGTTGTTCCGCCAGGAGCACCGCTGGGTAGCTACGTTCGGAAGGGATAAACGCTGAAAGCATCTAAGCGTCAAGCCCACTCCAAAACTAGATATCCCGTAGGGTTAACCTACCTAAAGGCCCCTCGTAGACTACGAGGTTGATAGGTTGCAGGTGGAAGCGCAGCAATGCGTGAAGCCGAACAATACTAATTGGCCGTGCGGCTTGACCAATTTACTGCCGCAGCAATACTGGAGTTTTGCATTGCTTTTGATGTGGGCCTGTATTCGGTTGTTGAAGAGAATTTGAGTTTTCCGGTGGTTATAGCGGAGGGGAAACACCTCTTCCCATTCCGAACAGAGCCGTTAAGCCCTCTTGCGCCGATGGTACTGCTGGGGTCGCCTAGTGGGAGAGTAGGACGCTGCCGGATTTTTCAAAAGCCCATCCCTTTGGGGGTGGGCTTTTTTGTGTCTATGGAAAATACCTTGACAACGCCAAGGTAGGCCAATTAATTAAGCACTTCTCTTAATTCAGGAGGAGTCAAATTGAGCGAACAAACGAGGAATTTTTCTCTGTGTGGCCATAGCGGCGCAGGTAAAACAGCGCTGTCTGAGGCCATGTTATTCAACATGGGCGTCGTAAATCGCTTGGGACGCATTGATGACGGGACGACGACATCGGATTACGATTCGGCCGAGATTGAGCGCCAGATTTCGCTCAAGGTCTCTTTGCTGAATGGCCAGTGGCAGGATCATCACCTCAATATAATTGATACACCGGGGTATGCAGATTTTATCTCCGAGGCCAAGGCGGCACTGCGCGTGTCCGACGCGATGGTCACTGTCGTCGATTCGGTTACCGGGATAGAGATCGGCACTGAGCGGACTTGGAATTTCGCTGCCGATTACAATTTGCCCCGGGTATTATTAATCAACAAGATGGACCGCGCCGATGCAGACGCCGATCAGGTCTTAGAAATGCTTCAAGAGCGTTTTGGACGCCAAGTCGTGCCTTTGCAAATGGCGGTAAATCCCGGCGAGGGATTCAACCATATTGTCGATATGGTTGCGATGAGATCCTATACGTACCAGGATGGCAAAGCCACAGAAGGAGACATACCTGACGAGGTCCAGAGCCGCGCCGAAGAGTTGCGCGAGCAATTGGTAGAATCCATCGCCGAGACCGACGAAGAACTGATGGAGAAGTATTTCAGCGAGGGCGAACTGACCACAGAAGATATAGTTGCTGGTTTGCGTCAGGCCGTGTTAGGGCGCGAAATTTTTCCAGTCTTTTTTGGAGATGCTTACAACAATGTCGGCATTGATCGGCTGCTGGACGCCTTGGTGCAGTATGGGCCGTCGCCGGCCGAAGCGGCAGGACTCAGATTCCAGGATGGCGAGGAACAGGAAGTTGAGCTTGAAGGTACAGCTACTGCGCCCTTGGCTGCTCTGGTGTTCAAGACCTTGGCCGAGCAGCACGTAGGTGAGCTTTCTCTGCTGCGCCTTTTCTCTGGAGCGATCAAGCCCGGCGCCGAAGTGGCCAACTCAAGCAAGCGCGCCGCCGAGCGCATTGGCCAGATTTATTACCTCAACGGCAATAAGCGGACCGAAGTCGCAAGTGCCGAGGCTGGCGATATCGTCGCCTTAGTCAAGCTCAAGAACACCCATACGACCGATACGCTTTGCGCCAAGGGCGCGTCGCTGCAACTTCCGGGCATTGCATTTCCAGAGCCGCTAATTCGCGTGGCTATTCACGCCAAGGAACAGGGCGGCGAGGATCGCGTCTCTACGGGGATTGCTCAGTTGCACGAGGAAGATCCGAGCTTCATCATGAAATACGACGGTGAGGTCCGCCAAACGATCCTGCTGACCCAAGGAGAGTTGCATCTGGAAACTATCGTTAGCCGCCTGAAAGGGCGATTTGGCGTGGAGATTGAGATGGAGGTACCGCGGATTCCCTATCGAGAAACGATCCGCGGCAACGCTGATGCGCAATATCGGCACAAGAAGCAGTCGGGCGGACGGGGACAGTTTGGCGAGGTGTTTATACGCATTGCCCCTAAAGGGCGTGGTGAAGGTTTTGAGTTTCTCAATGAGGTCGTCGGCGGCAATATCCCAAGCAACTTCATCCCTGCGGTGGAAAAGGGGGTCGTCGAGACGCTGAGCGAGGGGCCAGTAGCCGGTTACCAAGTCATTGATGTGGCTGTTACTGTGTACGACGGTAAGCACCACCCGGTAGATTCCGATGAAGTTTCTTTTAAGTTGGCCGGCTCCCACGCCTTCAGGGATGCCTTCATCAAAGCCAAGCCAGTTCTGCTAGAGCCTATTTACCAGCTAGAGATTACGGTGCCCGAGGAATTTATGGGCGACGTAATGGGCGACCTCTCGTCGCGGCGCGGTCGGATCAGCGGCATGGACGCGGACGGCCATTTCCAAGTCATCCGCGCTGAGGCCCCCTTAGCCGAAATAGACCGTTATGCCACGTTGCTGCGCTCCATGACGCAGGGCAAGGGATTCCATGCACAGCGATTCGACCGCTACGAGGAAGTTCCCGGGGATATCATGGCTAAAGTCGTCGAAAACTCGCAAAAAAATAAGGGCAAAGAAGCAGCCTGAGTGACTTGCTTTTACCCGTTGCGAAGGGCGGTCGGCCAAAGCGGTCGGCGGCCCTTTGCTTTTTGTATTGCGCGGGGTTTTTTTATCTTAATACTGTCATAGAAAACAGTCGACTTTCTCCGAACGGTGCTTCTGCTTTGAGTAGTGAGAGTTCGGGCGGGGATTGGTAAGGAGATACAGCCGATGTCTGGCCACTCCAAATGGAGTACAATCAAGCGCAAAAAAGGTGCCAACGATGCCAAGCGCGGCAAAATTTTTACGAAGTTGATCCGCGAGATTTCAGTGGCGGCCCGCAGCGGAGGTGATGAAGGGGCCAATCCAAGTCTGCGCACGGCAGTCCAGAATGCCAAAGCGGCCAATATGCCCGCAGCAACTATTGAGCGCGCCATACGCCGAGGCACTGGCGACGAGCCGGGGGCGATATACGAGGAAGGACTCTTTGAAGGCTATGGCCTCGGTGGGGTGGCCATCATCGTCGAAACCTTATCGGACAACCGCAACCGCACGGTTTCCGAAATTCGCCATGTATTTACTAAATACAACGGCAACCTCGCAGAGAGTGGGGCGGTAGCTTGGATGTTTGAACACAAGGGCGTTATCGAAGTAGAAAAGGCCAATGTCTCCGAAGACGACCTCCTACTGGCGATCGTAGATGCCGGAGGTGAGGATATCCAAGATGGCGACCAAGTCCACGAAGTAACGACTCCAGTTGCCGACTTGGAGCCGGTTAAAAAGGCACTAGAGGACAACGGCATTGCCTTCGCCCAAGCGACGTTGGCTTGGATGCCCAAACGCGAAACCATGCTCGAAGTACAAGGCGAAGAGGCCGAGAAAATTATCCGCCTCCTCGAAGCATTGGAGGATCTAGACGACGTACAGAAGGTCTTTTCCAATTTCGACCTCCGCGAAGACGAGCTCGAAAAACTCATGGCTCAGGCCTAGTAGGGCTTCGCTTTGCTTGTCCTTGGAGTAGATCCCAGCAGCACGAGCACGGGCTACGGCTTCGTCGAATACAGCAGGCGCAAGGCTCGCTATGTTGACTGCGGTTGTATTCGCTCTAAGGAAGATGCGTTTGAGGATCGGCTGGTGTACATGTTCGATGAGATGACGCGGCTCATCGGCGAATACGCCCCAGATGAGGGCGCGATCGAAACTACTTTTTTTGGCAAGGACGCCACCGCGGCGGCCAAGCTGGGCCAAGCGCGAGGTTGTCTGATCATCGCCATGCGCAAAGCCGACTTGCCCATTGCCCACTATACGCCGACGATGGTTAAAAAATCAGTGACCGGAAATGGCCAAGCCACCAAGCAACAGGTACAATTCATGGTAACCCGCAGTTTGGGTCTGGAGGAACGGCCCAAGCCTCTTGATGCATCAGACGCCTTGGCTATCGCGCTATGCCACACCCAGCAGTCCGGCCGGGTTTTAAGCGAGGGCCGAGGACAGCGCAAGCCCGAGATAGAGGCTTTGCTCAGCCGCATGGTCCGGCGTTAGGTATATCCGTGATAATACACCTGCGCGGCACACTCCTATCCAAATCACCTACCTATGCCGTCGTCGACGTCGGGGGCGTGGGTTATGGCTTAGCCATATCCCTGATTACTTTCGACCAACTACCCCCAGCCTCCGAGGCGGTCCATTTGTCTACCTATCTCTACGTGCGCGAAGACCGCATGGAGCTTTTCGGCTTTGCCAATGAGAAAGAGCGGGAGATCTTCGAGTTGCTGATCGGCGTTTCGGGCATCGGTCCTCATTCGGCGTTGACCGTGCTGTCGGGCATGACCCTGCGCGATTTGCAGGAGGCCATCTTGCAAGAGCGCGTAACCGAACTGACGGCGATCAAGGGCATTGGTCGCAAGACTGCGGAACGCTTGGTGCTCGACCTAAAGGACAAGGTCCACTTGAGTGCCCCGGTGACCGGCGAAGCGGCCTCGGAGGCCAAACCTGGCGCAACCGACGAAGCGGCAAAGGCTCTGATGACGTTAGGATACGCAGCGCCTGCCGCGCGCCAAGCGGTGCGTAGGGCCGTCGAAAAGCACGGCACCGACCTGAGTGTGCAACAGCTAATCAAACTGGCCCTCAAGGAGCGCTGAAGGCTCGGCTATGGACCATCGACCCATAGATCCTAGTGGTGGAGACGACGACCTTCAGTTCGACAATACGCTGCGTCCTCAGTCCCTGGCCGAGATGCTCGGCCAGGAGAAGACCAAGCAGCAGCTTGGCATTGCCATTGAAGCTGCCCGGCAGCGCGGCGAAGCCATGGATCACGTGCTGCTATACGGTCCGCCCGGTCTGGGCAAGACGACGCTTGCCTACGTGATCGCCAAAGAGCTAGGCGTTGAAATCTATCCCACGTCAGGGCCATTGCTCGAGCGTCCGAGCGATCTGGCTGGCATGCTCACGACCATGGAGCCACGCGACGTGCTCTTCATTGACGAGATTCACCGCGTCAACCGCGTGGTCGAGGAATACCTGTACTCGGCGATGGAGGACTTCAAAATTGACATCATCATCGACCAAGGTCCGGCGGCCCGCTCGGTCAGCGTACCGTTGGAGCCTTTTACCTTAATCGGGGCCACGACGCGCCAAGGCTTGTTGACTTCGCCGATGCGCGCGCGCTTTGGGCTTATTGCCCATCTCGACTACTACTCGGTCGCCGAACTCGCCGCGATCGTCAAGCGCGATGCTCGCCTACTGGATTTATCGGTCTCAGAGTCGGGCGCGATGGAACTTGCCCGTCGCTCCCGCGGCACGGCGCGGATTGCCAAGCGCTGGCTGCGCCGCGCGCGCGATTTTGCCCAAGTGGAAGGCGAAGGCAAGATCGATGCCGAGGTGGTGCAAAAGGCACTCGTCATCCAGGATGTCGATGAGATGGGGCTCGATAAGATGGATATCACGTTGCTGCGGGCCATTATTGAAAGATTTAACGGAGGCCCGGTCGGCCTAAGCAATCTGGCCGCCACAATCGGCGAGGAGGCCGAGACAATCGAGGAAGTGGTCGAGCCTTATTTGATCAAAGAAGGGTTTATTAAGCGCACCCCCAAGGGCCGCGTAGCCATGCCGCGAGCTTGGGAGCGCCTTGGTTTTGAGCCACCACCAAGCCCCGGCGAGCAATTGGAGCTTCTATGAGCGCGAATGGCCACGACGTGATTCTGGCATTGGACACGGCCACCCCGGTCGGCAGCGTGGCACTCTGCGCGGCAGCAGGGATCGTCGTCAGCCGCTATTTCGACGTGGGATTGCAGCATTCACAGCGGCTCTTCGGCGAGGTAGAGGCAGCACTAGAGGCCGCAGACATGGATGTCGAGGGAGTACGGGCCGTAGCCGTCGCGATTGGGCCAGGGTCGTTTACTGGCCTGCGGATCGGGCTGAGTGCAGCTAAGGGCTTGTGTTTGGCTGCGGGCAAGGATTTAGTGACCGTTTCAACGCTGGAAGCACTCGCTGCTCGTCTGCCCTTTGCCCACGTGCCTGTTTGTACTGTCCTCGACGCGCGCAAGCGCGAGGTCTATGCCGCGCTATACGACACGGCGACGGGCGTGCCGGTCGAATTGGTACCGCCCCGGGCCATCGCGCCAGCGCAGTTGGCCCAAGAGCGGGCCAACGCAGCGACGATTTACACCGGAGACGGAGCCACGGCCTATCGGGATCTGTTGGCGGACAATTCGACCGCGCAATTTGCCCCCCTGCCTTGCGCTCGTCCCGACGCCGGGACTATTGGCTGGCTGGCGCTGTCCAAGCTGGAGAGGGGCCAGACTGCGGACTTGGATTCAGTGGAACCTGAATACTTGCGCTCGCCCGATGCTCGTCCTCTAGCGCGGGCATGAGCGACGAGAGTCGCTTCGTTTCGCTAGGGCTGATCCACCTACATCGCTTGATGGAGATCGAGCGAGTCTCTTTCGCCAATCCGTGGGGCAAGGCCGATTTTTGCTATTTACTTGCAGATAGAGATGCCCTGTGTTTGGGGCTTTTGCACCGCGGCGAGCTGATCGGCTACGCGCTGGGTTATTGCGCCGGTGGCGATTTTCACCTCGCCAGCCTCGCAGTGGTTCCGGCATATCGGAACCAAGGATGGGGTGGGCAGTTGTTGGGGCAGATATTGCGCTTAGCCGCAGCGCAGGGCGCTAGTTGTTGTGCGCTTGAGGTGCGCTCGGCAAATCGGGCCGCGCGAGCGCTCTATTGCAAGGCGGGGTTTCGGATCGTAGGGCGGCGGGTGGCGTACTACAGCGATCCTCCGGACGACGCCGTTTTAATGGAACGCAACATAGAGATTTTGTAATTTATTTATTATACTCTAACTTTTTCTAGCACAAGCCGAAGCCCATAACAGCAGAAGAGGGACGCGATGGCTGAAGTAATTCTGAAGAATATCCGCAAAGTGTACGACAAAGAAGTGGTAGCGGTGGACGACGCCAATATCGAGATCAAGGACAAAGAATTCGTGGTACTAGTCGGCCCTTCGGGCTGCGGCAAGTCCACGACGTTGCGAATGATCGCCGGGCTTGAGGAAATCACCGCCGGCGAGATTTCGATAGATGGAACGATCGTCAACGACGTGCCCCCCAAGGACCGCGATATCGCCATGGTATTTCAGAATTACGCGCTCTATCCGCACATGAGCGTCTATCAAAACATGGCCTTTGGACTCAAGCTGCGGAAATATGCCAAAGACGAGATTGAGGCGCGGGTGCAAGAAGCAGCCGATATACTCGGCATCCAAGAATTGCTAGAGCGCAAGCCCAAAGCGCTTTCGGGCGGTCAGCGCCAGCGCGTGGCAGTGGGGCGCGCCATTGTCCGCAAGCCCAAGGTATTCCTCTTTGACGAACCGCTCTCCAACCTCGACGCCAAGCTGAGGGTGCAGATGCGCACCGAGATCAGCAAGTTGCACACCCGCCTAGGGGCCACCATGGTGTACGTGACGCACGACCAAGTCGAGGCCATGACCATGGGAGACCGCATCGTGGTCATGCGCGATGGCCTAATCCAGCAAATCGACAAACCCCTCCATCTCTACAATAAACCCGTCAACCAATTCGTCGCCGGTTTTATCGGCAGCCCCTCCATGAACTTCATCCGCGGCACGCTGACCTCCAACGGCAGCGGTCTAGTCTTCGACGAAGGCAATGTGCAACTCTCCCTGCCCGCCGGCCACGGCGACCAGCTAGGCAGCCACTTGGGTCAGGAAGTGACGCTGGGCATCCGCCCGGAAGACATCCACGACCCGGATACTATTGGCCGCAATGTCGAGACCGTCGAAATTGCTGCCAAGGTCGAAGTGGTCGAACCGATGGGCAACGAGGTCTTTCTCAATCTGACCACCGGCAAGACCGCTTTTGTCGCCCGTGTCGATCCGCTGCACATGCCGCAAGTTGACCAAACGGTGCGGTTGGTCGTCGAGATCGACAAAGCCCACTTTTTTGCTCTGGACAACCAAGAGAGCCTGTTGCAGAAATAGGGATTGGCTTGGACAGCACGGGCGGCACCCCGCACTCCGGGGAGTTTAGCGATCTGGCCCGTCGAGATCGGGCTGGGGCCGTGGCCGCAGCATGGCTCGAATCGGGCCGCATCCCCCATGCGGTTCTCATCTGCGGGGCCGAGGGAACCGGCAAACGACGCTTTGCACTCGCGTGGGCAAAAGCCCTGTTGTGTACAGACAGCGGCCCTGCTGCCTGCAATCGTTGCCCGAGTTGTCGCAAGGTTGCTTCGTTCATACATCCCGACCTCCACACTGCATTGCCACTACCTCCGCGCCGAGGCAAGCAGCGGCTTGCGCTGGCGGACTTGCGCGAGTCCGTAGTGGAGTACGTTCACGGCGCGGGCGCAGCTATCCCCGGCAATGCCAATATCGCGGTGGAGCACCTGCGCCAGTTGCAAAGGGAGTTGGCGTTTGCGCCGACGGAATCCCAGCGCAAAGTCGGCCTAATTTTCGCCGCCGAGCGAATGCACCCGGCAGGTGCCAATTCGCTGCTCAAGCTCTTGGAAGAGCCACCGCCCCGGGCCGTCATCGCGCTGGTTTCGGCGGCACCAGAGCGCGTTTTGCCCACCGTGCTCTCGCGCTGCCAGCGCATGATTTTGAGTCCCTTAGATGCAGCGACCTTGCGGGCGCAGCTCGAACAAGAGGGCGTGACTGGAGAGCGTTTGGAACTGGCCGTGCGCATGGGGGCTGGCTCGTTGCAGCAGGCCAAAGAAGTGGCTGCCGGGGCGTTTGACGGAACGCGGCAGCTAGTTGAGTCGTTTCTCAGTGGTGGCTCGGAGCAGCGGGACGCGATCTATTGGAGCGTCCTCGCGGAGTTGGGGGGGGACCGGGGACAATTAGAGCGTTTTTTGCAAGTCTGTGTCCTCTATCTGCGGGATCTCTTCCTGTTGGCGCACGGCCAAGGCGCGTCCGTCGTCCAAGTAGATCGGCGTCCTTATTTGGAAAACCTACTAGAAAAAATAGACGCGGCCCGAGTCGCCTTGGAGATCGACCGGGTGGCCGAGGCTTTAGGGCACAATGCCAATCCGCAGTTGGTGCTGACTGACCTGTGGCGCGGCTTGCGCCGAGGGGGAACAGCCCGGAGACCCCCACCCGACCCCAGCTTGGTGAGGGCGCGACGTTGGTAAACGCCCACCGCCCGCGGTTGCGCTTTGCCCAGCACTTCCTCGTCGCCCGGGGTGTTATAGAGGCCATTGCTGGGCTAGTGCGCCCAGCCGCTGGCGAGGTGGTGGTCGAGATTGGCCCGGGCCGGGGCGCGTTGACTGAAGCGCTGCTCGCTGCGGTGGATCGCCTAGTGGCCGTGGAAATTGACCGCGACTTGGTGGCCTTGCTGCGCACACGCCAAGATGCGCGTAAGTTGCGCTTGATTGAAGGAGATATTCTGCGAGTCGATCTCGGGGAAGTCTTGCGGGACGCGGGCGGGTGCCGCCTGCTGATCGTCGGCAATCTTCCCTACAACATCACCGCCCCACTGATCTTTCACCTACTCGCTCACGCCGATTGTATCAGCCGCGCCATCGTCATGGTCCAACGCGAAGTAGCTCGGCGCTTGGTCGCCAGCCCCGGTTCAAAGGATTACAGTCTGTTGTCGGTGCTGGTGGCCATGCGCGCCGAAGTGGAGATGCGCTTGCAGGTGGAACGCAATTGCTTCCGGCCCGTGCCGGGCGTGGATTCGTCTGTAGTCGAGTTGCGCTTTGCTCCCAAGCCTCGCTACGCAGTACAGGACGTGGACTGCTTCGACCGCTTGGTGCGCCGAGCCTTTGGCCAACGGCGCAAGATGCTGCGCAATTCGCTCCTCGGTCTCAATCCCGAGGGTGGGCGGCCTTGGCTAGAAACGCTGGGCCAGCAGGCGGGGATCGAACTAACGCGCCGCCCGGAGGAATTGTCGCTAGCGGAATTCATCCGGCTGAGCGACGCCTACGCGCATTTGGGAAAGGATAGGCCGTGAAGCCGGTCTTGTGGCACGCGGGTTGGCTGGTGTTGGTCGCATGGACGGCGGTCGATGCGCAGTACTCGCTTAACTTCAGCCGCTCCAGTTCCCGCACTACTTGGAACCCTTCGTTCCCGAGTTGGAGCTACTCGACGCCCGTGCGGTTTTCGGCGGTGGGGGATTCAACCTCCAAGCTGACGATTAACGCATCGGCGAGAATGGGATTTAGCCTCGATGATCGCAGCACGGGCAAGAGTTGGCAGGACCATGCCTCGGGCAACGCTAGAATCAACTATCCCATTCTCGGCCCCAAAGCCACCATCAGCGTCGGTGCCAACATGAGCACGCGCAATGTAGCGCTGCACAAGCAGAAGACGCGCAGCCAGTCCTTTAACTTTGGATTTAGGTCGAGGCCATTGAGCAGCGGTCCTTTCAAGAGCCTGAATTCCAGCCTGACCCCGAGCTTGGTCACGGCCACCCGCGCCACCCGCGCCAGCCTCGACAGCACCATCAAGGAAACTGGGATTCGCTACAATGCTTCGCTGAGCGTCTCGCCCGACATTGAGATTGCGGACAAGAAGCTGAGCAACACGATTTCGCTGAGCAAAACAGACGATACGCTCGAGCACAACAAAGATCGCAGCGAGCGGCTGAGCGGCAATGTGAGCTATACCTTCCCCGGCGATGTGCGCGTTGGCCTGACTATGTCTGAAAACCGCTCCCAGCGCGGCCTCTCGCGTCCTGCCATCAGCGAGGCTACCGTCGGCGGGGCTGTGGTGCGCGACACGGTAGTTAGCGCCGAGCTAGCGAAAACGCGCGGTACTAGCGTCTCCTCCAACGTATCGTTTGACCTAGGGCGCTTTAAGATAAAAAACCGCGCCTCGTACAGTCAGAACGAGCACACCAACACCGCCAACGCGGTCCATGATTTAGACAATCGCTACTTTGGCAAGGATCGTCTCGGCGAGAACTTTAGCTGGGACGCGTCCCTTTCGGGCAAACTAATCGAGAAGTTGGTCTTAAACACCAGCGTCCGCTTCAAAGGCAGCGACGTGCGCCGGCTGGCAGTGCGGGTGCCCGATACCAGCGTTTGCGAGAGCCACTTTGTGCGCTCGGCGGACGGAACGTGCCGCGATCCAGGCTCCGACGAGATCAATCGCAATCTCTTCCTCAACGGCTCGCTCAACTGGCCCCTAGCCGATGGGCACTCACTGCGGCTGGCGACCTATGGTGAGATCAAACGCTCGGAAAACCCAGGAGATCGCAAGCAGGATCGCGACACCTTCAACAACAGCGTGAGCCTCAGTTATAACGGCACTCTGCGCTCGGGGGCCAAGCTCAGCGTTGACCTCAAAAACAGCTTTTTGCATCGCGTCAACCTGCACGCTGCTCGCGCCGTGGATAACTCGCGCAACCGCGACATTGCGCTCAATGTCGGCACCAATTACGAGCGTTTGGGCGCGTCCCTTTCTCACCGATTCAGCGTCTCGGCGCGGCGCATCATTTACGATTTTGATCGCCAAGTCAATCGCCGCGAGTCGTCGCGCAACAGCAACATCCGTCGCGGTTGGAGCATGGCGCACTCGCTGCGGCGCAAGGTGCTCGACTACCTTGCGCTCAACGCGCGCTACAACTATTCGGCCAACGATGATGGTGCCTTGATTTTGGAAAACGGCACCCAGATCGTCGAAGAGGAAAACGCCAAATATACCCTGCAATTCGGCATGACCTACTCGCCCGGCACTGACTACTCGGCCGGCGCAACCTACACCTACAGGCACGACCGTCAGTGGGATTACGAATACTCCACGCTCGCTCAGTCGCGTTTCCTCAACCGCCGCAACAAATACCGGACTCTGGCGGCGAATTTTAACTACAATCCGGTCGGCAGCAACAACAAGCTCAGCTTGCGCGGCAGCCGCAGTCTTCAGCGCAGCGGCGCGTTTAATAGCTTGAATGTAACCTATACACGCTCGCTGTAAGTGCTTAACACTGGTAACGGTTTCGCGGTGGTGTTACCTTAATTACTTGCATACTCGCCCAAGGAGATTTTCTACATGCCCCTGCCCAAATGCGATAAAATCTGGTTCAATGGCCAATTGGTCGATTGGGACGACGCCAAAATTCACGTGCTCTCCCACGTAGTACATTACGGTTCGAGCGTCTTTGAAGGCATTCGCTGTTACAAGACCGCGAAAGGATCGGCCGTATTCCGCCTCGACGAGCACGTCAACAGGTTATTTGATTCCGCCAAAATCTACCGCATGGACATTCCCTATACGCACGAGGAAATCAAAGAAGCCATCCTCGAAACGATCCGCGTCAATCAACTCGCGGCTTGCTACATCCGCCCGGTCGTATTCCGCGGCTATGAGAACTTGGGAGTTGATCCGATGGGATGCCCGGTTGACGTAGTGATCGCCGTGTGGGAGTGGGGAGAGTACCTCGGAGAAGCGGCGCTCAAAAACGGCGTTTCAGTCTGCACCTCGTCGTGGAACCGCATGGCCCCGAATACGTTTCCCGCCTTGGCCAAGGCCGGCGGCAACTACCTCAACTCGCAGCTCGTGCGGATCGAAGCCAATGCCAATGGCTATGACGAGGGCATTGTCTTGGGCACGGATGGGTTGGTGAGCGAGGGCAGCGGCGAGAATATCTTTGTCATCAAGAACGGCTCGATCTATACGCCCGAGTCGTGTTTTGCCATTCTGCCGGGCATTACCCGCCACACCGCCATTACCCTGATACGCGATCTGGGCATGCGAGTCGAGCAGCGCGGTATTCCGCGCGAGTTCCTCTACATCGCCGACGAGGTGTTCTTCACGGGTACGGCCGCCGAAATCACGCCGATCCGCGCCATAGACCAAGTGCAGATCGGCTGTGGGAAGTGCGGGCCGATCACCGCGCAGATACAAGACGCCTTTTTCGCCGTGGTCCGCGTCGGAGTTGAGGATCGGCACGGGTGGTTGACCTTCGTGTAATGGATTTGGGATAGCTCGTACAAAGGGAAGAATATGCCTAAAGTTAGAATGTCCGTAGTGGCCGCTTGGTTGGGAATCTGCATCGGCGGTCATGCCGTCGCTGAAGAGGAATCATGGGAAGTAGTGCAGGAAATTCTCATGAGTACCAAGGATATCGTCGTGCTCGACGGTATTGAGAAGGTGCCGTTGCGCTACGAGAGTGAAGAAAAGCCAACCTACGGCGACTGGATGGTGCGCCACATGCTGTCCGACCCAGAGAAACTCAATCCGTACACCTCCAGTGATGCCGGTGCTAGCACGGTCTTGAATTACATATTTGAGAGTCTGCTCGAAGCCGACTCGGACCCGCCCTACGCGTTGCGAGGGCTAGTCGCCAAGGACTACCCGGAGATTTCCGCGGACAAACTCACCTATACGTTTGAGCTACGCGACGGGGTTTACTTCTCAGACGGCAAGCCGCTGACGGCTGCGGACGTCGTCTTCAGCATGAAGGTCATCCACAATCCTCGCGTGCTAGCACCGCATCTGCGCAACTACTACGCCGCCGTCAAAGCTGTACAACAGGTAGGGGCGAACAAGGTTAGCTTCCTGTGCGACAAACCCTATTTTCGCAACGATCTGATGTTGGGTGTATTCAGTATTCTACCTAAGCATTTTTACGATCCAGAGGGTTTGCTGGATCCGGTCGAGGTCAAGAATTTGGTGGATGGTTCTTGGGAAGAAGGGCCGCACAAAGAGCGAGTCGAGCGCTTTGCTGAACAATTTAATCAAAATTTCAACCGCAAGGTACTAGGCTCGGGGCCGTACATAATCGAAGATCCAGAGCGCGACTTGGTCACCCAACAGAAAGTTGTGCTGACGCGGAGTGAAAACTACTGGGGGCGGGATGTGGAAGGGCTACTACCGCCTGGCTTTGTCGATAAGATCGTCTTTAACATCATCAACAATACCGACGCGGCATTCATCGAGTTGACCAACGGCAACCTCGATTACCACGCTCTGCGCCCATTGGAATTTAAGGAAAAGAGTTGGTCGGAAGACTTCAACAGCCGCTTCCTCAAAGGCGTTAGCTACGCCGGTGGATATATGTACATCGGCTGGAACAACAAACATCTAATTTTTGGCGACAAGCGGGTGCGCCAAGCCATGACCCATTTGACCGACCGCGAGGGCATGGTTGAAAACATCATGTTCGGTCTAGCTGAGACAGTGGAGGGGCCGATCCACAAGTTCCGCCCCGAATACAACCACGATCTCGCGTCGTACACCTATGATCCCGACTACGCTCTTGATCTGCTGGCGGAAGCTGGCTGGGAGGACGCCGACGAGGACGGCACTCTCGACAAGACCATCGACGGAGAGCTAGTGCCATTTAGCTTTGAGATTTTGATCAATTCGGGCAACCAGATCCGCAAAGACATCGCCCTAACTTTGCAATACGAGTTGCAGGATATTGGCATTGACTGCCAAGTGCGCGAGTTAGACTGGTCGATTTTTTTGCAAAAGGTCCGCGGCAAGGATTTTGACGCCATGGTACTGGGCTGGACCGGCAATGTGCAGTTCGCGCCCGATGGCTACCAGATCTGGCATTCCTCCCAGACCGCAGAGAACGGCTCCAACGCGATAAGCTTCATCAACGCCGAGGTCGATCAAATTTTGGAGGACTATCGCCGCGAGTTCGATATGGAAAGGCGCATCGTACTCTACCAGCGCTTCCAAGAAATCCTGCACGAGGAACAGCCCTATACCTTCCTGTGGAAGCCGCGCACGGCCCGAGCCTACAGCCGACGCTTCAGTGGCGTCACTTGGTATCCCCCCGGTGCCCGCTTGCAAGACTGGTGGGTCGCGCAGGAAGTGCAGATGTACTAAGGGCTCCGTCTGTGTCCTCCGCAGACGCTCTTCGCTGGGAAAGTCACCCCCTGCGCCGGGAGCGGCCGGCCAAATCAGTGCTACTGGTCGCGCTCATCATCGCTTCTTCAGCGGCGGCCGCTTTTGGCTTTGAGCATTGGTTCTACGGGGTATTTTCACTCGGAGCATTGACCGCCTCGCTGTCGCGCTATTTCTTTCCTACGCGCTACGCGCTCGACGGCGAAGGCGTCAGCAGCCAACATCTCGGTCTTAAACAGCGTCGTTCTTGGGTGGAATTCCGTCGAGCAGATGAACATCGGGACGGTATTTTTTTGCGTCCGTCCGCTCGCCCAAGTCGGCTGGATTCCTTTCGCGGCGTCTTTTTGCGGTTCGATCAAAACCGCGAAGAAGTGACGCATTTCGTCCGGTGCCATGTCCCAAGTCGATAGTTTAAAAGCGCGGTGGCGGCATGCTTTTGCCCTCGAAGACCCAGAGGCAGGTTGGTCTGAGGAAGAGTGTGCGCTCGCCGAGCGGCTGGCCGAGTTTGTCGTAGCTCGCCGCATGGGAGCGGCTGCGTCTATGGCGTTGGAGGCTTGCCGCCCCCTCAACTTTTTGGGCAGCCAAGCCCTGACCTTTTTGGCCCCGTTTGCTACGCTGGTTTTTTCGCGCGACGAATACCAGCGCTTTACGCGCATGTTGGAGCGACGCCAATCTATAGACCTACTCGCGGAAGCCATCGCCCAGCGCGAAAGCCAAAAGCATGGATGACCTCAACGTAGTTATCGCCACGGACTGCGGTAGTACGACCACCAAGGCGATCCTGATCGAGAAGAAGGACGAAGGGTATCGCCAGACCTTTCGCGGCGAGGCTCCAACTACGGTTGAGGCTCCTTTTGAAGACGTCACCCGGGGGGTGCTCAACGCCATTCAAGAGGTTGAGGAGCTTTCCGGGCGGCAGATCCTCGATGGAGAGCGGATTATCACTCCGACAGACGGCAACGTTGGGGTCGATATCTACATCTCGACGAGCAGTGCCGGCGGCGGGTTGCAGATGGTGGTGGCCGGCGTGGTGCTGGCGATGACCGGCGAGAGCGCGCAGCGCTGTGCCTTGGGTGCTGGGGCAATCGTCATGGACTCACTCGCGGCCAATGACGGGCGCTTGCCCCACGAGAAAATAGAGCGCATCCGCCAATTGCGTCCCGATATGGTGCTGCTGTCGGGCGGCACGGATGGCGGCACTGTCAGCCACGTGGTCGAGTTGGCCGAATTCATCAGCGCGGCCGACCCCAAGCCCCGCTTTGGCGCGGACTTTAAGTTACCGATTATTTTTGCGGGCAATGAGGACGCGCGCGAGGAGGTCGAAAAGGCACTGGGGGGGAAGATGGCTCTGACTGTTACTGAGAATATTCGCCCCGTGCTCGAAGAGGAAAATCTGGACCCAGCGCGGCACGTCATTCACGATCTCTTCCTTGAACACGTCATGGCGCAGGCACCTGGCTACCGCAAGCTGATGGACTGGACCAGCGCACCGATTATGCCGACGCCCGGGGCGGTGGGCGAGATCATGCAGACCATTGCCCGTCAGCAGGAGATCAACGTCGTCGGCGTGGATATCGGCGGGGCGACGACCGATGTGTTCAGCGTCTTCAACGGCGTGTTCAACCGCACGGTCAGTGCCAATTTAGGCATGTCCTATAGCGTCTCCAACGTGCTGGCCGAGGCTGGCCTCGACCAGATCATGCGCTGGGTTCCTTTTGACATTGAGGAGGCCGACCTCCGCGACCGGATCAAGAACAAGATGATTCGCCCTACCACCATCCCGCAGCTCATGCAGGAATTGCAAGTCGAGCAAGCCATTGCCCGCGAGGCCCTGCGCTTGGCTTTTGACCAGCACCGGGCATTGGCGGTGGGATTGAAGGGGGTGCAGAGCAAGCGCACGCTGGCCGATGTCTTTGAGCAGGGTGCCACCGGCGAGAGTTTAGTCGAGATGATGGCGCTGGACATGCTAGTCGGCAGCGGCGGAGTGCTATCGCACGCGCCCCGCCGCGAGCAGAGTTGTGCCATGCTGATAGATGCTTTTCAGCCCGAAGGCATCACCCGCTTGGCGGTCGATAGCATCTTTATGATGCCTCACCTAGGGGTGCTCTCGACTGTTGACGAGCGGGCCGCCACTGAGGTTTTCGAGCGCGATTGCCTGATCTACTTGGGCTCTTGTGTGGCCCCCGTCGGCGAGGGGAAGGACGGCGAGGTTTGCCTCCAGTACGAGATAGACCTGCCCAAGCACCAAACCGGCCAGTTGCAGGTCGGCCAGCTCCAGTGGGTGCCTTTGGCTGACGGCGAGGAGGTCGAAGTCTCGCTCCAACCGGCGCGGCGTTGGGATGTGGGTGCCGGCCCGGGGCAAGCCCTAAATGCGCGAGTGCGCGGCGGGGTCGTAGGACTAGTGCTGGACGGTCGCGGCCGGCCCATTCAGATGGCGGCTGATAGCGATCGCCGGCGTCAGATAAGCGACTGGCAGCAGGCGTTAAACCTATACGAGTAGCTCATGGCTCACGCCTATACTCCTGGACTGCGCGTGACGCAACACGCAGTCGTGTACAAAGAGCGGCGCTTGCCTCTCAAAGGCGAAGTTGTCGTTGAGCGCGGCCAAGCCGTGCGCCGCGACCAAGTTGTGGCCCGCACCGAACTGCCGGGCGAGGTGGCGACCCTGAACTTGGTAAACCGCTTGGGTATCTCGCCGCAAGAGCTAGCTGGCTACATGCTCAAAAAGGAGGGCGACCGAGTAGAAGCCGACGAGCCGCTTGCCGAGACCAAGCCGTTTATTCGTTGGTTCAAGACCACGATTGAATCTCCGGTCAGCGGCACCGTCGAGAGCATTTCGCCGGTGACTGGGCAGGTGATACTGCGGCAAGCTCCTAGGCCGGTCGAAGTGCTGGCGTACGTCGATGGAGTCGTAGAGGAAGTTTTTGCCGAGGAGGGCGTGCGCGTCGCAGCGCGAGGTGCTTATATCCAAGGCATTTTCGGCGTGGGGGGCGAGTGTTGGGGCGCGCTGCACTTGGCAGTTGATGCTCCAGACGCCACGGCCGAGTCGCTGGGCCCGGAAGTTGCGGGTAAAATTGTGGTGGTCGGCAGCCTGATTAGCGCGGAGACTGTGGAACAGGCCCGGCAGGCAGGTGCTGTGGGGTTGATCGGCGGCGGCCTGCGCGACAGCGACTTGCGCGACTTGCTCGGCCGCGATTTGGGCGTGGCCATCACCGGGACTGAGCAGATCGGCCTGACCGTGGTAGCGACCGAGGGTTTCGGCCGCGTCGCCATGGCCCGCAAGACCTTTGATATTCTGCAAGCGTGCGCTGGCATGGATGCGTCCATGGCCGGTGCGACGCAGATCCGCGCGGGCGTGTTGCGGCCGGAGATTATCGTCCCCACGGCCGCTGACAAAGAGGAAGAAGAGGTGCGGCCGGGCGCGGAAGGGTTGCAGGTGGGCGATTTGTTGCGCGTGATTCGGATGCCCTATTTTGGGAGGATTGGGCGCGTCAGCGACTTGCCGACCGAGTTATGCGCGGTGGAGTCCGGGGCGCGGGTGCGAGTATTGGCCGTAGAGTTTGAAGACGGGGAGCAGGCGGTAGTGCCACGGGCGAATGTGGAGCTGATTGAGGAATAAAGGCATGAGAGCAAAAAACTGGCTGTCTGCGTTGGTTTTGGCTTGGCCGTTGGCGAGTGCGGCGGAAAATGCGGAACAGGGGATCGACACTTTGCTGATAGATCCTCTGCTGCCGATCGAAGAACAGGAACTCGGCGAGTTGCTGGCACAGCCTGAACCGCCGATTGAGGTCCAAGCCTTTGACACGCCCAACGACGACGGGGGTAGCATTACGCTGACTTGGCCGCGAGATCCCCAGATCAGCGAAAATGCGAGGTATCAGGTCGCCATCGCCGACTCGCCCAGCGGGCCTTTTCGCGTCGTGGACGAGGTTGCGGCAACGGGGAATTTGATGTCCGAGGCACCGGCGCTCTTTGGGCGCGGGGCCGATCTGGAGAATTACCACTATGTCAACGTCGAGGAATTTGCCGGCGCGGGTGGCAAGACGCCGCTAGAAGACGGCAAGACGTATTACTTCCACATTGATGTGCGATCGGCCGGGGGCGCAATCCGCGGCAAGGTGATCGTCAACGCCGAGTCCAAAGGCAATTTTTTTAATAACTCCAAGGTCAACAATCTAGTGTTGTGCCTCGTGTTCTCAGGGCTTATCATGGGCTACATTGGGATTGCGCGGCGGCGCGAGCTCAAGATCCGCCGCATCGCCGGGTTAGAGGCACTCGACGAGGCGTTGGGGCGGGCGACCGAGATGGGCAAGCCGGTGCTGTTCATTCACGGCCTGCGCGGCATGGACGCGATCTCGACCATTGCCGCGGTCAATATCTTGGGACGGGTTGCGCGGCGTACGGCCGAATACGACACTGCGCTGCGGGTGGTGGCCCCAGACCCGGTGGTTCTATCTGTGAGTCAAGAGACGATGAAAGCCTCGTATATCGAGGCGGGACGGCCCGATGCCTTCAATCCCGACCACGTCTTCATCGCCGGTACCGATCAGTTTAGCTATGCGGCAGCGGTCGAGGGTATCATGACCCGCGATCGCCCGGCGGCTCATATTATGATGGGTTATTTCTACGCCGAGTCGCTGTTGTTGGCCGAGACGGGTTCGACGACCGGGGCGATCCAGATCGCCGGTACGGACGCCTTTACCCAGCTTCCTTTTTTCGTCACCACCTGTGACTACACCCTGCTTGGCGAAGAACTCTACGCCGCTAGTGCTTATCTATCGGGTGAGCCGCGGATGTTGGGTAGCCTCAAAGGCCAAGACGCGGGCAAGGCCATTCTGCTGGCCGCTCTGGTGTTGGGCACGCTGCTGGAGACCTTCTTGGGATGGCCGCAGTTGACGCACTTTTTTAGCCCCTAGGAGGGCGCGATGATTTTTCTTAGTCGAACGCTACCGCTGGTGATTGCCTTTGCCTTCGGTATGCTCGGCGTTATCGGCTACTACGTACCGCACGGTGACGCGCAGAGTTTGGAGCGGGAGATGGCGCTATGGGTGCGCATAGTCTTTGCGTTTTCTTATTTGCTCGGGCTATACAGCCTGCTCAACCTACACTGGCAGCGGATTCGCCAGCGCGTCGCCGGTTGGGCCTATAGCTTGATCGCCATTTTGAGCTTCGCGGTAATGATGGTCTTCGTCGTGTACAACGATGGTTTAGGCCCCTTCGCCGCGCAGGCTGAGGCCGGAGGCTATAAGTGGCTCTTCGACAACATTCACGTGCCTTGCACCTCGACCATGTTTTCGATCTTAGCCTTCTTCATCGCCTCGGCCGCGTACCGGACCTTTCGCGCCCGTACGCCCGAGGCGGCTGTGCTACTGATTGCGGCGGTCATCGTCATGTTGGGGCGCGTGCCCATCGGAAGAGAGCTTTCCGACCTTTTTCCTATGGCAACCGATTGGCTGTTGAACGTGCCCAACTTGGCGGCCAAACGCGGCATTTTGCTCGGCGTGTCGCTGGGTGCTATTGCCACTTCGCTGCGGATCATTTTTGGGATTGAGCGCTCGTATTTGGGCGGAGGAGCCGAGTGATGCACAAACTGCTCGCTATCGACCGGCGCATCATTTTCGCCCTAGTGTTTATCAGCGTGGCAGGGCCGTTGCTGGCCGGAATTTCCCTGCCGATTACGCCGACGGACGAAGTAAAAGCTGCGTATGACCAGTTTGAGAAACTCGACGCGGGTGATATTGTGCTGGTCTCCTTCTCCTACGGTGCCAGTACGCAACCTGAAATGCTGCCGATGTCGCGCGCCATTTTGCACCACGCCTTCCGCCGCGATCTCAAGGTGGTGGCCATCTGCCTATGGCCCGAAGCGCCGGGGCTGGCCCAACAGGTGCTGGAGGAGATGGCGGCTGAATTCGATTTGGAGTACGGGGTGGATTACGCCTTTATGGGCTACAAGCCGGGCAATTTCAGCGTCATCCTCAATATGGGGCAGGACTTCCACAGTGCCTTCCCGCAGGACCAATGGGGCGCGGCTACTGGCGATTTGGATTTGACGCGCAGTTTGCGCTCGCTGCGCGATTTTGACCTCGTTTTAGACTTGGCAGCCGGGGATTCGATTGAGTTCTGGTGGATCCCCTACGGACAGGAGAAGTACGGCTTTACCTTTGTTGCTGGCTGTACTGCGGTGATGGCTCCCGACCTCTATCCCTTCCTCGACTCAGGACAGCTTGGTGGCCTGCTTGGTGGTCTAGCTGGTGCCGCCGAATACGAGACCCTGATTGACCGTCGCGGCAGTGCCAGCACGGGTATGAGCGCCCAGTCCATGGCTCATTTGGTCATCACGCTCTTTGTGATTATCGGCAATATCGCGTATTTCGCCGCTCGGCTAACTTCATCCGAGCAGAGGAACTGATATGCGCGATACGTATGTCTTTTTAGGCTTGATCCTGCTGTTTGCTGCGGTCAACATCGGCTTGGTGGCTAGCGGAATCTTGGTGGCCGACTGGACGGGTTTGGGCATCATCGTCGCGGCGGGCATGACCTTGGCGCTCTATAGCTTTCTCTACAAGGACAATCCGCTTTTCAAGTTTGCCGAGCACGTTTTTGTCGGCGTGGCAGCGGCTTATGTATTCGGTCAGAATTGGTACCCGACGCTCTACGGCGAGATTATTGCCGAATGGACCGATCCGGGGGAAGGGGAGACGCCCAATTGGTGGCTTTTGGCCCCGACGGTACTTGGGCTTTTGATGTTGACGCGCTTTTCGCTGCGCTTCGGTTGGCTCAGCCGCTATGCTTTTGCATTCTTTGTCGGGCTTGCGGCTGGCTGGACGATTCCCCGCTATATTTCTTCCTTTATTTTAGCCCAAATTGAACCTACATTACAACCACTAACCGGGAGCGGGAGCTTGGAGGGGCTCAATCTGCTGATCGTCTTGGTGGGGGTCATCGGGGTGTTGGTTTATTTCTTTTTTTCCGTCGAGCACACCGGCGCGGCGGGCCATGTCTCCAAGGTGGGGATATGGTTTTTGATGATCTCGTTTGGGGCTTCGTTTGGTTACACTATTATGGCGAGGGTCTCGCTGTTGATCGGGCGCGTGACCTTTCTCTTAGATGACTGGTTACACCTGATGTAAGGGGTTTTGAAAATTACTCCACAAAGGAGGGATATATGACCAAGTTTGCAGGCATTTTTCGCGCCCTGACCGGACTGGGCGTCCTGCTCGCGCTGAGCTTGGCTCCGGCCGAGGCCAGTACGGGCGGCAAGATCGCCGGTGTCGTCAAGGATGCCGCCACTGGCGATGGGCTGCCCCATGCCAATATCGTGGTGGTGGATACCGAGCTAGGAGCTACAGCGGACGAAAAGGGCCGCTTTTTTATTCTCAACGTACCGGCGGGCACCTACACCCTCAAGGCCACGTATATCGGCTATGCGGATTATACCGTTGAGGATGTGCGGGTTTCCGCCGACCTGACTACAAATATCGCCGTTGACCTGACTTCTTCGGATATCCAAGTCGAGGAAGTGGTAATCCGCGCCGAGCGGCCTATCATCGACAAAACCGCTACCAATGCGGTGCGCATTATCGATGCCGAGGATCTCGATATTTTGCCGCTTCGAGGCGTCAGCTCAGTCATATCGCTGCAAACCGGCGTGGTCAATGACGAGGGGACGCTGCACATCCGCGGCTCGCGTGGCGACGAGATCGGCTACTACGTCGAGGGAGCTAGCGTCCGCAATGTGGTCACTGGTGCCAGCGCGGTGGGGCTGATCGACGAGGCATTGGAGGAAATCCAGCTCCAAGCTGGCGGCTTCAACGCCGAGTACGGCGGGGCCAACGCCGGCATTATCCTGCAAGAGTTGCGCACCGGCGGCAGCGCTTGGGACTTTGAGATCATGTCTGAGTCGGACAATTTTACCTCCGACTACGAGCAGCGCTTCGGCACCTATTCCTACGGCTACTTCAATCAGGTGATCACCGCCGGTGGTCCGGTTGCAGGCAATCAGCGGATTCGCGCCTTCTTGGCTGGCCAGCGCAGCGGCATCGGGTCTTGGCCGACCTACTGGTCGGGTTTTACCTTCGAGAATCTTGAAGACACCGGCCTCCGCGGTGGCCGTCGGCACTGGAGCGAGGACGAAGAGGGCAATCTCGTTCCCGACCAGATCGAGCAGCTCGAAATCAAGCCCGGCAACATTCCGCACACGAGAAGTGAAGCGGTCATTTTCAACGGGACCTTGCTGCTTGACTACTACCCTGTTCAGCTCCGCCTCACGAATCTGTATTCGGACGGGCATAGTGAAATCAACCCGACGCCCATCCGCAATGTTTTTAACACCCGGCGCTTGAATGAGTCGGAACAGTCCTCCAATCTGGTCAACGCCAAGCTCACCCACCTGCTCGACAAGAGCATGTTCTACGAACTCAACGTGAGCCTCTACAAGCAGGATCGCGAGTCCTACGACCCGCTTTTCAAAGATCGGTGGTGGGTGTACAACGACAGCGTGGCCGTACAGCGCGCCCTCGAAGGCACGGGCGAGTACACGCCCTATACCCAGCAGGGTTCGGGGCCTAGGCCCTACGATCTGGCCGGTTTCCCCTTCAACCGTCCGGGTACGCGTACGACTTCTTACGGTACCTCGTCGGATGGCTATTGGGGGTTGGCCGGTAGCTGGACCAAGCAGACCGACATACATCAGCTCAAGGCCGGTTTCGACTATCAAAATTGGACCTCGCGGCGCTATGGAATCTCGTTGCGTTCAATCCGCTCGGGGATAGCCAATACCTATCCCGAGCTGGACGCGGTGTACGACCGCTACTACAACGACGAGATCAGCGAAGCCGAAATCCTCGACGCGCTGATCGCCAAGGCCGAGACGCTCGACGATGGCGATGGCAGCAAGCAGGATCTGATCCGATTGCTGCGCTCGACCAGCGCCAGCGATTTCTTCGGCCACGACGAGTTTGGGCGCGAGACCGATGGCGAAGGGCTAGAAGCACCGCGCCAGCCGACGGTAGCCGCCGCCTTTATCCAAGACAAGGTCGAGTATAATGACCTGATCATCAACGCCGGTCTGCGCCTCGACTATTTCGACGCGGATAGCTGGCGCTTCAAGGATCCAGCCGCGCCAGTGCGCGACCCGGAAAACTACACCATTGATCTCGCGTCGATGGAAAAGACCCCCACGTACACCGATATTAGCCCGCGTTTGGGAATGTCGTTCCCGGTGTCGGATTTGACGGTTTTTCACGTGCAATATGGGCGCTTTTCGCAAATGCCGGCCATGCGCTCCATGTTTGCCGGTGGGGCGCGTCTCGCCCTAGAGTTGGGTGGCCAGAACTACATCCGCTATCCGACCGCCTACGACATTGAGCCGATGCGGACCACCCAGTACGAAATCGGCTTCGAGCGTCAGTTCACCGAATTCGCCTCCTTTGACATCACGGGCTTCTACCGCGACGTCAAAGGGCAGGTGCAGTTGCGCAAGCAGCAGGTCTCGGCCAGCGCGGAAGAAGCCGGCGCGTACGTTTTCCTGCAAAACGGCGACTTCGCCACGACCAAGGGCATCGAGTTCCAATTCAAGCTCCGGCGCGTCAATAACCTACGCACCGAGCTGAACTACACCCTGTCCGATGCACGCGGCACGGGTTCATATACCGGCTCGGCCATTTCCGGGGTTGAGAACGAGACCAACCTGCCGACGATCATCTCGCCGCTCGACTTTAACGAGACGCATCGCGGCTCAATATTTCTAGACTACCGCTACCCGGACAACGAGCCGAACCCCATTCTGCGGAGTTTGGGGGCCAACCTGCTGATGAGCTTTACGAGCGGGCACAGCTTTACTTTGGTCACCGGTTCGATCGGTCAGCGCGGTCCAGAAAACGCCGGCGTACTCGACAGCTTCGACCCGCGCTCGCGCAAGCCGCTCGAGTCGATCAACCGCTCGACGACGCCGTGGACCTTTGAAACCAACCTGCGCATCGACAAGGGCTTCTCGCTACTTGGTCTCAATGCCAAGGTCTATAGCCGCATTATCAATCTCTTCAACCGCAAGAACGTGCTCAACGTGTACAACCGCACCGGCTCCGACAAAGACGACGGCTTCTTGACCAATCCAGAGTTGAGCCAACAGATCGTCGAGGCCAGCGGTGGGCAACAGTACGTGCAACTCTACGAGGCGATCAACTTGGTCAACCGCCAAGCCTACTGGGCCAACGAAGGCGGCGATATTTACGACGCGCCGCGCCAGATTCGCTTCGGTTTGCAGCTCGATTTCTAGGAAAGAGAGGAAGCTATGAGAAAGTTTGTCTATCTATTTGCGGCGGCGACGCTCTTGCTCCTAGTCGGCACTGTTCAAGCCCGCGAAGAGCGAGGCGCACCGGCCGCCAAACTGGCCCAAGACGATGACGAGGTGTCCACTCAACGGACCCAACTCAACATCAACAATATGGCCATGTGGATCCAAAGCGATGGCTGGTCGGCCCGAGACCCGCTCAGCGGCAATTCGGGTGTGACCTACCCGCGTTCGACCGACCAAGTCATCTTCCAAGACGGCATCATCTGGGGCGGGCGGGTCCAAGACGGCAATGACCAAGAACTGCGCGTCGGCGGCCAGACGTACGAGATTGGCACGGTTCCCGGTGTCATCGAGTCCAAGGGAGTAGCCCAAGACCGCGACACGGCCCGACTCTACCGGATCCGCCGCGACTGGGCGACTGCTGATTTGCGGCTAGACGCCTCCGAGGTCCTCAACATCGGTTTGAGCCAGATCACCGACGCCCACGAAGAGGCGGTGCGCGCCCAGTACGAGCGCGATTGGATGGAGTGGCCGGCCGAGTTGGGAGCACCTTTTTACGACAACGACGGAGATGGGCAGTACGATCCTACAGTTGACGAGCCGGGGCTGGCCAACGCCGATCAGGTAATCTGGTTTGCTATAAACGATTTGGACCAAGGGGCCACCACCACTCTCTACGGCTCGTTGCCCATCGGCTTGGAGGCTCAGGTCACGCTGTGGGGCTATGCGCGCACCGACGCCTTGGGCGACGTGATCTTCAAGAAGTACAAGGTCATCTACAAGGGCACCGCAGATGCTACGGACGATGCCGTGATCGAGGACATGTATTTCGCCCAATGGTCCGATCCAGATTTGGGCGACTACGGCGACGACTTTGCTGGTGCCGATGTCGATCTGAGCTTGGGTTATGTGTACAACTCGATTGACGACGATTCGCATTACGTCCCCTTCGGCTTGGCCCCACCGGCTGTTGGTTACGACTTTTTGCAAGGCCCGATCGTGCCGGTTTATCAGCTAGACGAAGACGGCAATATCGCTGTTGACGAGGAGGGAAATAAACTGCTCGACGAGAGTTCGGTGGCCATCTTCAACGAGGGGCTGCGTCCCGGCTACGCGAACTTGCCGATGACGGCCTTCGTGTACTTTGCCGCCGGCAGCGCGATATCCGATCCGGAACTGGGCGAATACGTGGGCACTCAGCAGTGGTACAACCTACTACGTGGCTTCCAGCCACAGGACGATGTTGCAAACCCCGTGCCCTACACCAACCCCCTGACCAATGCCGACACCAAGTTCACGCTCGACGGCGATCCGACTAGAGCCTCCGGGTGGAACGACGGCGTGCCGCTGCCGGCCGGCGACCGGCGCATCGTGCTGGCCACCGGGCCTTTTGAGATGGCATTGGGCGACACCCAAGAAGTGGTGGTCGCGCTGTTGGGCGGCATTTCGACTGACCGCCTGCGCAGCGTCTCCAAGCTGAAGTTCTCCGACCAGTTTGTGCAGGACGCTTACAACAACTTCTTTGAGGTGCCCAAGCCGCCGACTCAGCCCAATGTCCGCATAGCCGAGCTCGACGAGGCGATCATCTTGGATTGGGGTTGGGACGACGAGTCGATTCAGGCCACCGAAGGCGAGGGTTCGCCCGGCTTCGAATTCGAGGGCTACAACCTCTACCAGTTGCCTTCGGCCGAAGCCACGCTTTCGCAGGGCGTCAGGGTGGCGACCTTCGACATCGAGAATGGTGTGACTACGATTCTCGGCATTGCCCTCGACGAGGAGTCGGGTGTGGTGCTCGATGTGCCCTTACAGATCGGCATCGACTTCGGGCTCAGGCGCAATATCCTGATTACTCAGGACCACATCCGCAGCGGCCCGCTGGTCAACGGCCAGCGATACCACTTTGCGGTGACGGCCTACAACCGCGCCACCGCCGAAGGTACCGCTACCACCACGCTGGAGAGTGCGCCGCAGAGCTTGATCTGTGTGCCGCAGGAGCCGCCGCCCGGTACCCGCTATCTGAGCGAGCCTGGCGCTGCGATAACCCCCGATCACACCGCCGGTATCAGCGAGGGAGAAGTTGAGGTCGTGGTAGTCAACCCTACGCTCACTACGGGCCACAACTATCAGGTTCGCTTCGGCGCGGATGAAGAGGGCCACACCGTGTGGAACCTGATAGATGAAACCGATGGTAGCAATATCCTCCTCGCCGACCAGTTTGAGATCGGTCCGGGCGACGAGCGAGCGGCCATCTATCTCCCGGACCACGGTTTTGAACTGATGGTCCTCGGCCCACCGCTGGCGCTTAGTGGTTGGGAGTGGGAGGGATCGGAGCGCTGGCTAACCGGTATCAACTGGGGTGGTAGCGCCCTTGGTGGCGGTGCTGACGTCGGTCCTAATTTCTTCGGCTCCTCGCTTGGTGGTGCCGACCTAAATACCGTTGAGATTCGCTTTAGCCGCACCAACACGCAGAAGGGCTACCGCTATCTGCGCGGCGGCGATCCCAATTACGGTTTTCAAGATTTTGCCGATGTGCCTTTTACTGCTTGGGAAGTGGACAGCGATCCCCCGCGGCAGGTCAATATCGGCTTTGTCGAGAACGTGGGTTCCACTTCGGAGAACGGCGCTTGGGACTTGGCCTCGGAAGACCCGGACCGTGGCCTCGGTGGTCGCGAGTACTTATTTATTTTTGACAGCGACTACAGCGACACGCCACTAGCCCAATACGGCGAAGGCAAAAGCATCTTAGCTGATGCAGTTACCTTCGACATCCATGCGGCCCTATGGCTCACGCTAAGAAGTGGTGACCACGAAATGGATATGCTCGAAGACGGTCAGATTCTGAGGTTGATCCCTTACAGAGTCAACGGCCCTGACGATGTATTTTCCTTTCTCGTCCCAGGGCAAGAGGCGAACGCAGAAAACCTCGAGGAGGACATTGAGAAGATCAACGTCTTCCCCAATCCCTACCTCGGCGTCAACGCGGCCGAGACCAGCCGCTATAGCCACTTCGTGACCTTCAGCCACCTGCCGTCCAAGGCGAATATCCGCATCTTCGACATGAGCGGCACGCTGGTGCGCACAATTGAGAAGGACGACCCATCGCAGTTTACGCGCTGGGATTTGCAAAACCACAACGCACTGCCAGTGGCCAGCGGCATGTATATCGCCCATATCGAACTGCCGGATCACGGCAAAAGTCGGATCCTCAAGCTGGCCATCATCCAAGAGCAGCAGTTCCTGGAGAACTTCTAGGGGAGAAATAGGAGGCCATTCCATGCTTCGACACAGCTTTCGCATCTCGACGATCCTGCTGGCGCTGGTTTTCGCCTCGGCTACGGCCTTTGCCGATGGCTATGATCGCGCCGGTACGGCCGCGGCCCCGGAACTGCTGATTCCGGTTGGCGCGCGCGACATGGCCTTGGGCGGGGCCTCAATCGCCACCAGTTCCGGTCTGGAGGCTCTGCACTGGAACCCGGCAGGCTTGTCCAAGTCCGAATCCAACGCGGGCATCCTGTTTTCGACGATGTCCTATCTGGCGGATACCCGCATCAACTATCTGGCCACTGGTGCCAATTTCAAGAGCCTCGGCGCGCTGGCGCTCAACATCAAGGCGCTGGATTTTGGCCAAATCCCGGTGACGACTGAGGCCAATCCAGACGGCACCGGCGCGACTTATTCGCCGACCTTTTTCACGCTGGGTTTGACCTTCGCCCGGGAACTAACCGATCGCATCGCCGTTGGGATCACCAGCCATTATATCGTCAACCGCATCCAGCGCGTCGAGGCCACTGCATCCTCGTTTAGCGCCGGTCTGCAATACGCCAATCTGGGCGGGGTTGCCGGCTTGGACTTGGGGGTGGCGCTCAAGCACATCGGCACGCGGATGCAGTTTGGCGGCTCCGGCTTGTTGCGCCGCGGTCAGCTCAACGAGTTACGCCGCGGACCTTCCGATTACAATGTGCAGGCCAGTTCCGCCGACCTGCCCTCGACTTTTGAACTCGGTCTGAGCTACCGCTATATGGACGCGCTCAACCTGTCCTCAGTCTTCCGGCACAACAATTTCGCCTACGACCAGTACCGGTTGGGTGCTGAATACGTGCTGAGCGATTTCTTTGCTCTGCGCGCTGGTTTCGACTACGCGCCCAACTCGGATGACGACTACATCTACGGCACCAGCTTCGGCTTTGGTCTGAATCTGGATGCCGGGACGATCAAAAATTTGCGCGTTGATTACGCCTACACTACGGTCGAGTATTTCGACGCGCTCAACACCTTTACCTTTCAGTTCGGTTTCTAAATTCGGCCGTGGCGCGGCGCATAACATGTGCGTCGCGCCGTTTTCATTAGGAGATTGTCAATGAAGTGTGTGCGCTGGCTGATGGTGTTCGTCGCCGTCGCCGGATTGGGATGCCAGAGTTCGACCATGACTGCGGCCAAGCTCTATATCAAACAGGAGCAGCCGCAAGAGGCTAAAAAGCAACTCGCCCTAGTCTTACAGACCGAGCCAGAAAATAGCGAGGCTCATCTGCTCATGGGCCAGCTCTTAGGCGAAGAGGGCCGCTATGGCGAAATGGCCGAGCATCTAGCACACGCCGAGCGCAATCCCAAGCTTCAGATCGAGGTTGAACAAACGCGTCGCCAATTTTGGACGCGAGAGTACAATGCCGGCGTCGTCCACGCCCAAGGCGAGGCCCCCAATTTCGTCATGGCGCGGCACTCGTTTCACAACGCTACCATCATCGACGAAAGCGCGCTCGATGCTTGGCGCAACCTCGCGTACGTCTATTACCAGATCGACAGCACGGATGCGGCCATTGCCACTTACCAAAAGATCGCGTCGGCGGATCCGGAAGACGAGGACGCCTTTTTCAGCCTAGGGTCGCTCTACTTGGAAAATGGCCAGCTCGATGAAGCCATCCGCGCCTTGTCGCAGGTAGTCAAGATCAATCCCGAAAACCTCAATGGGCTGACCAATCTCGCCATCGCCCAAGCCCAAGCCGAGGACTACGAGGGTGCCGAGGCCAATTATCGCAGGGTCATAGAGCTGAACCCCGATGACTTCAGGCCCCACTTCAACTTGGGCAATCTCTACTGGCAGCAAGAAAAGTACACCGCAGCTAAGCGAGCCTATGAACAGGTCTTACAACTCGAACCCGGCGATGGGGACGCGCTCTACAATCTCGCCATGGTCCACTTGGCCACAGAGGATATGGATGGCGCGTTGCCGATCTTGGAACAGCTCGCCGAACAAACGCCAGACAATGCGTTGGTATGGCTGCATTTGGGGACGGTTTACGCCCATAAAGAATTGATTGAGCAAAGCGAGGCGGCGTATGCGCGGGCCGAGGAACTAGAGGAGTAAAGCGGCCGCGCTCCCACCATGCTGCAGTACACCATTCAGCGCATTCTGCTGGCCATCCCAACCCTCCTCGGCATCACCCTACTGACCTTCCTGATTATGCGCTTGGCACCCGGCGACCCGGTTGATCTGTTCTTGGGTGGGGCCGCTGGTGGCGAGGGGATCTCCACCGACCACCAGTCGGACATGGAGAAGACGCGCCGGGATTTGCGCCGCCAACTCGGGCTAGACCAACCGCTACACATCCAGTATTTGCACTGGCTTTCCAACTTGGTCTTGCGCGTGGAGGACTTGGGCGCATTCGACCGCGGGGCCTTGTTGGCCGACGCTGTGCTCGACGAGCTAGCAGACGCGGAGCGGGCCGAGTTGGCCGCGCTTGAGGGCGAGGAGCGCAAGGCGCGGTTCTTAACGCATTTTCGCCGCCTGCGCCCCGAGCGCGTTGACGAGCTCGTCGAATCGCCTTTCTGGCAGAGCCGCCTTTTCTCTCCAGCTAAAAACTACGCGTATGCGGGGTCTGGCTTGGAATTGGTGCAGGTGGGGGCCTGGCGTTTGGTGACGCTGAATTTAGGGCGCTCTTTCAAAGACCAGGAACCGGTCATTGACCACATCCTCGACCGGCTGCCCATCACGCTGGAAATCAACCTCATCAGCCTAGTTTTTGCCTATCTAATCGGCGTGCCACTGGGCATAGTAATCGCGGTCAAGCAAAATACCGCTATCGACCGCTTGGCTACCACCGGGACCTTCATGCTGTGGTCGATGCCTTCGTTTTGGCTCGGCATGCTGTTGATCTTGTTTTTCTGCAACAAGGAATTCTTCCACTGGTTTCCAGCCTCTGGAATCCAATCCTTGGAAGCAGGGGAAGACTGGGGATTTTGGCGGCTATTGACCGACCACGCTCACCACATGGTCCTGCCGGTACTGGCTTCGACTTACTCCAGCTTCGCTGGCATCTCGCGCTATATGCGCACCAGCATGCTGGAGAATTTGCGGCTGGACTACGTGCGCACCGCCCAGGCCAAGGGATTGCGCTACCGAGTGGTAGTGCTGCGCCACGTGCTGCGCAATTCCTTGATTCCCATTGTGACGCTGATGGCTGGGCTTTTGCCGGGAATGATTGCGGGTTCGGTGTTTATCGAGACGATCTTCACCATTCCGGGCATGGGCTTTTTGGCTTACCAGTCGGTCATCGTGCGCGACTACCCCGTGGCCATGGCGCTCTTCACCATTGGCTCCGCCCTGTCGCTGGCGGGAATCTTAGTGGCGGATATTTTGCTCAAGGTCGTGGACCCGCGCATCGACTTTGCGAGTGTGTAAATGAGCACAGAGGCCGTTACACAAGGGCAGTCCTACGGGCGGGTCGTCTGGAAGCAATTCAAGAAGAACAAACCCGCTCTGCTCAGTCTCATGGGCATCGTCTTGCTGGGAATCTTGGCCTTGAGCGCCGACTTACTGGCCGGCGACAAGCCATACTACATGAAGTACAAAGGCGAGACCTACTTTCCGGCCTTCCGCCAATACGCAGTCTATCTGGGGGTAGTGGACTGGCCAGCGGAATTGAAGCGCCGCCGCAACTTCAAAAAGCTCAAGCTAGAGGAAGCCGTTTTCCCGCCGGTGCCTTACGCCCCGGGCGAAATCCGCTTGCGGGAGAAGTACCAGCCCCCGGGAGCCGAGCACTGGCTGGGCACGGATCGCTTGGGCCGCGACGTGCTCTCGGGACTGATTCACGGCACGCGCTACGCCTTGACCATCGGCCTAGTGGCGGTGGGCATATCGCTGGCCATTGGCTTGGTCTTAGGGGCATTGGCTGGCTACTTCGGGGGCTGGGTTGACTTGGCACTCTCGCGACTTTTTGAACTATGGGCCGCGATTCCTAGCTTCTTTCTGATCTTGACGGTCGCGGCGTTTTTCCCGCCGAGTTTGTTCTTCGTCATGATCATTATCGGCCTTACGAGTTGGGTCAGTATCGCCCGCTTGACGCGCTCGCAGTTCTTGCAGGTGCGTAGCTACGATTACGTGGCCGCCGCGCGCAGCCTCGGGTACTCAAACGGGCGGATCATGTTCCGCCACATCCTGCCCAACGCCATCGGCCCGATCCTGATCCCGGCGGCCTTCGGGGTTGCAGGTGCCATCCTCGCCGAGTCGGGATTGAGCTTTTTAGGGGTAGGGATACCAGCAGAAGTGATCACTTGGGGTGCCCTGCTGGCAGGGGCGCGCAGCAATGCGGCGGCTTGGTGGCTGGTGGTCGTGCCGGGCTTGGCCATTTTTGCGACCGTGACCCTGTACAACCTGCTGGGCGACGGATTGCGCGACGCGCTGGACCCGAAGCTGCGCGGCTCAGGCGCTGAGGAAAGCGGGTAGGGACTCGTTGGCTAAGACTTGGTCGAGGGTTTGTCGCTGGCGCAGCAGATGGAACTCGCCGTCTGTGCCGAGCAGCACTTCGCATGCTTCTGGGAAGGAATTGTAGTTTTTGGCGGCCATGCCAGCGCAATAGGCCCCACTGCCACCGATAAAGACCGCGTCGCCGATGCGCGGCTCGGTGAGTACGCGAGGTGCCAGTTCTTCGGGGTTGCCGGATGCTGGCGTGAGAATATCCCCGCTTTCACAGCAATGACCGGCGATTAGGTACTCGCCTTGGCCGCGCTGCTCGGGTGTGGCCGGGACTACGACAATGGGGTGTTGCGCTCCGTACATGCTGGGACGCAGCACTTCGGTCATCCCGCTATCGACTTTGATGAAAGAATAGCCCTGCTGGCCGGTATCGACTACATCGACGACGCTACAGACGATAGCACCGGCGTTGCCCACCAAGAAGGTTCCAGGTTCGATTTCCAGATGCAGTTTGCGGCCGTGCTCGCGGGCGAAGCGGTTGAATTCATCGGCCACAGGTTGGCCGGCCTCGCACAAGTCGGTCGATACTTCGTCGGCCATGCGCCCAATTTTGAAACCGCCGCCCATATTCACGCGCCTCACCTCAGGCAGCTTGGCGGCCACGCCAAGTGTCAGTCGGGCGCAGTGCTGCCAGACTTCTGGGTCGCTGCCCGAGCCGATATGGCTGTGCAAACCAGTGAGTTGCAGGTTGTGTTCGGCGGCTGTTGTGAGCACTTGATCGAGATGCTCGTGCCAGATGCCGAAGCTCGACGAAGGGCCGCCCGTATTGGTGCGGTTGCTGTGTCCCGAGCCTAGGCCTGGGTTGACGCGCACGGAGACTTCACGGCCCGGAAAGAGTCGGCCGTAGGCTGCGAGCTGATGCAGAGAACAGGCGTTGAAGAGGACGCCTTGGCGCACTAGGTCTGCTAAATTGTCGGGTAGTTGTTGGGCTGTGAGCTGAATTTGGGCCGCGGGGACGCCAGCGCGCATGGCTCGCAGCGCTTCGTAGCCACTGCTCGCGTCGATGTGCAGACCAGCGCGGTTGAGAATGCGGATCACGCCGGCTGCCGGACAGGCTTTCACCGCGTAGCGCACCGTCAGGCCGTGTGCATTGGGGAAGGCCAGTGCCTTTTGAGCTTGGGATTCCAGCGCCTTTTGATCGTAGGCAAAAGTGGGCGTGCCGAACTGGCGCTGGACGGCGCGAACTTGGTCTTCAGACAGGAGTGAAAGCCGTTCCATTGAATGGTCCTAACTTGATATTTTTCAATAGAATCCATAGGTTATGAAAACCTTTTATTATCGCTGCCTCACCCCATCTTGTCAAGCTCCTTATGGCCACTTACATCCTCGGCATTTCCGCGTTCTACCACGATAGCGCGGCCTGTTTGGTGCGCGACGGCCAGATCGTCGCCGCGGCGCAGGAGGAGCGATTCACGCGCGTTAAACACGATCCGGATTTTCCCGCTCGCGCCGTCGAATACTGCCTAGGGGAGGGCGGTATTGAGGCCAAAGATCTGCACTGCGTGGGGTTTTACGACAAGCCCTTGCTGACCTTTGAACGCCTGCTAGAGACGCATTTAGGCACGGCACCGCTGGGTCTCCGCCTCTACTGGAAGAGCATGCGGGTATGGCTGGAGAAGAAGCTGTGGATCCCGCAGTTAATCCAAGAGCAGCTAGGCTGCGATGTACCGGTGCTGTTCAGCGACCACCACGAGTCGCACGCTGCGTCGGCCTTCTATCCGTCGCCGTATCGCGAAGCGGCGATCGCGACCTTAGACGGGGTCGGCGAGTGGACCACTACCAGCTATGGCTACGGCCGAGATGCCGAAATTCACACGCTGGCCGACATCAAGTTTCCCCACTCGCTGGGTTTGTTCTATTCGGCTTTTACCTATTTTACAGGCTTCAAGGTCAACTCTGGCGAGTACAAGCTGATGGGGCTGGCCCCTTATGGCGAGCCGAAATACGTCGATCTAATGCTCAACGAGATAATCGACCTGAAGGACGACGGCTCCTTCAAGCTCAACACTCGGTATTTCAACTACCTATCCGGCCTGACGATGACCAGTCGGGCCATGGACAAGCTCTTTGGGGGAGCGCCGCGGCGGCCAGAGACGCCGCTGACTCAGCGCGAGATGGATATTGCGCGCTCCTGTCAGGTCGTCACCGAAGAAGTCATGTTGCGCATTGCCCGCACAGTGCATCGAGAAACCAAGCTCAAAAACTTGTGCATGGCCGGTGGCGTGGCCCTCAATTGCGTCGGCAACGGCCGCATCTTGCGCGAAGGGCCTTTTGAAAACATCTGGATCCAGCCGGCGGCGGGCGATGCCGGCGGGGCCTTGGGCGTCGCGCTGGCGCTGTGGTATAACCACTTGGGCCACGAGCGGACGGCAGACGGCGAAAACGACGCGATGAGGGGGGCGCTGTTAGGGCCTGAGTACGGGGATGAAGAGATCTACCAGTGCATTGAGGAGCAAGCGGGAGTGGCGCACAAACTCGCCGAGGACGAGTTGCCGGTGCGCGTGGCCGAGCTGTTGGCCGCAGGCAAGGTGGTCGGCTTTTTTCAGGGGCGGATGGAATTTGGGCCGCGTGCGCTCGGCGCCCGGTCGATTTTAGGCGACCCACGTTCCACCCAGATGCAGTCGGTGATGAACCTCAAGATCAAGTTCCGCGAGAGCTTTCGCCCCTTTGCTCCGACAATCCTGCGCGAATGCGTGCACGAGTTCTTTGAGCTGGATGCCGACTCGCCCTACATGCTGCAAGTGGCCCCAGTTAAAGCGGAACGGCAGATCCCCATGAGCGAGGACCAGCAGCGGCTGTTCGGCATCGACAAGCTAAACGTGCCACGCTCGGATATGCCGGCCGTCACCCACGTCGATTACTCGGCGCGAGTGCAGACGCTGCGCCGACAAGATCACCCGCGCTACTACGACGCGATTCGCGCCTTTCAGAGCCTGACCGGCTATCCAGTGGTGGTCAACACGTCCTTCAACGTGCGCGGCGAACCCATCGTCCAAAGCCCAGAAGATGCCTATCGCTGCTTCATGCGGACCGAGATGGATTTTTTGGTCATAGGCTCTTATATCTTGGACAAGAAAGACCAGCCGCAGTGGCAAGAAGAGTTAGATTGGCAAGAGGAGTTCGAGCTTGACTGAGGTCAAAAGCTACTGGGGGGTTGCGGTGCCCACACGCGGCGATTTGCGCCGCTTCGGAATCGTGCTGGCGGCGTTGCTGGCGCTGATAGGCTGCTACCTGTGGTACCGAGATGCCATCGGCGCGAGGCAATTGGTATTCGCGGCCTCGCTGGTATTACTCGGGGTCGGATTGGCGCTCCCCGTGGCGCTGAAGCCGGTTTACTTTCCCTACATGTGGCTGGCGAGAATCGTGGCCTTTGTCAATATCCACCTGCTCTTGGGACTGGTTTTCTACACGCTTTTTACGCTGATCGGCCTTGGCATGCGCCTTTTAGGGCGCGACCCGCTCGACCGCAAAATCGCGCCCGACGAAGAAAGTTACTGGCAGCGTCGAGCTCCTTCTCTGTTTCCTCGCGACCATTATCGCAAGCGCTTCTGAAGTGCCGCTAAGCCTTGCTCTTGTTTTGGGCAGCCGTTATATTTACACCGCTTAGGAGGCCCCTTAAAAACGGCCTCAAATGAAATCTACGGAAGAACTTAGCTCATTCGCCGATGATGATCATTGGATGCGCGAAGCCTTGCGCGAGGCCGAGTGCGCCGGCCGTCGCGGCGAGGTCCCCGTCGGTGCTGTCGTCGTCGGAGCAGGGCGGGTTTTGGGCCGGGCCGGCAACGCCATTGAAGCGGCGCAGGATCCCACGGCCCACGCAGAAATGCTGGCCTTGCGCCAAGCCGCAGCGGCACTGGGGACGCGGCGCCTGTTGGCAACGACGCTCTACGTCACTTTGGAACCTTGCGCTATGTGCGCTGGAGCTGCGGTCTTGGCCCGAGTGCCGCGGCTGGTCTTTGGGGCCGCCGATCCTAAATCCGGTGCTTGCGGCTCGTTGCGCAACATTGCGGAGGATCCCCGGCTCAATCATCGCTGTCAGGTCCGCGGCGGAGTGCTAGAGCGAGAATGTGCCGAGCTGCTCAAGGGTTTTTTTGCGGCCCTGCGAGCAGCCAAGTAGATTGAGGAGAGGTGCCGGAGTGGTCGAACGGGCCGGTCTCGAAAACCGGTGTGGCTGTATGGTCACCGTGGGTTCGAATCCCACCCTCTCCGCCATTTAAATCCAATGCTTTTGCGGAGAGATGACCGAGTGGCCGAAGGTGCACGACTGGAAATCGTGTGTAGGGCAACCCCCTACCGTGGGTTCGAATCCCACTCTCTCCGCCATAATTGATCCGGACGGGGCAGTAGCTCAGCTGGGAGAGCGCCAGGTTCGCAATCTGGAGGTCGTGGGTTCGATCCCCATCTGCTCCACCATACTTTTCGGATACCCGCTGGTGAAATGCAGTGTTGTAGGTCGTGCTAGATGGGGAGATAGCGGTGCCCTGTACCCGCAATCCGCTATAGCGGGATTGAATTCCCATCCAGAGGTCTTCGCACCTCTTGTTCGACCGGAGCAAAGTGGCGCTGAAAGCCGGATTCTGCGCAATCAAGAGCTTCTGAACCCCGTCAGGACCGGAAGGTAGCAGCGGTAGGAATGTCTCTTGGTGTGCCGCAGAGTTGTCCGGTTGGAGCTAACTGGCTCTGGGCAGACCTGGGGGCGGGATCGAAGATGGGTGCACGGCCTTTTAATTTTTTATTTATTCCCTTCAGCTTGGCTGTGTCGAGCAACGCAAATGGCCTATCAGGTAACAGCGCGCAAGTGGCGTCCGCGCCAATTCGACGAAGTTGTCGGGCAGGAGCATATCACTGCGACCTTAAAGAGTGCCGTCCATTCCGGGCGCATCGCGCAGTGCTATCTTTTTTGCGGCCCTCGCGGCGTGGGCAAGACCACGACCGCGCGCATTCTCGCCAAGGTCCTCAACTGTACCGACCTCCGCGACGGCAACCCCTGCGAGGTGTGCGATTCCTGCCAGAGCATCGCCGCTTCCACCAGCATGAACGTGCTGGAGATCGACGGGGCTTCCAACAACAGCGTCGATGACGTCCGCGAGTTGCGCGAGGTCGTGCGCTATGCCGCTACCGCGGGCGTCTATAAGATCTACATCATCGACGAAGTTCACATGCTTTCGACCGCGGCGTTCAATGCGCTGTTGAAGACGCTGGAGGAGCCGCCGGAGCACGTGGTCTTCATCTTCGCCACCACGGAAGTGCAGTCGGTTCCCGACACCATTCTCTCGCGTTGTCAGCGCTTCAATTTTCGTCGCATCTCCGCCGGTCAGATCGCCGCTCATCTGGGCATCATTGCCCAAGCCGAGGGCATCGCGGTCGAAGAGGGGGCGCTCCATCTGTTGGCTAGCCGCGCGGATGGTGCCTTGCGCGACGCTGAAAGCCTATTCGATCAAGTGGTCTCATTGGGTGCAGAGGTGTCGCAGCAAGCCGTGGTGCAGGTGTTAGGTCTCGTCGATCGCGGCCTCTACTTTGAATTGCTCGACGCCATGCGCGAAGCGGCCCCCGCACGGGTTTTGGATGTCGTCGCCCAAGCCGTTGACGAAGGGGCCGATATTGAGGAGTTCGTCTATGGCCTAGTCGAGCTTTTGCGCCACCTGCTCTTCGCCAAGACACAAGGAAGAGCCGACGAGCTAGATATGGCCGAAGACGCCCGCCGCCGCTGTGGTGAGCTTGCGGAAGCCATGGCGGTTGAAGATCTGCTGCGCATGATGCAGTCGCTGTTGGATTTAGAAGCGGATCTAAAGCGTTCGCTACAGCCGCGCTTCCGCCTAGAAATCGCCTTGGTGCATCTGGCGCTGATGGGCCGGTCTGTCGATGTGGGCGAACTGCTGCGTCGCTTGCAGTCGCTTGAAGGCGCTGCGCCGCGCCCGGCTGCGCCCCTGCGTCCAAGTGGTCGCAGCGAATCGACTCCGCCTCCGCTGCCAAGTGGTGGGAGCGAACCGGTCGCGTCGCCACCCCCGAGCAATCGCAACAAACAGACTGCACCTCCTCCCCCGGCCCAGCAACAAGTCGCTGCCCCGGCTGAGTCAAGCAATGCCGATAGTGCTGCCGAACCGAGCTTTGATCAGGTGAGCGCTAATTGGACTGAGCTAGTTAATGCCGTGGGTACTACCAAGCGGTCGCTGGCCTCTTTTCTCAATGGGGCGACCTTAGACGGTCTAGAAGGCCATGTACTCAAGCTGAGCTTTGATGCCGCCCAGCGCTTTGCCATGACCCAAGTGCTCAAAGAGCGAAAAATCATAGAAGAGATGGCCGAGGCGAAATACGGGTGGCGGCTGCGCTTGGATGTCGTCGCAAAGAAAGGAGAACAACCGACCCCACAGGCGGCAAGCCAGCCAGAATCCGACCCCACCCTCCGTTCGGTGCTCGACGCTTTTGACGGCGAGTTGGTCTGAGAAATCGCATGGAACCGCTGGCCCTCGAAGACTTGATCGTCGCATTTGCCAAGCTGCCCGGTATCGGCCGCAAGACAGCGCAGCGTTTGGCGCTCTATGTGGTCAAGAGGCCGCGCGAGGAAGCCGAGCTGCTCGCCAAGGCACTCGTTGCCGCCAAAGACCAAATCGAACACTGCGCCACCTGCTACAATTTCACCCAAAAGGGCGAGCCCCTATGCGAAGTCTGTCGAGACACCCGGCGCGACCAGCAGTTCATCTGCGTGGTAGCCGAAGCCAGCGACGTGTTGGCCTTTGAGATGAGTCAGTTTTACTCTGGCGCGTATCACGTGCTCGGCGGGGTGCTCTCTCCCCAGGACGGAGTGCTGCCCGAAGATTTGCACATCGACTCCTTGGTCGAACGCGTGCGCCAGCAGAGCGTACAGGAGGTAATGCTCGCGCTCAACGCCAACGCCGAGGGCGATGCCACCGCTCACTTCATCGCTCAGCAACTCATGCCGCGGACCAAGGTGTCGAGGCTGGCGCGCGGCCTGCCGGTGGGCGCGGATTTGGACTTGGCCGACAGCGTTACTCTTTCGTTGGCCTTTGCCGGTCGGTCTTCGCTGTGAGGTAGAAATGAATCGGCGCGATATTTTTAACTTGCCCAATGGACTGACCGCGCTCAGGATCGGTTTGACGCCGCTGTTTTTGCTGCTGCTGTTCACCGATACTTGGTATTTGAAAAGCCTTGCTTTCTTCGTCTTCAGCGCGGCCTCGCTGACCGATTTCTACGATGGCAAACTAGCGCGCGCTGGCAACCAAGTAACGCCGCTGGGCCGCTTCTTGGATCCGTTGGCCGACAAGATATTGGTAACGTCGGCACTCATTGCCCTAGCGTTGAACAGAATGGTCAATTTTTGGCTGGTGTTGCCCATTGTCGGGCGCGACATCCTGATCACGGGCATGCGCCTCTACGGGATATACCGAGGCCGCCCGATGGTCACTTCGCGCTTGGCTAAGTGGAAGACCGCGGTCCAGCTTTTCACGGTTATCTTTATTCTCTTCGTCATTGGCCTTGAGGAGGCGATGGGGCGCTTTGCCGCAGGCCATCTTTTCTTTCTCGACGAGCAGCTAATCCAGCTTTTGGCCAATGCGCTGTTGGCGGGGGTGCTGTTGCTGACGCTGCTGTCGGGTTTTCACTACCTGTTCCGCGCGACCTCTTCCTACA
Organism: Candidatus Latescibacterota bacterium; assembly: GCA_022820485.1. Lineage (GTDB taxonomy): Bacteria > Latescibacterota > UBA2968 > UBA8231 > UBA8231. The sequence continues at coordinate 135,613 of JAJEFJ010000011.1, forward strand.
AGGAACCTTGAGCGCGGCGTAGAGGAACGCGTTTCTTCTGAATCGACTGATCGCCACGCTTTTTTTTGTCGGCTATGCCCCGTGGGCACCCGGTACGGCTGGTACCGCGTTCGTCGCCCTGTTATACTGGCTGTTTGTTCCCGCTTTGGGAGTGCTGGAATGGATCGGAGTGCTTTTAGTCGCCTCGGCCATAGGGGTGTACAGCGCGGGTAGGGCGGCCCCGGAATGGGGCGATGATCCCGGACAGGTCGTCATTGACGAGGGGGTGGGCTTTCTCTTTGCAGTAGCATTTTTGCCCCCAAGCGCTGGGACGGTTATCGCGGGTTTTTTCGTCTTCCGCGCCTTTGATATTGTCAAGCCGCCCCCAGCGCGGCAGCTAGAAGCCCTGTCCGGGGGGTGGGGCATTGTGGCCGACGACGTGGTCGCTGGTTTGTACAGCAACGCGGTCATTCGCTCGTCGTCCTATTTGGTCGAGTGGATGGGCTAGAACCGATACCACTTTTAATTAGGGAGATTTTCATGGCGAAAGCGGCTAAAGCGAACGGACAAAGCGCCGACGGCAACAAGGCCAGAGCGCTGGAACTGGCGATGTCGCAGATTGAAAAGCAGTACGGCAAGGGATCGATTATGCGCCTCGGTGCCGAGGGTGGGGTGCAAGAGGTAGAGGCGATCTCTACCGGATCGCTGGCTGTAGATGCGGCGCTAGGCATCGGCGGCTTGCCCAAGGGGCGGATCGTCGAAATATCCGGTCCAGAGGGAGCGGGCAAGACCATGCTCTCGCTGCACGCCATCCGCGAGTCGCAAAAGCAAAACGGCACTGCGGCTTTTATCGACGCCGAACACGCCCTCGACGTCAGCTTTGCCCGGCGCATTGGCGTCGATGTAGAAAACCTAATCATATCGCAGCCGGATTCGGGCGAGCAGGCCCTTGAGATCGTCGATACCTTGGTGCGTAGCGGTGCCTTCGATATCATCGTGGTGGATTCGGTAGCCGCGCTGGTGCCGCAGGCCGAATTGGAAGGCGATATGGGCGATTCGCACATGGGGTTGCACGCACGGCTGATGTCCCAAGCTCTGCGCAAGTTGGCCGGTTCCATCAACCGCTCGAAAACGTGTCTGATTTTTCTTAATCAACTGCGAATGAAGATCGGCGTGATGTTTGGCAACCCGGAGACCACTACTGGTGGACGCGCCCTGCCTTTCTATTCTTCGGTGCGCATCGACATCCGCCGCATCGCCCGCGTCAAAGACGGAGATCTCGATATCGGCAATCGCACTCGGGTCAAGGTCGTCAAAAACAAAGTAGCACCCCCCTTTCGCGAAGCCGAATTCGACCTGATCTTTCACGGCGACTCAATCGGCATATCTTGGGAAGGCGACTTAATCGATATCGGCGTTGACAAGGGGCTTGTCGAAAAGAGCGGGGCATGGTTTTCCTACAACGGCGAGCGCTTGGGACAGGGGCGAGACAACGCACGCACCTTTCTGCGCGAAAATGCAACAGTGGCCGCGGAAATAGAACACAAGCTACGCGTCGAGTTGGGGCTTGAAGTTGCGGTGGGACAAAACGAGGCCAGCGACGCTGACGAATAAGTGGACGATCAACTGCAAAAGGCCACGGACGCCGCCTATCGCTATCTCAGCTATCGGGCGCGGTCCGTAGCGGAGGTGCGCGACAAGCTAAGGGAGAAGGACTTTGCCGCCGAGGTCGTCGCTGAGGTCGTCGCCAACTTACAGCGCCAGCAGCTTCTCGACGACCGCGAGTTTGCTCGGCGCTGGGTCGAGGCGCGGTTGCCGCGGGCTTATGGTGCGCGCAAACTAGCCCAGGATCTCAGGCACAAAGGCGTGGCCGCTGGCATCGTTGACGAGGTCCTCGCCGAGTACGCCTCAGTGTTCGATTCGAGTGAACGGGCGGTCGAATTGCTGAGCAAGCAGGCTTGGCGCTACCGGGGCTTGGCACCCGACAAGGCCAAGCGCCGGATGCTGGGCTTGTTGGCCCGGCGCGGTTGCGATGCGGAAATGGCCAGAGCAGCGGTCGAACAGGTATGGCAGGAGTTAGCTAATGAAGTCGAGGGAGATTAGGGAGGCGTTCCTCCGTTTTTTTGAGGGTAAGGGCCACGTGCGCGTTCCGAGTGCGCCGGTCGTGCCGCAAGACGATCCCACGCTCTATTTTACCAATGCCGGCATGAACCAGTTCAAGGATGTCTTCTTGGGCTTGGGCCGGCGCGACTACACCCGGGCGGTTGATACGCAAAAGGTCATGCGGGTCTCGGGCAAGCACAACGACCTCGACGAAGTCGGCTACAGCCCTTGGCACCACACTTTCTTTGAGATGCTGGGCAACTGGTCCTTTGGCGACTACTTCAAAAAAGAGGCCATCGAGTGGGGCTGGGAGTTGATTACCGAGCACTTTGGCTTGGAAAAGGAGCGGCTCTGGGCCACTGTCTTTGAGGGCGACGACGCGGTAGAAGCCGACGCGGAGGCCGAGGCGTTCTGGTATGAATGCACCGATCTGCTGCCGGGCCGCGTCGTGCGCCTGCCAGCCAAGGAAAACTTCTGGGAAATGGGCGCGACCGGCCCCTGTGGACCTTGCTCTGAAATTCACTACTACTTGGGCGACGATCTAGCCGCGCAGGACCCCCGTATGCTCATCGACGATACGGGCGATTTGGTTGAGATCTGGAACTTGGTCTTTATCCAGTACAACCGCGACGAGACCGGGGCGCTGCAACCACTGCCTGAAAAGCACGTGGATACGGGCATGGGCTTTGAGCGGATGTGCAGCCTTTTACAGGGGGCCGAGAACAACTACGAGACCGATGTCTTTCAGCCGCTTATCGGCCGCATTGCCGAGCTAACGGGTAAAGAGTACGGCGGCGAGTACCGCATCCCCATGCAGGTCATCGCCGACCACGTCCGCGCGCTCTGCTTCACCATGGCCGACGGCGCGATGCCCTCCAACGAGGGCCGGGGGTACGTCCTGCGCCGCATCCTGCGCCGCGCCGCGCGCTACGCCCGCCAGCTTGATCAGCACGATCCTGTTATTCATCAGTTGGTTGGCACGTTGGGCGAAACTATGGGTCACGTCTTCCCGGAGGTGACGGCTCGGAAGGATCACATCGCCCGAGTCATTCGCTCGGAAGAGGAGAGTTTTGGGAAGACTCTCGATCGCGGCCTAGACATTTTCGCGCGGTTCGCTGCCAAGGGACAGATTACAGGTGGTGATGCTTTCCAACTTTACGACACCTATGGTTTTCCGTTGGATTTGACGGAACTGATGGCTCGCGAGCAGGGGATTCCGTTGGTCGAACGGGAGGAATTCGACCGCGCGCTTGCAGCCCAGCGGCAGCGGGCGCGTCAGGCCACCCGTGCCCAGTTTAGCGCCACCGAAGGCGTCGGCGATACCTTGGAGGAAGGGCATTCGCTCTTCGTCGGCTACGACGAGTTGAAAATAGACGCTCAGGTGGTGCATGCCGAAGGAGGCGAGGATAGCCGGGTGTGGCTCGTGCTGGATCGGACTCCCTTCTATGCCGAGGCGGGAGGTCAAGTTGGCGACCGAGGGAGAATTGAGGGCAACGGTTTTGCCGTCGAAGTCGAAGACGTACAGAAAGCGCGCGGTGGCATCGTCCATAGAGGTCGCTTAGTGGAAGGTGAGACCGAAGCGTTGACCGGTGCAGTAGTCGCCCGCGTCGATCGCCAAGCTCGCATGGACGCCGAGCGCAACCACACGGCGACCCATCTATTGCACGAGTCGCTGCGGCGGACCCTTGGCGACCACGTAGGTCAGATGGGTTCGCTGGTCGCGCCGGATCGCTTGCGCTTTGATTTTTCGCATTTCGTCGCGGTTGATCCCGAGCAGTTGCGCGAAATTGAGGAGCGGGTCAACGAGCAGATTCGCGCTGATCTAGCAGTGAGTTCTTTCCAAGAGGAATTGGAAAAAGCCAAGGCCATGGGGGCGCAAGCGCTCTTTGGCGAAAAATACGACGATCAAGTTCGCGTAGTGCGAATTGGCGACTTCAGCTTAGAGCTGTGCGGCGGCACTCACGTGCGCTCGACCGGCGAGATCGGCGCGTTCGATTTGCTCTCTGAAAGCGGCATTGCCGCTGGCGTTCGGCGCAGCGAGGCGTTGACCGGTGAGGGAGCCGAGCGGGCCGCGCGTCAACGGCGGCAGGTGTTGGCGGAGTTGGGCTCCCGGCTCAATGCCACGCCCGAAGAGTTGGCGAACAAAATCGAGTCGCTCTTGGGGCGCAACCGCCAGTTGGAGCGGTCCCTCGACGAATTGCGGCGTCGGGTTGCGGCGCTAGAGGCAAGCAATAATTTGAACGAGGCGCGAGAAGTACAAGGGGTCAAAGTCGTGGCGCAACGCACCCAAGCCGAGGACGTGCCCAGCTTGCGGGCCATGGCCGACGGACTGCGCGAGAGCTTGGGGTCCGGGGTCGGTGTGTTGGGGGCGGATATCGGCGGCAAGGTTTCCTTTATCGCCGTTGTTACCGACGACTTGATCAAGAGCCGCGGGCTGAAGGCCGGCGACATTGTGCGCGGCGTGGCTCAGCTCGCGGGCGGCTCGGGCGGCGGAAAACCGCACTTGGCCCAGGCGGGCGGACGCGACCCGGACAAACTCGACGAGGCGCTAGCGCAAGTGGCGGGCATCGTCGAGCAGCAGCTAAAATAAGCGAGCTGATTCGTGACTAGCAGTGTACTGCAGCACTTACTAGACATCCGTCACCGCCGTGGCGCTGGCTACTTGCCCTTGCTAGATCCAGATCGGTTGGACCCTGACGAATTGGAGGCTCGCGCCCAGCTCTGCGTTGCGGCCGGGGCCGATGCGATCCTCATCGGCACGAGCCTGATGTTCTCGTCGCGCAACGCGGTCTGTTTCGAGCGCGTCCGGGCCAAGGTCGATGTGCCGGTGATCTGCTTTCCCGGCAGCTCGGGTCAAGTGGTGCCGACGGCTGATGCGATCCTCTTTCTGTCGCTGGTCAGCGGGCGCAACCCCGAGCTCTTGATCGGCGAGCACGTCAAGGCCGCTCCCTTGATCCACGAGTACGGCATTGAGACCATCCCCACCGGGTATATGCTGGTCGAGTCGGGGACCTTGACATCCGTGGAATTTATGAGCGATACTCGGCCCATTCCGCGCGACAAGATCGACATTGCCATGGCCCACGCCTTGGCGGCCGAGTACTTGGGCATGAGGCTTATTTATCTAGAAACTGGCAGCGGCGCGTGCGCGTCCGTGCCCGACGAAATGGTGAGCGCGGTAGCAGATTGCGTTTCGGTGCCGGTCATCGTCGGCGGCGGCATCCGCGAACCGGGGGTGGCGCGGGCCAAGGTGGAGGCCGGGGCGGGCTTCGTGGTCACGGGCAGCGTCGTCGAAGACGATCAGCAGCGTTTGTGCGCCCTGAGCCGAGCAGTACACGTAAAAGAACGACAGGAGTAAGCAATAGGCCATGGTTGAAAAGACGGCCACGATTAACAATCCACTGGGTATCCACGCTCGTCCAGCCGCGCTCTTGGTACAGACGGCGGCGCAATTCAAGGCTGAGATTTACCTGTCCAAAGGCGACGTCGATGGGGTCAACGGCAAGAGTATCATGGGCGTGATGATGCTGGCCGCCGAGCAAGGTGCCCAAGTCGCCGTCCGGGCCGAGGGCGAGGACGAGGCCGCAGCCGTCGAGGCCATGGTCTCACTGTTAGAGAGCACATTCGAGGGGCAAATTTGACCGCGACCAGCGAACATAGGGTTTTCGATGGTATATGCGTTTCTCCCGGCATTGGCATTGGCCGGGCTTTCGCATATGACAAGCAGGCCCCGGTTATTACTCGCCAGCGCGTTGCGCCGCATCTGGTTGGGGAGGAGATTGAGCGCTTTCGCAACATACTCCACCAAGCTGGGGACGAGATTCGGCGCATTCGCCGCTGGGTCGCCAGCGAGCAGGGCGAGGAACTGGCGCAGATATTCGACGCCCAGTTAGCCATGCTAGAGGACGCATCCATCCTAGCGCGCACCGAGGCATTGATTCGCGAAAAGTACTATTCGGCTGAGCGGGCGTATGCCGAGGAGCTAGAGAAAGTCAAAGAGGCCTTTGGCAGCATTGAAAACGAATACCTGCGGGCGCGAATAAGCGACATCGCGGATATTGAAAATCAGGTGTTGATGCGGTTGGCGGGAGGCGAGGTCAAAGCACTCGATTCGCTCCGCGCCAACACGATTGTCCTAGCCCACGACTTGCTGCCCTCGGAGATGGTGCGCCTAGAGCGCCGCCGGATTAAAGGCGTGGTGCTCGATGCCGGTGGTGCGGCTTCGCACGCGGCCATCATCGCCCGCTCGTTGCAGCTACCCACGGTAGTTGGCACTGGCGACTGTTCGCAGCAAGTAGCAGACGGCGACTTGGTGGTCGTCGATGGCAACGAAGGCCAGGTCCACCTGCGGCCCGATGCTCTCGGCGAGCGGCGCTATCGGGCGCGTCGCCGGCGTCAACTGCGGCGCGAGCGCGACCTAGAGCGGCGTCGCAACTTGCCCGCTGTTACTCAAGACGGGCAGGAAATCGCATTGATGGCCAACGTCGATGTGCCGACCGAAGTGCAGATGGCGCTCGACAACGGTGCCAGCGGCGTGGGCATGTACCGCACCGAGTTCTTGTATCTCAATTACCGCTTGCCGTCTGAGGAGGAGCAGTTCAGGGTCTATTCCGCCCTCGTCGAATCGCTGGTCCCGCATCCCGTAGTGATCCGCACCATGGATTTGGGAGGCGACAAGCTGTCCCACGTTTTGGAGGTGCCGCCCGAGGCCAACCCCTTCTTGGGGTGGCGCGGCATCCGCATTTGCCTCGATACCCCAGATCTGTTCAAGACGCAATTGCGCGCCTTGCTCAGGGCCGGAGCACACGGCGAGGCGCAGATCTTGTTGCCGATGATCTCTAGCTTGAACGAGCTGCGGCGCATCCGGGTGCTAGTGGAGGAAGCCAAAGACGAACTGCGGGCGGCGGGGCACTCCTTTGCCGAGCATTGCAAGCTGGGCATCATGGTCGAAGTGCCGTCCGTGGCTTTGATGGCCGATCACTTTGCTAGCGAAGCAGATTTTTTTAGCCTCGGCACCAACGACCTGACCCAGTACGCGTTGGCCGTGGATCGCGGCATGAGCAAGGTGGCTTGGCTCTACGACCCGTTTCACCCGGCGGTCTTGCGCTTGATCAAGATGGTCGCCGACAGCGGCCAGCGCACCAACACGCCCGTGAGCATCTGCGGGGAGATGGCCGGCGACCCCTTGGCCACGACGCTCTTGCTCGGGCTCGGGCTGGATTGTCTGAGTCTAAGCCCCGGTCTGATCCCGGAAGTCAAGGAGGTCATTCGCGCCATTCACGCGGAAAAGGCGCGGGAGATCGCCGACGAATGCTTGGCCATGGACACTGGAACTGAGGTGCGCGAGCACTTGGGAGATGCCGTCGGCGAGTACGTACCCTTCTGGCGTCAGAGGTATCATTGAAGGAGCTTGAGAATACACTATGTCCAAATACATGTTTACTTCCGAATCCGTATCCGAAGGGCACCCCGACAAGGTCGCCGACCAGATTTCCGACGCCGTGCTCGACGCCATGATTGCGGAGGACTCCAACGCACGAGTGGCCTGCGAGACGCTCGTTACCACCGACCAAGTAGTAGTAGCTGGCGAGGTTAAAAGCGAGGCTCGCCTAGACATCGAAGCCCTCGTCAGGCAGGTCATCGCTGATATTGGCTACTGCGACGCCGAGCAGGGGTTTGACTTTCGCTCGTGTGCTATTCTGGTGGCCTTGGACCAGCAATCGCCCGATATAGCCCAGGGCGTCAACGTGGGCGAGGGGCTACACAAGGAAGAGGGCGCTGGCGACCAAGGCATGATGTTTGGTTATGCCTGCCGCGAAACTCCCCAGCTCATGCCGCTGCCCATTACCCTCGCGCACGAGCTGATGCAGCACCTGACGCGGCTGCGCAAGGACGAAAAAATTTCCTATCTGCGCCCGGACGCCAAGTCTCAGGTCAGCGTCGAGTACGACGACGGTCAGCCCGTGCGGGTAGGGGCCGTGGTCCTCTCGACCCAACACGCCCCCGAGGCCAGTCACGCACAGATCGAAAAAGACATGATCGAACAGGTCATACAAGAAGTAATCCCCGCCCACCTGCTCGACGCAGACACCCGATACCACGTCAACCCCACGGGCCGCTTTGTCATCGGGGGGCCGCACGGCGACTGCGGATTGACGGGCCGCAAGATCATCGTCGACACCTACGGGGGCGCGTGCCCGCACGGCGGAGGTGCCTTTTCCGGCAAGGACCCCAGCAAGGTGGACCGCAGTGCCCATTACATGGCGCGCTATGTGGCCAAGAACGTGGTGGCCGCCCGCTTGGCCGCCCGCTGCCAAGTGCAACTGGCCTATGCTATTGGCGTGGCCGCGCCCGTATCGGTGCGGGTCGATACCTTTGGCACGGGCGTCGCGCCCGACGAGGAAATCGCCGCGGCTGTGGAAAAAGTCTTCAACTTAACCCCCAAGGGCATCATTGAAGCCCTACAACTGAGGCGGCCCATCTACCGGAAAACCACCAACTACGGCCACTTTGGACGCGAAGAGCCAGAGTTCGTCTGGGAACGGATCGACAAGGTCGAGTCGCTGCGCCAGGCCGTGGGGATCAAATAGAGCCTTGAGCGGCTAGCATATGAATGCCGTGCCGTGCCGATGGTTGGGTGCGCTCCTAGGGGCTGGAGCGTTGACGGGCTGCGAGGTAAATCCCCCCCAAATTCCCAGTACCAATTTCCAGATCAGCATCCCGGTTGCCGACGACCGAACGACGGTTCAGGACTTGGCCGACGAGCGCCCCGGTTTCCTGAAGATCGACGACGAGGGCCTGCTCGCGGTAGATTTTACAGCGGACTTCAATCATCGCGAAGAAGTTGGCGACCGCCTTCGCGTCGCGCCCGTCTCTGCTGCCTTGGCGGTGCCGATTGGGCCGGCTGACGGTGCGATTGTCAAGACCGAGGCTCTCGTCTTTGCCGACGACCGCATCCAAATCGCGCACGCGGTCATTGCCGAGGGCGGTCTGACTCTCAAGGTGACCAACCAGACTGCGATTCCCTTGCAGGTCGAGTTGGTCTTGGACGATGTCAAAAGGCCGGACGGCACGCCCCCCACCTTCCTCATCGACGCGCTCGCTCCCGGCGAGAGCGAGACGGTGCTCTTTGACTTGGCTGACAGCGAATTTGCCCCGCAGAATCCCCTTGAATTGCGGTTCTCATACCGAGTGCAGGGCGAATTTGCAGAGGCCGCCGTCAGTGAGGAGCTGCTGCTAGAAGTCGAGACCGAGAATTTGCTCCTCAGTCGCGTCGAGGGGGTGCTCGACGAGGTCATCCTGCCGGTCGCCCCGGTCTCTCGCGCAGTCGATTTTCCCACAGGCTTAGACCATATCGCCTTCAACTCGGTTGCCCTAGAAGTCGCCCTGACATCGGGCGTCGGTTTCCGCAGCCGCATTGACCTCCAGATCGAGGGCACCAACGGCCACGGTGAGCGGGATTCCCTGATGATTTCTGAAGCGTTCCAGCGCGGCGATATAGACTACCCGGTATCGCTTGCCTTGTCGCGGACCTCCGCAGAGCTAACCGAGTTTCTCAGCTTGCTGCCGACCGAGGTCGTGGTCGCGCCGACCGTGCGCATTGGCGACGGCGAGTCCGTGGAGGTCATCGACGCTAGTCACTGGGTCTATATCGACCACGTGCGCTTTGCCTCACAGGGTCATTTTCAAATAGAAGAAGATACCCGCATCGAGTTCGATCCGATCTTTCGCCGCCTACAGGACGAAGATGCTCGCCGCCGCATCCACGCTGGCCTCGACAGTGCCGTTGCAGTTACCGCGATTGAAAATCACCTGCCCACTGCAATCCGCGTCAGCCTGTGGGTCACGCCGAGAGCCGAGGATGTGTACGGTAGCGAAGACCTATTCGCCGACAACGAGGCCAACGGCTATCTGCGGATTCCCAAGGAGGGTTCCTTTGCGGTGGGGGCCGGCGATGTCGGTCCCGAAGGGCAGGTTGTGGCGAGTGCATTCAGCCACCAACGGATCGCGCTCTCGGACGAAGACGTGGAGGTCTTTCTGCGAGAGGACGGCGTCTATACGGGCATACTGGTCGAGTTGGACAAGACGCCGAGCGAGGTGGTGATGCGGGCGAGTGATTTCGTCGCCGTGGAAGCTGGGGCAGTGATTTTTATGGAATTCAACGAAGACTTGGTCAAGTAGGGTGCAAGGCAAGGGATTGATCGTTCTAGCGGCCCTGCTTGTTATCGGGGCCTACAGACAGGTGGCTGCCGTTCCCGGCGACGCCAGGCCGCGAGCCGTGGCGCTGGGCCAAGCCTATACGGCGCTGGCCCGGGGCCCGGAAGCCGTCTTTTGGAATCCAGCGAATTTAGCTCTGTCGGACAGCCGCAAGTTTTCCTGGGACTTGCTCGGCGCGGGCCTTTGCTTGGCTGTCGAAAACAACAGCTTTTCGGTTGCTACGTACAATGCCAACTTCACGGCTGCCAACGAGCAGGTGTCTCCCAATGGTAGCCCGTACTACATTAGCTCAGTGGAGAAAAAAAAGCTGCTCGCCGATATCCCAGACGCGGGCCTGCGCATGAACGGGGATATCGAGCCGACGGTCATTGCGGGCCTCCCGCTCAACGGAGGTGTGGCCTTTGCCATTGAGGATGTGCGCTCGGCCATTGCCGTGGGATTTACCAGTGGGGTCGAGAGCGAAATTCCCAAGGACGTGTTAGAGCTTTTCTTTTTTGGCAACGAATTTGCGGAGGACCGCTTGGTGGCTGGCAAGAGCGAAGGATACGACATCAGCGACTGGAATGGATCGGGGTGGGCTGTGGGCACGCTCAATGTCGCCGTTGCGAAGCCCGCACTGCCTGCCCGTCTCGCGCCCTATCTAAGCGAGTTCACAATCGGCAGTACGCTCAAGCTTTCGATGGGTAGCTACGGAGAGATTATCGAATCCGGCGGCACCGGGTTGGTGGCTCGCGTCGGTGGTGCTGAGGCGGATGCTTGGCTGATTACCCAGCACGCCAAAATGGGCGTCGGCGTTGGCATCGACATTGGCATTGCTGGCCGAGCCAAAAATCGCAAGACGACCTTCAGCTTCAGTGCGCTCAACTTGCTCGACATGTTCTCTTGGAATGAGGGGGTGCGCCAAGATTCCATTTTTCTCGCGACCAACGAATTGCGCATCTCCCGCTTCTTGGACGCGGACTCGCGGTCCATTGAGGAAGTATTCGACAACCCAGATTTCGACGGCGACGGCGATCCAGACTTTACCAAGCAGATCAGCCAAGAGCCGTTCTCGCGCTCGCTGCCGGCCATGCTGCGGCTCGGGGTGGCCTATCAGGCCAAGCCCCAGCTAACGGTGGTTGGCAATTGGGACCAGGCGTTCAGCTCCAAGTTTGGGATGCGGACTCGGCCGCGGCTGGCCGGCGGAATTGAGTACTGGCTGGCGGACTGGTTGCCGGCCCGCATTGGACTGTCGCTGGGCGGGCGGAGCAGCAGTTCGGCGGTCGGTTTTGCCTTCGGCCCGTTTGTGCTGTCGTCCATGCAGGTCCGCTTGTTGGAGACCAGCCTCGCCATGCGCGGCGGCCTCTTACCGGGAATAGCTAAAGGCACTGCCATTTCCGTGATGTTTTTTCGCTTGAGCCTCGTCTGACGGTCTCCCTCGATCTTTTTTGTCCATTCCAACGCCTTGAGTGCCACAATGTCCCATTCGCTGGGCAAAATGTGTCAAAAGTGGAACATATCGGCGCTGGTACGGTATTTGCAATTATTTGGACAGGCAAAACCGACTTTTGAAAGGGAACCGACATGAATACTAGCTATGAGGCCCTTGAGCGCTACGGACTCGACTTGGTGGCGCAGGCGCGCGCCGGTCGACTCGACCCGGTGATCGGGCGCGACGAAGAGATCCGCCGCACCATCCGCATCCTCTCGCGCAAGACCAAGAACAACCCTGTGCTCATCGGCGAACCGGGCGTGGGCAAAACCGCGATCGTCGAGGGTTTGGCGCAGCGCATCGTGCGCGGCGATGTGCCCGAGTGGATGCAGGATCAGACGATCTTTGCGCTGGATATGGGTGCGCTGATGGCCGGGGCCAAGTACCGAGGCGAATTTGAGGAGCGGCTCAAGGCCGTGCTCGACGAAATCCGCGCCAGCGAGGGACGCATCTTGCTCTTCATCGACGAGTTGCACACCATCGTCGGCGCTGGCAAGACCGAGGGATCGACCGACGCGGGCAATATGCTCAAACCCATGCTGGCCCGAGGCGAACTGCACTGCATTGGCGCGACCACGCTCGACGAACACCGCCGCCACATTGAGAAGGATGCCGCGCTGGAGCGGCGCTTCCAGCCGGTGCTGATAGACGCCCCCACGGTAGAGGATTCGATCTCGATCCTGCGGGGTTTGCGCGAGCGATTTGAGGTTCACCACGGCGTGCGCATCCAAGACAATGCCTTGGTGGATGCAGCCGTGCTGTCCAACCGCTATATATCGGACCGCTTCTTGCCAGACAAGGCCATCGACCTAATCGACGAGGCGTGCGCTACCATTCGCACGGAGATCGACTCGGTGCCGGCCGAGTTGGACCAAGTGGAGCGCCGGGTCATGCAGCTAGAGATCGAGGAAGCCGCCCTGAAAAAGGAGCAGGACAAAACCAGCGAGGAACGCCTCGAAAGCCTGCGCAAGGAGCTGGCCGACCTCAAGGTACAGGCCGGTGCCCTGCGCGCCCAGTGGGAGGAGGAGCGAGCGTCTCTCGTGGGCGAGCGCGCGTTGCGCGAGGAAATCGAGCAGGTCCGGCATCAAATCGAAGAAGCCGAGCGCCAATACGACCTGAACCGCGCCGCCGAACTGAAACACGGAAAATTGCCGGAATTGGAGCGGCAGCTAGCCGCGGCGCAGCAAGCGACCGAGGGCGATGGCCCGCGGCTGCTGCGCGAGGAAGTCACCCAAGAGGAGGTGGCCGAGATTGTCTCGCGCTGGACTGGCATTCCGCTGCAAAGGCTGACGGAGGGCGAGCGCGAGAAATTGGCGCGCCTCGACCAGACTTTGCACCAGCGGGTCGTGGGTCAGGACGAAGCCGTGAGCTTGGTGGCCGACGCTGTGATGCGGGCACGCGCTGGCATCAAAGACGAGCAAAAGCCCATCGGCTCTTTCGTCTTTTTGGGGCCGACGGGTGTGGGCAAGACCGAGCTGGCCAAGGCTCTGGCGCAAGCTCTCTTCGACGCCGAGGAGAATATGGTGCGCTTAGACATGAGCGAGTACATGGAAAAGCACTCGGTGTCTAAGCTGTTGGGCGCTCCTCCTGGGTACGTGGGCTACGAGGAGGGCGGCCAGCTAACCGAGGCCGTGCGCCGCAAGCCCTATTCGGTGGTGCTCTTCGACGAGATTGAGAAGGCCCACCCGGACGTTTTTAACGCGCTGTTACAGCTTTTGGACGACGGGCGGCTCACCGACGCGCAGGGACGGGGGGTAGATTTTAAGAATGTCGTGGTGATTATGACTTCCAACATTGGCTCGCCGCACTTGGTCGAGGGCCTGACGCCGAAAGGGGAGATCGCCGAGTCCGTGCGCGAGCAGGTTATGGGCGAGTTGCGGGCGCACTTTCGCCCGGAGTTTCTCAACCGGATCGACGATGTGGTGCTCTTCAAGCCGCTGACCTTGGCGGAGATCGAGGAGATCGTCGAGCTGCTGATTGACGAGTTGCGTCAGCGGCTGGCGGCAAAGCGCATCGAGCTGGTGGTCGCTACACCGGCGCGGCGGCACATTGCCCACGCAGGTTTTGACCCGGTCTATGGCGCTCGACCGCTCAAGCGATTTTTGCAGCGCGAGCTCGAAACGCGGATCGCTCGCTTGCTGGTGGCCGGAGACATGCCCGAGGGGTCGCAGGTTGAGGTGGTACTCGACGAAGGCCAATTGGCCGTGCGGCACCAGCCGCTGGAAGTGGGAACCGAAAGTTAGCGCTTGTCGTCTTTTTTTGTGGACATTGAGAAATATCCGTATTTTCACACCCTTTTCAGAGAGGAAATACCATGCGGAAATTCTGCTTTTCCCTGTTCATTTTAAGCCTCGCGGTGGCCAGCAGTGCCCAAGCCAGCGAGAACTTGCAGCTCCTGCGCCAGATGAGCGACGGCTTTGCCGAACTCGCCGCGCAGGTCAAGCCCGGCGTTGTAAAAATCACTACGGAGGGGACTGAGGAAGGCCGCGTATTTGACCTTCCGTGGGGAAGACCCTTCCCCGTCCCCGACCAGCCGCGTCGTGGCCAAGGCTCTGGTGTGATCGCTGAATTTGACGACCAGCAGTACATCATCACCAATAACCACGTGATTAGCCGCGCCGAGGACATCCGCGTAGAAGTGACGGATTCGCGTTTCTTCGCAGCCGAGGTGGTTGGCCGCGATTCGTTGAGCGATGTCGCCGTACTGAAGATCGATGTTGAAGATCTGCCCACCTTGACATTGGGCGACTCAGACCAATTGCGCGAGGGCGAGTGGGTGATGGCCATAGGCAATCCCTTGGGCTTTGCCCACTCAGTGACGATGGGCACGGTTAGCGCATTGGGGCGGGAGCGCTTCGGACCTAAGGAGTACGGCTCTTTCATCCAGACCGACGCGGCCCTCAACAAGGGCAATAGCGGCGGTGCCTTGGTCAACTTGCGCGGGGAACTCGTGGGCATCAACACCGCCATTACCAGCAACGACGGCGGCAATATAGGCATTGGCTTTGCCATTCCGATCAACTTGGTCAAGCACGTGGCTGAGCAGCTTATTGAACACGGCGAGGTGCGGCGCGGCCTACTAGGCGTACATATCAGGGACTTGGAGCCGCTGTTGGCCGAAGCCATGGGGTTGGACAATACTCAGGGTGTGTTAATTGACCAAGTGAGGCCTGGACAAGCGGCGGATAAGGCCGGTGTCAAAAGAGACGACATCGTGCTGGAAGTCGATGCCCAGCCCGTATATAACGTAGTTGATCTGAGGAGTCAGATTGGTCGCACAGCCCCCGGCGTGGAGGTCGAGTTGCTGGTGTTGCGCGATGGCGAGAGGAAGCGCATCAAGGTCGAGTTGGAGTCCCTGACTGAAGAGGCATTGGCTACGTCAGCCGGTACCCGCGATTCCAACGAGACGCGGGGGCCGTTGGGGATAAGGGTAGAGAACCTGAAAGACGAGTGGGCGGAACGCTTGGGATACGAAGATGAATCTGGAGTGATGATCGTGCGAGTGGCTAGAGGCAGTGAAGCGGCGAAGCGGGGTTTGCGCCGGGGGATGCTCATTCAGGAGATCAACGACGAACAGGTGGAAACTGTGGAAGATTATGAGGATGCGCTAGAAGGAATTGAGCCTGGAAGTGCGTTTATGATGCGGGTGCTGGGGCAACGAGGGACGCGGCTGGTGGGGATGCGGATGCCCGTAAATTGAGTATGACCTCGCAAGCTATATGGCATCCGGCCGCTCTGGCCGTATATATCCGTCTCGAATTTCACCTGAGCAGCGCAGCAGCCAAAGGGTTGCTGCGCTGTGCTGCGAGTGGGCCGTACGAGGTGTACTTGAACGGCGAGCGAGTGGGCAGGGGATTGGGGCCAGCGGTGGCCGAAGTGCCGATGTGGGAACGGTTCGCGTTGGACGCTGCGCTGCGGGAAGGCGAAAATGTGCTGTTGGTCTTTGCCATCGGCTGCGGCGCGGCAGACTGGTTCCGCGCCGAGGGGAAAATTGAGCGCAGCGATGGAGCCGAGCAGGTGCTGTACACCGGTGCGCCTTGGCAGGTGCGGCCAGCCGATGCTTGGGGTCCGGCTAGCTATGTGGCCGCGCTGGCACCGGCTGAGTGGGCCAAAGGGCGATTTGCGGGGTGGCGAGAAGCGGCTGTGGTGGCCGGAGCTGCGCCGAGGGAATGGTCGCCGTTGCCCGCAGAGGAAAGCATGGTGTGGGCGCGGGAGGTGGTGGCTTTTGGCGAGGTAGCTAGCGAGGGTGCGCTCGAATGGGTCGCTTCCCCCGAGGCCATGCAGACTGCCAAATGCGTCCGGCGGGAAGCGTTCCTGACAGGCGGTAAAACCCATTCCTTGGTGCAGGCAACAGACGCTGCCCGGGCCGCGTATATAGTTTTGGACTTCGGGCGATTGCTCTGCGGGTTTCCCCATCTGCGGTTGCGAGGCCAGTTCGGCGCGGTGATTGACTTAGGTTTTGTGCGGGCGGTGGGCGCGGTGGAATCGCGCTTGCGCTACGTGTGTGGCGACGGGTTGCAGGAGTGGACCGCGCCGCAATTGGCGACGTGTCGCTACCTAGTGGTGCGGATCGGGTCGTGCCCAGAAGAGATGGAAATAGATAGTGTCTCGCTGGTGGAGCGGCACGTGGATGTCGCGGCGCGCGGGCGCTTTACAGCCGTGGGCGAAGACTGGGAGCGGCTGTGGGGGACTGGGGAGCAAACCTTGGCTGATAGCCGCCAAGAAGTGTACGCTCTCGGCGAGGAACGGCTCAACTGGGATCAACTCTACGTTTGGGCCATGAACGATTTGTATGTGACTGGCAGCGTGGATACGGCCCGCACCGTGCTGGCTGGCAGCGAGACGCCTATTGGCGGGGAGCAGGCTTGTTTCCACGCGCTGTTCGTCGAACTGGCGCAGCGCTACGACGGCGAGCGATTGACTGCCGAGCGGCTAGCGGACCTAGTAAACAGCTTGCAAACGGCCGAGGTCGAGGATGCGTCGGCGACGGCTACTATCGCGCTACGGGCTGGAGCTTGGCTAGCGGCTTCGACCTTGTGCCGACGCATTGGCGACCGTCAACAAGCGGTCCAATGCGAGCGCGCCCATCACCGAGCGCGCAAGGCACTGCAAGCCGCTTGGAACGAAGAGCAAGGGCTTTTTGCCGATGCTGTCGGGGCTGCTGATTGTAGCCGCTGGACGAATGCTCTGGTGCTTTATTTTAATTTGGCCAACCCCAAGCAGCAGGCACGAGTGGCGGAGTACCTATCCGGCGGCTCGGCGTCAGACGATTGGTGGCAGGCTTTTTTTGTCGCCGGGGCGTTGTGGCGGGCGGAAGCAGATACGATGGCCTTGGCTTACGTACAAAGAAAATGGGGTCGCTTGCTGGCGCGCCCGGGACAGACGTGGGGTGAGAAGGCCGGGTCGGTGGCCGCGCAGCCTGGGCCGGAGAGCTTGTTGGCGGCGCATGTGCTGGGGGTGGTGCCTACGGTCGAGGGGATCTTGGAGATTCGGCCGCAGTTGTCCGGCCTTGAACGCGCCGAGGGCGTCGTGCCCACGCCATACGGCGATGTAGAAGTCGCTTGGGGGGCGTATGGCGGCGGCTTTTCCGCGCGCCTTTCCGTGCCGCACGACGGCGAAACGCACCTATCGGTACCCCGCTGCGACAAGCGCTTCCCCCAAATCGAAATCAACGGCGAGACGGTGTGGCGCAACGAGAAGGCTCACCCCAACTTCCACGTGCAGGAACTAATCAGCCAAGAGGAGCGAGTGGTGATGGTGTTGCGGCGGGCTGGTCAGTACGAAGTGTCGGTGGAGTAGCGGCGAATCCGCAGATGGACGCAGATGGACGCAGATGGACGCAGATGACGCAGATGGACGCAGATGGACGCAGGATAGCCATAGATATTCACGAGATGAATCCAACTCATTCAGCTATATGACCACAGAATCTCTCTACCACGTCATCCACAAGTCGCCCGACGCGCCCCCCGAAGGTGCGCCGCTGCTTCTGCTTTTGCACGGCTATGGTGCCAATGAGGAGGATCTGTTGGGCTTGGCACCGCACTTGGATGCGCGGCTTGTTTGCGTTAGTGCCCGCGCGCCCTATGCGCTCGATTTCGGCGGCTTTGCATGGTTTAATGTAGAGATCGTCGCGGAGGGAGTGCGCTTTGCTTTTGCCGAGGCCGAAGAACCCTTAGTGCAGGTCTTGTCTTTGGTGGATGCGTTGCGGCAAGAACACCGGCCCACTCGCATCTTCATCGCGGGATTCAGCCAAGGGGCGAGCATGGCGCTGGCAGCCGCGCTAAAGCGGCCTCGGGATTTTGCTGGGGCCATTGCATTGAGCGGGCTGTGCTGTCCGGAGATGTTGCCGGATAATGCGGCGTCAGTGCAGGGCCTGAAGGTTTTTATGTCTCACGGGCGTTTTGATCCGATCATCCCCATTGCCCAAGCCCGCGCCTCCAGAGACTTGCTCGCTCCCCTTGGGTTGGACTTGCTGTACAAAGAGTACGACATGCCCCACGCGATTGCCGAGCCGTGCTTAGAGGATTTGGACGCTTGGCTGCGGGCGCGGCTGGATACCCCTTAGCAAATTTCAGGAAAGTAGAGACTCAACCCGCGCTGGTGTGAGCCGGTGGCCGAAAAGCGGCTGCGAGCGGGTGAAGGTCGAGCGCTGCCAAGTGGCGAAAAGCCCTCCGTCCGCTTCTGTCAGCACGGACGCGTAGCGCGAGCATCCCGTGCCTTCCGGCGAGACGAAGAGCGGCTGGAGGTGGCTGAGGCGATGGAGGCGCGGAAATTGGCGATCGAAGCCATACGCCAAGCCGCCCAATTCCTCACAGGAGTAGCCGCGTGGCCGGACGACCCCCTTTTCGTGTGCTTTGAGCGGGTGCATGGATTCGGCCCCGTCGTAGAAATAGAGCGAGAGCGAGGGCAAACAAGCGAACGCGCCCACCTTGGGCACGGGCAAACGGCAAGTGATGCGCAAGGCCGCTACATCCCAGGTTGGGCCGCGGGGAAAGAAGTCGTGGTCGTGGCTCTCGCACGAGTCGGCCGCGAGCACGCCGTGGCCCGAAGTGCTGGCAGACCAAGTGTAAGGATGGGCGCAATAGAGGAGCAGGGGCCGCCGACCCATCCCGAACGAGAGGTGGGGGTCTTTGAGGTGCAAATAGGCTGGGTCGGCGCTCGTCAGGAGCGGGGCAATCGACTCCTGTGGGTCGAGCTGGTCGATGGATCTGGCGGAGAAAGCGTCGATGCTCCAGACGCCGGTGCCCGGCTTCTGAAAAGCGGCGACGGGCCGCGGATAGAGGCGGACTTTTTCGGTGGAGACCAGCACTTGGACGCGGCGCTTGTTGAGGCGCAGTGCGCTGCCCTCGATGCTGAGCACGGCCGAGCCGCAGTAGAGGTCGGATTTGTCCCAAGTGCGCACCTCGGCAAAGCTCCGTCCATTGTTGGTCGAGCGAAAGATGGACAGAGCGCGGCCTCGGGGGCCAGCGGTCAGCCCGGTGCGGCTGTCGCCGGCGTCGCGGTAGCGGCCGATGAGATAGAGGCTACCATCGCGGGGATCGCGGACCGAGTTGCCGCCGCCAAACCAGAAGCCGTTGCGGTCCTTGGTTGGCTCGACGAGGCGTCGGCCGCGTTTTTGATCGATGAGACGAGTGCCGAGTCGGATGAGTTTGCGTTCGAGCGCGGGGGGTAGCTTATCCATAGCAAAGCCGCGCTAAGTATGACAAAAAAGTAACAGAAGTGTCAAGTAAATGACACATTGCTGTCAGGCATCCCAACCGGCCAGTTCTTGGCGGGCGATGGCTGCCATAGCGTCGAGCCAAGCCGGGTGGTCGTTGAGGCAGGGCGCTAAGTGGAACTGTTGGCCGCCTCCGTGAGCAAATTGCTCAGCTCCTTCGCGGCCAATCTCGTCGAGCGTCTCAAGGCAGTCGGCGGTAAAGCCGGGGCAGATGGCGACTAAGCGGCGCACGTCTTGACTCCCGAGGCGCTCCAGGACTTCCTCGGTATAAGGCTCTAGCCAAGGCTCTTTGCCAAAGCGCGACTGGAAGCCGCTGACCCACTCGTCGTCTGCGAGGCCCAGCGCTGTGGCTAGCTGGCGCGCGGTTTCCTCGCACTGGCGGCGGTAGGGGTCGCCTTCATCGACGTAGCGCTGGGGAATGCCGTGGAAGGTGATTAGGTAGCGGTCGGGCGTCCAACTGAGGCGGGCGACTGCTTCGGCGACCGACTGTTTGAGCGCGTTGATGTACGCGGGATGGTCTGCGTAGGGCGGGACGAAGCGCAGCGCTGGCATCTGGCGTTTGCGGGCGAAAAACCAAGGGCAGCGTCGGCCCAAGGCCGCGCGGTTGACCGCGTCGTAGATCGAGCCGGTGGTGGCGCAGGAAAACTGCGGGAACATGGGAAAGACGAGGATGCGCTCGATGCCTTCTTGCTCTAGGGACTGCACGGCGCGCGCGATGCTCGGCTCGCCGTAGCGCATGCCGAGTACGACCCGATACGCCGCGCCCAATCGCTCTTGCAAGCCGCGGGTTTGCGCTTGGGAATGGACCATGAGGGGCGAGCCTTCGTCGGTCCAGATATTGGCGTACAGGGCGGCTGAGTGCGCGGGTCGGCGGGTGAGGACAAAGAGATAGAGGATGGGATACCACCTGAGCGGGTGGAGGTCGATGACGCGCGGGTCGGAGAGAAATTGGCGCAGATAGGGCCGCAGGGCGCGGGCGGTGGGTGCTTGCGGCGTGCCGAGCTGGGCGACGAGGACGCCGATTTTGGAAGAGCTAGCGGGCATAAGCGGGCGTTTGCTGGAGGGTGTGCGGCGACTTACTTTTGAGAATATATCCGAGAACGCCGTCTTGAAAAGCCCAAAGGAGAGCAGACATGCGCAGCATTTTCGCAGGTATTGAATACGCAGGGAAAAGCACGCTGGCCACCATGCTCGGGGAGTACTATCGGCACCGCCGCGTCCCCATCCACGGCGACGATCACTTCACCCTCCCCGACGCCTCGCTCAGCCCAGAGTCGCGCAAGATCTTGGTCGGCCTGCCCAACGACATAAAGGAGCGCGGGCAGCGGATGCAGATCCACTACCACGTGGACATCATCAAAAAGTACGCCTGTCCGCTGATCGTTGGCTGGCATTTAGAGGAAGCCGTGTACACTAGCTTTTACGGCGACGATCCAGACAGCTTTTACTACCCGAATTTCCACTACGGCTTTCAGCGGCTCTACGAAACTTTGGTGCTAGAGGCCCATCTGCCCGATGTGGTGCTATTCCACGTAACGGCCTCCGACGAAGAGATCGCGCAGCGGATGCAGGATAGCCCGCACGAATATCCGGTCGTGCGCCAGGAACACATTGCCGAGGTCAAAGCGCGCTTTGAGGAAGAAATTGCCGCGTCGCTGTTTAGCCATCAGAACCGCACCATCGTCTTAGACACTACTGGCAAGACGCCCGAGGAGTCGTTCGACGAACTGCTCTTGAAGTCTGAGCCAATGGTGACGATGGGCGAATTGGCCGTGCGGAATATGGAGGTGCCGGAGGGCGAGTACGAAGTGGTGTACGAGCGCGGCGTGCGCAAGATGGTACCCAAGTAGGGGCGGTTAGCGAACCCCCCCAACAC
>JAJEFJ010000014.1 GCA_022820485.1 Candidatus Latescibacterota bacterium
GAGCGACAACTAAGCGTGAGGGGTGTCTTACTCCCGCACGGTGCAGCGGGCACGAGGGGCCTGCTCACCCAATGACGGACGACGCGCCCCGCACGCATACCGTTCAGATTGGCCCTTCTGAACGGATTGGGCAACATACAAGTGACTAGTCTCCCATGTCATTCCTGCGCAAGCGGGAATCCAGCCTAACACACTGGCCTCAAATGGGCATCGGAGCGCAGGCATGACAAAAGCTGCGTAACATTACTTACGAACTATATGGAGCCAAGAATCGTCCTCGCCCTAATAGCCGTCGCAGTGGTCGCCTGCGGGCCAGGGGATCCGGTCGTTGCCCGAATCGGCGACGCCGAGATCTCGCTGTCGCAGGTAGAGCGGTTTGTAGAACGGCTGCCCCAAGGGCTGCGCAGCCAAGATACCGGCCGCGTCGCGACCGCGGATCACGTCTGGTCGCTCATCGACCACCACCTCACCCTTGAGGAAGCCCGCCGACGAGGGCTGGCTGCCGACGCCGAGATTCAGCGCGAGCTGGCCCATCAAGAACGCGGTTGGCTGGCGCGGCTGTACAGGGAACGAAGCGGGATCGCGGAAGTCGCGGTTTCCGCAGATGATGTAGAGCGGACCTTTCTCCGCCTAGGATTCGATAAGGAGCGCCTCCTCACTCGGCTCATCGTCGCCGACGAAAACCTGCTAGCGGAAGCTCTCGGGCGCGTTCGTTCTGGAGCGGAATTAGCTGAGGTGGCGCATTCGTACGGAGAGATGGATTCGCTCGCGCTAGGGGATGGGACCGTCGGCTGGATCGGCCGCGAAGCTCTAGCCCGCTACCGCATACCAGAGGAAGTGTTCTTCTCCATCCAAGATAGGCGGCTTGCTCCTGTCGCCGACTTGGGCGGGGCGTGGCAGATCTACCAGTTTGAGAACACGCGCTCGCGGTCCTTGGCGGATGTGTGGGAGCTGGTGCACGAACGTACTCTTAGGGAACACCGGAGCCGGCAAAGCCACCAAGAGTACGAGCAACTGGCCCGCCAGCTAGAACTTCGCGTGAGGTCGCAGGGGCTGGAAGCCGCACTCGCACTCGGCGGCACTGGCGTCGCTCCCCAGCACCTCGCGGAGCCATTGGGCACCCGGGTGCTGTGCGACTTTGACGGGGACTCGCTGACCGTGCGCGACTTTTTGACCGCGTTGCTGCGCCTTGGCTTCCGCGGTGCCTTGAGGGACAGCGGCCACGTGATGCAGTTGGCAAGCTCCGAGGTGCTGCCGGTCTATCTATTCGCTGCGGCGGCCCGTAGCCAAGCGTGGGATAAAGAACCCGAGTTCCAAGAATTTGCCGAGCAGAAGAAGCAACAGTTGATGCTAAAAGCCCTTGAGGAGCAGGCCGCGGCAGAGAGCGGTCCCATGGAGGAAAAAGACATCCGCGCATATTACGACCGCAATCAGGGGCAGTTCCGGGTGCCGGAATCCGTCGTCATCCGGCGTCTCTATGTGGATACTTGGGAACAGGCACGGGACCTGCGCGAGGAAATCGATGCGGGAGCAGAACTCGTCCGACTCCTCAAGCGCCCGTTAGTCGCCCGCCACGTCCATCCCCAGTTGCAGGGGGTACGGCGATTTTTCCGCATTCACGAGGCGCACTTTCCGGAGTTGGTCGCGGGGGCTTTCGGTGCCGAGACGGGCGATGTCGTAGGCCCGGTGCCGGTTGGGGACGGCTTTGCGGTCTTTGAGGTGCTAGGGCACCTAGAGCCGGAGGTGCAGCCGTATGACGAGGCCCGCTCGGAAGCGCGCCGATTGCTACTCAAAGCGAGAACGGACGAAGCTATGGCGGGCCTTATTCGCAAGCTCAGGGAGCAACACCGCAACCAAATAACGCTCTACGACCTTCCCGTTGGTGAGACGGAGGCGGAGGAATTGTAGCGGATGAAGACTTCCCGTAAAGTTCTGGTCTGGTCCGTCGCGGCAGGGGCGATCTTGTGGTTTGGGAAAGAACCGGCGCAAGCCCAAACGGCAGAAGGGTTCGATCAGCGGGGCAACGAACTCGTCGTGGACCGCTTGGAGCATTGGCAGACGTGGAAAATGCCTAACCACTTGGTGCGACTGGACGACAGCGGGACGGTCCAGGTCCGGGACTTTCGCTCCGTCTATAATCTCCTAGATGATCGGTCTTTTAGGCGACAAGTGGACATCAGCTCAGACAAACCTCGGGTGATGAATCTGGACAGTACTCGATCCGTCGATGTGAAGGGCAACTTCAAGGAGGACACCGCCGGCAATCCTGTTTTCGATCACTTCCTCCGTCCCGGTCCCAGCAGGGCCGGCTCTAACTTGGAACTAGCACCCAATCTCGTCGATGGAGATCCAACGACGTTCTGGGAGCCAGATCGCAATCGTCCCATGGAGGACTGGTGGGTGGAAATCTCGCTGGGTCGGACGGTTCCGGTGGAGCGGCTTCGTTTGCAGTACGTCGATGCGGAATTGGGCGATCCTTTCCGGCGCTTGCTCGTGTTTTTTGAGGACGCTCAGTTTCCACTGGTGGAGGAAGATGCAAATTTTCAGTTCGAGGTACTAGAACCGCTTCCGGGCATCAACGAGGAGCAACGGGAGATCGTCATCGACGCCGCGCAGACCAGCAGCCTGTTGCCCTCGGCTGGGAGCGGCTTGGTGGAAAAACGGCTGGAGCAACCTAGGGCGAGTTTGAGTTGGAACGGGAAGCTCGTCGAGACGATTCGCCTTCAGGTGACTGACACCAAAGGAGGCAGGGCCGAAGAGATCGCGGAGAGCGAGTACCTAGCGCTGCCCGTCGAGGCGCGTGGCGACATCGAATACCTCTCGAAAAGCGAGACGGGTCGGGGAGAGCCGGTGGATTCGACGACTTATTTCGAACTACCAGCGGACCGCCGCGGCGAAAAGCGGTTCTTCCGGCGCGAACTGCCTCGCCTAGCAGAAGTAGATGTGTGGGGTTGGGGCGACAATGTGGCCTTTAACATGATCGAGGGTGGGGGCAGGATCATCCAACAGCTTCCCAGCGGGGGAGGGGAGCAGGCCTTTGACGGAGTATTGGCCAGTTTTTACCAAAACAACTACTGGCTGGAAGAGACCCCGACTGAGAATATGATGATCGCCGACCTCGGCGGGACCGTGTGGGCCAAAGAGTTCCGGGTGCTGTCTCAGGGCTACTTCCAGTCGCCTTCGATCCGGGGCTACCTGCTCCGGGGCAGCGCGGGAGAGCGCGATTCGGAAGGGCAACTGAAATTCACGCGGATCAGCTCTCAAGAGCGGGAGATCAATTCCAGCGTGGGATTCTTCCTCGAAATGGCCGACGTACTGGAACCGGCCCGGCAGGTGCGGTTCTTCGAGTTTCGTGCCCTAGAAAACGATCCCGGCGGCACGGTCACGATCAGCCGGACTCCAGGGATTGGCGAGTTCATGGTCTTTTCAGAAGGCCCTCCTGCCGAAGTGGTCCTCACCTCCGGCCCGCTAACAGTGCCCGGGCAGTCCAATCTCGTGTCGATAAATTGGGAGGCACAGACACCTCCGGGGACCAGCGTCGAGTTGAGAACTCGGACGGGCAGCGAAGTCGAGCGCCAAATCAAGTACTACAACTCGGGCGGCGGCGAAGTCACAGCGAAAAAACACAAAACGCTCGCCTTCTTTCTCCGAGGACCGATCGACACCGTCTTCGTTCCCACGGCTGACTGGAGCGAGTGGAGCGAAGCCTATATCCGACCGGGAGCCGAAATCACTTCCCCGAGCCTGCGCCGCTTCCTTCAGATTGAGGCGCGTCTAAAGGCCGAGGCAGGAGTCGATCCGCCATCCATCAAGTCGGTGCGCGTGGAGTACACCGATCCATCGGTCGTTGGACTAGCTGGGGAAATCTGGCCGCAGGAGGTCGTCCCGGGAAGGCGCGACACCTTTGCGGTGTTCGTCAGCGCCGCCGTCGTGGAGCGCCCCAATCCGAGTCCCGGGTTCGACGAACTGCGACTGCGCTCGGAGCCGGCCTTAGACATGGAGTTAATCGACGCAGCCCTCGGCACGGAAGCAGAATTTGCCGCGGGAGCGCCCTACCGGTTGTACGCCAACCGCGTCGAGGAGGGGCTAGCCGCGGCCGCAGGGGACCTACTGCGCGTTCTGAGCGGTCGAGGAGATTCCCTGCGAGTTCGGTTCCCCGAGGTCTTGTATCAGGCAATGGGCGACGGAAGCAACATCTTCTACCGCCGCGTTGAGGAAGGCGAAGAGGTGCCGACGAGCGAAGGAGGAACTCTGCTGGACCAAGTAGCATACAGCAGGCTTCCCGAACAGCAACAGGGGGCGATCCGCTACTTCCAGCAGCTCGCCGGAGACGACGGAGAGAGTCTGGAGGAAGTTGATGAACAAACCTTCGCCGATCTCGCGCCGGCGGAAAGAGGGCCGGTGCGATTCTTCCGCAAGGCAACGTCGTTGACGGGAGAAACCGCTTTCGACCAGCGCGGCGACCCACTCACGGCCGAGGCGTACGAAAGCCTGCCTAGGAGTCGGCAGGGCAAAGTGGTTGGCCAGACGCGCCTAGTGCGCCTGCGGTTCGCCGCCGAGGTCTTCCTCCATGGAACCCGCTTGAAGCTAGCGGGCCGGAACGCCACTATCGGTCTGCCGTTCCAGTTGGGCGGGGGAGGGGAGGTGACGTCCCTGACGCCGGGCAGCGGGCTGGTAGTGAGCGCACTCGGAGCGGACGATTTGGTGCGGGATATGGAAATCCAGCCCAACCTGTTTACCCCAAACGGCGACGGAATTAACGATGTGGCAACCATTGGCTTTTCGCTGTTCCGCGTGTTCGAACCCCGCCCGGTGACCGTCCGCATAGCCACGCTCGCCGGCCGGGAAGTGAAGCGCTTTGAGCAGAATCTGCTCGGTGGACGCCGCTTGGTGCAATGGGATGGGCGAGATGCCGGAGGGACTCTCGTGCCTCCGGGTCTGTACATTGTCCAGGTGCATGGACGAGCCGATCAGCAGGGACTTGCCAGCACCCGGCGCAGCCGCGTCGTCGGCGTCGCCTACTGAACTCGAGCTTCAATGGCACTTGACGCTAGCAGGCAACGCAAGGGAGGGTACTCGTGAGAAGCGGATATCTAGCCGCTTGGGCCGTATTGAGCGCACTTGTTTTCCAGATTGGCAGCAGCGCCGCCCGGGACGACTACGGTGCGCGCATTGGGGAGTCGCTAGGAGCGCCTTTACCGGGGCGGACCCAGGGGCCGATCGTCTTAGTCAACGCCGTAGATCCCGCCCTCCGGCGCTGGTATGTCAACCAAGAGTTGTTCCGCGAGTACCAATGGCAGCAGTGGGAATATACCAACTACGCCAGATCCTTGTACCAGCGCTACGTAGATATCCGCCTCGAAGGAGACTCCTTTTACGACATCTACGGGAACTTCGTGACTCGTGGCTTTCTCATATACAACAATGCCCAAGACCGCCCGGCCCAGTTCGGCAATACGCTGTTTAAGTCGAATCGCTTTGATCAGTGGTTCTCAAACGTCGTCATCGCCCAAGACAAGAAGGGACAGTACGGTTATGCGCTGACAGTGAGCAGCGAGCTGAACACGACTCTCACACCGCTGACTTTTCGCAAGCCGACCTTCGACGGGGTGCAGTTCGACATTGCCACGGATCGAGTCGAGGGCACGGTATTGTACTCGCGCATTAGCAACCCCGGTGGCGAATCAACCGCCGACCTAGAACTGCAACGCACCAACAACACCATCTTGGTCGGCGGACGCCTACAGGGCCAACTGACGGACTTCGCCATACTGGGGCTGACCATGATCAACGCCCACCAGTCGAACACCTTGAGCGACGAGTTGGCGGGCAATCCATTCAAGGGCGGGCTGACGATTGATCAGAATCAGACGATCAACTTTGTCGAGGTGGTGCTGCGCGACGATTCCCCAGGGGATTGGATGGGCGGAGCCGCGTTCTTTGAATCTGGCTCTGACGTGGTCATCACCTATACAGACGGAACCGTAGATCGGGGGACGGATATCGGCTTTGGCCCGGCGATCTCTGGAGGATTTCAGCGCGCTGGGTTCTTGGCCGCGGATGGGACGGAGGAGATCCGACTGAAATACGATTTCGACAATCCCCGTTTTACCGCGAACGCGAGCGCCCCCAAGGACTCGATCATGCAGGTGGAATTCGAGTTGGTGGTGGGCAATGACTACCAGATTTGGGCTACTTCAAACAGACAGATCAATCGGCAAGGCCAGACCGTGCTGCTGCTGATAGAACGAGCCGCCGGGAACGTACAGGACGTGTCAAATATCCGCACTGTGGGATTTGAATACGGCCTACCTACGGCCACCCATATCATGGGAGCAACCTTCGAGTTGCTCGATGTGCACGGCTTCAACTTCTACGGCGAGGCCGACCTCAACTGGAACTACCGGAAATTCCCCAATCAGAACCTAGCGAGGCACAGCACGAGTTCGGGGACTGCTGGAGAGCCGTACCGACCCGCTTGGTTCATCAACGCCTGGAAGCGGGCCGGGCCTGTCTCCTTATTCGCGGAGGCCTTCGGCATGGACCCGCATTACAACACTACTACATTCGTGACCGCCGGCAATGGCCAAATTGACTACGAGAGCCCGCGCCGTGGGCTAGTGGAATTCGTCGATGACAACGACGACCACGACCGCTACCCCGACAACGTCCGCTTCGACTTCCTGCCCGGCGACGACCGCGTCTTTCCCGGCTGGGACCAGAACAACGACTTCATCCCCGATTTCAACCAGAATGACAACGCGGTCCGCGCCAACCGCCGGCCCGATTACGACGAGCCGTTCCTGCGCTTTGACGTCGATAGGCCGGAATTCCTGTTCGGTGTTGACATGAACAACAATTTCTGGGTGGACCAGTTCGAAAACGACGATCAGCCGGACTATCCGTACCGCAAGGACCACAGAGGGTTCAACGTATATGCCGCGTATGATTTGACGCCCGAAGTGCAGGTGGCAGGGGGTGCGATGCGCGAGCACCAGATATCGTCGGACCAGAAGAATGAGCAATACTACGCACTCGTGAAAATGGACGGAAGCTGGGCGCGCTGGGGTGATTTTAAACTGTTCGAGATGTCGAAGCGGGTCGAGGACGACATACCCGATCGCCTGCTTCAATGGCTGCCCAGCCAGTCCATCGACGGGGGCACCTTGACGCAGGTAGAAGATCCCATGCTTGCGCGCGACACCTGGGTGAATCACCTCTTCGTCGGGCACAAGGTAAATATCGGCCGGACGAAAGTCGAGACGCGGATGAACTACACGCTGTTTCACCAGCTCATGGACGAGCACACGCGCACAGAACTCGACCTGCGCAAAAGCGACTTTTTCTTTGGGGCGATCAACAAAGTCAAGCACCGCCGTCAAATAGGCGTTTTGGCTATCGAGCCACGCTGGAAGAGCGAGTTCCTCAAACAGACGCGCGGCTTGTTTGGCGAAGAGAAGCGCGAACAGCTAAGAGAGTTGTTCAGCGTCATTGTGGAAATGGACTTCCTGACCGACAGTACACTGCAGGGAGGCCTAGAGTACCTCTGGAACGAGGATTTCGCGGACGATGCCAACGACTTCAGGTCTGTGTCGCTGGGGCTACAGTTGACCAACCGCTCCACGTACCTCGGGTATAAAATCGTGGCCTTGGCCGGGACGCGGTTGCGGACTAGGGATTTCGAATTCTCAGACGCGGTCACGACCAATACGACTTTCGTAAGCGTGTTCGCAGGTCTTCACTAGATGGGCATTGGAAAGCGAAAGAATGCGTTTGGGTCGTGTAAGAAGGATTGGCGATGAAGGGAGCGAATGCTTGGGAGTGGGGAGGGCTGTTGGCGGCCGGTATTGCCGTGCGGCTCGCGCACATGCGGCAGTGGGAGCAGAGCGCTTTGGGGGAAGTGGTAGTAGGGGATGCGGCGCACTATGTGGGAGGGGTGGGAGATGGGGGATGGCACTCGTCACTTTATGCGGCTTTGTGCGCAGCCGCGATGCAGGAGGAAGCGGGCCTGTGGGTACTGCGCGTGATTCAGGTCGGGATAGGAGGACTCGCCTGCGTGCTAGTGTGGTCAATCGGCAGACAGCTATTCTCGCCAGCGGTGGGCCGAGGGGCGGGTATTGCGGCCGTGCTGTACGGTCCAGCGATCTACTACGGGGGCGAGATAACGCCGACCGTGTTGGCCGCTTTCTCGGGCCTGTTGCTCCTGTGGGGGTTGGTGGGATCGGCTGGTATGGGGTCGTTGAGGGCCGGGGTTATGGGAGTGCTGGGCGGCGTGACTTCACTGGTCGATTTCCGGGCGCTATTCGCCGTCGTCGCAGCTTTGGTATGGGTGGCGCAAGGTGGGGGGCGGAGAGCGGGGTGGTGGTTTTTCGCAGGAGCAGCTTTGGTATTGGCTCCGGGAGGGATGGTATGGGGCTGGGAGGGGCTAGTACCCTCGGTCAGTGGTTTAGGACTGAAGGAAATGGCAATGCGGGCGTATTTGTTTTGGCATGGTGCCGAGGTCTTGGGCGATATAGACCCCTATCGCGCCGCTACGCCTTCGTGGATGCTGGCTCCCCTCATGTGGCGAGTCTTGTTGGGATTTCCCTTTGGGCTGGTAGGGCCTCTGGCGCTAGTGGGATTTCTCGTCGCAGTCCGCGGGGGGGAGATGGATCGATATCGCGCACTGCCCCTGCTGTTTGCCGGTGCTTGGATGCTGGGATCGCTCTTGGAGGAGGCGTCCGGTCGCTCGCGGCTGAGTGCGGCCTTGTTCTTGCTTCCGGGGGCGCTGGCGGCGATTCCCCTGTTGCTGGAAAAAAGACAGCGCGTTTGGGGCATCGCTTTGGCTCTGGTCCTATTGGCGGCCAATCTCCCTATTGCAGCCGCAGCCGGGGCTCAGAGTTCGCACGACACTTGGGCGGGGTACGCCTACCGAGCGTTGGACATGAAAGCCAATTCCATTGCCGCATACGAGCGAGCCATCGAAGCCGAAGATGCTGGAATTCGACCGTACGCGGAACTGGCGGAAATCTACTTCGACACCGGCGCGTACGAACACGCCGCGGAAATCTACCACTCGCTGGTGCAGCGGCATGCAGTCGGCAGAGATATCTGGGTCGCGCTGGCGGAGTCTTACTTGAGGGCCGGTCGGGCGGAGAATGCAGCGGCGATCTACGCCGATCTGGTGGCGAAAGAGAACGCGCCTTTTCTCGCGGGTAGATTGGGCGACGCCCGTGCGGCCCAGGGAGCTCCCGCGGACGCCATTGCAGCCTACCAAACGGTCGTGGCGGTCTGGCCCGACAGCCATCGGGTGCGCTTCCAGTTGGCCCGCACTTGGGAGCAGCAGGCCGCGCTGGACTCCGCAGCAGTCCACTATGGAATCATAGTCGGGCTAGCGGAGTGGGAGGGCCTTGTGGGATGGCGTCTGGCGCAAGTATTGGGCCGCATGGGAAAAGATAACTTGGGGCGAATCGAGAGGCTGTTGCGCGACGTACTGGCAGATCACCCCGATTCGGCCCCAGCTCTATTGTGTATGGCAGGTCTGTTGCACAGAACTGGCAGCAACGAAGAAGCCCTAATGCACTTGCAAAAGGTAGCGGCAATGCATCCAGACGAGTACCGAGCCTACGGTTTGATGGAAAGCGTTTACCGAGCCATGGGGAGACCCGAAGATGCGGCCCAAGCCGCCGAGCTATACCAAGAGAAGCGGTTGCGACAGCGGGCCGACCGCCGGGTCTTGGGAAATCTGGAAGCACTGCTCCAAGGGAGCACCCCGTAGCCAGGGAAGTGAGAATATGACCCTATTCGACTATTCTACGCGAATTTTCCCAACCGCCGAGTTGGGGAACTGTCCATCGCCAGCATTGGCGACGCAAGGCACAGGAATGCGATCGCCGGCACAGTGGGTCTTTTCGGCGCTCGTAGCAGTAGGGCTAGTGCTGAGCGGACCACCAGCGCTCCATGCGGTCGAGAGGCTGACGCTCGGCAAAGACGGAGAAATCGACTGGCTAGAGGGCGCGTCGAGCGGAGCAGACGTGGAGACGATCATCCCCGAGCACCGCACGTTTCTCGACCCCAATGTCACCGAAGTAGGGATCGCACCGTCGAACCTGATCGAGTTTGAGAGCGGGGATCACCCCGAGGCCATCCTGCCCCGGCAGGTCAGAGAGGGAACCAACGTCGCCAGCCAAGTCTTCGACTTCGGGGGGTCTATCACCGCGCCATCGATAGCGGACATCGAGGGCGAAGAAAAAAGGAAGGTTCTCGAAAGTCTCATCACTGAGGATCCGACCGGGTTGGCTTTGGCGCGCAAGGACAACAACGCCCTCGGAACCATCGTCAACATAGACCTCGGAACCCGCATAGGCGTCCGCAGCATCCGCTTCTTCCCCCGCAACACGGTGTTTCCCAACCCTACAGCGCCGTTCCAGTCGGACTTTCTAAGAAAGTTCAGGATCCGGGTAAACGATGGCCTCAATCTGACCGACGCTGGCAATCCAATCTGGGAAGAATTCTTAGTCGAGAACGACAACGTTGATCCTGTGACCACAATTCCACTGGAGCCGCCCCGTCTGCTGCGGTTCGTGCGGCTAGAAGCGATTTCGGGCATCTCCTTCGAGTTAGAAAAAGTACAGATCTTCGGGGAGGGATTTCTTCCCACCGCCAGGTATGTCTCGCCCATCATCGACATGCAGGCCGGCACCAATTGGGGACAGCTCCGCTGGGATCAGGTCGCAATCGGCAATGAGGAGGCTGCGAGAGTAGAAATCCGCACTCGGACCGGCAGCGACATCACGCCCTTTGTATATACCCGCAAACAGGTGGGCAGAAGGGACGCCGAGGAAATCGCGACCTCCCTTGCGAATTCCCCCGAACCGCTGACGCGGAAGGAATACATGGCCTTACCAGTCCGGGGCGTTGTGGGAAAAGACGAGTTTGAGCGCGGGTCTGTGCGCGACGATGTGGAAAACTGGAGCCCGTGGTCGGCACCGTACGACCCTGTGGCGGGCACCGGCGAGGAAGGTACGGACATCACCTCGCCAGGCCCGCGACAGTACGTCCAAATCCGCGCGGACTTCATCAGCGAGGACCTGAACTCCGCGGTAGTGCTTGAGAACCTATCCTTCACCTTCACCTCACCTCCACTGGCTAGGGAGGTGGTGGGCGAGGTATTCCCCCGCGAGGTGGCGGGAGCAACGGACGTGCCTTTTGTCTTTGCGGTGCGCACGGAAATGGAGGCCGGGCTACAGGGATTCGACGCCATTGAGGTGCGTTCGGACCAGCCGATCAGGAGCGTGCAGGGAATCGAGATCCTTGACCGCGACCAGAACCGCATTCTCGAACGGAATTTCGCAGTCCAAGATGCGCCGACAGAGGAAGAGGATGCAGCCATCCAAGAGTTGGATGAGAGGCGCTTCGTGGTGCGCTTTCCCCAGGTGCGCGAGAGCGGCACCGTCGTCATGGTGCGATTCGTGGGCCGGATGCTCTCTTTCAGCAATACTTTCAAGGGACGAGTGCTGTTAGTTGAAGAGGAAGCGTTTCAAGATGTGCTTTCGGGCAACGCGGCTTATCTCGGCGACGACGACGCGCCAGGACGTTCCAGTGTCACTGTGCTGAGTCCACAACTCACCACCGGGCGGCTAGTGCGCAATCTCGAGGTCAACCCCGTGGTGACCCCCAACGGGGATGGAATTTGGGATCGGGCGTCAATCAGTTTTGAAGTAGTGACTATCGTGGGCCAAGCCGGGATCAATGCCGCTGTATTCGACCTGTCGGGTCGGCGCGTGAGACAACTCTTGGCTCGCTTAGGAACGAACGGCCTGTACGATCCGCAGCGTTTCGACGACTTGGCTTGGGATGGCCGAGACGAATTGGGGCAGCTAGTAGCACCCGGCGTGTACGTGGTCCGAGTCGAAGTTCAGGCCGATGCGCGCCGCACCGGCGCGGCGCGCGCGATCGGAGTTGCATATTGACTCTCTGGCGCAAGGAGTTGAGCATGTTTCTCTGGAGACCTAGCTGTCTGTTGAGCTGCGCGCTGTTGCTGGCGGGTAGCGATGGAGGATGGGCGCGGTCTGAATTCCAAGTCGGCGTCGGGGCGGACAATTCCTTCATCGACGTGGCCAGCGAAGGAGGGGGTGCATACTTGGTGTTCGACCAAGATGGGCAGATCATCGACCAAGGGAGCGTTGTGCCAGTATCCTATGATCGGGTCGCGGACGAGGAAATCAGGGACTGGGGCACCATTGGCGCAGGGGCGCGAGCGAATGGGATGATGGATCTGAGTGAATCCTTGCTTCGTCCTGTGTGGATCGACCCGAGCGAGAATCTAGTGGAGACGGTTGAGGAACGGGGTGGCTTCGTGGCTAGCTCTGGGGGCGGCGTCGGGGGGAGAATCGAACAGGGCGTCCTGCAGAATATCGGCGACGGGGATTCTACCACGGCGATGGTCAGGGCAGTAGAGCTATCGCCAACGGAAACAGGCGTCAACCACGGCTGGATCAAAAACGCCATCGTCAACCTCGGGTGGGAGTTGCCCATAAACCGAATTCGGTTCTTCCCCCGCCCCTCCTTTGAGGACAACTTCCTCCCTTGGTTCGAGTTGGGCGTGGCCTCGGGCAGCGCGCCGATTGTCGACCGACCTTCCATCGCCCGGCGGGGTCAGCGGTGGTTCTATCAAATCAGTCGGGGCTTGACGGCCAGGAACGACCCAATCATCGACATCATCGAAAGCACTACGGAAAACCTCGATGTCGTAGTGGACCGACGGTTTCCCACTCGGCCGGTGAAGTGGGTCACCCTCCGGCCCATCAATCCCGAGCGCACGTGGGAGGTCGCCGAACTCCAAGTCTTTGGCGAGGGCTACGTGCAGCAGACTGTTTACCGCACGGACATTCTGGATTTCGGGCGGCCCGTCGCTTGGAGCAAGATTCGTTGGGAGGGAGTAGCGCCGGAGGGAACGAGGGTGGAAGTGCGGACCCGCACGGGCAACACCGAGCAGCCGTTCCGCTACAGCAGGAAGCAGCGCACCGGGCAGTTCGCCGTGGTGGACCGGCGGGAATACAACGACGTCTTCAACGCGGTGACTGTAGCCGACCCCTTCTCCAGTGGTAGCACGCGGGGGTTTGAACTGGTCAAGAAGGAGATAGATACCGAAAACTGGAGCTTTTGGTCTCCGGCCTACGATTTCGCCACTGGCCTGCGGGATGCGAGCGAGCCGCCCTCAGCGTGGACGGATGGCGCAACTTTCTTGTCGAAGAGCCCTGCTCGCTACCTCCAATTCGAGGTGCTGTTCTTTCCGACCGCCGAAACGGCTCCGCGGGTCGAGCGGATCGAGCTGCTCTTTGGCGAGGCCGTGGCCGACGCAGTAATCGGAGAAATCTCACCGACGGAGACCGCGAATTTCCAACCTCACACCTTCACCTATGTCGTCCGGCCCATCGTGCGAGAGGAAAACAGCGGTTTCGACCGATTGGAAATCGCCACCGCCACTCGCGTGGAGCGACTGCGTTCGGTGAAGGTGGATGATGCGGAGGCGGGAGAAGAGTTCCCCCGGGACATCCAGGATGACCGCATCGTCGTTGGATTTGAGAAGCTCGTGGGCAGCGAGGATACTGAAAAGCGCATTGAGGTGGTTTTCGACGTGCCGGTTTTGCGCTTCGGCCAAAAGTTCACCGGCTTCGTTTTCTCCAGCGACGATCCCGACATCCGCCAACAAGTGGAAGAGGGCAATGCCACCTTGCGTTTCAGTACCAATTCCCTGTCCGTGAAAACCCCTAGAGGAGGCGAACTCGTCGGCGAGCTACGGGCAATCCCAGCGGCCTTCAGTCCCAACGGCGACGGCGTGAACGACCAAGTCCTAATCCAATACCAAGTTCGCGTTCTGGGCAACAGCGTGCCCCATGTGCTGACCTTGTACGATCTGGCGGGCAGGGTGGTTCGTCGGCTAGAGACCGAGCCTGGAGCAGCAGGGGTGTACGAGCGCGAGTGGAACGGGCGGAACGAGGCGGGAGCGCGCGTGCCCCCGGGAACGTATGTCTATACGGTAAAGGTGGAAGCGGACCTGGGGAAGCAATTGAGCGCGGGTACCGTATCCGTGGTGTATTGAGTTCAGCGGTTCGCAAATGACTGTTGAGGATACCGTGTCGAGTTGCACAAACGCAGCGAGAAGCTGTCTGAAATTCGTCGTCGTGGCCGCGGTGTTGGGAATGGCCGGGGAGACGAGCGCCCAGTCGGGCAGCCGGCCCGACTATGGGAACCGACTGGGAACGCAATGGGGGCACGAGACGAGCTTTCTGCCCCAAGGAGTGCAAGTAGCGCTCAACTCGATTGATCCAGCGGTGCGGAAGTGGTACGTGCCCCAAGAGTTGTTCGCCGAATACCGGTGGCGGCAGTGGCAGACGACCAACTACGCCCGCACTGATTTTGATCGCTACGTCGCCCCCGACATTGAGGGCGACTACCTCTACGACATGTTCGGCAATGCCGTATCCAAGGGATGGCTCATCTACAACACGGAGCAGAACACGCCCGAAGAGTTCGGCAACCGGCTCTTCAAGGGGAATCGATTCGAACGGTGGTTCAGCCAAGTCGTGGTCGCCGCCGATGCAAAAGGGGGTACGTACTACGCGCTGACAACGTCCAACACGCTGCGGACGACCCTTACGCCGCTGGTTTTGAGCAAAGTCCAAATGGACGGAATCCAGTTCGACATGGCGACGGATAAGTACCAGCAGACGCTGATTTTCTCTAGAATTAGTGGCCCTCGGCTGACCTTTAACCGGGACGACCGGCGCACCAATACCACGACCTTTTTCGGTGGACGGCTTACGGCCGCGGTCGGCGATTTCGTGATGTTGGGCGTGCACGGGGTTAACTCCCATCAGTCGAACTCGAAGATCGACGAGGCACCGGTGGCGAGCTTGTTCAAAGGAAGGCTGACGGAAGATCAGAATGCCGTGCCCATTTCCGCGATTGAGATCGTACTCCGCGACGAATCGCCCGCGGACGGCACCGGCGGAGCCGCATTCTTCCCCGGCTCCTCGGACATCATCATCACCTATGAAAGCGGCCTCGTCAACCGGGGCAAGGAGATTGGTTTCGAACCCGTATTGGAGGGCGGCATCCCAGCGGGGGGACGGTTGGAGGCCAACGGCAGTGAAGAAATCCGGCTCCTCTACTCCTTTGATGACCAGATTTTTGTCAACCGCGCAAGCGGTGCCAAGGACGAGATCACAAAGGTCGAATTCGAACTCACAGTGGCCAATGATTACGACATCTCAATGAGTTCCGACCGCCAGTTGAATTCCGCGGGAGCGAGAGTGCTGCTTCCGGTCACCCAAGCCGAGGGGAACATCCAGGATTTGAGCAATCTGCGGACCCTGCGGTTTGAGTACGGCTTGCCAACGGCCACCCAAATCCTCGGCGGCAGCCTCAGCGTCTCCGACGTGCTGGGCTTTCGGCTATACGGCGAGTTCGATCGAAACTGGAATATCCGGCAATATCCAAATGTCTCCCAAGAGATTCACAGGACCAGCTCCGGACTGACGGACGAGCCGCACAACGATGCTTGGCTGATCAACGTGTCCAACCACCACGGACGCTGGTTTGGTTTTGCCGAAGCCTATAGGATTGATCCCCAGTACAACACGACGACATTTATCTCAAACGAAAACGGATTCATCGATTACGAGGCACCGCAGTACAAGGTTGATCTCGTAGAGGACAACGACGACCAAGATCGCGTCCCCGACGCCTTTCGGGGAGACTGGCTATTCCCGGATCTTCTGATCTTTCCGGGGTGGGACCAGAATGGAGACTTTCAACCGGATTTCAACCAAAACGACAACGAAGTTCGGCGCAATGCAATTCCCGACTGGCGGGAACCATTTATTCGGTTGTGGGTGGACCGCCCGGAAATGCTGTGGGGGCGGGACATGAACAACAACTTCTGGCCCGATCTCTACGAAAACGACAAGGACCCCGACTATCC
This sequence comes from Candidatus Latescibacterota bacterium, assembly GCA_022820485.1. Taxonomy (GTDB): domain Bacteria; phylum Latescibacterota; class UBA2968; order UBA8231; family UBA8231. The sequence continues at coordinate 15,968 of JAJEFJ010000014.1, forward strand.
CTACGACAAGGATCACGACGGGTGGAACGTCTATACGGGCTTCCGCCTGCGACCGGGTCTGAGAATTCTGGGCGGGGTCCTGCGGGAGCAGCTAATCTCTTCGGAGCAGAAAAATCACATGGTCTATGGCATGTTAGATTACGACGAGACTTGGCCACGCTATGGCCGCGTGAGAATGTACGAGATGGTCAAATCCGTGCAGGACGACATCGAGGATCCACTGCTCCAGTATTCGCCCGATACGCTGATTGACCTAGCTGAACCCCAAGAGAGCAAGCGCGAGATGGAAGATCCCCTCTTGGGGCGCGACAGCTTCGTCAATCAATTCTTCATCGGTCATCAGCTCAAGACAGAAAGAATACTGGTCGAATCAAAACTGAACCACGTGCTCTTCCATCAGCGCTTGGACCGCGAGGAACGTCGCCGGACGGGATTGGACGAAAACGAGTTCTTCTTTGGCTTGATAAACAAGGCGATGTACCAGCGGGATGTGGGACGAGTGGGATTGCAGCCCTTCTGGAAGAGCGAATACAGAAAGCAGTCCCGTGGCCTGTTCGACGCGGAGGACAAGGAGACGCTCACTGAGCTGTTTGGCGCGTTCGCCGTGCTGGATGTTCTGCACTCCACGCAGCTACAGATGGGTAGCGAGTTTTTGTTCCAGAAAGACTTTGGCGACGAAGGGGACTTCCATTCTCAATCGCTCGCCTTCCAGGCGACGAACTGGTCTTCGTATCTCGGCTATGTGATCACGATGCAATCGGGGATTCTGTTGGAGCGCCGGAATCCAGAGGGCGAGGAGAGCTTCACCAATACGCGTGCGTTCATTTCCGTCTTTGCTGGTCTGGAGAATCTGCGGTAAGGGTAGAAAACTTAGTCTAAAAAAGGCTTGATAGCGAGGAGGGATTTCCTTATGGTAGGCATTGTAAGAGGCATATTGTCGTGTAGCAGTCTATCGCAATTATCTCACTCCCAAAAGGAGGTTTGAATGATGCTAGGCAAGCGGATCATTTTAGGTGCAGCGATCCTAAGTATTGGTCTGTCGGCCCAAACGTGGGCCCACGATCCACCGGATCTACTCATCCCGGCGGCGCAGTTCCCACCGGGAGCAGAACCCGTCATCGATGGCAACCCCGTCGAATGGGGGCCCATTCCGGTGGAGACCTACGGTTCCGTGGGCGAACTGCTGTATCCGGTCGGTGCGGCAACGAGGGAAGGACGAGTGCTGGAGAACGCCTCTCAAGGAGACATCAACCCCGCGGACTTCCAGATCAAACACAAGTTAGGGTGGAGCCCAACTACGAACGGCTTTTACATCCTGACCGAGGTGTTCGACGACCTGCACTTCATCGGGCGTCCCGACCCCGCTCGCTTCTGGCTCGACGACAGCGTCGAGTACGGATTGAATTTCAAGCACCAAGCGTCGGAGGACATAACCTTCAACGATGGGGACATCGTGACCTTGCAGAAGTACAAGTTCGCCTACCCTCCTCTGGAGGGAGAGTGGCAGTTCTATGAGCCGCAAGGGAACTTGCCTTGGCTGACCAGCGGGACCAAGTGGTTCGACATTGGGATCACTTTTGAAGGCGAGGAGTTCGGCGAGAGCACCTACTTCTACGAACTCAGGATTCGGCCAATCGCCGAAATGCCCAACAGCGAGAGCGCCACTGAAGACCAAGCGGTCGAGGGTATCCTGCAGGAAGGGATGATCATCCATTGGGGCAATATGATCAGCGACACCGACGAAGGAGGCACAGAGGACCAGAAGCGGGAAACGCAGTGGTCCACATCTCCCTCCGGCGCTGCGGCCAATGGGACGACCGACGTGCTGCTGTCGCCAGTTGATCCAGGCATCGAGTTCGTCGAGCAACAGACGGCCGTCGAAGCCACGAGCTGGGCGCGGGTCAAGGCGCAGTACCGATAGATCTGAAGGATCGCAACAGCGGTCTTTCTGAAGATAGGGTGCCGGCAGGTCTTGGACGCGATCGCGTCCGAGGCGGTCGGCACCCTTTATTTTTGGAGTGTAGGCGATGCAGATCACCAGAGTCAAGACGTACATCGTAGATGGCGGCTTCCGTCCCTGGACCTTCGTGAAAATCGAGACCAGCGACCCGGGCCTCGTGGGGTGGGGGGACTGCACCGATTGGGGCTCTCCCGGACCTGTGGCGGCGACCGTAGAACGGTACGCCGAGCGGATCATCGGCAAGGATCCCATGGCGAGCGAGGCGATCTGGTGGGAACTATCCGCCTTCTCGGTCCGCCACACGGGGGGCATTGCCTACAAGGCGATGTCCGGCATTGACTCAGCCCTGTGGGACATCCGCGGCAAGGTTCTAAACGCGCCCGTGTGGCAACTGCTCGGCGGCCGCATGAGAGATCGGCTCCGGCTTTACTGGTCTCACTGCGGTACGACCCGGACCGGACCGTGGACGCAGAAGTTGGGGTTGCGGCCAGTGCGGACGATCGCCGACTTGGAGGAATTGGCCAGAGAGGTGCTGGAGCGCGGCTTCACGGCGATCAAGACCAACCTGATGCCCTTGGCGGACGATCCCGAGGGCACCGGTGTACCGAGCGGCGTCGGCGATGCTCCCTCCTCTGTCCTGCGCCATGCGGAGCGAATAATCGGCACCTTCCGGGAGACCCTCGGACCGGATGTGGGGATCGCGCTGGATGTGGGATTCCACTTCAAGTTGGGCGGCGCAGCGCGACTCGCTAGGGCCTTGGAGCCGTACGACCTGATGTGGCTTGAGACGGAGACCCTAGACGCGACTGCGCTGCGGACCATCCGCGATTCCACGACCACGACGATCTGCACCGGCGAGAGCCTCTTTGGCACCACTAACTTCCGACCTTTCCTCGAACTCCACGCTCAAGACATCGTCATGCCCGACCTAGCTTGGAACGGGATCGCGATGGGCCGGCGGCTCGCCGACTTAGCTCACGCTTATGACGTGCTATTTGCCCCCCACAACTGCCACAGCCCGCTGACGACGCTGGTCTCGGCCAATGTCTGCGCCACCGTTCCCAATTTCTACATCTTGGAATTCGATGTGGACGACGCGCCGTGGCGAGACGACCTAATGAGTCACCCCTTTGAAGTGCAGGACGGACACCTGATTCTACCGGAACGGCCCGGTCTAGGATCGGACTTGATCGAATCCGAACTTGCCAAGCACCCCCCAGACCACTACCCCGACGCGCGCTGATGCTATGACTACGCAGGGGCAGCCGGATTTGTCGGCTGGTGGAGGGCGCGTGTTTACCGTGCGCGCCTTTCTCCTCGGTTGCCTGCTGACGGCGTTCCTTGGAACGGGCCCGCTCTATGTCCAGTTCGTCCATCACACTGCACCGCTCAACGCCGACTCCATCACGGCCGGTGCCGTGTTCCTGTTTTTCCTGCTCACCTTTGTAGTCAACACCGCACTGCGGAAAATCCATCCTCCCTGGGTGTTTACAACGGGCGAACTCGTCGTCATCTACACGATGATGATCGTGGCTTCCACGATCCCGACCAAGACGCTGATGGCGAATATGATCCCCGTTCTGCCAGGAGCTTCTTATTACGCCACGCCGGAGAACGAATGGGCCGAACTGATCTTGCCCTTGATCCCGGATTGGATAGGACCCCACGACCCGCTCGCAATAAAGTATTTCTACGAAGGAGCCCCCTCTCACGTCTCGGTCCCGTGGGGGGCATGGCTAGTGCCCTTCGCGGCCTGGGGGATTTTTATCGCCTCCTTCTTTGCCGTGATGATCAGCAGCATGGTGATCGTCCGGCGTCAGTGGGTGGAACACGAGCGGCTCGTTTTCCCCTTGACCCAAGTGCCACTGGAGATGCTCCAGCCGCCCCAAACAGGGCACATCCTAGGATCCCTTTTCCGGCAACCGCTGCTGTGGGTAGGGATCGCGCTGCCTTGGATCGTGCTGAGCACGCACGGGCTGCATGCCTATTTCAACTACATCCCTAGAATCGAGACGAACACCTACTTCGAGTTATTCAGGGATACCACCCCATTCCGCATTCTCCTGAGCTTTTCCGTCATCGGGTTTACCTACCTAGTGAACCTAGAAATCGGATTTAGTCTCTGGTTCTTCCACGTGCTGATGAAGCTACAGTCGGGCCTACTGAACATTATCGGCTACGACATCCCAGGGCGCGAAGAGGTCTTTGTCGGCGGGGGAGGAACGGTCGCGGTCGGCCACGAGGCGATGGGAGCCACCATTGCACTGGTTTTGTTCGTCCTGTGGACCAGTCGCCGGCATCTAGCTTCGGTCTTCGGCAAAGCCTTCGGCACCGCTCCACACGTGGATGACAGGGACGAAATCATGTCCTACCGGGCGGCGGTGATTACGCTATTGGTTGGGTTGATCGGCATGGGTCTGTGGCTCAACGCTAGCGGGATGCCGCTGTGGCTCACGCCCTTCTTCGTCGGCACTGCCTTTGCCGCGTTTTTTGCTCTGACTCGGATCATCGCCGAAGGCGGAGTCGGCTTTTCCCGGACTCAACTCGTCCCGGCCGTGTTCACAGTTTACACCTTTGGGACTGGGCTCGTGGGGCCTACGGGACTAACTAGCCTAGGCTTCACCTACACCTGGAGTTCCGAGATCCGCTCCCCGCTGATGGCGTCGGTAATGCACGCGCTGAAAATGATGGACAGCATTGGCGTTCGCCGGCCGCGGCCCCTCCTAGGTGCCATTGTACTAGCGGCGCTGATCGGCACAATCTGTTCGGGCCTGACGACCGTGTGGCTCGCCTATACATACGGAGGAATCAACCTGCAGCGCTGGGCTTTCTTGGGATTGCCCCAGACGATCTTCGGGTTCGTGGGAGACAAGCTGCAAAACCCCCTCGGCAGCGACATCACCGTGCCAAGGATCGTCTTTGCGGGGTTGGGCGGTACCGTCATGGCTGGACTGATGTACGCCCGGCATCGTTTTATCAACTGGCCACTTCACTACCTAGGTTTTCCCATTGCCACGTCGTTGCCGATCAGCCTAGGTTGGTTCAGTATTATGCTCGGCTGGCTGTTTAAGCTGTTTATCGTGCGCTATGGGGGCGTGCGTCTATATCGGACCATACGGCCCTTCTTCATCGGCCTGATCGCGGGACAGATTAGCTGCGGCGCGAGCTGGATGGCTATAGACTACTTGACGGGCATGGTGGGCAATTGGGTGAGCGTGGGGGTTCCCTGACTTTTGCCGTTGACAAGCGGACTACCAAGGAAACTGTGAGGATATGAGAGTCTTTTGTCGCAACAAATGGCGACACAATCGTCAAAGGAGGATATATGAAAAAATGGATAGCCGTAGCGCTGATAGTCCCTGGCCTGTGGACAGGGGAAGCAGGAGGCACTGAGCGGCCTGTGATTACTCTTCGCGGCGAGCTAGCGCATTTGTCCATCGATCTAGCAGGTGGCGGTATCGTCGATTTTCACCTGCTGTCCAACGGCATCAATCCGCTCAAATGGGAGGGCGAAGGAGGTGAACTGGAGCCGCGCAATCGGGGGCACTTCCTGTGTCTGGACCGCGTGGGCCGTCCGTCGGCCGCGGAGCAAGCCAATGGCATGCCCTTCCACGGCGAGGCGGGGAGCAGGATGTGGGAACTCCTCGGCGAGCCGGAACGACGAGACGATGCCGTCGTGGCGGAAATGGGCACCCACCTGCCACTGGCGGGGATGCATGTGCGGCGCATCGTACGGCTAGAGGGGGCACACTTCAGCGTTCGCGAAGAGGTAACCAATACCAATGCGCTAGGGCGCATATACAACATAGTCCAGCATCCCACCATCGGGCCACCTTTTCTCGACGAGAGCACACTGGTGGACGCCAATGCGCGCAAGGGATTCATGCTCAGCAGTCCCATGCCGAACCCGGAGGAACCAGCCGTGTACTGGCCTCAAGCCCTCAACGCGGGGACGCCCGTCGATATGCGCCGACTCGTGGACGACCAAGAACCGGCCGTGGTCGTCTATGTAATCGACGATGAATACGGCTGGACCACCGCCACCACACCGGGGCACGGCCTGCTCTTGGGCTACCTCTGGAAGACCGCTGAGTACCCTTGGCTCAGGGCCTGGCGGCACATCCGCAACGGTCGTCCCTTCGCCCGGGGCCTCGAATTTGGTACTACGGGGCCGGGAACACCCTTCGGCTTCCTCGTGGAAAAGGGACGCATCTTCGGCCGCACCCTCTTTGACTACATCGACGCCGGCGAGACGATTAGCCGATCGTATATCACTTTCCTCGTCGAAGTGCCGAACGACTTTGCCGGCGTTGAACGAATTGACTACGACGGTACGCAAGTGGAGCTAAAGGAGTGGGAGGGAACGCGACATCTCTCGCTTGAGGTTGGAGGCCTGTAGCAAATTATGGCTACCAGACCGAATTCCCTTTTCATCGCCTCGAAATCGGCGGTCCTGCTGTTTCTCACTTGCAGCATGGGATTGCTGGCCTGTGCGGAAGAGAGGCCGGGCAAGACCGGCCAAGAGGGGACCCGATCCATTCCGCGAGAGCGCACGCTCGTCACCCACTGCTCGGACATAAATACCTGCGGCGGACAGATCGTCGATTACAATACCTTCAATCCTTTTCTCCTCGGTTCGTCCTCCCGCACCGGTGCGCACTTCCTGTACGAACCGCTGTATTTCTACAGTGCCTATGACGAGGACGACCAACTCATCCCGTGGATCGCCACCGGACACGAGTACAACCAAGATTTCACCCAAGTCACGGTCCACATCCGGCCGGGCGTAACGTGGAGCGACGGCACGCCGTGGACCGCCGCGGATTTGGCCTATACAGTCGCAGCCCTCAAGGAGAACGCCCCCGAACTATTCCTCTCCACCGACATGGAGACCTGGGTCGAGCGCGTGGAAGTAGAAGACGAGCTGACCGCGCGGTTCGTGCTCAAGCAGCCCAACCCGCGCTTTGTATTCAACTATCTGACCAACTGCTTCTTCAACGGGATCGTGGTTGTTCCCAAGCACATCTGGGAAGGCGAAGACCCCAAGACCTTTGAGAATTGCTGTGGCGAGGGCCAGCCGGTCGTCAGCGGTCCCTATCGCCTCAGCCTATCGGTCCCGCAGCAGCGCATTCTCACTAGGAGAGATGACTGGTGGGCGGCCGCAATCGGCTTCCACGCCTTGCCCGAAGTCGAACAACTCATCTTTCTCCCCTATATGGACGAGGCCAAGCGCGTTCAGGCTCTAATCAGCAACGACATCGACATCTCTCTGGACCTGCGCCCCCCCAATATCAAGACGGCCCTCGATGAGAATGCCAATATCGTTTCTTGGACGGGTGAGGTGCCGCCCTACGGATACGTTGACTGGTGGCCGGTCAACCTCGGATTCAACAACCTAGAGGAGCCCTTCCGCGATGCGCAGATCCGCCACGCCATCAATCACGCCATCGACCGCGACGAACTGATAGCAGTTGGCTGGCAGGGAGCTGGGAAAGCGAACTTTCTTCCCTTCCCCAATTTTCCGGCACTGCAACAGTACCTCGACGAAGTCGCGCCGCTGGTAGAAAAGTACAGCGTGGCGACGTACGACACGGCTCGGACGGCCGCCATAATGAGAGCGAAGGGATGGAGGCGGGATGAGGAAGGGTTCTGGGCGCGGGACGGTGCTCGCTTCAAAATTCCCATTGACATTGGCACCGTGCATCAAGATTTGGCACCGGTACTGGTGGCACAACTTAGGCGGGCTGGGTTCAATGCGAGTCATCGCATGACAGCCGATGGCATAACGCGCATGGCACAGGGAACCGCAAGGGCCTTTATGATGGGAAGCGTCGGCTCAATCCGCGATCCTTACTTCACGCTCAACTTCTTCCACAGCCGCTACGTCCAACCCACCGGAACCCACTCCGAGCGCTATTGGCGCTGGCGCAATGCCGAGTTCGATCAGCTAGTGGACCGCATGGGACGCACGCCGCCGGATGATCCAAAACTAGTGGAACTGTTTCGCGCGGCCATGGACATCTGGTTGCGCGAGCTGCCCGCTATCCCTTTAGTCCAGTGGTACCACCGAATCCCCCACAACCAGACCTACTGGACCAACTGGCCCTCGGAAGAAAACCCTTATATCAACAGTGCCTACTGGCACAAGACGTGGCTGTTGGTGCTCCTCGGAATCAAAGCAGCGCGATGACCGAAGTATAGGTAGCCATCGCGGCAAAACCGTTGCAGATTTGACTTATGTGGTTTGGGTCGTTGCGCAATCGCAGTTTCACGACTACACCGGAGGAAACGCCATGCCCAATGCTCAGCTTTCCAAAGACAGTATAGCAAATGCGTCAGCGATAGTTTTGCTCCTGACAATGCTGGCGGGATGGGCACATGGGCAAACGGGCGAATGGCTGCAATTGCGCGGCGACCGCCACATGAGCGGCCGGGCCTCGGGCGTCGGTCAAATCCACGACCTGCCGCAAGAGCGCTGGCGCTACGACATCGCTGCTTGGGAGGGCTATGTGGAGGTGGTCCAGCACGAGGGCGACGACTCGGTGTCCTTGCCCTTTGCCTCCCCGGTAGATCCCGGGTACATCGGCACCCAAGGGCGAGCTTGGGGGATTGGGCCGCAGACTTTCGACCTCGGCGGCAGCGAGGTGGTCATGCCGGTGGACAATGTCTTCAAAGTGGCCCAGATCCTGCCTGAAGTAGAGGGCTTGCAGCGCTTCGAGATGGGAAATTCTTTCAGCGACGGCGGGGCCGATCCCAAGCAAGGCTGGCTGCTCGCGTACGACAGCGGCGAGCCTCGGGTAGTGTGGGAGACCGAATCCTTTACCAACACCTGGGATCCCAATGTCCTCGTGGTTGACGTCGATGTCGATGGCCAGCTCGACATCGTCGTGGCTACCCACTACCGCATCCTCGTCTTCGACGGAGCCACCGGGGAAACCAAGATGCAGTTGCAGTACCACGGGTACCGCAACTACGGCTGGTTCGGAGCCGCCAACATCGACGACGATCCGTATCCCGAATTCGGCGTGGTGGCCGATTTCAGCATGCACTCCGAGGTCATCGATAACGACGGCACAAAACTGACGCTGCGCTGGCTGCGCGACATTCAGCCCGATCCCTCGCAATCGACCAAGGTGGTGCGGCCCAAACCGCAGGCCCTAGTCGATGTGGACGGCGATGGCCGCTTCGAGCTGGTGTACAGCATCTACAACGACCAAGGCGACGGCCAGTGGCACATCGTCGGCGTCGATGCGCTCAGCGGCGAGACCAGCTTTGATTTCCCCCAGCACCATTTGCACGGTATGGCCGATGTGGACGGCGATGGGCGCTTGGAGCTGTTCGGATCGGCCACCAGCGGCGAGGCTTTGCCGACCTACGCGCCGCTAGCGGTCTGGTCCTTGCAGGCGGGAGCGGCAACCGTGCGCTGGAGCCACGAGCGGGGGCGCTTCAGCACGGTATTGCTGAATCAACTGCCTTTGACGGTGAGCACTGGGGCCGCCGACGGATTGCGCACAGTCTCGACCGGCGATGTGGATGGCGACGGGCGGCGCGACTTCTTTGCGATCGCACCGGACGGGGCAGGCGAAGTATTGGTCGCTTTGGGCAGCGACAGCATGGGACGCATCGGACCGCGCTGGTCGGTGCGCGGTCCCGCCGGGATGGCCTTGGAGACGGCCGCGGTAGCGGACGACGGAGCGGCTTTGCTGTACCTAAAGGGGAGTGGGCTCCCCAATCAAGCGCTGATGCTAGAGCGGGCCTCGGGAGAGCTGCACCAGTGGAGTCGCCAGGCATTTACCCCGGCTGGCACACCGATAGTGGCCGATCTGGAAGGGGATGGCCGGGTGGAAGTGGTCGTGCAGACCGCAACTCGGGAAGTGCTGTGTCTGCAAGCTCCGGGGAAGGATGGGGGCGAGCCCCGCCTGCGGTGGCAGGTGCCGGGCTACGGCCAGACCAACAACGCGCCCTACCACTGGGGACTGGTCGCCGCCGATGTAGATGCCGACGGCCGCCGGGAAGTGCTAGCGGCGCGCGAGGCGGCCAGCGGCAACGCCAGCTTGGTGGCGCTCGCGGCCGATGGCTCTGTCCGCTGGCAGACTGAGTTCGTCGGCTTTGACGGCAGTATGCCCATTTGGAACTTCAGCGGCCTGTCCTACTGGAGCGTCGGGTATTTCCGCAGCAACGAGTACCTGGACGTCTTCGCCACTCTGCGGCGCGGCAAGTTGGGCAGCGAAGTGGGCTTTTTGCTCGACGGACGCAGCGGCGAAATCGTCTGGGAGTCCAAGGGTTTCATCTTGCCCGAAAACGGCAGCGGCCGCAGTCTGGGCGGGCATCCCAGCGCCGCGGGGGATGTGGACGGCGACGGCCTAGAAGAAATCGTGGTGATGTGGCCCGACCGGCTGCACATTGTCGATGGGGTCACGGGCACGGCGCAGGTGGTGCGGCAGGCTTATGGCGACGGACTCAATCCGCTGTTTGAAAGCGACTCCTTTGTCGGCTATGCGTTTCCCGCGGTGGTCGATCTATTCGGCGACAGCCGGCCGGAACTCCTCTGGGGGCACTGCAGCTACTTGAACGCCGTGCTAAGCGGCGATGGCGAGCGCATCTGGCAGACCCCGTACCGCAACAACACCGAGGTGCAATCGCTGATGGGAGTGGGCGACAGCGACGGCGATGGGACCGTGGAACTGTTGGCTTCGACTGCGGACGGGGTACGCCTATTTCAAGCGGCAGACGGCGCGGTTTTGCTGGAGTTCGACGATGGGGTGCGCGCCCATACGGATGTGGTCTCCGGCGATGTGGACGGTGATGGGCGCGACGAGTTCCTGTTTGGCAGCGGCACCAAATTGATCTGCGTCGAACAGGAAGAAGACACCCTGCGCCGGGCTTGGACCCTTGAGGTGGGAGGTCGCAGCAGCGATATCGCCCTAGCCGATGCGGATAGAGACGGCCTTTTGGATGCGGTGGTGACGACCACGGACGGCTATGTAAAGGCGTACATGGGGGAGGTCGCCGCCACTGCGGTAGAGGCTGTGGAGAGCACGCCGCAAAAAACGCATCTACAGCCGCCTTACCCCAACCCATTCAACAGCCGGGTGCATATCGACTTCAGCGTGGGTCAGGCCGGCAAAGTGCGGCTAGAGGTTTTCGGCCAGACTGGACAGCGGGTGAAAACGCTGGTAGAGGCGTGGCGCAAAGTAGGGGCTTACCAAGTGCTCTGGGACGCGAGTGAACTTGCCAGTGGGGTGTACCTCGTGCGCTTGCAAACGGGCGATGTTGTGCAAGAGCGCAAGGTGTCGTTGGTCAAGTGAACCAAGGCGTGAAGAAACATCAAAAGTCTGTCCGCAACTACTTCAAACAGCCCTGCACGGCCGCTCGATAGCTCTCCAAACCCGGCGTCTTCAGGTCCTTCTCCTTGGCCAAGTCGTCCCACTTGCGCAATTGCACGGCACTTTCCCAATGGGGATTCTGTTCAAAGGCCGCCTTTTCTTCCTCCGACATGAAGCCGCCCTGCAACTCAAAACTCCGCTTGGACGCCCGCGACAAGGTCTGGTAATAGGAACTATCCACCGTGCAGATATAGCGCTTGGCCGGCACGTGCAACCCGACCGGCTCGGTCACGGCGTCGATAAAAAAAGGCTCCAGATACTCGGCTCCCACTTCTTCGTGCAGTAAATCCTCGGTGAGGAAATCGGCCTCTTCGCTGTGCTCATCGACTAGGAAGTGACCCAAGTCGTGCAGCAGGGCCGCGGCCACTTGCTCTGAATCAGCCCCGGCCTGTTGGGCTTGGTGGGCGCATTGCCGGGCGTGTTCGAGTTGGGTCACGACTTCGTCGTAAAAGGACTGGCCCCGCCGCTCCATGTACGCGAATAAAGCATCGACTTTCTGAGTCGGCGTGCCCTCGGCCAATTCTCTGGCTAGGGAGGGATCTACGAGATTATTCATGGCTTCGCAGTCTTTCCTTAAAAGTGGTCTGTTTTGTAATCAGGGGAAAAGTCGATCCTTAACATTGTTACCAAAACTACCTTTATTTTTTAGTTAGCTTACCCCTAAGAAAGCCGACATCAAGCGGCATATTACCAACTATCTGGAGGAAATGTATGGCCCGGTATCTTCTGAGTCTATCCCTAATCGTCGCGCTGCTAGCCGCCGCTAGTGCCCAAACCCCATCCGCCGATGACCCCTTCGCCTTCGCCCTGATCGCGGACATGCCATATTCTCCGACCGACAGCGTCCGCTTTGGGCGGCTCGTCGAGGAAATTAACCGCGCCGAGGGCTTGGAATGGGTCATCCACGTGGGCGATATCAAGGGCGGCAGCAGTCCCTGCAGCGATGGCATACTACAGAGCCGCTTCGAGTGGTTCCAGCAATTTGCACGCCCTTTCATTCTGGCTCCAGGTGACAACGATTGGACCGACTGTCACCGGAGCGGATACCAACCGCTGGACCGGCTGGCGCGCGTGCGGGCACTCTTTTTTCCGCGGCCGGGGTGGACTATAGGCCAGCAGCCCATGCGCGTCGGCACCCAAGGAGGCAACTTCCCCGAGCACGTGCGCTGGACCCACGGGCGGACGAGCTTTGCCGTGCTGCACATCGTCGGCAGTCACAACGCCACCGCCAAGTTTAAAGGTCGCACTCAGGCCAACGACGAGGAGGTCAAAAGCCGCACCAACGCCGCCATTGCCTGGATGCGCGAAACATTCGCCCAAGCTGCGGAACAGGATCATCGCGCCGTTTTTCTCATCATCCACGCCAATCCGCGCTTTGAGAAACGCGAAGACGAGCCGGACGGGCCATATGCGGCTTTTTTGCAGGCCCTAGAGCAAGAAGTAGTCCGCTTCGGCCGGCCGGTGGCCCTAGCCCACGGCGACTCCCACTATTTCCGCGTGGACAAGCCCCTGCGCCAAGCGTCCACGGGCCAGCGCTTGACGCGCTTCACGCGCATCGAACCCTTCGGCACGCCCGATATCCACTATCTGCGGGTGATCGTCGATCCAGCCGACAGCCATATCTTCCAAGTTCACGCCGAAATCGTCGAGGCCAATCTCGACTGAGTCTAGGTCAGCGGTAAAGCCGCCCCTGTACACGATCATTGAGGCCGTGTTTCTGCCAGCCTTTGCGCTAAGATCGATATACGTCTCGACGATGAGCGAGGCGAAAGACAGTAACACGCTGATTGACGTCGTCAATTTCGTAAAGAATGCGATAGTCGCCCACTCTAATTCGCCATGAATTTGGGCGGCCAACCAGCTTTTCTACTCCTAAAGGACGCGGTTCTAACCCTAAGTGAAGGAGGTGCTGGTTTATGCGTTGACGAATAGGATCTTGCAGGCGGCGACGTTCTCGTTCTGCCGCTGAACGCAGATAAACAGCATAAGCCATTGTTAAGGAGCTTCTCCGGTCTCACGAAGAAGATCTCGCAAAGGCCGGGCTTCGCCATTTTCCTCATTAGCTTCTTCCATTAACAAGGCATCAACCGCATCCTGCAGATGCAGAGGGAGCGTCTCCCAATCGGTTTCCCGAGCGATCTTTTGCAGTAAGGTCTTGAAGTCGTCATATCCAAGTATCACTTCAATGATCTCACCTGAGTCATCATATACCCATTTGGGAAAACGAGATTTTTCGATCGTGCTCGCCATAGTGTCCTCAATCTGGAGAGAGAAGCGATCCTCCGAAGCAAACGTACGCTTCTATTTTGAAAATATCATACAAACTCTGTCAAGATTTTACGCGATGTCGATAATCTCCGAGGGCGTGGCATAGCCACCGGGGATATGGGCGGCGCGCCACTCCGGCGCATCGCGGCGCGGCAGCGACAGGGCTGGCTCGCCCTTGCAGCTCAAGCGGTACAGTAGCCGGGCATCGTCGAGCGAGTTGATATTCGACTTGAGCGGCGGCGAATTGTGCAGGGTCATGTAGTTGTCCCACAGCGTCACATCGCCCGGCGCGTGCGGGTGGTCGTAGCGGAACTGCGGCTGCAACACATGTGCTTCGAGCCGGTCGAGGAACGCACGCGATGCTTCCGCGGACATCCCTTCCACCTCGATCGCCGGCCGCACCCGTGGCCGCGACGCCCAGATTGGACTGTGCAGGGACTTGATCCCAGAACGCAGGTTGGTGCGCACCAGTGGAGCGAGCCAGCCTGCGTCGCCCTCGTTCAACCGCCGCCGTAGCTGAACTTGCTCCAGAGCCGCCTGCTCTGTCGGCGGCAGTGCTGCGAAGGCCGCGGCCGTGTCGGCAAAGGCCGTTTCGCCGTTCAACGGCAGACACTTGCGCAGCCGCATGAGTTCGCGATCCGAGCCTTCGTAGTACGGATGAGCCTTGCCGTCGTCGAGTGCCTGCACCCAATTCCCGCCAGGGGCATCGCGCGCCACCGGCGACTTGTGGGCGAGGAACATCGAGACGTAGATCGGCAAACGCTCGTACTCAATATCCGTGTGCCACGAGCCGCCCTGCGTCACCTTGACGGGTGAATCACTGCGCTCTCTCCGAAAGTTGGACACAACCAGCACCGCCGGCGACTCGTGCGGCAGGCATTGCAGTTGGCCGGGGAAGGCGGCGTTGACCGCAGCAGCCGTGCGGCGCTCAAAGGGAATTAGCTCAAAGGGACCTTCGCTGTCGCCATCTTGCTGGGCCGGTTTACCTCCGCGCATGAAGTTGTTGGGGTGCGGCACCGGCGCGCCCCAGTGGTTGGCGAAGCGTTCGAAGTGGGCTAGGGAAAAGGCTTCTAAGTCCTGCCCGGCAATGCTGACGATGCGAAACTGGCTCAGGGCGTCCAGCAGAAAGGCCACCTGCTCGGGATTGAGCGGGCGACACAGATCGATACCCGTGAAGCGCCGCCCGGCACCGCTGGCAGCCAGCGGCCCCTCGCTGCGGGCGTCCGTGCCGAATAACTCGCGCAGCCTTTCGTCGAACGGTTCTGTCTCTTGGCCCATGATGCTTTATCGCCTCCCTCCTCGGTTCCTCCGGCGCATCCACGGAGGAGCGGCGCTGGAGTCTGCGTCCGTCTCCCCGGAGGCGGCCTCATGGTACTCTCTGAGCAACTCTTCGAGAGCCTCAGAGGTATCCATGAAGTTGGCCCACCTATAAGGCGCGACGTCAAAACGCCGATCCCCCAACAGGGGGTCAGCACCCCGCGCCAAGAGCAACTGGGCTATCTCTAGCTGGTCGGCCATGACGGTTTTGTGCAGGGGCGTACTACCGCGGTCGAACCGGCTAAATCCGCTGGCATACCCGTTGACGTCCGCGCCGCGATCCAGCAAAAATTCCGCCGCTTCCAGCGCCCCGCAGTAGGCCGCAAAGTTAAGCGCTTCCACCACAATCTGCTCGGCGGTGAGCACGGTATCTGGGTCGGGGTGATATAGATGGCCGATCCCCTCTTTTAGCTGACCTTCAGAGTCGAAGAACTCGGCCATCAGATCGACGCGGTTGACCGCGGCGGCAAAGCGCAAATCCACGGCCGCCCCCTCGGCGACCAACATGTGCGCCAAATCCAAATCCCTCTCCCTAAGCGCGTTCCATAACATCTGGCCCCGGTTGCGGTTCACATCCACGCCGTTGGTCACTAGGAGTTGGATCATTTCGGGCTTGCTCTCGGTCCATTCGAGCTGATCGCTTTCTATGAACATATCCAGCACGCTGATCGAGTCGTACGTGGCGGCGTTCGGGTCGGCACCTGCTGAGAGCAGGGCCGCGGCTAGTTCAACCGCGTTTTCGGGCAGCGGCACTCGTTGCGGCTCGCCAGCGAGGTGGTGCAAGAGCGTGGCCCCGCGAAAGTCCGGGTATTCGTAGTACTCGTCGAAATAGCCGCGCGCCGTCGCTAGCTCGGGGTACTCGGCGAGCAGCTTCTGTAGCGTCCCGCTATCTCCTGCATCAATGGCCTCTACGGCCTCGTAAAAGGCTTTGTGGTCGGCGTCGCTGCGGTCGCGGCCTTGGGGCGGCAATTCTTCTCCCTCGTGCGGAATGGCCAAGGCGACCAACTCGGGCGGTCGCCCGGAACTGCCCACTGGAACGACCACGTATTGGCGACCACCGGCCGTATAACTCATCGGCGCACCGTAGGCATTGCTAGGTAATTCGACGCGGCCAATCTCCTCACCCGACGCCAAATCGTACGCCCGCAGGTACGCATCGCGATCGACGAAGTAATCCTCGCCAGCGTCGGCGAGGTCGTGCGGGTCCTGCGAAGTAGCCAACAGGAGATTGGGCGTGGCTAGGACAAAGGTTCGGTTGTCCCAGCCCATATCCGGCAGGTCGAGGCCCTTGAGTGCCGGGTGATCAACCGGCCCCTTGCCCACCGCGGTCCGCCACAGATGCTCGCCGCTGTTGAGGTCAATCGCCGTGATGCTGCCGTACGGGGGCTTGACCAGCGGCAGGCCCCGAGGACCGTGGATCTGCCGACCGGCGCGGGCAGAAAACGCCGAAGAGGCATCTAGGTCGCGCACCGGCCGCAGCTCCACGTTGGTGATGATCATGTGCGACGGCACGTACAACACGCCCGTGCGCGGATCCGCTGCGCCCCCAGCCCAGTCGGCACCGCCGACCTGACCCGGAACCGATAAGACGCCCTTCTCGGTCGGTGGCGTGTACAACGGGCCGTAGTCGTACCGGGCGAGAATGGCCTTGGCTTCCTCGCGCAGCTCAGGCGTAAAGTCAATCAGATCGTCTTCAGTGAGACCTTGGCGCTCAAAGGCCGCTGGTTTGGTCGGAAACGGCTGCGTCGGCGAAGTTTTTTCGACTTGCGATTGTGGCACCGGCTTTTCCTCGATTGGCCAAATCGGCTCGCCCGTCACGCGGTCAAAGACAAAGCAGAAGGCCTGTTTAGTAAGCTGAGCGACGATCTTGCGTGGTTGGCCATCGACGACCACGTCCAACAGCAGGGGAACAGCCGGCGGGTCGTAGTCCCACAGGCCGTGATGGACGAGCTGATAGTGCCACACCCGCTCGCCAGTCTCGGCCTTTAGGCACACGACCGACTCGCTGAACAGGTTGTCGCCGGGGCGTTCGCCGCCGTAGTAATCGTGGCTGGCTGTACTCACCGGCAGGTAGAAGTTGCCCAGTTCCTCGTCGGCCGTCATCGTCGCCCACACATTGGCCGCGCCGTAGGTCTTCCACGCCTCGTTTTCCCACGTCTCGTTGCCGAACTCTCCTTCCTGCGGGATCGTGTGGAATTCCCACACTTTCTCGCCGGTGCGGGCGTCGAAGGCTTGCACATCGCCAGGAGGGATGTACTCATCCGGCGGCCTAAAGCGCGCATCCATAATCGCCGAGCCAACGGCCACCACGCCGCGACAGACCACGGGCGGGGACGTGACTCCGTAACTCCTGCGCTCTTCTTCATTCAGCGGCCGGCGCAGCAAGGCCCCCAAATCGACGCGCCCGTCCTCGCCAAAATTGGGGTCGGGCAAGCCTGTCTTCGCGTCGATGGAGTACAGATAGGCGGTCGAAGTCGCCAGAAACACCCGCTCGACTTCGCCATCGGTCCAATAGCTCACCCCGCGCGAATTGCCCACGAAAGTAGAACTGGCCCGCCAAGACTCCGGGTCGAACGCCCACAACTCCTCGCCGCTTTGGCCCTCAACAGCCGAGAGGACGTTGAATGGCGAGCCGTAGTAGAGGACGCCATTGACGGCCAGCGGCGTCCCTCGGTTGTTGTCGAAGCGGGGACCGCCGCGCCCCCAACCGCCACGACCACGACCACGATCCCGTTCCTGGCTTCGGTTGGCTCTCGCCGCCTCGTAGATCTGCTGATCGCGGGGCCGGTAGCGCCAGATAACGCGCAACTGATCGAAATTGTCGCGGTTGATCTGGTTCGCTGGAGTGTAGCGTTTGCCGCCCTGGTCGCCACCGTAATACGGCCAATCGACATCGTCGGCAAACACCCCAAACGCAAGCGAAAGCGACAATGCGATCGCTAAGGTCCGGCAGGTGCGTTTAACCATTGGAATTCTCCTTTTCCGTAATTGATGCCGCTTTGAGGACTTCGCGCATGGCGTCGTTGGCGTAGCACCAAAAGGTTTGCGGGATACTGCGGCTAATTAGACACCCTATCGCCGCAATTCATTCCCGCGCATGTAGCGGTTGATCCGCTCGACGAAATTGCTCGGCACCCTAGCGGGTACCCGCCTTCTCTACGGCGGCCTCATGGTGCTCTTTGAGCAACTCGTCGAGGGCCTTAGAGGTCTCTAAATAGTAGGTCCACCCATAAGGCGTGGTGTCATAGGCCCGGTCTCCCACCAGCGAGTTCGCGCCCCGCGCCAAAAGCAACTGGGCCATCTTTAGCTGGTTGGTCATGACGGTTTTGTGCAGAGGCGTACTGCCGTGGTCGAAACGGTGAAACTCACCGGCTAAGCCGTCGATATCCGCACCGCGATCCAGCAAAAACTCCGCCGCTTCCAACGCGCCGCTATAGGCCGCAAAGTTAAGCGCTTCCACCACAATCTGCTCGGCGGTGAGCACGGTGTCTGGATTCGGGTGATAGAGGTGGCCCGTTCCCTCTTTCAACTCGCCCTCCGAGTCGAAGAATTCCGCCATCAGATCAACGCGGTTGACCCCAGCGGCAAAGCGCAAATCCACGGGCGCACCCGCCGCGATCAACATGCGAGCTAGCGCCAAGTCTTCCTCGATAAGCGCGTCCCACAGCGCCCGACCTCGGTTGCGCTCTAAGTCCGCGCCCTCGGCGGCCAAGAGCTGAACCATCTCGGCCTTGCTCCCAGCCCAACCGAGCTGGGCACTGCTTATCACCAAGTCCAGCACGGCAACCGAATCCAGCGTCGCTGCACTGGGATCGGCACCTGCTGAAAGCAGGACCGCAGCTAGTTCAACCGCGTTTTCGGGCAGCGGCACTCGTTGCGGCTCGCCGGCGAGGTGGTGCAAAAGCGTGGCCCCGCGAAAGTAAGGATATTCGTAATACTCGTCGAAATAGCCACGCGCTGTCGTTAGCTCGGGGTACGCTGCGAGCAGTTTCTGGAGGGCCTCGGCATCGCCAGCGTCGATGGCTTCTACGGCCTCGTAAAAGGCCTTGTGGTCGGCGTCGCCTCGGTCGTGTCCTTGGGGCGGCAGTTCCTCGCCTTCGTGTGGAATGGCCAAGGCGACCAATTCGGGCGGACGACCCGATTCACCTATATAGTTGCCCAGTGGGACGACCACGTATTGGCGGCCACCAGCCGTATAGCTCATCGGCGCGCCGTAGGCATTGCTGGGCAATCCGACGCGGCCAATCTCTTCACCCGACGACAACTCGTACGCCCGCAGGTACGCATCGCGATCGACGAAGTAATCCTCGCCGGCCTCGGCGAGGCCGTGCGGATCCTGCGAAGTGGCCAACAAGAGATTCGGCGTGGCCAAGACGAAGGTGCGGTTGTCCCAGCCCATATCCGGCAGGTCGAGCTCCTTGAGCGCCGGGTGATCGACCGGTCCTTCGCCCACCGTCGTCCGCCACAGGTGTTCGCCGCTATTCAGGTCAATCGCCGTGATGCTGCCGTACGGAGGCTTGACCAGCGGCAGTCCCTGCGGGCCGAGGACGTGCAGATTGTTGCTAGCAGAAAACGCCGAGTGGGCCTCCGGGTCATCTACCGGATTCAACTGCACGGTGGTGATGGCCATGTGCGACGGCACGTAGAGCACGCCTGTGCGCGGGTCGGCTGCACCGCCCGCCCAGTCGGCACCGCCCCATTGACCGGGAACCGACAAGACGCCCTTCTTCGTCGGCGGCGTGTAAAGCGGGCCGTAGTCGTATTCGGCGAGAATGGCCTTG
Source organism: Candidatus Latescibacterota bacterium (assembly GCA_022820485.1). GTDB lineage: Bacteria > Latescibacterota > UBA2968 > UBA8231 > UBA8231. The sequence goes on from JAJEFJ010000014.1 coordinate 35,680, forward strand.
GCTTCCTCACGCAACTCAGGCGTAAAGTCAATCAGGTCGTCCTCGCTGATGCCTTGGCGCTCAAAGGGAGCAGGCTTAGTCGGAAACGGCTGCGTCGGCGAGGTCTGTTCTCCGGGCACTTGCGATTGCGGCACCGGCTTTTCCTCAATCGGCCAGATCGGCTCGCCGGTTATGCGGTCAAAGACAAAACAAAAAGCCTGTTTCGTAAGCTGAGCGACTATCTTGCGCTCTTGGCCATCGACGACCACGTCCAACAGCAGCGGCACGGCCGGTGGGTCGTAGTCCCACAAGCCGTGATGGACAAGTTGATAATGCCACACCCGCTCGCCGGTCTCGGCCTTCAGACAGACCACTGACTCGCTGAACAGGTTGTCTCCGGGGCGCTCGCCGCCGTAGTAATCGTGGCTAGCCGTGCTCACCGGCAGGTAGAAGTTGCCTAACTCCTCGTCGGCCGTCATCGTCGCCCACACATTGGCCGCGCCGTACTTTTTCCACGCATCGCTTTCCCACGTCTCGTTGCCGTATTCGCCTTCTAACGGAATGGTGTGGAATTCCCACACCTTCTCGCCGGTGCGCACGTCGAAGGCCTGCACATCGCCGGGAGGGGTGTACTCGGGCGGCGGCTGGAAGCGCCAGTCGCCCATGGCCGAGCCAACGGCGACCACGTCGCGGCAGACCACCGGCGGGGACGTGATTCCGTAATTCCAGCGATCTTCCTCGCTCAGCGGCCGGCGCAGCGAAGCCCCCAAATCGACGCGCCCACCCTCGCCAAAATTCGGGTCGGGCAGGCCGGTCTTGGCGTCGATGGAATACAAATGGGAAGTCGAAGTCGCCATAAACACCCGCTCGACCTCGCCATCGGTCCAATAGCTAACTCCGCGCACGTTGCCCAAGAAGCGGAAGTTCATCCGCCAAGCCTCTGGGTCAAAGGTCCACAGTTCTTCGCCGCTTTGGCCGTCGAGTGCCACGAGAATGTTGAAGGGCGAGGCATAGTAGAGCACGCCGTTGACGGCCAGTGGCGTCCCTCGGTTGTTGTCGAAACCGAGGCTGCGTCCCACCGGGTTGGGGCCAGCCGTCTCATAGATCTGCTGATCGGGGGGGCGGTAGCGCCAGACCACGCGCAACTGATCGAAATTGTCGCGATTGATCTGGTCCGCCGGGGTATAGCGGGTGCCGCCTTGGTCGGCCCCGTAGTGCGGCCAATCGACATCGCTGGCAAATGCCGCGAGCGCGAGCGACAACGATGCCAGCAAGGTCCCACAGACTCGTCTGTTCATGCTTTCTCCTCTCTTCATAACTGACGTTGCGCCTTGTAGGGGGGTTGCCCTCGCAGAATTACGCCGGCTGAATACGCTGTGTGCTTGGGTGCCCGCAAGGGACGCCCCTACACCTACCAGTTCGGCGCAGATGCGTAACGTCAGTTCATAAGTAAGGTCTCGAAGGAAGAGTTGGCGTTAAACAGTGTCAACGAGGCCATTCGTCGCAACGCCCTCGGCAAATTCAGCGGTACTGATCCAAGTTCCCCTTGTACTCCAAACCCAGCACTTCTCGGCCCCGCGCCGTATTGCAGGTGGCGTCGGCTTCGGGCGTGCCGACCACGTGCAATACGTCAAACTCGACCTCGTCCCTTTCCAAGGCCAGTCGGCAGGCTTCGGCCAAATCGTGGCGGCAGACCAAGCCATTGCGGACGTTCAATGGTTCCCGGTACTTGCCGATCCCCAAGCGCGAATCCACTATGTAGTCGGGCCGCAACACCACGATGGGCAGCCCAAGGGCCTCGTGGACCTGGCGGCACATTTCCTCCTGTAGTCGCTTGCATACCGCGTACAAGCTGCCGTCGGGCCGCCGCACCTCTGAGGAGAAGAAAATTCCCTCAGGATGCACGGTCTGACACGAGCCGATGTGTACTACTTTGCGGATACCCTGCTCTTGGGACGCTTGCAGGACATTCCACAGGCCCTTGAGGTTGATGAGGAAGGGTTTGTCGTCGTTGGGATCGCCGACGAAGTAAACCGCGGTGTGAATGACGCAATCCACGCCGCTGATGGCTCGCTCCACCGCGAGGGAATCGGCTATATCGCCGTGGACCACTTCGCCGCCGTTCCAGTCGCCGTCTATATCGCGATACGCCTCCCAAGCTTGGGGGCCGTAGTCAAAGGCGCGGATGTCGTGTTTGCCTGCTAGGTTTTGCAAGACGGCGCGGCCGAGCCAACCGGCGGCACCGAAGACTACTGTTTTCATGGGGAACTCCTTCCTCGAAAATGCCGATGGCATCACGTTCTGCGTCTATCTGCGTCCATCTGCGGATCGATCACCGCTGCTCATAGCGGTCGGCGCGGCGGCGACCCAACAGCCTTGGGCACAGGCTGCGGAAGTCCTCGGACATGCGCTCGTACGTCTCTGGCCACAGAGGTTGGTGGCCGCCTTCAATCCAATTGTTAAACCAAGGGGGATAATACGCTATATTCAGCCCTATCCGCACGTCCTCGCTCTGGTTGGCTCGGGCTTGGTGAAAAAGCCCCCCGTGCCACAGCATCACGGAACCAGCGCGGCCTTCCACGGGCTTGATCAATGGGTTATCAGCACCCATATCGGGTGGTGGAGCGGGCCGCCGCGACCGGTGGCTCATGGGCACGACGCCGGTGGCCCCGTTGGCCTCGGTAAAATCCGTCAGCATCCAGATGGTGTTGATCATCCACGGCACATCGGGCACTTGGACAAACGAGCCCGCAGAATCCGCGTGTAAATGCTGAGCAGGAGCCCCAGGCCAAGTCGGCTTGGAACACGCTTCGACGACGCGGCAGCGCGGCCCCAAAAAGTGCCGCGCAAGGGCCACGGTATCCGGGTGGAAGGCGCAGCTCCAAACCTCGTCGTCTTGGTTGAGCATGCCGAACAAGGTCTGATAGTACTCATCGCCCACGATGTAGTCCTCGCAGCGCGGATCGCTGTGCAGCGCCAGACAGCGGCGGCCCAACGCCAAGGCGGCCTCGCGGGGTATGCGGTCCTTTAGCACGCAGTACCCATACGCGTCTAGATGTTCGGCGGCGGCCTGCAATTCTTCGTTCACGTCTTTACCTCTTGTTCCTACTACTCTGCGTCCATCTGCGTCCATCTGCGTCCATCTGCGGATAAAATTGCTATACGTCCGCAGATCTCACTCCACAACAAAGGTCGCCCGGGTCTCTTGGCTCTCCTCGTACCCAATGCGGATCGCCTTGGCCCGCAAGGTGGTCGTCCCAGCTTCTAGGCGCAACGGCTCAGCGTAGAGGTGCCAGTGCGGATCGTCGTCCACGGCGTACGCCATAGAAGCACCCTGCGTAGCACAGTGGAGCTGCACCAGCAGCGGCCCCCGGAATGTACCGCCTTCCAGCGCCGGCTCGGTCCCAAGGCTGTCGGCGCAAATGGGCACGCACACCGGCGAGGCCGTCTGCGGCTGTTGGCCATCGGGATACCACTGCCGCACCATTTCGCTTTCCGCCATGCGGCCCATGTCGCCCACTTCTCCCAGCCACTCGTCCAAGGCTCCGCGCAGGCGATCCCGCTCCGACTGGTACTGGGGATTGGCCGCCAAGTTGTCGATCTCGTGCGGGTCGGCTTCGGTGTCGTACAGCTCTTCGACCGGCCTCGGGTAGCGGAACATGGTCGATTGCGTCTCGTCCAATTCGTCGGCCAAGTGCAAGCGCCACATTTCCTGCACAATGGGATGCCGATTGCGGTAGGGGATCCACGCCAAGTAGGGGAGGTCTGGCCGATAGTTGCGGATGTACTTAAAGCGGCGGTCGCGCACCGCTCGCACCATGTCGTACGCCTCGTCGTGCCGATCTCGACTCGCGTAGATGTACTCTCGCGGCGGTTGGGCTTGGGGTCCCAAAAACGCGCGGCCCTGCATGTGGGCGGGCACGTCAATCCCCGCGAGCGACAGCATCGTGGGGCCTAGATCGACGGTGCTTACCAAGTCCTCGCAGACCTGCCCTGCTTCCATGCCCGGGCCGCGGGCGATCAGGGGTACGCGAATGCCTGAGTCGTACGGCCAACGCTTGCCGCGCGGCAGCGGGCCGTGATCGCTCCAGTGAAAGACGTACGTATTCTCGGCCAAGCCGTCTTCGTCGAGCTGTTGCAGGAATTGGGCCAGCTCTTGGTCGCTGTGCGCAATATGCGTGTACAGCCGCGCCATGGCTTGGCGCACTGCGGGAGTGTCGGGGAAATAGGGCGGCAGCGGGATGGCATCCGGGTCAAACTCCGGCTCGGGGCACTTCTCCGGCCACATGCCGCTTTCGTGGGTGCGCGTGGGGTTGAAGACCGCGAAGAACGGCTGGTCGGGGTCGGGACGGTCGCGCCAGTGGGCGTGCGGGCCGAGCGCGTCCCAAGCGGTCAGCGGGGGAGTAAACTGGTAGTCGGTCTTGGCGTTGTTACTGCAGTAGTACCCAGCCGCCCGCAGATATTCCGTAAAGCACTTTACGTAGTGCGGCACAACAGCCGAATACGGCGTGGGCATTTCCGGCGTAGCGCGATTGGCGTGCGTCGTGCGCATGTGATGAGTGCCGATAGAGATCGCGTACATGCCGGTGATGATCGCCGACCGGGCCGGGGCGCAAACGCCGGCCGTGGAAAAGCACCGCGTCCAGCGACAGCCCTCGGCGGCGAGCCGATCCAACGTGGGCGTGCGCGCCACCGGGTCGCCGTAGCACCCGTACCGAGGGTTGGTATCCTCAAATGAAATCCACAGGAAATTGGGTTTGCCTTCCCTAGCCATAAACTCCTTACCTTAGTTTTTGCTAACAAAGCGATGTATTGAGCCTCTCACGCCGCGCGAAAATTGCAGCCGGACGCGGTGCTCTGTCAAGCGTGGGATTCACCTACATCTCGACCGCTTGCTCGCTGGCGCAGGGTTGTTTTCGGCCTACTCGTTGTGCATAATATGCGCTGCCAATTCTCACAAACAGACGACGTTAGAAGAAATCACCATGAATGCCTATCGTCGCATAGAAGCACTGCTCAAAGAGGCCGATGTGCGCATCGGCGGAGATCGGCCTTGGGATATAACAGTCCACGACGACCGCTTTTTCGCGCACATGCTAGCCCACGGATCGCTGGGGGCCGGCGAGTCGTACATGGAGGGGTGGTGGGACTGTCCGCAGCTAGACGAACTTTGTGCGCGGATCTTGCGCGCCCGACTGGGACTGAAGTTGCGCGGGCGGCATCTGCTTTTGCCCTATCTGAAGGCGCGGCTGCTCAACCTGCAAACGCCTACCCGCTCCTTCCAAGTCGGCCAGCGCCACTACGATATCGGCAACGACCTGTACCGGGCGATGCTCGACCAGCGCATGATCTATAGCTGCGGGTATTGGCGCAATGCCGCCAACTTAGACGAGGCGCAAGAAGCCAAGCTCGACCTGTGCTGTCGCAAACTGGGGCTGGAGCCGGGGATGACCTTACTCGACATCGGCTGCGGCTGGGGGGGCACCCTGCGGTTTGCAGTTCAGCGCTACGGCGTCAAAGGGGTGGGCGTCACCGTCTCCAAAGAGCAGGCAAAACTGGCGGAGGAAATGTGCCACGGGCTGCCGGTGGAGATTCGCTTGCAGGATTACCGCGACCTAGACGAGCGTTTTGACCGCATCTTGTCGATCGGCATGTTCGAGCACGTGGGCGTCAAGAACTACTCGATCTTTATGCAAACGGTTAAACGCTGCCTCGCCCCAGACGGGCGCTTTTTATTGCACACCATCGGCCGCAGCACCTCGGCGATCAAAAACGATCCGTGGATTGAGCGCTATATCTTCCCCAACTCCCTGCTACCTTCGGCCAAGCAGATAACCACGGCCGCTGAGGGGCACTTCGTCTTAGAGGATTGGCACGCCTTCGGCCAGCATTACGACCGGACGCTGATGGCTTGGTACGCTAACTTCAACGCGGCTTGGAGCGAACTCAAGGCCCGCTACGACGAGCGTTTCTATCGGATGTGGACGTTCTACTTGCTGTCCTCGGCCGGCTCCTTCCGCGCCCGGGCGAACCAGCTTTGGCAAGTGCTCTTCTCGTCCAATGGGATTGAAGGGTCCTACGAGGTTCCAAGGTAAAAATGTCTGCGGAGACAATACTTTTAGGAGGTCAATCTTGTCCGAAGTGAAACACCTACCCATAGAAACGCTAACCGCCGGGCTAGACGACATCCGTCAGTCGCCCAAAGCCGTCGGCGTCTTGGAGCTAATCGTGCGGCGGCCACAAACGGAGGCGCGGGAAGTCTTAGACGTGGGGGAACTCGATCTAGTCGAAGGGCTAGTGGGCGACAATTGGCAACAGCGCGGCAGCTCGCAAACCGCCGATGGATCAGCGAATCCAGACACGCAACTCACCCTGACCAATGCCCGTTTGATGGCCCTAGTGGCCCAAGACAAGCGGCATTGGCCCCTAGCCGGAGATCAGCTATACGTCGATTTTGACCTAAGCGTGGACAACATACCGCCCGGGACTCGCCTGTCTCTCGGCGCGGCCGTGATCCAAATCACCGAGCCGCCCCACACCGGTTGCAAAAAATACGCCGCTCGCTTTGGCTTGGACGCCCTGAAATTCATCAGTTCTCCAGCGGGTAAACAGCTTCAACTGCGCGGCGTCAACGCCAAAGTCATTCGCCCGGGCGCGATACGGGTTGGCGACGCCATGAAGAAGCTGTGATTTAAAACCCACCGCCGCCCGGACCGCCGCCACCGCCCCGCGGCCCACCGCGCTGGCGCTGCTGTTGGCGTTGCGCCTGCTGTAGATGCGCTTTTAGGGCTTCGACCTGCTCGGCGTCTAACGCCGTGGCGAGCGCGGCCATCATCTTCTCGCGCATCTTGCTCTGCTGCTCGCGCATTTTCTCGCGCAAAGCCCGAAAGTCGGTCTCGCCACGACTGCCGCTGCTGAACATTTCCGCCATCATCTGCTGTTGCTCGACGTATATCGGCTTAAGCACCTCCCGCAACGCGATTAGCTGCTTGTCGGTCACGTTGAACTGCTCTTCAAAGGCCAGTAGGCTAAAAATCTGCTCCGGTGTCACGCCACCGCCCATGCCACCACGCCTGCCTCCTGGCTGGGCTTCAAGTGCCACGGTGCTCGTTAAACAAACGGCGGCAATCCATAAGGCCATCTTGCGAATGCGCATCTCGATTCTCCTCGTAAAAGTTTTGCGGGACACTACGGCTAATTAGACACTCCATCGCCGCGATTCATTCCCGCGCTTTGGCAGGGGTTGATCCGATTGACGAGGTCTGGCAGCTTCCGGGTCTAGTACGTCCACTGCCGTGGCAGCGGCCGCTCGCGCTCTAGCAGCCGCTCTAGCAGCCGCTTGCGCACCGCTTGCAACCGGTCGGCGTATTCGCTTTCGCCCGCCACATCCTCGTAGGCCAGCGGGTCGCGCTCCAAGTCGAAGAGAGCCTCCGCTCCGCTGGCATCTACCACGTAGCGCAACCCCTCTACGCGCAGCGTTTTCCAGTGTCGCTCGGGCTGGGTCATTTCCGTGATGGCGCAGCCGCGACCGTCGCCTTCCTCGCCGCGCAGATCGGCCAAAAGAGAACTGCCTTGCAACGCATCCGGCCGCTGAATCGCGGCCGCTTCCAGTAGCGTCGGCACTACGTCTAGTGCCTCGACGATGCGCGGGCAATGCCCACCGGCCCTTGCTCCGCCGGGCCAGCGCATCAGCAGGGGGACGCGCGAGGCCGCATCGTGCCCGGGGTAACCCTTGCCGTAGCGCAGGTGTTCGCCGAGCCACTCGCCGTGGTCGGACGTGAAGACGACGATGGTGTTGTCTGCAATGCCGAGGACGTCGAGCCGGTCGAGAATGCGGCCGACGTGGTGATCGACCTCGGATACCATCGCGTAATAGCCGTGGTGCGCGGAGCGCAATTCGTCGTCGGAAAAGTGCTGTGGGCCTCGGCGAGCGTCGAGAGCCGGAGGGAAGGACGGCAACGTCAGCGCGGCCGGATCGTAGAGATCGAGGAACTCTTGGGGAGCCACCCACGGACTGTGCGGCGAATAGAAGCCAGCGACGCAAAGAAAGGGGCCGTCCCTATGGCGCGTCAAAAACTCCATGGTTTGCTCGGCGACAAACGCCGTGTGGGTCAGGTCGCTGCGGCAGCGGTTGGCGAGGGCGCGTATGGGGAAGCGTTCAGGCGGATGCGCGATCCCGTCGCGGATGTTCATAATCCGCTTCCACTCGATTGAACTGGGGGCCTCGCCGAGGCTGACGAGGTCGAGTTGCTCGGGGGCTTGCGCCGCCACCCAAGCGCGGTACGCATCGTGGTACGAACCCGGCTCGTCCGAAATTTCCAAGTGGTCGAAGCCATAGTCGGGATGGGGATCGCGGTGGTCGCGGTTGGCGTGCGGCAAAAAGTGCAGCTTGCCAATCTGGCCGCTGCAATAGCCGTAGTTGCGCAGCAGGCGCGGCAAGGTCGGCGCGTCCTCGGGCACGGGTACGCCCATGTGCGAAAGCCTCAGCGTGGATGGATACTGCCCGGTGAGAAAGCTCACGCGGCTGGGCATGCAGACCGGGTTCTGCACAAAGCAGTGGTCGAAATTTACCCCAGCAGCCGCGAGCCGGTCCAAGTGCGGCGTGCGGATTTCGGCGTTGCCGTTGACGCCGAGAGCATCCCACCGCTGCTGATCCGTGTAGAGTATGAGGATATTCGGTCGCTGCATGGTTGGCATGAGGCCCTTTGTGTAGGGGCGACTCTTGTGGTCGCCCGTTGTTTAGATGAAGCCAGAACGCCGATTACGTCCCGGGCCGCGTCGGCTTCTTTCGCCAGCCCCTACGCAGAAAGCGCTGCGGAAAATCCGCGCCGATGAGCGGACTCAGCGGAAACCACAGCACCGCGTGGACGATCTTGATTACTTTGTGCAAAACGTTTTTCATGGCTTTTCATCCTCGGCAAAGAGTTGCTCGGTTACTGCGGCCATCAGCTCGGGGCCGTCGCTCTGGCGGAAGAGGAATCGCACCTTGCCCTGCTGATCGATCAGGTAGGTATAGGTCGAGTGATCGACTAAGTAGGCTTCCTGCTCCTCTCCGAGGCTATAGTGCGCGCCATACTGACGCACCACTTGGTCAATTTCCTCCTTGTCGCCGCGCAGGCCAATCGCATCAAGGGCGAAGTAGGAGAGATATTCCGCTAACTTCTCCTGCGTATCGCGCTTGGGATCCACGGTGACGAAGAGAGTCGTCAACTCCTGCTGATCCTCGCCTAAGAGCTGATAGACGCGGCCCATCTTCGACAGGGTCACCGGGCAGATGTCGGGGCAATAGGTGTACCCGAAGAAGAGCATGGCGGCTTGGCCGCGCAAACTTTGCAATTCAAAGGACGCGCCGTGCTGATCCACGAGCGCGAAGTCGCCGCCAATGCCGCCGAAATCCTGTAAGGCGGGGACCTCCACGGGGGCGGGGGTTTCGGCCTTTGGGGCCTCCGGCTGAGCGCCGCAGGCTGCGAGCAGCGCAAACACCGCGCAGCAGACCAGCGCGTCAATCGCTCTCATAAAGCCCTTTCTTTTGGACTGGCACTTGTACGCGCCTTTCCGTTCCATCGCCAAAGCGCAGCACCAGCTCCACCTCATCGCCGTCCCGCAACGGCTGGCGCAGTTCCATCAGCATCAAATGGGTACCACCCGGCTTCAGCGCAACCTCTGCGCCTGCTGGAACCTGCAGCTTTGCGACTCGGCGCATCGTCATCCGGTCGTCTTTGTGTTCCATTACGTGTATCTCGGCTCGCTCGGCGGCTTCGGTTGCCACGGCGACCAACGCGACGGATTCGCCGCCTCGGTTTTCAATGACCAAGTAACCAGCGGCCGGGCTGCGCGGCGGCGGCTCGCGGATCCAAGCGTCGCGCACGACGATGGGGTCGCCGGTATGCTCTTGTCCGCATCCGACGACAAAGAACAACAGCGCAGAGACGATTTTCACCAGAGCGTTCCTTTTTACGCCGGAGGTGGGATCAAATACTCGCCCTCGCGGATCCCATAGCTGTCGCCGAGTTCGGGGTAGTCGATCCCCGCCCGGCCATTCCAGTCCCAGACCACTTCGCCGTCCTTGACCGTCAGTTCGCAAAACAGCCGCTGATGGCCGTCCAGCCGACCGTCGAATGAATCGGCATAGCCAAAATTTCCCTCCATCAGCTTCAAGGCCGCCACATCGGCCACGGCACCTACCGACAGATGCCCCAACTCGGGGTGGCCAATCTCCCGCGCCGGATTGATGGTTGAGGTGCGGATGACCTCGCCGAGCGGCATGCCCATCACCAGAAATTTCGACATGGTAGTAGCCATGTCGAGCATCCCCATGTTCATGCAGAGGACGTGCAAGTCGGTCGAGATCGAGTCTGGATAGAAGCCTTGAGCGATGGCTGGGACCGCGTTGCGGAAACAGAAACTGCCGCCACCGTGCCCCACGTCCAAGATGACGCCTTTCGCCCGCGCCTCGTGCAGATAGGGCAGCACCTTGCCCCCGGCGTCAAACCACGGCGTCGGGCCGCGGAAAATGTGGGTGCTTATGTCGCCCGGGCGCAGTTTTTCGCCCAAGAGCTGGTAGTAGGGCCGCTCCTTTCTGAAGTAGCCAAAGTCGATCATCACCCGCGTCGCGGCCTTTTCGGCCGCCGCGAGCGTGCGATCGACCGAAATCCATTCGGGGCCTTTGTAGTGCGCCGTCTTGATGCCTACTACTACGTCCTCGTTTTCTCGCGCCACGCCCGCTGTCTTGTCGGGATCCATGTCGTGCGGATTCTGCTCGTGGTCGATTGAGGTCATGCCGGTGCCGGCGATATTGACCAGCGCGAAAAGCCGCGTCTGGCAGCGGTCGATTACCCGATAGCGAAAATCCTCAAAATTGCGCCAGCCCGCGCTCCCGGTATCCACCAGCGTCGTCACGCCGGTGCGGAAACTAAAGCCGTCGGGCAGGATGCTGTTGTCACCGGCCCACGTATCGCGGTGGCCGGCCGTGGCATAGGCGTGGATGTGGATATCTACCAGCCCCGGCGTCACGTAGAGTCCGCTCACGTCGATGACCTGCCCAGCGCCCTCGGTCGGCAAATCCGCATCTACGGCCGCGATCACCTTTCCTTGGATGCCGATGTCCTTGGGCGCGTCAATGCCGTTTTGGGGGTCGATCAGATGACCGCCCTTGAGTACGAGATCAAACTGCATGGTGAAAATTCTCCGAGAATTAGATGAAGACTAGAAAGATAAAAAACGGCACCGCTGTCTGCTACGCGCCCAGCAGTCCGGCCTCAGCATTGGGGCCGCAACTTCAGGCCGGTGCCTCCACATGCGAGGGCAGCTTGCGCGTAAACTGCGCAAACAGTGCTTTGAGCGCCACGTCGCTGCGCGCTGCAAGACTGGTCACGACCACGGTTGCCCACACGCTGCGCCGCGAGATTTTGACCTGCTGCCCACTGGTAAAATCCGCGTGGGCGTGGATGCGGCGCAACGTCAGCACGGCCATGCCTAACGCCCAAAGGCAGAACCGACGAATGCCGGTTTCGCGCCCGGGGATGAGCAAGGTGAACGCCAGCGCATTGCCGAGGTGCATCTGGGCCACGCCGACTAGTTTGCTCAGTGCCGTGCGGAACGCGGCATCCGTCTGGCCGGCCTCGAGCGAGCGCAAGTCAAACCCGGCTTGCTGAAACTCGTCGCGCGGCAGCCAACACGCGCCGCGCGCCCGGTCGTCCCAGATGTCCTTGAGAATGTTGGTCATCTGCAAGCCTTGGCCGAACGACACGGCGAGCTGCAACAACTTCTCGCGCTGGCGGTCGATTTCCGCCGAATAGTCGCAGAACAGCTCGGTGAGCATCTCGCCGACGACGCCCGCGACGTGATAGCAATAGCGGTCGAGGTGGGGGAGGTCGTCTAGGCCTTTGAGGCCCGGGCTTTGCTGAAACTCGGCCATGCCACGCGACATGATCCGCACGCAGCGCACGAGTGCGGCGCGCTGCCGATCGGAAAACCCTTGCGTGATCCGCAGCACTCGAGGGGTATTGGCCACGAGCTGGCGCTCGGCGGGCAACATGCTGTCGGACAGGCGCGGCGCGAGCTGCTCGGCGAATGGGGCGGGCGGCTCCTCGCCCGCGACGACCCGGATGAATCGTTCGGAAAATTCGCGCTTTGCACTGGCCGAAAGGGTTGGCTCATCCTCGATGGTGTCGGCGATGCGGCACAACAGATACGCGTTGCCGACGACATCGCGCAGGCCCGACGGAAGCTGCGGAATGGTCAGCGCGAACGTGCGCGAGACATCTTGCAGGATCGCATGCTGCCACGCCAGATTAGCGGCATGTTTGTCAGTCGTCATGGTAGTCAATCCTAAAAGGTCGGTGAAGCTCGACGTGTTTTCGCATCTGACCTTGCGCAGCAAGCGGCAGACGTTGCACAAAGCTGTGTAAGGTCAGTTATGAATGATTTAGGATTGCTATATCATTAGATTTATGGCAGATATTTCACAAGAGTCACCGCGGCGGCGACCGCCCCTATCGTGATGTAAAGGTTGCGGTTCAAACCCTTGTACAACTCGGCTTTGAGTTCAGATAGCTTGCCCTCTAGGCGGGCAATATCGGCTTTAGTAGCTAGATGCTCGTAAACGCCTTCCAGTCGGGACAGACGCTCTTCAGTGGTCATTTGGGGTGTGGTCATGGCGAGTCTCCTCCTCTCCTTATGGTGTACCAGAAAGTACCGGACGAGATAGGAGGCGTCAACGAGAATCCGGGACGCTTGGGCCTGATTGCAACAGGACAGTACCGGACCAAACTCCGCGTCCATTGCCGCGAACTCTTCTTCCCTATACTATCAGTATCATGGAAATAGACCTTAATCACCGCTTCAAAGGCGTCAACTACATCGAATCGCCCAACCAAGGCGGGCCCTTTGCCCCAGGGCTGCCCGACACCATCGTCATACACTACACGGCCGGTGCCAACGCCGAGTCGGCCATCCACACGCTCTGTGACCGAGAGCGCAAAGTCTCGGCCCACTTGGTCGTCGGCCGCGACGGTGCCGTGACTCAGCTCTTGCCCTTTAACACCGTCGGCTGGCACGCCGGCCGCAGCCAGTGGCGAGAGCGCACGAGCTTCAACCAGTACTCCATCGGCATTGAGATCGACAACGCGGGCCAACTCTCGGAGCGGGATGGCCGCTACGAGTCGTGGTTCGGGCAGACGTATCCGGCCTCAGAGGTCGTGCGCGGCGCACACCGCAACCAGAACCTACCCGATGCCCATCCGCAGATCCGTCAGCCTGTTTGCTATTGGCATAGCTATGCAGAAGTGCAATTTGAAGTAGTAGAGACCATCTGCGCCGCGCTGATTGCAGCCTACGGGATACGCCACATCCTCGGTCACGAGGAGATCGCCCCCGACCGCAAGGTCGATCCCGGCCCGGCCTTTCCGCTCGACGAAATGCGCGATCGGCTCTGCGCTCGCCCCCTCGCCTAGGATTCGGGCATTTTCGGCAATGGAGACGCGCCGCTAGTTGATTTTCCCTCTTAATCCTTTCGGTTATATTGCAATTCTGTAATGACTTGAACGATCCGAGCTGCGGATCGTCTTGTTTCTACTATTCTGCGCCCATCTGCGGATCCCCTCTAACTCGGAGACGCGAAGCCCCTTGGCAGCATCCGCCATTGATGTCCGCGAATTGAGCAAGACCTATGAGGTCCCCGTGCGCGAGGGCGGCTTGGCCGCGGCGCTCAAAAGCCTCGTGCAGCGCCAGACGCGCCAAGTCGAGGCGGTTAAGCAGATCAGCTTTGCGGTCGCTCCCGGCGAGATCGTCGGCTTCTTAGGGCCGAATGGCGCGGGCAAAACCACCAGCCTCAAGATGCTTTCGGGTCTCCTGCACCCCTCCGGCGGACAAGGGCGCGTCCTCGGTTTTGAGCCGTTCAAGCGGCAGCGCGATTTCCTCCGCCAGATCACCTTGGTAATGGGCAATCGCAACCAACTACTGTGGGATATTCCCGTAATCGACTCCTTTGAACGCAATCGAGCCATCTATCGCCTAGAGCAGAGCGCGTACCGGCAAACGGTCGAAGAGTTGACCGCACTGCTCGACCTAGGTGCGCTCCTCGACAAACCCGTGCGCAACCTCTCCTTGGGCGAGCGCATGAAGTGCGAAATTGCCGCCGCACTTTTGCACAAGCCGCAAGTCCTCTTCCTCGACGAGCCGACCATCGGCCTCGACGTGACCATGCAGCGGCGGATCCGCGCGTTTTTGACCGAGTACAATCAGCGCTACGGTGCCACCGTGCTCCTCACCAGTCACTACATGGCCGACGTCGAGGCGCTGTGTAAACGGGTGGTGGTCATTCACCACGGTCTGCTGCTGTTTGACGGCCAACTCACCGAACTTGTGCAGCGCTTCTCACCGCACAAGACAATCATCGTCGAACTGGAAAACGGGCACGGCGACCTCGGCAATTACGGGGAGATCGTCGCCAGTAGCGAGGGGCGCGTCTCGCTGCGCGTGCCCAAGGCAGAGACCGCGCAGGTGACCGGGCGGCTCCTCAGCGAGCAACCCGTTCTCGATCTGACGGTGGAGGACCCGCCGATTGAGGACGTGATCGAAGAGGTCTTTGAACACGCATGAGGGGGCTAGCCGACATCTACACTACGCTCTTTCGCACAGACCTAGCCGTGCAGTTCCAGTACCGGGCGGCGATGGTGATCTGGCTGATCGGGCGCATCGTCGATACGCTGGTCTTCCTTTCGGTGTGGACTGCGGTGGCCCGCTCCCAGGGCGGGCAGGTGGGGGACTTCACCAGTGGAGATTTTGCCGCCTACTACATCATCATGATGATGATGGGGCACCTGACTTTCACTTGGTTCATGTTTGAGTTTGAGTATCGGGTGCGGTCTGGAGCCTTCTCACCGCTCCTGCTCCAGCCCCTGCACCCGATCCACCGCGACATCGCCACCAATATCTCCTACAAGTTTTTGACCCTGGCGGTCATGCTGCCGACGGTGGGGCTGATGATCTGGATCTTCGATCCGGTCTTCGACCCGCCAGCTTGGGCCATTTGGGCCGCGATACCCGTCGTCCTACTGGCGTTCCTGATGCGCTTTTTCGTCGAGTGGGCACTGGCTTTAGTGGCCCTGTGGACCACGCGCACGGCCGCGGCTAACCAGCTCTACTTCGCGGCCTCGCTTTTCTTTTCTGGCCAGATGGCACCGCTGTCGCTTTTGCCCGAGTGGCTCCAGACGCTGGCTGCGCTGTTGCCCTTCCGCTGGATGCTGGCCTTCCCGACCGAACTCCTGCTCGGTCGGCTCACGCCCTCCGAAGTGCTCTGGGGCGCAGCAGCACAGGTGATGTGGCTGGGGCTGAGTTGGGGGATTTTGGGCGCAGTCTGGTCGCGCGGCATACGCAGATACTCGGCGGTCGGCTCGTGAACTATTTGCGACTCCTGTGGATATTCCTGCGCATCGGCGCAATGAACGAGCTGGCGTACCAAGCCAACTTCTGGGTGCAGCTCTTGCAGAGCTTGCTCAATTTGGGCGTCGCGCTGGCGGGTTTGGCGGTGATTTTCTCGCACACCGAAGAACTAGGCGGCTGGCAGCCGGCCGAGTTGGTAGCACTCTTGGGGGTGTTCTTCCTGATGAGCGGCCTGATCGGCGCACTGATCCAGCCGTCAATGCAGCGCTTTATGGAGGATATCCGCCTCGGCACGCTGGACTTTACCCTCACCAAGCCGGAGGATGCACAAGTGTTAGTGAGCATCGGCGAGGTGCGGATCTGGAAGTTTTTGGACGTAGTGCAGGGAATGGCCCTGATTGCGGTGGCCCTCGTCGAAATCGGGATGCGGACGGGCCTTGCCCACGCTGCGGGATTTGCCCTGACGCTTGCGGCTGGCGCGGCAATCGTATACAGTTTTTGGCTGGTGCTGGCAACGACCGCGTTCTGGTTTATCCGCGCGGAGAACATCCTCGTCATCTTCCAAGCCGTTTACAGCGCGGGCAAGTATCCGGTGGCCATCTATCCGCACTGGCTCAAGCTGGCGATGACCTTTCTGGTACCCGTGGCTTTTGCGGTGACCGTACCTTCGGAAGCCTTGGTGGGGCGGTTGTCGCCAGAGGTGTTAGGAGGCGCGTTGGCGATGGCGGCAGGGATGCTGGTGGGGGCGCGGGCGTTTTGGTTGTGGGGGGTGCGGCACTATTCAGGAGCGTCGGCCTAACGCAGGACAATAACCACTGGCGGTTGACCGGATTGACATAACGGCATCTGCGTAATGTAGGGGCAACCCTCGTGGTTGCCCTTCTTCGGAATGGCTGCAAAACCAAAAGGAGCAACGAAAATGAATGACGGACAAAGCGGCATGCACGTCGGAGTGCAAGGAATCGGGACCTCAAAGATGGAGCTGGAGTTTCTGGTGCGACACGGGGTGACGCACATGGACGCCTCCGTTGAGGACAACGAGGTCGAAACCTTAGTGCGGCACAAGGAAGAGGCGGCTGAGTACGGAGTGAGTATGGAGTCAATCCACATCAGCCTACCCAAAAGCATCACACTGGCGCAGGACCCGCAGCGGGACCGGGACCTCGACGAGGTCTGCCGCTGGATCGAAAACGCGGGCAAAGCCGGGCTGCGGGCCTTGCTCTACAACTTCTGCATCCTGCCGCACCAGCGCACCGAGCCTACGCCTGGGCGCGGGGGTGTGACGTATAGCTCATTTGACCTAGCGAAATTCGACAACGAAACGCTGAGCGAGGCGGGCGTGGTCAGCCGCGAAGAGGCTTTTGAGCGGGCGGCCTACTGGCTGGAGCGCGTGATTCCGGTCGCCGAGGAAAACAAGGTGCAGATGGCCTGCCATCTCAACGACCCCCCGGCTCCGGTCCTGCGCGGCGTCGAGCGCTGGAACTGGCCGGTAATGGAGGGGCTCAAGCGCTTTTCCGAGCTGGTCGATAGCCCATATCACGGCTTTAACTTTTGCTGTGGTGTGGCATCCGAGGGCTTGGAGAATCCGGCCGAGGAACTCTGCGACATCGTGCGCTATTTCGGCGAGCGGGGAAAGCTCTTCAACATCCACTACCGCAACATCAAGGGCGGGCTGCACAATTTCCAAGAGGTCTGGCCCGACGAAGGCGATGTCGATATGCACGAGGTGGCGCGCACCTTGCGGGACGTCGGCTATGAATACATGCTGATGCCCGACCACGCGCCATCCCACCCCGACGACAAGGCACCCGAGGGCGTATCGGGCCGGGTGCGCCAAGCCTGGGCCTTTCAGTTCGGGTATATCATCGCCATGATCCAAGCAGTGAATAAAGAGCGGTCCGGCCTCGGCACTGGGGCCGCAGCGCAAACTGCCTAGAAATGGAAAACTGCGGCATGTCGATCCATTGGCTGAGGGCAGCACTATTGCTGGTCCTGCTCAGCTCGTTTAGTGGAGCTCAGTCCCGAGCAGAACAAGCCTTGAGGCGGGACCTGCAGGCGTTGGAGGGCGTCGTCTATCTGGTGGGATTGGCCAGTGGAGCGGCCCTGCTAGTCTCGCTGGGGCTGCTCGTTGCGCGGTGGCGGATCGGGACGGTGCGGGCGCGGCGCTTTGTCTTGCGCGGCGACGAGGGCCAACCAATCGCTCAGTTGGTGCAAGGCCCTGATGGCGGCGGCGAGTTGGAGCTGAGGGATGCCGACGGTGAACTTACCGCAGTGTTGGGCAGTGGACTTAAATTGTGCGACCGATCAGGACGGGTGCGGGCCGACTTGCGGCTGGAGGGCGATAAGGCCCCGCTGCTGGAACTCTACGACGAGCGGGGCGAAGTGCGGGCGGGCTTTTCGCTGAGCGAGGACGGGGCCGGCAGTTTGGCCTTTTACGACGAGACCGGGCGGCCTCGCGCAGGTCTGGGAAGCGGCCACGCCGGCGCAATGCGGTTGAGTTTTTTTGATAAGCAAGGACGGCTGCGGCTGCAAAGCGGCATCGAAGACGAAGAAGTGCCTTCGTTCAAGCTCTACGATTCTCAAGGCGAGGTGCGCGGTGCCTTGAGCGTACGGGCCGATGGCATGACCTTGCTCGAAATGCGCGACCAAGACGGCCACACGCGCACCATCGTCGGCGTCCTAGAAGATGGAATTGCTTGGCTTGGAGTTCTCGACGAGGAGCAGCGTTTCCGCGCGGGGTTAGGCGCACCGACCGGCGGCAACCCTCGGCTGGACTTCTACGACGAAGACGGGGAGACGCGGGCCTCTTTGCGCATCGACAACCAAGGCCGCTTTAAGACCGATCCAGATTCTTAATTTTGGGAGAACGTTGTGGATATAGCGGGGAAAAGTCTGGTCGCACTCAGAAACCACTATCGGCATTACCTCTTTGAAGAGTACCTGCCCTTTTGGGACAAGTATGGTATCGACCACGAGCTGGGCGGGTTTATTTGCGCTCTAGATCACGACGGCACGTGCGTAGAAGACAGCAAAAACATCTGGTATCAGGGGCGCGGTCTGTGGACCTACTCGTACCTGTACCAGCACTTTGGCGGGGAGGAACACTTGCAGGTGGCACGCAAGGCCCGCGACTTTCTCCTCGCACACGGTCGAGACCAAGTCGGCGATTGGGTAACGGCGTTGGATCGGAGCGGGCGGGTCATCTCGCCGGCGACGAAGCGGGGCTACGAGGGCCTTTTCGTCGCCGAAGGGCTACAAGCCTACGCCCGGGCAACCGGCGACGCAGAGGCCCTCGAAATGGCCATTGCCAGCCTCTGGCGCTCGGTTGCTCTCTTTGACGATCCCGAGCGCTTCGCAGAGGAACGTTACATCCCGCACAACTATTCAGGGATGCGGATACTGGGCAACCACATGGTGCTCGTGTTGGTTCTGACCCAGCTACTCGAACAGGTTTCCGATCCCAAACTGGAAGCACTCTCCGACCGAGTCGTCGATGCGATTGTCCATCGCTTCTGGTATCCCGAGTACCGCCTGATGAACGAGGCTCTAGACCACGATTACAGACGGCCCGACGACCCCAATGAGGACTTTATCTACCTAGGCCACGCCATCGAGACGCTGTGGATGCTCCTGCCCGAGGCCATGCGCCGCAGAGATCGCGCGCTCTTTGATCTAGCCGCCGCGCGCTTCCGCCGCCATCTCGAAGTGGCTTGGGATGATGTCTATGGCGGGCTTTTCCGCGCGATGCACGTACACGGTGCCTACACCTTCGACAAGGTGCTCTGGTTGCAGGAAGAGGCCCTGATCGGCTGTCTGATTCTGTTGGAACACGCAGGGCTGGGGTGGGCCGGGGAGTGGTTTGGACGAGTTTTCGACTACGTAGAAGAGCGGTTTTCGCTCAAGCAGTACGGGTATCCATTGTATTTGTATGGCGGGGACCGCAAGGTGAATTATACTGACCACGTCTCCCGCAAGGAGCACTACCACCATCCGCGGTGCGTGATGCGGAACTTACTGGCGTTGGAGCGGATGATCGCGCGGGATGGTGCTGTATCGGACTTCTGGAGCGCGGAGGCGGGCTAAAGAAGCGCTCACAACTCGTCGTACCGCGGCACCTGGTCGAGGAAGCCGCGATCGGCGACATAGCAGTAGTGGACCAAGCCATTGGTGACCAAAAGACAGCGCGCCTGAACCACGCGGTTGTACGCGGCAATTTGGTCGAAGGTCTCCTGACTGATGGAGACCTCCGGCTCTTTGCACTCGGCCATTAGCACGGCACAGCCCGTGCGGTCGTGGACGATCACATCGGCGCGAAACCGCTTGCCGTGAAGGTCAATGCTCTTCTCAATGGCGATCAACCCGCGCGGGTAGCCCAAGTCCGAGATTAGGTACTGTACCAAGTGCTGCCGCACCCACTCCTCGGGCGTCAGTCGCACGTACTTGCGGCGCAACGGGTCGAGAATTTCGCGTTTGCCTCCGACTTGGCGGATGTCAAACGCCGCGGCCGGCAGGTTGAGGCGCTGCATATTATTTGAGCAACAGCATCTTGTGGACTAATGAGGCGGTGCCCTTTTGGAGGCGCGCCAAATAAACGCCGGTGGCCACCGGTTTTCCGCTGGCGTCCGTTCCATCCCATTCAACTTGGTAAACGCCCGGTCCTACGTCGCCGGCGGCAAGCGTCTTCACTCTCTGGCCCTGTACGTCGAAAATTTCCAAGCGCACCCGACCCGGCTCTGCGATGCGGTAGCGGATGGTGGTGGAGCTATTGAACGGGTTGGGGTAGTTCGGATCTAGGGCAAATTCTCGCGGCGCGACGATTCGGTCATCCTCTTCCCGCACCGCCGTAACACTCCCAGAGTACGGAGCGGCGACCAAGCGAATTTCGTCGAGGTAGAAGGTTCCGCGCAGGCTGCCGATTAGACGCAGCGACTCAATAGGGCCATCGAGGGCCAGATCGTCCAAGGTGGCCTCAACGATCTGCCACTGGTCCAAGTCCAGATCAATTTGGTCAATTAGGCTCAGCGGGCGGGCGGTCTCGCCGTTGACAACAAGGCCAAAAGAGGGCCGGAAGCCGCCGGAAGCCTTGCCCGGATGCAGGGCCATGCGCAGCACAGTGTAGCCAACTTGGGCGACCGGCGCACGGGGCAGGAATTCAATGGTAAAACCTCGGGCATCCACCCGCAGCGCTCGCTGGCCGGCGAACACGGTATCGGCATGGGTCGGGTCGAGTTGCGCGCTATAGAGGGCGCCTTGCTCCCATGCAAGCTCGTCGGCAAAGAGGACTTGATCCTCTCTGGGCAGCACGACGATAGAATGCACTAGCTTGGTCTCCTCGTCGCCTTGCGCGAGATGCACCACCAGCTTTTTGCGGCCATTGTGCTCACCAGCCGAGAGATCGGCTTCAAGGCGATAGGTCTGGTCGTCTATCGCTTGCAGGGGCAGGGCCTCGGGACCATCCAACGAACTCAGATCAGCCGTGAGCTGCGCTGGTTCTGCGCCCTCTACCTGCCGCCGGAGGCGAATCGTCGAACGCAAAGGCAGCGTTGCCCCGGCGAGCAATGTGTCGGGCGGGGAATTTTCCCACGTGCCTTGGAGGGGGCTGGCCTCGATGCGGAAGATGGCTTGGGTGAAATCATCGCTGGTCACGTAAAGGCGACCGGCCTCGTCGGTAATCAGCCCAACGGGTTTACCCCATACAGCCCTTTCGTTAGGGTCGGGACGGAAGCCGGTGAGAAAGTCGGCGACGCGAGCGTTGGACCCATCTGGCTCGGCAAAAAGCGCCATGACCTTGTAGCCCGGATCGTTGCCCAATACACCCGCGCGGAAGGCGACAAACGCGGCGTGTTTGTACTGGGGAGGGAACTGGTCGTGCTCGTAGAAATGCAGACCCATCGGTGCCAAGTGGGCGGAGACGAGAGCCGCCGGACGCTCCATGCTGGCAACCAATAGCGAGTCAGCATTGGTCAGTGGGAAGATCGCCCGCCGGTAGGCGTCAATGGAAAAATCGGTCCAGACCTGATAGGCGTACGCCAAAGGCCAGCCATAGAAGCCGCCGTCGCGCAGCGGGGTGATCCACTCCGGCGGCAGATCCCGGCCCTCGCGGTCGTGTCCGTTGCCAGCGCCCCACAGCTCGCCGGTGACCGGGTGCAAGTCGAGGCCGATGGCATTGCGCAGCCCTGAAGCATAAATCCGCCGCCCCGTGCCGTCGGTGTTCATCTGGATGACCGTGGACCGCTCCGGATCGTCTTCGCGGCAGAGGTCGCAACCTGAGCCAATGTGGAAGTAGAGCTTGTCGTTGGCTTCGTCGAAGACCAGCGTATGCGTCACGTGCTCAGAGGATCGGCCCATAAAACCGGGCACCTCGGCGAATACGGCGCGCTCCTCGTAGAAGCCGTCCGCGTCCCGGTCTTCAAGGCGGTAAATCGCATCGTCATCGGCGACGAAGAGCTCGCCTTGGTAGAAGGCGATGCTGTGCGGCCAGTGAAAATCGTCAGCGGCCTTGTACACAGTATCGGCGCGGCCATCGCCGTCTTTGTCGGGCAAGGCCAACACCGTGCTTTGGCGACCGGAGGCCGGACTCCATTGACTGCTTCCCCGAGTCTTCATATTGGCCACGTGCAAGACGCCTTGGTCGTCCCATGCCATAAAGCGGGCTTTATCTACTTGGTCGGAGAAGAGTTTGACCTTAAAGCCGGGCGGGAGGTTGAGCGTGCGGGCGGGGAGTCCCTCAACAGGAGTTGGTTCAAGGTGAAGGTCAATTTTGGGCGTTAAGCGGATCTGACCGGGGGGATACTCGGCGTGGAGGGCCGTGCTGGCAAGCAGGATACAGAACAGGCAAGCGAGCGAGACGATGCGGACAGCAGGTAGCACAGACATGAGACGTTCCGGTGGTTTGAGGTCTAATGGTCGCGGCTGGCGTCTAAGAGGATTGCCGAAGAGAGAAAGTGCTTGGGGGCCGGCGGCCCTGGTGCCGGGCGCACGCGGCTCTCGGCGATTATGCGCAGGCGCACAAAGCCCTGGGCATCCGACGGAATCTCCAGCATCCATTCGCAGCTCCCGGCCGGTCGAGACTCCAAACACTCCAGCACGGCCGGCGCGGCATTCGGCTGCCATTGGCCAATCAGTTCGACCTTTTCGACCGCTTCGGTTGCCTCAAAGACAACGCGCAAAACTCCGGGGCCTCCCGTCCAAGTATCGCCGATAAAATGGTTGTCAATTGAGAAATCGCCGAGGTCGAGCCAGTGCCCTTGAGAGGCACACGTGCGCCCTCGGCGCAGGCCGGCGAAGATCGCTTCTGCGGTGGATTGGGGGGCCGCCTCCACGCCGACCCGGACGTGATTGAAGACGCCTAGCGGATAATCGGGCTGCTGCAATTGCTTGTGGACGTGGAAGTCGGAGTTCAACAGCAGGGAAAATGGCCGTTGGCAGGCGTACACTTGGTCAACCAAGCCACCGACGGCTCCCCCCGGATAAGCACACGGATCCATCGCCGCGACTTTGGCGTGCGCTTGATGTCCGTGCAAGGCTTCGATGCCAACGACGAGGCCCCCCGGATCAGCAGCTAGATAGCGGTTGATGCTCTCTGCGGACCACTGGCCGGCAGCGGGGTGGTTGAAGAAGAGAATGGGGCGCTCTTCCGCTGGCAACGCGGTCAGATGCTCCAAGGCCGCTTCCACGCTGACAGAATCCGCAGCCCCTAGGCGATCATGCGTTGCGGCGAAGGCATAGGCGTTTTCAGCCTCGCGCTCACCTATGGGAAAGACGAGTCCTGCGTGACCTCCCCTAGGCGCGTTCCACTCTAGCCCGAAGAAGATGGGAAACCCCGGCAGGATGCGGCGCGCTTGCTCAATCATGCGGTGTTGCTCAAAAAAGACGGGCTTTTGTGCGTGATTGGTCAGCGCGATAAAATCGAGTGCATCGCCTGCCCCAGCCAAGTGCTCGGCGACCAAGGCGTGATCTTCGCAGTGGCTGTGCATATCGCCGCGGAGCCACCTCAGAGGCCCGCGCGTTATTTTGTCGGCCATGGGCAAAACGGACGATTGCGTATATTCTCTAATGTCGCCTATCGGCTTGAGTTTGAGATACGAGCCTTATTAGATTAAGCGAAAACTTGAACCGCGTAAAAGAGTCGCCGGCAACCTTGGCGACTGGCTTGAGGAGTAAAACAGTGTACAAATGGTCAATTCTCATCGCGATCGCGCTTTCTACAGCACCGGCAACCGCCCAGATTTCGCTGTGGAAAATGGGCGGCCAAGGCTTGGCTTGGAGCCAGAATGACAGCAGCGAAGTCTTTATCGACTTCCAGACCTTTCCCGGCTCAATAGCGCCGACCTACTTCGACGGCGAGGAAAACATCCTTTCCAAGCTCCCTTTCTGGTCGCCCTTTAAGTTTCCCACCGACTTGGGTTACGAAGACGGCCTCATTCCGCGAGTTTGGCGCGCAGCCAACGGCTTCTATTGGTTCACGGCCGGAACCCTGACCACCGAATGGGTCGATGGCGACAGCTCTTCTTACAGCCCGCCGGTAGCGCGCGGCATCAATTCGGAGTGGTACACTTTCGACGTGGGGGTTCCAGTGCCCGCCAACGTAGTCGGGTTCTACACGCCGCCGCACGGTTTTCGCGCCGACGGTACGCTGCTGCGCGACGACATCTTCAAGGCGTTTGAAGTCTCGATCGCCGAAGAGTTCGATCCGGTCCTCAACCTCGAAAACAACGACAACGACTATCACCGCCTAGAGACCTTGATCGCCGATGTGCCACTCAACTTCGACGCCAATGTCCAACTCGGCTTTCCCAAACAGTACGTGCGTTTCATTCGCCTGCGCCGCAATCCCTCCATCGACGACAAAGCCTTTGCCTCGGGCCAAGCCAATGTCCAGCAGGGCACCATCGGCGAGTTTGAGCTCAAGGGCGAAGGGGTGCCCAAGCGGGTGTTTTATCTCTCTAAAATCATCTCCCTCGGGCGCACGGTGAATTTCGGGCGTCTATTCTGGGACGCCACGCCCATGCGAATGGTCAAGGGGGTCCCTACTCCCGTTGACGACGCCCAAACCCGACTCGCGATCTCCGTGCGCTCTGGCCGCGACGACGACCCCAACGTCTATCACGAGTTCACCGACACCGGTGCCGAGCGGACGGTCTCGCGCGAGCGCTTCGAGAACGAACTCAAGCAACCAGACCAAACTACCGGCGGCCAGATCCAAGAAGGCAAGCCCGGCCTTCGAGCCTCAATAATTTACGACCAAGACAACTGGACCTTCTGGTCTTTTCCCATTCCTGAGTCCGGGCAACCCGCCCCACTGGAGCGCGGCAACCACATCCAAGTGAGACTCACCTTCGAGAGTAGTTCCTTCTTCGACTTTGTGCGGCTAGACTCGCTGTGGATTGAGACCGCACCGCCGCTGGCCTCGCAAGTCATCGGCGAGGTCGCCCGCCTCGACGAGCCGACGCCCGCCGGTGGCCTCACCGAGGTGTATTTAGGTGAGACGACGGACTTTACCTACGATGTGCTCGCCCAGTTCGCCGGGGCGAGCCAGCCGGGCTTTGATACGATCCGAATCCGCACGGGGAGCCACCCTCAGTTCAAACGGCTAGAAATGGGCCAACCACTCCAAGCGCTAGAACCGGCCGAGGTGATAGAGGGAGAGGACGAATTAGTGGTGCGTTTGCCGCAGTCGGTCACCCGCAGCCGCAACGAACCAGTGCGGCTGGTATTCGGCACAGAGGTTTTCATTTTTGCCAACACGTTCGCCGGCGAGGTTTTAGACACGAGCGGGGAGAGTCTGCCGCAGCAGATTGAGGCTGGCAACGCCTCCGACGAAGTCAACACCAACAGCCTGCGGGTGTTGGGTGGCGCACAAGATGCCGGGGCTCCCATCGAAAACCTAGCTTTTTCAAGCGAGGTATTGACCCCCAACGGCGACGGTGCCAACGATGTGCTGGCCATCAGTTATACCTTGTTTCGCCTGCCCGGGCCGGTGCCCGTGGCTCTCAACATCTACGACTTGCGCGGCATCCGGGTCGGCGGCCTCGAACTCGGAATGCAGGGGGCCGGGCCGCAAACCGCGCATTGGGATGGACTCGACGAGAACGGCGAGTTGTTGGTCCCGGGTCTGTATGTGATGGAGATCGCCCTCAAGGCGGAATTCAAAACCTTCCGCCACCAGCAGCCGCTGGGCTTGGCCTACTAGGCTAGCCGCTTCAATGCCTACTAGAGATATAAGCCGCTTGGGTGAAGACATTGTGTTTGAAGAGAATCTCAGGGGGCGCACCTTTACCTTCCACTCCACTTGGGGGCTTTTCAACCCCAAACGCATTGACCCAGGGACGCGGCTGCTCATCGACCACATCAAAGCCGGGCCTGCCGACTGTTGCCTCGACTTAGGGTGCGGATATGGTCCCATCGGCTTGGCGCTAGGTTACCTCTGCCCCGAAGGTGAAGTCCATCTAATCGACAAGGACTTCGTCGCCGTCGAGTACGCGGCGCAAAACGCCGAGCGCAATGGACTGTCCAATTGTCGCGCCTATTTGAGCAACGCCTTCAGTCACGTACCCGCCCACGTGCGTTTTGACACCATTGCCTCCAATTTGCCCGCGAAAACAGGCAATGAACTCCTGACGATCATCATGCACGATGCCTGCGCCCGGCTTGAGACGGGCGGGCACCTATGGGTCGTCACCATTGCCGGGCTAAAGGAGTACATCAAGCGCAATTTCAAGGAAGTCTTCGGCAACTATAAAAAGGTCAAACAGCGGGGGACGTACCTACTATCTCTAGCGGTTAAAGAGTAGAAGTTTTTAAACCCCAAGCACCCGTTCTCCCGCATCTGCGTCCATCTGCGGATACCTAGAGCAGCTCCTCATTCACCTCGACGCCAAATCCCGGGCCTTCGGGCAGTACTAAGTGACCTTCCTGCGGTTGCGGCTCCCCCAGCCATAGCTTGTCGCGCACCGCGTCGCGCCGGCCCATAACCATCTCGGCCA
Source organism: Candidatus Latescibacterota bacterium (assembly GCA_022820485.1). GTDB lineage: Bacteria > Latescibacterota > UBA2968 > UBA8231 > UBA8231. Next base: position 62,028 of record JAJEFJ010000014.1, read on the forward strand.
AATTGTCGCCGTAGCCAGCCGCCAAAAAGTGCAGCCCCCAAATCTCGCCGCCCCGATGGGGCACCACGGGGATGCGGTGGGCTTGGGCCAGCTTGGCAATGCGCAGCGTCGCCGTCAGACCGCCGCACCAAGTGACGTCCGGCTGCCACAAGTCCAGAGCCCGCACGCTGGCGATGTGACCGAAATCCCGCACGGTGAATTCGTGTTCGCCGCCAGCCAACAAAATGGGGTGGATTTGCGGACGCAACGCCGCCAAGCCATCTAGGTCATCGGGCAACAGCACGTCTTCAAACCAGTATATGTTGAACGGCGCGAGTTGCTGCGCCACGGCCACGGCAAAATCGGGCGACCACGACATGTACGCGTCAATCATCAAGAGCGCGTCTTCGCCCAAGGTCTGGTGCGCCCCTTCGGCCCACTCAAGTATGCGCGCCGCATCAGCGGCTTGGCTTCCTTGCCGCGTCTGCGAGGACTTATGGGCATTAAAGCCCAAGTCGCGATACCAAGTGCTATCTGGGCCTGTGGCGTAGGCCCGCACCTCGTCCCGTTGCCGACCACCCAACAAGTCGCAGACGGACTTTCCTTCGGCCCGGCCCAAGACATCCCACAGCGCCAGATCTACGCCGCTGATGGCCATAACGGCGATCCCGCTGCGGCCGTAGGGCAGGCTGGCCTTGTACTGGTCGTCCCAGAGCCGGGCGACATCTTCAACGCTGTTGATGCTGCGCCCCACCAGCAACTCGCGCAGGTGGCGATTGATCACCTCTACAGCAGCAATCCCACCGCCCCCTGCTCCCCAGCCGCTGACGCCGATATCTGTATCGATGCGCACGACCATCTGCCAGAAATGCCGACGCCATGCCGCCGGCGCTACGCGATAGCGGGGATAAACTGATTGTACTCCGGTTATTTTCATGCGTAACTCCTTGTGTACATTTTGTTTTTATTGCCTTCCGTTTTGGTAATAAGTCGCTTCGTATCGTATTATTTATATATCAAACATCTAGTATTCTATATCCCCATTATAGGAACAGTCCATGTCCTTAGGACGCAACCTGAAAGAGCTAAGACAGAAACAATCGCTCAATCAGAAAGACCTCTCAGATCGCTCCGGCGTCTCCCAAGCCACCATCTCTCGCATTGAAACCGGCCGCGTGCGCCGGCCAGGCTCGTTGGCCCTAAAAAGTTTAGCTGACGCCCTCGGCATCTCGACCGACTCCCTAGTGGACGATGCGGCGCACCTAGCCCGAGTCCACAAAGATCGTTTGCATCAAATCACCGAGACCCTCAACGCCTTTGTCATCCACGAAAACGGACGCTTGCGCTTCATCAGCCAGACCTTGGCCGACCTATTGGGTTATCGCGAGGAAGAATTGCTAGCCAAAGACGGCATCGAGCTACTGTTCGCTCCCCAGTCTCGTCCTGAAGCTCGGCACATGGTCGCCAGCGGCTCGTCCAATGCCTATGAAGCGCTCATGGTGCGCGGTGACGGCAGCTTTCTTTCCGTCGAGATCACCAACGTCAATATCAGTGAAAAAGAGCGCTTGGTCATTGCGCGCGACATTACCACTCACTGCTGCCAGCAAGGGGCCTTTCGCGTCTTGCTGGCTGGTTGCGACGCCGACAAGATGCGCGATCTAGGCAAGGTCGTGCGCATCCTCGGCGACGAATTAGAGGCGATGGGCGTCCAATTCGAGGCGGTTGACCTACAGGTCATAGACGAACAAAGAAACCTCTTGGCTTGCTACCGCGCCTATTCCGCAGCGCGCGGTTATCGCTCCTTACAGAGCGTGGTAAATCTCCAAGAATCCCTCGGTCGCTTTGCTTCCTTGCGGAAATTAGTTAGCTACTGGAACCGGGACAAAGCCTGGGAGCGCGAAGCCGACGAGGATTTTCGCCAGATGACCCAAGAAATTTTCTCGGACTCGATGTATCGCCCCGGACTGCTGCTCGACGTGCCCTTTGCACAGGGGATGTTAGGTCTGGGGCTACCCATAGGCGGGCCTAGGCGCACCGAACAGCTAACGACCATATTGGGCGAGTTTACCCGCTCTATCTCTTTGGTTGTCAAGCGGCTGTTTGAGCTTCTATCGTTGCGCGAAAAGCTGAACTCTACTGGTTAGCCACTACTAACTTAACCGAACGATTTTTCCACCTCACCGAGACTTTCGCGCCCAGTAGGGGTCTGAGCTATGAACGTGCTTCTTCAGGGCTGACCTTCCGCTGGCCAGAGCGGCGCAGCACGGCCTCTTTGATGTGGGGGCGAGACTCTCCGGCTTCTTCCATGCGTCTCAAGAGCCGTTCTCGCATTACTTGGGCCACTTCTCGGTGCGACTCGTGGCCGACTAGATTGTTCAGTTCGTAGGGATCGGCCTGTAGATCGTAGAGATACTGCTCCTCGTAGAGATCGGCTCCTGCCACATCTCGGCCTTGCTCGCCGGGAGCATCCACCCCGTACTTCCACCGATGAGTGCGAACGGCCCGTCCGACTTGGGCTTCGCTGATCTGCACGAAGACCTCTATGGGCCAATCAGCGGTGCCGCCGCGCAAAAGCGGCATGAGTGAGCGGCCCTGCATCTGCTCGGGGACTTCCAGACCGGCCGCATCCAAAAGCGTTGGCGGCAGATCGATTAGGCTAACCAATTCTTGCAATTGGCCGCCGCGAAAACCGGGGCCAGTCAAAACCGTCGGCACGCGAATCGAGCTTTCGTGGCAAGAGCGCTTGTACTCGTTGTTGCGCGTCTTGAAATGACAGCCGTGATCCGACGTAAAGAGCACAATGGTGTCGTCGGCTAGTGCCAAACTCTTGAGCGCGTCGTGCAGGCGGCCATAAGCTTCGTCGAGCCGTTTGACCATTCCGTAATAGCCGCCTAAGTGCTGGTGAGTCGAGCCACCCAAGGCCGCGAGATCGGGCGGAATCCAGCCTCCGGTATAGGTCTCCCGGTAGCCATCAGGGGGTGGATAGTCGTCCAAGTGGTTCTGGTGATGGGGTTCAATATAGGAGACAAACAGGAAAAAGGGACGATCTTGATGCGCATCCACGTAGCGGATCGCAGCATCTGTGACCGCATCTACGCGATAACCGGGTAGGCGGACGGGTTGTTCGTCATTGTCGTAGAGGACCGTGCTGTAGGCGTCGGAAGTAAACTCGAGAACATTCGACGCCAACCAGTACTGGTAACCAAAGCGATCCGCTGTCGGCACCGGACCAGTGGTCCCTCGGTCGTGGAGATGCCACTTGCCGATATATCCCGTGTCGTAGCCTGCCTCAGCAAAGTAGTGGGCGAGGGTCTGGCTGTCCGCAGGTAAGGGGATGCCGTTGCGGTAGCAGCCTGTAGTCGTGGCGTAGAGACCCGTTTGCAGGCAAGAGCGCGCCGGGCCGCAGACGGGTTGGCATGTAAAGGAATGGGCCGCGTGGGTGTACTCGCGGGCCAAGCGATCGAGATTCGGCGTAAGGCCCAGCGGATTGCCGTGTAGCCCCGTTGTGTCCCAGCGCTGTTGATCTGTAAAAAATACTATGACGTTTGGTTGTCTATTGTCTCCGACCATTTTACGCTTACTCTCCTTTTTTGCCTACGGCTCAAGCGTCCGATTCGCTGCGCGCTGTAACTCCTCTACCACCTGTTCGACGTCTCCACCTTCAATCGCCTCTATCATCGCCTCTCGAATCAATCGCCGCACTCGTTCATACCCCGCCATCGTCGGCTCTGATTTCCCGTAGTCCAACATGCCAAACGCCACCCCATAGTGCGGGTTTTCCTCAAAGTAGCTTGCTAGCTCGCGCGCCGTACTTTTGCGCACCGGAAAGTAGTTGCTCGCCCGCACCCACCGCGCTTGTTGCTCCGGGGCAGTAAACCACTTGAGGAAGAGCCAGGCCGCTAGCTGTTTTTCCGGCGTACCGGCGCAGAGCGACACGCTGGCCCCGTACACGTCAACAACTGGCCGCGAGCCAGTCTGCGGCGGATGGGTTACGCCCCACTCGAAATCCAGCCCAGAGTCCTCAATACCAATTTTGTAAAAAGGCAGGCCAGAGGAAGAATCCTGTGAGAATAGGATCTGACCGGTGACGAACTCGTTTACCTCGACATCCCGTTCGGCCGCGACGTCTATGGCACCTTCCCGTGCTAGCTCCTGCAGCAGTTCCAGTACCGATTTAACTTCGGGCGAGTCCAGCGCATAGGCACTGCCGGTCGAATCCACTAAGTCGCCGCCGCGACTGAAGACCATGGCGGCAAATCGGCTAGCGTCCACATCGAGCAAAAAACCCAAGCTGCGCGCGGGGGTTTCGTTTTTGCTAAAGGGTTGCTGTTGGGCGAGACGGCACATCGCGGCAAAATCGTCCCACGTCGCCGGTGGGGCGTCGTAACCCAGCTCGCGCAGCCAATCGACATTGTAGTAGAGCAACTCCATCGAGCGATTCGGTGGGAAACCAACCTGCACTCCGCCGAGATTGTCCTGCTCCAGAAACGCTTGGACGTAGTCGCTGCGCTCTTCGGGCGACAGGCCCCATTTGGGCGAATCCATATAGGGCGTTATATCCACTATGCCGTCGGCTTGGTAGTAGGCGAGGGCTTGATTTTGGTAGGCTACGACCAAGCTGGCGGCCAGCGAACCGCTCTGGATACCCACATTCATCTTGTTGTAGATGTCCCCATAGCGCCCCATGTACTCGCCGCGCACCTCAATTCCATAGCGGTTGGTCTGATTAAAGTCGGCAATCAACTCTTGCAGTGCATCTTCGCGCTGGCCGGTATGTTGATACCAAAAGACGATTTTCTGTCCTTGGGGATCGAGGGCTTCGAGACTGATCGGCTGCTCGTCAATGGCCTCTTGCTGGCCGCCACAGGCCCACAAAAAGGCATACCCAACCAACGTCATCGCACATTTTGCTTTCATCACATTATCCCTTGAGTCCAGAAATGGAAATGCCTTCGGTGAATTCTCGCTGAATGAGAAAATACGCCAAGAGAACGGGAGCGGTCGCAATAACGGCCCCAGCCATTTGCAGGTGGATCTCGGTCCCGGCCTCACTGGCAAATTGCTGCAACCCCACGGCAATCGGACGCCAATCCGGCGTATTGGTCACTAGTAGCGGCCAAGCCAAGGCGTTCCAGGAACCAATAAACGTAAACATGCCGACCGTCAAAAGGGGTGCTCGGCATAAGGGGACCGCGATCTGAAACAGAAAGCGCACGTGGCCGGCTCCCTCAATCCGGGCTGCATCCCACAGCTCGTTGGGCAGGCCGCGCATAAACTGGCGCAAGAGAAAGATGCTAAAAGCACTAGCCATAAATGGAATGGTCAGAGCCGGCCAGCTATTGAGCCAAGCAAACGGCGTATTGCGGTGTAGCCACGTCACGACGAGAAAATTCGGCACGATGGTCACGGCCTCGGGGATCATCAGCGTAGCCAAGACGCCGGTAAATACCACATCGCGTCCGCGAAACTGCATGCGCGCGAGCGGATAGGCCGCCATCACTGAGAAAAGCAGGGTCCCACTGACCTGTAGGACGGCGATGATCAGCGAATTCTCAAAGTAGAGACCAAAGTCCGCCTCTTGCCACGCTTCGATGTAATTGTCCCATTGGACGCGCTCGGGCAGCAACGCCCGCCGCAGCGATTCGCCGCGGCTCATAAAAGAGGCCAAAAGCATCCACGCGAACGGAAAGCCCGCAGCCAGCCCTCCCAAGCTCAAGCCGCAGTAAATCAGCTTAGCTTGGCCGCCCCTAGTCGCCATAAAACACCCGCCTGCCGAGTACCCGGTTTTGCAGCAGCGTCAGCGCCAAAATCGCGACGAAGAGCACAAAAGCCATCGCCGAGGCGTAGCCGGCGTTGTGGTACTCAAAAACTTGGTCGAAAATGGCAATGCTGAGCACATCGACCGAGTCGCGGGCACCCGGCGTCCGCAGGATATACACGTGATTAAAGGCTTTGAAAGTCCCAATGACGGCTACCATCGACAGAAAAAACAGAGTGGGTGAAACCAGAGGCAGGGTAATGTGGCGGAAGACTTGCCACTCGCCAGCGCCGTCCATCTCCGCGGCCTCGTAGTATTGCTTTGGGATCGCACTGAGGCCGGCCAGTAAAATCACCGTGTCGTAGCCGACATAGACCCAAATGTTGTAGAGGATGATCGAGGTCAGGGCTAAGCTCGGAAAGATGCTGTCCACCCATGCGGGGTACGAAGCAAAACCGGCCCCTTCTAGCAACAGGGCTACGACGGACTTGCTCTCGTAGAGCCAGCGCTGATTCTCCAGTCCCCAAAGGCTCCAGAAGCGGTTGGCCAGCGAGGAAGGATGCGGGCTAAAGATGGTGCGAAAAACCACGGCTGAGGCGATGATCGGCGTGATATAAGGGAGAAAAAACAGCGTGCGAAACGCGCCTCTAGCCCGCGTGATCTTGAAGAGCAAATACGCCAGTCCGGTGGCCAAGCTCAGTTGGAACGGAATTGTCCCGACTGCGTAGAAAAACGTGACCTTGAAGCCGTTGTACAGCGCTAGGTCGCCCGTCGCAACCAAGCCACCCAAACCCTGGGCCAATCCCACCCAAAGTCCCAACAGTGCGACCACGCCCCAGACAATGCGGACATAAAGGGGACGCCGACTGCGCTCGGATAGCGTGGCGCACAGACGATAGGCCGCCCAGACGAGAACGATCCCGGCGACGAAGGGCAGCAGGTACTGCGGGTCTCCCAAGGCGCGGACATAGTGGTCGAATCCAACCACTGATTCCTTCTTGATCCGCCACCTGTGTAGGCTGACGTACAAGGCATAGCCAATAGGGAAGAGTCCAAACGCGCCCAGCACGACAAGGGCCGGCGCGAGGAGGCCCCAAGCAAGCTGTTGTTCTCGGATGCGGGTACCCATCGGCGTGAGATATTGCTGCGACGAGAGGCTATTTGCGGGAAGAATGCGGCCCCGTCCTGATTTTCGGCAGGATCTAGGCCCCAAGAAGAAGGCTCCTGAAGCGTTCCCTTCAGGAGCCGGTATTGGCTGCCCTCCTAGGGCTCGAACCTAGAACCTCCTGATCCAGAGTCAGGCGCACTTCCAATTGTGCTAGAGGGCAACTAACGAAAATAATGGCGGAGAGGGAGGGATTCGAACCCTCGGTACGGGTTGCCCCGCACAACAGCTTAGCAGGCTGCCACCTTCGGCCACTCGGTCACCTCTCCGCGACCATTGCAAAATAAACTTTTGACGTGCTCCCACCGCTAAACGGGATGGGATTGTGGCGGCATCAAATGGTAGATGGCGGAGGGTGAGGGACTCGAACCCTCAAGGGCGTGAGCCCGGCGGTTTTCAAGACCGCTGCCTTACCAATTAGGTCTAACCCTCCTTTTCCCGGAGGAGAAAAATATACATGAGGCCCTATATTAGGTCAACCCAAGGCCTTCTCATCGGCCTTGCCGTTTTCCACGCCAGTCTCTTCTTCATCCTCGTCCTCACTGACGGGTAGCGGGGCCATGTCGATAACCCGATCGCCCTCGTCTAAATTGATCACCCGGACTCCTTGAGTATTGCGCCCAATGGTGGATATACCTTGTACGGAGATGCGGATCATAATGCCGTTCTGGGTTACCAACATGACCTCCTCTTCGCCTTCGATCTCCCTACAGGCCACTACGGGGCCGTTGCGCGGGGTGGTCTTGATGTCGATAACGCCTTGGCCGGCGCGGCGTTTGCTGGGGTACTCGGTCTGACTAGTGCGCTTGCCATAGCCGTTTTCGCAGATGGTTAGCAAGGTGCTGCTTTCGCTCACTACGACCATGTCCACTACCTCGTCCCCTTGGCGCAAGTTAATTCCCTTAACGCCCGTAGAAACTCGGCCCATAGAGCGGACTTCGCTTTCGTTAAAGCGCATGGCTTGTCCGTTGCGCGTCAGCAGGGCAATATCCTGCTGACCATCGGTGATAGCCGCCCCAATCAGGTCGTCGTCGTCTTGGATCTTCAGGGCGATGATCCCGTCGCGACGGATGTTCTGGTAGGCCGAGAGCTTGGTCTTCTTGACAATGCCCTTGCGCGTAGCCGTGAACAAGTACCGATCGTCGGAGAACTCCCGGACGGGTACGATGGCGCATATTTGATCGTCTTGACCAAGCGGCAACAAGTTGGCTATCGATCGTCCCTGAGCCGTGCGGTCGCCCTCGGGTATGCGAAAGACCTTGAGCCAGTAGCATTTGCCCTTGGCAGTCAAGAACATGATATAGGAATGGGTCGAAGCCACGAAGAGGTGTTCGACAAAGTCCTCTTCCTTGGTCTTCATACCCGTCACTCCGCGCCCGCCGCGATTCTGTACTCGGTAGGCCCTAGGGGGCAGGCGCTTGATGTAGCCACTGCGCGAGATGGTGACGACCATGTCCTCTTCAGCAATCAAGTCCTCAATATCGAACTCCTCGGCCGCATAGACGATCTCAGTGCGGCGCTCGTCGCCGAAGCGCTCGGCCAGATCATCAATCTCGTCCTTGATGATCTGCATCTGCCGCTCGCGGCTGGCGAGAATGGCTCTTTTGTCCTCAATCGTCGTTACCAGTTCCTTGTATTCGGCTTCAATTTTGTCGCGCTCCAAGCCCGTCAAGCGCTGCAACGGCATGCTCAGGATGGCTTGGACCTGCCGTTCGCTTAACTCGAATTGCTCGTCGGCATCCTTTCCGAAACCCCCGGAAAGTGCCCGAGTTTTCGGCGTCGGGCGAATGCGAGCCAGCCGCTCCTGAGCATCGGTCGGACTCGACGAGCGGCGGATGGTCTCAATCACTAGGTCAATGTGATCTAAGGCGAAGCGCAGGCCCTCCAAAATGTGCGCCCGCGCTTCGGCTTTCTCCAAGTCGAATTGGGTGCGGCGCACGATCACCTCGTGGCGGTGATCAATATAGTGCTGCAGCATCTGCTTGAGATTGAGCATCTCAGGACGGCCATTGACGATGGCCAGCATCATTACTCCATAGGTGGTCTGCAACATGCTATGGCTATAGAGCTGATTAAGCACGACTTCGGCTTGGGCATCCCTCTTGCATTCAAATACAATGCGCAGACCCTTACGGCCCGATTCGTCGCGGATATTGGCAAGTCCGTCGATGGTTTTGTCGCGCACCAGATCGGCGATTTTCTCTAACAGGCTAGCCTTGTTTACCAAGAAGGGGATTTCGGTGACGACGATGTTTTCGCGGCCGTTCTTGAGGGTCTCGATATCCGCCCGCGCTCTGATGTAGATCAGTCCCCGGCCCGTTGCGTAGGCTTGCTGTACTCCGCTCATGCCGTAGATGATCCCGCCGGTGGGAAAGTCAGGGGCTTTGACGTGATCAAGCAGTTCGGCAATGGAAATATCGGGATGATCGATCAGCGCCTTGAGGCCACTGGCAACTTCCCTCAGGTTGTGCGGCGGGATCTTGGTGGCCATGCCCACGGCAATGCCCATTGAGCCGTTGCATATCAGGTTGGGAAACCTAGACGGCAACACCAGCGGCTCTTGCTGAGTCTCATCGTAGTTGCTCGCGAATTCAACGGTGTCCTTGTCGAGATCCGCTAGCAACTCCATCGCCGGCCAGCTCAACCTCGCCTCTGTGTAGCGCATGGCCGCCGGAGGGTAGCCGTCAATTGAACCGAAGTTGCCTTGGCCTTGGACCAGCGGATAACGCAAGCGAAAGCTCTGCGCCATATGCACTAGCGTCGGATAGACAATGTCTTCGCCATGCGGGTGGTAGTTGCCAGAGGTGTCGCCGGCAATTTTGGCGCATTTGCGGTAGCCGCGGTTGGGAAAAAGGCTTAGGTCGTTCATCGCGACCAAGATGCGGCGCTGAGATGGCTTGAGACCGTCGCGGACATCGGGTAGGGCACGCGACCGTATGAAGCTCATGGAATAGTCGAGGAAGGAGGTTTTGAGCTCCTCCTCAATTTTGACCCGCAGAACCCGGCTTTCTTGCTGTTCGAGCATTAATTAAATCCTAGCTTTTTAGTCTAATAGAATGCGTCCAAATTCTTTACATCTAGCGCGTACTTCTCGATAAATTCGCGACGCGGTTCCACCTGCTCGCCCATGAGTAGGGTAAAAAGGTGATCCGCCTCAACGGCGTAGTCGATGGCCACCTGCAGCAGCGTGCGCCGCTCGGGATCCATCGTCGTCTCCCATAGCTGTTCGGGGTTCATTTCGCCCAACCCTTTGTAGCGCTGAATAACTATGCCTCGACCATCGCCATTGCCGCCGAGTGAGGCGATGTGTCGGTCGCGCTCGGCCTGATCGAAGGCATATAGCTCCTGCTTGCCCTTCTTCACTTGAAAAAGGGGTGGCTGGGCCAGATAGAGTTTGCCTTTCTCAATCAGGTCGCGCATGTAGCGAAAGAAGAAGGTCATGATTAGCGTGCGGATATGGCTGCCATCGACGTCGGCATCGGCCATGATAATAACCTTGCCGTAGCGCAGCTTCTCAAAGTTGTAGTCCTCGCCGAGGTTGGTGCCCAGCGCCGTTATAAGTGGCAGCAACTTGTCATTTCCCAAGACGCGATCGATTCGCGCTTTCTCCACATTGAGCGGCTTGCCAAACATTGGCAGCACGGCTTGGAAGCTCTGGTCTCGTGCCATCGCCGCCGAGCCGCCGGCCGAATCGCCCTCGACCAAGAAAATTTCGGTCTGCTCCGGGTCGCGGATGGAACAATCGGCCAGCTTGCCGGGCAACGCGCCTCCGTCGAGTATCCCCTTGCGCCGGGTCAGTTCGCGCGCCTTGCGCGCCGCCTCCCGTGCGCGGCCGGCTTCGACGATCTTGTCGACGATCCGCTTGGCGATGTCCGGGTTTTCTTCGAGATAGGTACTCAGTGCTTCGGAGACAAACGAATCGACGATACCTTTGACCTCGCTGTTGCCTAGCTTGCCCTTGGTCTGTCCCTCAAACTGCGGCTCGGGCACTTTGACGCTGACAACGGCAGCGATTCCCTCGCGCGTATCATCACCCGAGATGTTGAACTTGACGTTCTTGAGCAGATTATTGCGGTTCGCGTAGTTGTTGATCGTCCGAGTCAGCGCCGAGCGGAAGCCCACCAGATGAGTTCCGCCCTCGTCGGTCTTGATGTTGTTCGCATAGGTAAAAAGGGTCTCTTGGTAGCTATCGTTGTATTGCAGAGCCACCTCTACGACGACTTCGTCGCGCTCGCCCTGAAGGTAGATCGGATCTGGGTGTAACACGCTGCGGCCTTCGTTGAGGAAGCGCACGAATTCTTGTACACCGCCCTCGTAGAAATAGCGGTCGGCGTCTCCGCTGCGCTCGTCCCGCACATTGATCTCCACCCCTTTGGTCAGAAAAGCCAGTTCGCGCAGTCGTACGGCAATAAACTCAAAGCTGAATTCCACGGTTTCAAATATGTCGGCGTCTGGCTTGAATTCTATGACGGTGCCGGTCTGGTCCGTGTCGCCGATGACCTCCAAGCCCGTTTCCGCTACGCCACGAGCGTAGCGCTGCAAGTGGACTTTGCCCTTTTGCCAAACTTCAACCGTGCACCACTCGGACAATGCGTTGACCACCGAGGCACCCACGCCATGTAGTCCGCCAGAGACCTGATAGGCCTTCTTATCGAACTTGCCGCCGGCGTGGAGCATCGTCATTACCACCTCGACGCCCGATTTATTTTCCTCGACGTGGAAGTCGGTCGGAATGCCCCGCCCGTCATCTTGGACGCGGGCAGTACCTTGGGTGGTGATTGTTACGTCAATGCGCGAGCAACGCCCGGCCATAGCCTCGTCAATGCTGTTGTTGACGATCTCCTTTACCAGTTCGTGTAGGCCGTTTTCGCTCGTATCGCCAATGTACATAGCCGGGCGCTTGCGCACCCCTTCAAGCCCCTTGAGAACCTGTATGGCATCGGCTGTGTATTCCTCCTCCTGCGCTACTTCCGCTTCTTCCCTAGGAAAATTTCTGGCCGGTTCCGTCATCTATTCCTCCTTTTGTGCTCCACATTTTCAGACTGGTTTAGTAATTTCAGCCCCTTGATCACCTTCCCACCCAACAGTTTGTTGATCCGTTCCGCGATGTCCCGCTGCATAAAGTTTAGTTGAGTGCGCCATACGGCAGATGGTACCGCTACTTCCAAAAATCCTTTGGACAGGCGCAATGGGCGGGTGTACTGAGCCAAGGTGGGACCTACTGCTTCTTCCCACGCCATCCGCGCCCGACATTCCACTAACTTCTCATTGATCCCTAGCTCCTCGACTGCGGCTTCAAGCAAGCCGTGCAAAACGGTGGGGGGACCAACACGGCGACTCTTATTTCTGGAGGTCGATCGATTCAAAACGAGCTTCCTGCCTTGCGTTAGGCTCTTGAGGGGTCGTCGCGATGACCTGTTCAAATTCACCCACTATGTCCAATAACTCTCCTATCCGACCTGAATCCAACTCTGAAAAAGCATCGTCTAAGAGCAGTACTGGCTGCTGACCCGTTTGCTCCTCCATGTAACGGGACTCGGCCAGCTTCCACGATATGAGTATGGTTCTTAGTTGGCCCTCAGAGGCATAGAGTTCGGCTGGTTCTCCGTTCAATATGAACTTCAAATCATCGCGGTGTGGCCCACACAGGGTATAGCCTATTTGGGTCTCCTGCTCCCTGCGACGACTGAGTGCCGCGCGCAACTCGGCTCTAAGGGCCTCCAAGTCCTGTTCCTTGGCACCTTGATAGACAATAGCTGCCTCTTCATCAGCTAAGGCAAAGTGGCCGTAATAGCGGAGAAAGGGCGCTCTCAACTTATTCAGTGCCTCTAGGCGATATAGTCGAAGTTGGGCACCCAAATCCACTAGCTGGGCATCCCAAGGTTCCATTACTTGACCATCGACAAGCCCATGCCCCGACTTCTTTGCAGTGCGTAACAAGTGGTTTCTCTGAGCTAACACGCGGTAATAGCGCTGCATGTATCGCAAGTATGCTGCGCTAGACTGCGCGATAAGTATGTCGAGGAGCCGCCTTCGCTGGGCCGGGAAGCGCAACACCAGCGATACGTCTTCAGGAGAGAAGTGAACGGTGCGGAAGGTGCCCAGCAGTTCCGAGACTCGAGGCAAGGGAGTGGCATCGACAAATGCCTTCTTACCTTCCTTTTTGCTGTAAAAGACGCGTACTTGCTGGTCGTGGCGACCATCACTACACAAGGATCGAATATCAAAGAAGTCTTCGCCGTGCGGCACGACGTGTTGATCCTTGGCCCCGCGCACTGACTTGCCGATAGATAAGTAGGAAATCGCTTCTAGAATATTGCTTTTACCGCGGCCGTTTGGGCCAAAAATCAGCACGTGATCTGCTGCAAAGCCCAAGTGAATCGCGGCAAAATTGCGGAAGGGTCTCAGCGTTAATTCACGGATCCGCACTATTCCTGCTTACCTCATCCTGTTGGCCGCAAGGGCATTAGCAAGCAGAAGTAATCCTCACCTTCCTTTTGTTCTACCGGCCGCAACAAGGCTGCCGTGACGTGGTCGTTGAGCTGGAAACAGACCTCGGACGCGTCCATTCTGCGCAGGATCTCCATCAGATATTGAGCATTGTAGCCAACCTCTATCTCTTCAGAGGCGTATTGGGCCGGTACGCTTTCCCTCGCTTCGCCACCGATTTCGGGGCTGGCGGCCGACAACTCAACCTGACCACTGTTCAACTTAAAACGCACTTGGCGCGTATAAGAACTGGAAAGGATGGATACCCGGCGTACGGCCGGCAGCAGATCTTCGCTAGCTATCTTCAGCTCTTTTGTGTTGTTTTGCGGAATGACTTGGGCATAGTTGACATACGGTCCTTCGATCAGACGCGACAGCAAATGCGTATGTCCTATGTCAAACAGGATCTGGGTCTCGCCCAGCGTGACATTGACCGGCTCTTTATGGCTACCCAGCAATTTGACGATCTGGTTTAACGCTTGGGGAGGGACGATGACCGCGGTCTCTTGGTCGTCCTGTACCTGTTCCTGCAGATCTATGGCTTTTCTGTAACAAGCCAAGCGCGACCCATCGGTAGCCACCATCTCCATTCCCTGCACATCGATGCGCCAGAGCACTCCGTTGAACACAGGCCGCGTATCATCGCCAGAGACGGCAAAGACCGTCTTGTTGATCATGTCTGACAGAACATTGGTCTCGCCTTCGTCTCCTCCCAGACTCAGGCTCACGCCGTCGAGGGCTGTCGGCATAGGGGGAAACTCGTCGGCCTCTATTCCCGCCAGGCTATATGCTCCTTCGCTGCTTTCGGCATCCCCAAGCCGCCCTGAGAGCTTGAGGCGCTCGTCCTGCACCTCAATACTCACTTCCGCCTCGGGCCATTCTCGGGTGATTTCTGCCAGCTTGCGCGCCGAAACGGTCGTCCTCCCACTCTCCTCTACTATAGCAGGGACTTGAGTCCGGATGGACAAATCTAAATCCGTCGCCGATAGAGATAGGATTTTCTCATCGGCCTCAAGCAGGATATTAGCCAACACCGGTAGGGAGGGTTTTGCCGACACGGCTTCTAGTACAGTATCAATGCCCCGCCATAATTCACTGCGATCTACTCTTAACTTCATAGTGCTTCTCTGAGAATCCTTCTGATAAAATTGCCCACGTTTTAATACTTATAAAGTAAGCTGTTATGCTTACTTACGTCAAGTTCTATATATATAGTGTCCCATTTTTTAATAGGAGTGAACACATGAGTATGTGTGTGTAAAAATAAGAAAAAGTGTGTGTAACCAGAAAGCACAATCCACATCCCTACCTCTAATAGAACTACACTTTTTTGTGTTCTTTTACTTTTTTTAGTTGTAGTTGTGTTGTGGATATGTGGATAACTATCTAAAAAAGTTATATACAAACAACAAAATATATTGTTAATAAGACACTTATGTGATCAAGTTGATAACTTGGTAACTGGAGCTTGTCTGTGGATTGTGGAGTGGAAAACTTTAGTTTTTCACACGCAAGAGGTCAAAAACGACGGTTTTCTTTTTACGACAGACTTATCCACACTTAATCAATACCTCGGCGGGGATAGATGTTAATAGTTTTCCACTGACAAATAGGCACTATAGTAGTGGAAAATACAGACAGAGAGGACTAAAGAAATGGGGGCTAGCGGCTTTGCCGACGGACGGTATCCGACAAATCCTCGACCAGTCTAGCAAAGGAGGAATCGTTTTTATACCGCTTTTCAACAGTGTTTACAGCGTAGATGACCGTGCTGTGATCGCGGTTGCCGAAGTGCAAGCCGATGGTAGTGAAGTGACTGCCGATGAGAGTCCTGATTAAGAACATGGCAATGTGCCGTGCCGTTGCTACGTCTTGCTTGCGTCCTTTTCCAATGAGTTGCTCGCGAGTCAAATTAAAGTGGTCGGCGACCTGCTGCTGGATCGCCTCAATGTTCAGTTCCAACGGGTTTGGGCCTAGTTCATCTAGAATGTGCTTGGCCGCCTCGATGTCGAGTTCCTTCTTATGGATTGAGCAGTAGGCCATCAAGCTAATCAACGTACCTTCGAGTTCGCGAACATTTGATCGGATGTGATTGCCCAACAGAGCGGCCACATCGTCGGGAATCCGCAGGCCGTTGCGCTCGGCCTTCTTGTGGAGGATGGCAATCCGGGTCTCGAGCTCAGGCGGGTTTATTGCGGTGGCCAAACCCCATATGAAGCGAGATTTTAACCGTTCTTCTAACCCATCAAGATGGCCAGGGGGACTGTCACAGGTCATGACAATCTGCTTCTCGGACTGGTGCAAGGCATTAAAGGTATGAAAAAATTCGTTCTGGGTTCGTTCGCCGTGGAGCAGAAACTGGATGTCGTCGACAAGGAGGACATCTGCGCTACGGTAGAAATTCTTAAACCCACTCGTCTTATCACGGCCTTGAGCGAGCGCTTGGACAAAATCGCCCATAAATTTTTCTGAGGTGACGTAAACGACCTTCTCAGCGAGGTTGAGACTATGGGCTCGATGCCCAATCGCTTGGAGCAGATGCGTTTTACCTAGCCCAGCACCGCCATAAATCACGAGGGGATTAAATTCTGTCTTACCTGGGGCATTGGCTACGGCTAAGGCTGTTGCCAAGGCAATTTGATTGCTATCGCCAATGATGAATTCTTCAAAGGTATAGCGCTTGTTCAGCGATTGAGCAGGAGTTGCTTCTATTTCTTGTTCATCTTCTGCGGGATCGCCTTCGTTTGCAGGTACCTCCTGCTCAACAGGTAGCACTCGATCGCCAACGGATTGGGGGGCTTGTGTAACCACAAAGGAGATATTGGGAGTCAGTGCCGTCTCTTCCCACACTACGGATTGGATCATCGGCAAGTAGTGCTTTTCTATCCAAGCGGCAGAAAATGCGCTGGGAACTTGGATGACCAATAAGTCTTGGTCGAAGTGGCTTACTGAAGTCTGCTTAAACCAATTAGTAAAACTCTGGGGACGAACTTGACGCTCGATATTGAGCAGACATTGGCCCCAGAGTTCTTGGGGATCTTGTATTTCCAGCGCCATTTATTGAAGCGAAGATCGCAGTTTAAGGGGAATTTTCAACCTATGAAGAAGGCATACGTCAGTCAAGAGTCCGCCGCGAAGTTTCATTGCATTCGTTAGCGTTCAAAGAGTTGAAAGTATTGACACTTAGCAGAATAGCCACTAAATTGGGACGTTTCTGCGTATGCTGCACATAAACCAACGCGAGGTGAGAATTTTATTTTGAAACGCACATTTCAGCCTAGCAACAGACGCCGCCGCAACAAGCATGGTTTTCGCAAGCGCATGAGCACGCCGGCCGGTCGCAATATCATCAATCGTCGTCGGAGAAAGGGCCGCAAGCAGCTAGCCGTCTAGCGCTTGATGGATTGGGTTAGAGGCCGCTGTTTTTGGATCCGCTGCGGTCGAGGAGATCGCGGTCAAATTTTTGTCGTCCGACGCAAACTGGGCAATGCTGTAAAGCGCAATCGGCTCAAGCGGCGCCTCCGCAGCATTTGCCGCAGTCGCCCGTACTTTCCTTGTGATCTAGTCGTTTTCTGCCAACCTTCAGCCATCGAAGCTCCCTTTGCTGATTTGGAAAGGGAACTGGACTCCTTGGTGGCCAAACTACCTGTTTTTCTTGTCCCACAATGAAGCAAATCGCCATTTTTGTCGTCCGCGCCTACCGTCTTCTCCTGTCTCCATATCTTCCCCCGTCCTGTCGTTATCTACCTACTTGTTCCCAATATGCCGAAGAAGCACTAGATAAGTACGGAGTATTCAAGGGCGGAATGCTTGCGCTAAAGCGGATTAGCCGATGCCATCCCTGGGGTGGGAGTGGATATGATCCGCTGCATTAGTTTTATAACACGTTGTTTATAAAAGGGTAATATAAATATGGAAGATAAGCGGACCCTGTTGGCCTTTCTCTTCATCGGCCTGATTTTCCTCTTGCTTCCCTATTATAATGAATGGTTTGGGCTAAATCCCAAGCCCCAGCCTCCGTCGCAGGAAGCTGTGCCGCAAGAATCGGTGCCTGAAGTGGCCCCTGTTGCTGAAGAGCAAGCTGAGGCCGAGCGCGTACGAGATCCCAAGCCTGCGGAACAACTCCATTCAGAAGAGCTATCACCCGTTCAGTCGCAGGCCATTGAAAGAGTCGAATCGGTCGAAAATCCGTCCTTTATATCAGAAGACAGAGCGGACACAATTGTAGTACAAACGCCGCTTCAGAGATTTGTTGTCTCTACAAAAGGCGGAACTATTACATCATGTAAACTATTAAAATACAGGTACGTAGATGGAAGTATTATCGAACTACTGCCTCCAACCGGCCGCGGCTTGGGAATTCATCTACAAAGAGCGAACTACCGGGAGGATATCTCCTCGGCGGAGTTTGTCGCCAACCAATCGAGTCTGCAGGTTGGACCCGGGGAAGAGCAACCCCTAATCATGGTAGCCCAACTCGATGGCGGCAGAAGACTGGAAAAGGTCTTGACCTTTAATGGGGACCGCTATGGATTCGATCTCCAGGTGCGCTACGAAGGGTTTGACGACGATACCGAAGCTATACTCACTTGGGAAAACGGCATCGCGTTTACCGAGCACGAGCCAGAAATCGACCTGCCTGAAGTGCGGGCTTTTGCCTATATCAACGAAGAACGGGTCGAACTGAAGGTGGATGATGGAGAATCGGACGAGTTAGAGGACAAAGGGTTGCTAAAGTGGGCGGGTATTCGCAACAAGTACTTCTTGATTTCCTGTGTCCCTGCCGATAGAGAACAGCGTTCTCGCGTCGTCCTGCAGGGCGATTATCAAGGGTCTCAATTGCTGCCCGACTATTCTTTTCAGGTAGGTCGCCGGCTCGAACGGTCTGGCTCTTGGCACAACACAATTTATCTGGGCCCACTCAACTACGACGAGCTTGTCGGCTATGAGGCTGAACTAGAGCAGGCTATTGATTTCGGATGGCCGATCGTAAGTCAGATAAGCCGCTTTCTACTCATTCTATTTATCGCCACCCATCAATACATCCCCAACTATGGTTGGATCATCGTCCTTTTCGCCGTTGTCATTAAAATTATCGTCTATCCGCTTACTCACAAAACCTATGAGTCCGCGGCGAAAATGCAGGAACTTCAGCCGAAAATTACGGCGCTACGAGAGAAGTACAAAAACGACAACCAACGCCTAAGCCGCGAAACCATGAAGCTCTATAAGGAAGAAGGCGTCAATCCTCTTAGCGGGTGTCTGCCCCTCTTGTTGCAGATGCCCATTTTCATTGCGCTCTACAATCTTTTTGGCAAAACAATCGAGTTGCGCCAAGCCCCCTTTGTTCTCTGGATACAAGATCTTTCCCTGCCCGACGAGTTGCTTATCGGCGGTTTCGGTCTTCATGTTCTACCACTGTTAATGGCGGCTTCCATGTTCATCCAACAGAAGATGACGATGAAGGATCCCAAACAGGCCGTTTTGGTTTACATGATGCCGGTACTGATGATTTTTATCTTTTGGAGCATGTCGTCGGGATTAGTGCTCTACTGGACTATCTTCAATGTCCTGACCATCGGTCAACAGCTATTGGTCAATCATTTTAAGAAGAAAGCCGCTCCTTCTAGCACTTGAAATTTCAGCTGGACCTCGACCTTGATACAGCCGGATACTGTTGTCGCTATCTCTACACCGCGAGGGGAGGGGGGGATCGGGATCGTGCGTTTGAGCGGGCCAGAAGCCCTATCGATAGGCCAGCAGATTTTTCTCTCCCGTCCACCGCTCGGCAAGCGAGTCCGATACGTCGAATACGGACGTATATGGGCTAATGGCCGAGCAATCGACACAGGCGTCGCTTGGGTCTTTGCAGCGCCTCATTCTTACACGGGTGAAGATACCGTCGAGATTAGCTGCCACGGCAGCATGGTCGTATTAGAGTCAGTCGTTGAAGAGGCACTTCGCCTGGGTGCCGTCGCCGCCGCTCCAGGAGAGTTTACCCGTCGAGCGTTTCTCAATGGCCGATTGGATTTATTAGAAGCTGAAGCTGTAATCGACCTCATCCAAGCTAGCTCTAAAGCGCATCTCGACAATGCCTATGGCTTGGCCAGTGGCCGTCTGTCTAAGATGGTAAAAGAGCTTAAGAATCAGTTGGTTAAGATGCTATCACTGCTTGAGATTGGGCTCGATTTTTCCGACGAAGACATCGATAGTATTGGGCGTCAAGAAATACAGACCGCGCTGCGCGAAGTAGTTGAGTCCTCTTTGCGGCTTGCCGAAACATTCGAAGGAACAAGGCGGCGCCAAGAGGGATATTTAGTCGTGCTCATCGGGCGTCCCAACGTAGGTAAGTCCACGTTGCTCAACGTGCTGCTCGGCGAAGATCGGGCCATCGTTACTCCCTTACCAGGAACGACGCGAGACTTAGTAGAAGGTCGGACTACGTGGGCAGGAGAGACGATACGGCTAGTCGATACGGCTGGGATTAGGCAAAGCCATAACCTTATCGAAAAAGAGGGCATTGAACGAGCGTCGCAGGCGATTGGGGAAGCGGATGTAGTTTTAGCGGTATTTGACAGTTCGACTGAGTCGCGTAAGGACGATATGGCTGTGTTGGACTTGGTCTCGCCGGAGAAGAAGTCAATTGGTGTCTTCAATAAAATTGATTTGCCGGGTGCTAGCACCCGATCTAACATTGAAGCACAGGTCTCAGTATCTGTTGAAATATCAGCACTTAGGGAATTCGGTATTGAGGAATTAAAGAGAGAAGTGACGGCCCAGTTGCCCCATAGGGCGGAAGTAGATGGGATCGGAATCACTCGCCAGCGCCATCAAGATTGCCTACTGCGGGTAGCTAAATCTGGCGCTGGCGCAGAGGAGCTTCTGAAGTCCAGTCAACCCGATGAGTGCGTCGTTGCCGAACTTCAGGACGCATTGAATGCCTTGGGTGAGATGCTGGGAGAGACCATAGAAGAGGAAGTTCTCGATTCCATCTTTTCTCAGTTTTGCATCGGCAAGTAATGTTTCACGTGGAACAATTGAGTTGGTTGTACGGCTTGGAAGGGTTGGTAAGAAGTTTAATGTTTCACGTGGAACATGTCTAGACATGATAATCGAACTGCCGTCTGAGATACGCGAGGATTTCGATCAGTTAAAAAGAGAGGGAATTATCTCTTGTTCGCTTGAGGATATCCGGCCCAAGCTAGAGATATATCTGCATCTTCTGAGCCAGTGGTCGAGAAGAATCAATCTGGTCTCGCGACGAGATAGGTCCGTCGTAGCAACTAAGCACTTGAGGCAGGCGTTGACTATGGTTCCGGTCGTAGTAAGTCTCCCGCATCGGCTAGTTATGGATCTGGGATCAGGAGCTGGATTCCCGGCTATTCCTCTGAAGATCGCTCTTCCAGACACCTATTTTATTCTCGTCGAAAGCAGGCGGAAGCGGGCGCATTTTATCAAAGAAGTTGTAAGGTCGGTGGGGCTTGATCGAATAGAGGTTGTAAACGAGCGGATAGAGAGTTTGAGTCCAGTGGGGGCTGATTTGGTGACGGCGAGAGCCGTGGCTTCTCCTGATAAGCTGCTTGCTTTAGTACAAAGACATTTATCTCCTCATGGCTGGATTCTTTCAACGCTTGGAAAAGATGCCGCTCATTCGGAGTTGTTGGCATGGAGGGCCGATCGGGTGGGGAGTGCATTAGGGCTATTCTACTAATTGCTATTGTCGGGCGTTCCGCGTGTAGTTTTACACATACTTATCCACACCCAAAAATTAAAAGAATCGTGAGATTTAAGCCCTTTGAGGAACGTATATGTCTAATTTTATCCAATAGATAGGCCATAACTTAGCGAAGTACTGAGTAGAGAAGATGAGGTGTGATGTGGAAAACTTTTTCTTAAGAAAGTGGAAAACTCTGCGGTAAATATTTTGGAAGAAAAGCAAAAAACAAGTATATTTTTAACGTAGTTTCAGAGGACAGGGTTTTCAATGTCCACTCTCAAGCGTCGGCGAAATAGGTTCTTTTTTGCTAGATAAATATCTGAAAAAGTGGTGTCTGGTCATCCTTAGGCCGTTGGCGCATTTATTTATTCGCTTGGGCTTCAGACCCGATTGGCTGACGCTGATGGGGCTAGTTATGAACGTGGGGGCAACTGCGGCGTTTGCCAAGGGTTATTTGCAATGGGGGGCTCTCATCATGATTGTGGCGGGCCTCTGCGATATCTTGGATGGACAAGTTGCAAGAGAGGGCCACAAGGAGACCAAGTTCGGAGCCTTATTAGATTCGACGACAGATCGCTACTCTGAGATATTTATTTATTTTGGAATCGGCGCGTATCTGATTGGCCGCGATGAGTGGATCCCCTCGGGGATCCTCTTTTTTGCAATTACTGGTTCGCTGATGGTTAGTTATGTAAGGGCTCGTGCAGAGGGGCTGGGCGAGGATTGCAAGGTGGGCTTCATGCAGCGCCCAGAACGTCTAACGGCCTTGGCTGTGGGGAGCCTGATAGGCCATCAAGGTTTGGTTTTTGTGCTGGTTTTATTGGCCGTTACGACCAACTATACGGTTGTTGAGCGACTCGCCCATATTCGCAACAGGCTGAAATCAGGTCCCAATTCGCCCGCCTCTGTCCAGCAGTCCTAATAAGCGTCTCCTTGCCGTCGTGTCTCGGGGTCATTTCATCGCGTTTGAAGGAGTCGATGGCAGTGGAACTACAACCCAATCCCGCCTGCTAGCGTCGCATTTAAGAGAAGCAGGTCTTCCGGTTACACTGACCAGAGAGCCAGGCGGGACGCCGGTCGCAGAGAAGATTCGCCAGCTTGTTCTCGATCCAAGCCTTGAGGGTGTATCCCCGACGGCGGAGCTGTTCCTCTATGCAGCCAGTCGTTCACAGCACGTAGAAGAGGTGATCGCACCGTCGCTCGACCGGGGAGATGTGGTTATTTGCGACCGCTATATTGCCTCATCAATAGCGTATCAGGGGTATGGGCGCGGTTTGGACTTAGAAGTGATCGAACGAGTCAATCGGCTGGCTGTGGGGGAGTGTTTACCGGACGCGACAATATATCTGCATTTGCCCGTAGAAGTGGCTTGGGCTCGCCTGAGACAGCGGGACGTCGCGGATCGGTTGGAGCAAACAGGAATGGCTCTACAAGAGAAGGTTTCCCGAGGCTACCAACAGATAGCCCAAAAAGATCCAACAGGCTTGGTTTTTGACGCCCAGCTCGAAATAGATCAACTAACCGAAAGAATTCAGGACGCGTTGCGTCGGCAGTGGCCTTGGTTTCCCGAGGAGAAAAAGTAATTATGCGACACCTTTTAATGGGATTAATTTTTTTCTTTGCAAGTGCGAACGCAATCCAGGCTGCGCCTACGGAAGATCCGTATGCGGAGGTAAATGCCAGTTGGGAGCGTTTCGGGGCCGTGTATTCGCGCATTCTGGAAAACTATTACGCTCGTCTGGACCAAGGGGAGGTTATGAGCGCAGCCATCAAGGGCATGCTCGGCCAACTGGATCCATACAGCGAGTATTACGACGAGGAAGGTTTGCGTCAGTTGCGCCAAGACACGACGGGCAAGTTCGCGGGATTGGGGATTACGGTTGCCATAAAAGATCGCTTTCCTGTGGTAATTTCCCCTATTGAAGATACTCCGGCCTTTCGGGCGGGGCTGAGGCCAGGCGACTTGATCGTTGCTGTGGAGGGCAAAAGTACCTTGGATATGCAGCTTGAATCTGTGGTCAATGCGCTGCGCGGAGAACCTGGCACAAAGGTTGCAATATCGGTCGCTCCCCACTTGGGAGCGACGCCGCGCGAAGTTGAAATTCAACGGGAAATAATCACGATCAAGAGCGTTGTGCTAGTAGAGGAACTCCAAGGAAAAATCGGTTATATAAGTATGCGCCAGACGCGTTTTTCCGAGCATACCTCCAGCGAAGTAGAAGAGGCGTTAAAAAGCCTCCCTCGGGTTGAAGGGCTAATTTTAGACTTGCGGGGAAATCCCGGAGGCTTGTTTAGTCAAGCCACCCAAGTTGCCGATTTGTTTTTGCCCCAAGGAGTGCCGATCGTTTCGATTAGGGAACGCGACCGGAGGAGAGAAGAAGTCAAGTATTCCCACCGTCATTCTATTGTGCGCAATGTGCCTTTGGTAGTTCTGATTGACGAGGGGAGCGCCAGTGCGTCCGAAATCGTTGCTGGAGCCATCCAAGACAATGATCGAGGCGTGGTTGTCGGGGCGGCATCATTTGGCAAAGGTTCGGTGCAGACCATTTTCGACCTACGTGAACGCGAAGAGGAAGCTAGTGCCTTAAAGCTGACGACGGCACTCTACTACGCGCCCAGTGGGCGCAGCATTCACCGCGAACAGGACATCGCCAAGCCCGTACATAGCGTTCTGTTCGGCGATAGGGAATTGCCACATCAGTTGGTGATGGACCTTATTTTGCGTTCAGAGAATAGGGCTAAGGCCCTTTCTGCTCTCCAGTCTCATTTTGATATGGATTCTGAGTCCGCAGAGAGCCTGCTTCTGATCCGTTTGGGCGATTTAGTGGGTAAATCCAAGATGGGGGCGGCTGGATTGCCGGATAGTATGGGAAACCAAACCTATTATACCCAGCGAGGTCGCAAGGTCTTCGGCGGCGGCGGTATCAGGCCAGATATCAGTGTTGAGTCGGAACCGTTTCCCCCCTATGTACAAGAGTTAGTGCGTCGTCGGCTGTTCTTCGACTTTGTCATAGATTATGTCTCGGCCGACTCGTCTTGGGCCGAGGAACATCCAGACCTGACTGTCAGCGATGAGATGGTCGCGGGCTTTATGGAGTTCGTCCGTACTAAGGACATAAGTATGGACCAAGGCCAAAAAGGATTGAATCAAATAGCAGAACTTGAGGACTTGGCCGAGGAAATGGATTGGGGTGAGGCCGCACAGGAGTCGATCCAACAGCTAAGAGCAGCGGTGAAGCAGGAGTGGGAACTGCGGTATAGCAGCGAGTTGGAACCTTACATAAAGAGTGCTTTACGTCGAGAACTAATTTTGCGCTTCAGGGGGAGAAAGGCCCAACTGCTTGAAGGATTGCAGGAGGATGTACAGCTAGCCAAGGCCATAGAGGTGCTCGCAGACCAAGACCAGTATCTAGGGGTATTGGCCGCGGAAGAAGCCAAGTGAACGGCGATAAGCGAGGCTTTGAAATCGCCAATACTAATATTATGACTACTAAGCGTGAGGACAGATCGTGCAAACAGAAATTTTTATCAACCAAGGCATTCACGAATCCCGTATTGCCATCCTGGAAGATGGGCGTCTAGCTGAAGTCTGGATCGAAAGACCCGAGAATGAGCGGACGGTAGGAGACATATACAAAGGAGTTGTATCGGCCGTTTTGCCCGGGCTACAGGCCGCCTTTGTCGAGATAGGCCATGACCGCACCGCGTTCCTCCAAGTGCGCGATATGGTAGAAGCGGATAGAGGAGAGACCGATGGGGCGCGCAACGGACACCGCACTCGCCATCGCGGTTATCCTAGTATCCAAAACCTGATCAAGAAGGGCGAACAGGTGCTGGTGCAAATCACCAAAGAGCCTATCGGCACCAAGGGTGCCCGTGTGACGACTCAGCTATCGCTTCCGGGTCGTTTTATGGTGCTGGTTCCGGGCGGCAACTGGGTTGGTGTCTCCCGCAAGATCATCAGTCGGAACGAACGCAAAAGACTGAGAGATCTGGTATTTAAGATCAAACCCGACGGCTACTCGGTAATCGTGCGCACCGAAGGGCAGGGGCAGAGTGATCGCGAGTTCAAACGCGATATGAAACAGCTAGTGAAAAACCACGAGCGTCTGATCAAGACGAGCAGAAAGGTCGAAGCTCCCGCCTTGGTGTACAAGGAAATGGGCATGACCTCCAGCATAATACGCGACCTGTTTACCGACAATGTGGAACGACTAGTCGTCGATAGCAAAGAGCTGTACAGGGAGATCACGTCTTATTTGCGCCAAGTTTCGCCTAAGTTGCGCCAAAGAGTGGAGTTTTACCGGGATCGTCGGCCCATTTTCGATGCCTTCAACATTGAGGAAGATATCGAGAAGGCGACCAATCGCACCGTGTGGTTGCGCCGTGGTGGAGCCTTGGTCATCGACTATGCTGAGGCAGGGACCTTTATTGACGTGAATTCAGCCCGTTACATCGGCTCCGACGATCAAGAGGAAAACAATCTCAATACCAATCTGAGGGCAGCTCGTGAGATTGCCCGCCAGCTCAAGCTCCGCGACATTGGCGGTATTATCGTCATCGACTTTATCGATATGAACGAGGAGCGCAACCGCAAGAAGGTCGTTGACTGCTTGGTCGATGAATTCAAACGGGACCGAGCGAAGGTCTCGATTAGCCCACACATCAGCGAGTTTGGCTTGGTCGAAATGACTCGCCAGCGCGTCCGACCAAACCTTTTGCACACTCATAGTGAACCTTGTCCCATTTGCAACGGCACGGGCCGAATTATGGGGCCAGACACCACCCTGACTTGGATTGAACGCTGGCTGCAGCGTTCTTATGCCGCCACCCGCGAAAGGCGCTACGTGTTAAAGGTCCACCCCGAGGTGGCCACCTATATGCTAGAAAACCGCGAAGAACGGCTCAAGTCATTGCGCAAGGCGACCAAAGCTCGCCTCCAGATAGAGACTGATTCCACTTTGGGCCCCCAAGACTATCGCTTCTTTTCGACTAAGCGCAGCCTAGATGTGACGACCGAGTTCCGGGTTTGACAGAAAAAATTCCGGCCCATATTTTAAGTGCAATCTAATTGATTGCAAAGTAGTCTTAGCGTAGGAGTGCAATTCATGTATGCAGTTGTCAACATCGCCGGTCATCAGGTCAAAGTCGATAAGGGTCAGTGCCTGCGCGTACCCCGGCTTCAGGCCGAAGAAGGCAGCACCCAGGAATTCACCGACGTCCTGTTAGTTTCCGGCGACGACGAGACCAAGGTTGGCAGTCCCACGGTCGAGGGAGCCAGTGTTTCGGCGACGGTCGTCGGCCATGGTCGTGGCGACAAAATTGTCGTTTTCAAGAAGAAACGGCGCAAGAAATACCGGCGGCGCACCGGCCACCGCCAGGATTACACCGAGATTCGGGTCGAGGACATCGTTCTCCCGAACTGAGTGAGAAAGGACTAGATCATGGCTCATAAAAAGGGTGTCGGCAGTTCCAAAAACGGGCGCGATAGCAATGCGCAGCGTCTAGGCGTTAAGCGCTTCGGCGGAGAGAAGGTCAGCGCCGGCACGATTATCGTGCGGCAGCGCGGGACGCGCATTCATCCGGGCGTAAACGTCAAGAAGGGCGGGGACGATACGCTCTTCGCCATCATTGACGGGCAGGTGAAGTTTGAGGCCTTTGGCAGGAAGGGCAAGCGGGTGAGCGTTTACGCCACCTGATAAGATGCGTTAATAAGTCACAACGCGAATAGTCCATAGTAATTGAAGCAGGCTCTACCAGCATGGTTGGGCCTGCTTTTTTTCACTTCTCACTTCTCCAGCATCAGGTGCGATTTAGGCTCCCAGCCCAAAACAGCTCGTACTTTGGACATGTTCATCTCGCGGTGGTCGGCGTCGCCCGATATGAAGAAGGCGTCGCAGCGGCCATGACCTGTGCAAACGTAGTCCAGAGCGGCTAGATAGGCGTTGGCCAAATCTTCCTCATCGGTAAAGTAAAGACCGCCGGGAGGATAGTGTGGTGGATTTTTGGCTTGTTCTAGGAATTGCGCCCGGGTGCGCGGGCCGGTAATGCGAAGGACTGCCAAGTTCAGGTCAAATTGGCGGGCGAAGTAGCGACAAATGCCCTCGGCTAGCCCCTTAGTGAAGCCGTACACACTAGGGCTGTCAAGTGGTACTTCCTCCTCGGACGGATAATAGGAGCGAGCGCGATGGTGGGCGCTCATAGTGGAGGTGTGAACGCCTCTTTTGATGCCTAGCCTCCAAGCGGTGTATAGGAGCAGGTGCAGTCCCAGACAGTTGACGGTGTAATTATCGACGATCTGAGTCTCGGTCTGGTGGTTGTCGAGGCCGCCTTGGCCGCTCTTCATGGTCATGTTGATGAAGGCGTCCACTCCGTCTAGGGCACGGGCGAGGGCCTCCGGGTCGGCAATAGAGCCTTCGATGTATTCTACCTCGTACCGAGGCTTGGCGATGTCCAACACGCGCAGATCGTGATGGCGTCTAAGGTAGGGAGTAGTGCAGGTGCCGACGTGGCCGGCCCCGCCGACTAACAAGATTTTCACGGGCTACCTCCTCAAAGTCTTTGGATGTACCTGAATATTACGGGACTTTCCCAACGATCAACAGCCCTAGTTTGGTACTTGTGCTGGTCGTTTCTTAGATCGCCTTGCTGGTAGGGGAAGGTTTTCATACTCTTTTGCGTTCATTTCACCTAATAGATAGATAACGCCCATGAAAATTCACGAATATCAAGCCAAAGAAATTTTGCGCCAGTACCAAGTCGCCGTACCGAGTGGCCACATGGCTACCAAGGCCGACCAGGCCGAACGCGTGGCCGCCGAATTGGGTGGAAAAGTCGTAATTAAGGCCCAAATTCACGCTGGAGGTCGCGGCAAGGGCGGAGGCGTCAAACTAGTCGCTAGCCCCGCAGAGGCGCGCCAAGCGGCCAGCCAGATTCTCGGCATGCAGCTCGTCACCCACCAGACCGACCCTGAAGGCCAAAAGGTCAAGCAAGTCCTCGTGGAGAAGGCCTCGGATATAGAACGCGAGCTTTATCTGGGCATCACCCTTGATCGAGCCCAAGGCAAGCCAGTGGTCATGGCCAGCCAAGAGGGCGGAATGGAGATCGAGGAGGTCGCCGCAGAGACCCCAGAGAAAATTCTCAAGGAAACGGTCGATCCCGCAGTGGGGCTACAGGCATTCCAAGCGACGCGCCTAGCCTTTGGGCTTGGCTTCGAGGGCAAGCAGGTTCGCCAAGCAGCCAGTTTTATCCTTAGCCTCTACAAAGCCTATGTCGATGCCGATTGCTCACTGGTCGAGGTCAATCCCTTGGTGGCGACCGCCGATGGGCAGCTTTTGGCGCTGGATGCCAAAATAGACCTAGACGACAACGCACTCTTCCGCCACCCCGACTTAGCGGAAATGCGCGACTTGGATGAAGAGAAAGAGTTAGAGGTCGAAGCCGCCAAATACGATCTGAACTATATCAAGCTCGACGGCAATATCGGTTGTATGGTCAACGGTGCCGGGCTGGCAATGGCCACCATGGACATTATCAAGCTGTCCGGCGCTGAACCGGCCAATTTCTTGGATGTAGGTGGGGGTGCCAGTGCTGAAACCGTGGAAAATGGCTTCCGTATTTTGCTTGCCGACCCGAATGTAAAGGCCATTCTCATCAACATCTTCGGCGGCATTGTGCGCTGCGACCGCGTGGCCGCTGGCGTGATTGAGGCGCGCAAAAACATTGAAGTCAACGTGCCGGTCGTCGTGCGGCTGGCTGGGACTAACGCAGATATGGCCGCCGAGATGCTGGAAAACTCCGACATGGACTTTGCCGTTGGGCAGGGGTTGAAAGACGCGGCGGCGATGGTCAAGGCGACTATTCAGTAAGAGGAATACAGGGATGAGCGTTTTAATCGACGAAAACACCAAGGTCTTCGTACAGGCAATTACGGGGTCGGAGGGGTCATTTCACACGCGACAAATGCTGGAGTACGGCACGAAAGTGGTCGGGGGAGCAACACCTGGCAAGGGCGGCCAAGAATTTGAAGGCGTTCCGGTGTTTAACACGGTCGCCGAAGGCGTTGAGGCCACAGGTGCCAATGCTTCAATCATCTTTGTACCAGCCCCCTTTGCCGCCGACGCCATCATGGAAGCGGCCGATGCCGGTATAGAGCTAGTCGTCTGTATCACCGAGAACATCCCCGTGAGTGACATGGTTAAAGCCTACCATTATGTCCAAGCGCGCTCTACTCGGCTGATCGGGCCTAATTGCCCTGGCGTCATCTCGCCGGGGAAGTGCAAAATCGGCATTATGCCCGGTTTTATCCATCAGCCCGGTCGCGTGGGCATTATCTCGCGTAGTGGAACGCTGACCTATGAAGCCGTAGGGCAGCTTACGGAGCGGGGCCTAGGCCAGTCCACAGCCATCGGCATTGGCGGCGACCCAATTATCGGTACGCGCTTTGTGGACGCGCTGGCTCTCTTTAAGGACGACCCCGAAACCGATGCGGTCGTGATGATTGGCGAGATTGGCGGCACGGCTGAAGAGGAAGCGGCCGCCTATATCAAAGAGTGCTACGACAAGCCCGTCATTGGCTTTATCGCGGGGCGCACGGCACCTCCAGGGCGGCGGATGGGACATGCAGGCGCTATTATTTCAGGCGGTAAGGGAACGGCCGAGGACAAAATGGCGGCGATGCGAGAAGCAGGGATTCACACCTGTGAGAGTCCGGCGGAAATCGGGGAAACGGTAGCGAAGGTACTGAGCTGATTTAATTAGGGAACGTTTTTCTGCGTAACTGCCTCTCCCCCAACAGTTCAGTTGTAATCGGGCGGAGCTAATTACCTCCTAGTCAACAGCGGCATAATGGTGGGTTGGCGGCTGAGAATCAGGAGACCGGCAAGCAGAAGTAGGCCGGCGAGCAGGGCCAAAGGCATGGGGAGATGTTGGGAGGGACCGAGGCCATCTAGGCCTAAGTAAGTGCGCAAGTTGATCCCAATTATCGAAGTCAAGTTATTGACCGCGTGGGCGAGCATGGCAGGATAGATGCTGTGAGTCCAGTAAACTAAAACGCCGAGGAAGAGCCCAAAGAGGAGGAGGGGGATCATTTGCCAAGGGTTGAAGTGAGAAATGGCAAACAGCAGGGCCGAACCGCCTAGCGCCCAGCGCGGCCCATAATAGGCGCAAAGGCTCGTGAATACAAGTCCGCGGAAGAGGGGCTCTTCGCAAAACACAGGTACTAGCACTAGTGTTACCAGACCCTTCGGGATCTCCGCTAGTCCGCGGACAATCTGAATTTCCAGCAGGTTTTTCTGAAAAGACAGCGGCATGGACAGGTCTATCAGGCCGAGGAGATAGGCCAGATACAAGTCGAGTTCGGCGATTACGAGGCTACAGCAAATAGTCATTGGGATTGTCAGTAATAGGGTCACAGTTGGTGTGGCGTTGAACAGAAGCAGGTCTTCGGCAATTAGGCGATGCCGGCGAATATAAAGGGCCACAAACCACAGAAGGGTACATTCGGCGGCAATAACACCAGCATGTAGGGATAAGAGGCCGACGATGGGCCAAACTATGAAGTGGGCCAGCAGGAGCGCAGGTAGCGCTACGCGGAGAACTTGGGAGAAGCGGGGATAGTGCGTACTCATAAGGCTATATAATATAAGTCGTTATTCTTTATTTGTTTAGAGCACGCATATAACCCCGCGTGCGACTGGACCAGAACAAGTAGCTAAAAAACAGATCCGGGACATAAGTTTTCACAAGCCAGCGGGTCACCCAGCGAATTGGGTAGTGAATCGGCGGCAACAAGGCTAGCTGAAGCGCGAGCCGCCGAGGAGAAAAAGCAGTGGATCTGATAAAGTCCAACCGGAGCACGGCGTCCAATTCGGGATGCTTGTTTAAAAGGATCGGGATTGACTTGTTGCCGTAGGTCTGCATCAGGCGGCAAAGCGGCTCCAACGAACGCAAGTGATTGTGGTGTGACAGGGCTTCAGGGGCATAGTAAAGCGGAATAGTCGCCAAGTGGAGGCGGTACCCCAATTCTAGATCTTCGCCGCCATAAGCCGTGAGATCCTCATCGAAGAATCCCACGCGCAGCAGGGATGACCGGCGCACCGAGGAGTTGCCGGTGACAAAGCAGTTGAAGGGTATGGGCTTGTCCTCGTCAACCCTGTGAACGCCCCTCCCTTCGAGATAGCGAGTCAGGGATGTAGCGGGAATTTCACTGGCAAAGCGGATATTGCCGACAAAAACGGCTTCCGCGTGGTTTTGATGCCGTTGGGCATGAGCGCGGAGAAAATTGGTGCCGACAGTCATGTCGCTGTCGAGAAAGACGACGATATCACCGCTGGCGACCCGCAGGGCGGCGTTGCGCGCCCGGGCGCGTCCCTGATTCTGTTCGTTGCGGAGTAGCTGCAACTCTAACGGCGCGGTCGCCGCATGCAGCCGCTCGGCGTCCAAATGGGGGGAGGCATCGTCCACTACGATGATTTGGGTCGCTTCGTGGGGGTAATTTTGCTGCGACAAGCTCTTAAGTGCTGCTTCGAGGCGCTCAGGCTCGTCATAGGTAGGTATTACGACGCTAAGCGTCAGCGGGGCGCTCATGTTAAGGTTTCGTAAAGCTGGGTGAGTTGAGCGGCTTCTCGTTCCCAGTTATAGTGCTGTGCCGCCTGCAAACTCGCCTCGGCACATGACTCTCGCATCTCTGCATTGTTCAAAAAAGCGGCGATCTGCTCTCGAATGGCTGCTATATTGGTTGGATCGACCGTAGTTCCGGTACGCGTTTCGCGGACGATGCGCTCCATTTCAGGAAAGTTGCTGGCTAAGACCGGTAGCCCGGCCATCATATACTCGAACAGCTTGTTGGGCAGCGAGTAATAGAAGCTCTTGCCCGTGCCTTTGATCAGACACAGCCCCAAGTCGGCCGAGCAAGTATAATTGTGAAGTTGGTAAAAGGGGACCCGGGGAATAAAATAGACCCGGTCCTCTAGGCTCGCAGCGCGAACTTGGTTCCGCAGGGCCTGTTCACTCGGCCCATCCCCAATTAAAACTAAGGCGGCGGCAAGCCCTGCGGCGGCCTCAATTTGCTCGCGCAGGCCATTTTCGGTGAGAAATCCTCCTTGGTAGAGAACAACGGGACGATTATCGGGCAAGTCCAGTGTTTCGCGTATCAGGTTGCTTTGGACCTTATGGCGGAATAGCGGCAAATTGCGCAGAACGACGACCTCGTCAAGGCGGTAACGCTCCCTGAGCGATTGGGCGATAGACCCGCTGACGGTTATGACGCGATCTACCCGTCTTATCAGCCGCTGCTCCAGCAAACGCCAGCAAGACCGCATCAGCGGCCGAGTGACCAGTGAGGACTGCTCGGTCCAAAATTCGTGTGCGTCATAGACGAGGGGCAGATCTAGTCGCTGTGCAGCTCGCACTGCTGGCCACAGCGAGTCTAGGTCGTGGGCGTGATAAGCATCTGGCTGGGTATCGACGAGCAGGGGATAGGCCCGTTGCCAAAACAAAGGATAGAGGCGGCGCAGCGAGCGGCTCCGATCTAGCGGAATCGGATAGATTTCAAAATCGTCCCATCCTTTGAGAGGGGCTGAGTTGAAAGAGGAGGCGACAATGACGACTTGGTGACCAGCGCGGCGCAGCGAGGTAGCCTCTCGGTAGATGCGGTAGTCGAAATTCAGGTCGGTGAAGGCGACCATACAGATACGCATGGTGTATAAAGGAACCGGCGTAAAGGGTAAAAATAAAAAAGCAGCCCATCTAAAAATGGGCTGCTTATAAAATAAAGAGTGTGGCGGCCGGAAGGTGTGATCTTGAAACGCAAATGAGATCCTCAAACGAGGCGGTGTGGGGAGGTAGTTTTGAAGATCTCAACGACCCGAAAAGGGAAATCCGAGCTTCGCGTATCAAGACGTTAGCCACGCTAGCGGACCACCACACTCTATTTAGAAACAAAAATACACACGCTAGATTGTGTTGTCAAGCGGAAAAACGGACCGAAAGAAAATGACAACGGAGTCTTGCACACTTACAAGTGTGTGCGTATCTTTGACAGAGACGGTGGTTAAAAATAATTCAAAGGGATCGCAAATGCAGTTTGCAGAAATGGTCAAGGAGGCCCGGCTACAAGCCCACCTGAGCCAGCAGGGATTGGCCGAACAACTCGTGACGGCGCGAAGGCCCAAGGGCGTGTGGGCAACCTATATAGGACAGATTGAGAAAGGGGAGAAGGTCCCTTCCGACGAAGTGTGTCTCAAGTTGGCCGAGGTTTTGGAACTCGACTCTAACACAGTGTTGATAGCTGCTTATGAGGCCAAGGCGAGTTCGGAGGAAGGACGTGCGCTCTATGGCAAGATGATGCGCTCGCTGTCGGATCCAGTTGTCAATAAGCTCCTGTCTAGCGAAGAGCCGTTGGACCCAGCCCTCTTGGGGATACTATCGAAGCCAGAAATTTTGGCTCTGCTCGGGGACCAACCGTGGTTAGAGGCCGTTGCTCGGGCGCGCAAGAAGCAGAAGGAGCGCGATGTGTTACGCCTGCTCGCCTTGGTAGAGGCGATGGACGACAAGCAGTGGGATATGATAATGGGCATTATAGGGACTTGGAACTTAGAGCCGCCTAGATGAGGAAAGAGTTAGAAGTCGGGCAGTTTGTACTCGCCGCGCTCAATGGCTTGCTCTAACTCTTGGTGGAAGGTACTGTCTAGGTGGGAGGTAATTTTCCAACCATTGGAATCGCGAAGAAAATAAAAAAATGGCGATACGCGCTCATCGCCTAGCGTAGAGGAATCGAAGAGTAAGTAACCAATGCGTTCGTTGATGATGCGCTCTTCGGCGATTTCTCGTCGCAGTTGAGCCTTGATCTCGGCAGGCGTCTTTTGCCGCCACCGTTCGACGAAGCTCTGACGATCCTCGCCCTCCACTTGCGAAGAACTGAAACATTCCCAAAGCAGGTCAAAGTCGCTGTTTTCTAGCGCGTACTTGTAGGTCTGGAAGGTCTGGGCTGGGTGCGAGAAGCGTTGGTCTATGTCTTCGCTATTGCAGCCGAGGAGCAGGGCGAAACAAAAAAATAGTTGTAAGGCCATTGTGTGCAGCGCACGGATCAGTGTCTTGGGCAACTTCAGCTACTTGGTAGGTGTTACGTCTGCGTCCACCCGGGTTAGGGTTCAACGCTTGGTTTTTTTGGCGAGCGATTCGATGGCGTCGCGCAGCCGAGCAGCTTCTTCGTATTCTTCGCAGATGACGGCCTGCTGTAACCGATGCTGAAGCAGGCTGAGTTCGTCTTTCTCTTCCTTCGGCGGGCGTTGAGCGTCGAATTCTTCGGCTTTCCGCTTCAGTGAGCGGATCGTGGCCGGATCAGCTTCTGCATTGAGCGACGTGGAAATCTGCACTTCAAACTCGTAGAAGCGGTCTAGGGTGTGTTCAACATCCAAGTCGGTTTCCAAAGGCTCCAAGCCCACCTCGTCGAGCAACGCAGGGGCAACATAGATTGGCGAACCCGTGCGCAAGGCCAAAGCGATGGCATCGCTGGGACGTGCGTCGATGTCTTTTATCGTGTGATTCTTCTCAATAACGACTCTCGCGTAGTAAATGGAGCGGCGCACGTTGTGGATGATAACTTGGCGCACGCGTATCGCCAAGGAGCTGACCATAGAAGCGAGCAAGTCGTAAGAAATTGGGCGTGCAGGTCCATCGTTTTCCAACCGCATCCGAATGGCGGCCGCTTCAAATTCGCCAATGGGAATGGGCAGGAGCCGAGGGAGGTTACCGTTCTTCTCGCTCAACCACACCAAGGGTCTGTCCTCGCGCAAGTAGGGACTAACCTTGACTACGGTCATCTCGACTAAAGAGGTAGTACTCATTAGCCACCCCCATTGAGGCGACTAATCTCGTCGCGAAGCCGCGCCGCCTCCTCGTAGATTTCTTCGGCAACCGCTTGATGCATGCGTCTTTTGAGTTGTTCTAGCTGATTGACGGGTGATGTGGCGATGGTAGAGAGGTCTTCCCGCGGAGCGGCCACGGATTTGGTGACGGCATTAACTTCAGCCGTAACCCATTCATCGTCGTCAGAACGAACGCATCCCACGTCTTTGAGCACTTTGGCGGCAGCGTAGATCGGTGCGCCAAAGCGCAAAGCTAGGGCAATGGCATCGCTGGGACGTGCGTCGAACGTATGCATTTTGCCCTCGTCGTCAACAAGGCGAATTTCAGCGTAGTACGTTTTTTCGCGTGAGTTAAAGTCCGTAATTTCGACCCGGACTACCCGAGCGTCAACGTGGGCGAGAATCTGATGGGCTAGATCGTAGCTGATGGGGCGTGCGGGTTGCCGCTTGCTGTGGGCTGTGGAAATGGCTGCCGCCTCAAAGCGGCCGATGACAATGCGCAGATAATAGTTGCCTTCGACTTCTTTGAGCACTACTTCAGGATATAAAGATAGAGATTTGCTGCTTAAGACCCCCTTGACTTCCATCAGAACCATAGCGATATACTACAATTTAATAGTCGTTTGCCAATAGATGTGCGAAATATAATACGACGTAAAAGCGGGTGTCAACTAGCTCGCGCCTCCTACCCATCCGGCAAATCACCCTCTTTGTTTTTTAGCTTCAACTCAAGGTCTGCGAGCTGGCGACTCAGTTCCCCAGTGCGCCGGTTTAGGTGCGTCAGATAGGCAAAAAGCACGATCCACACGGCCGCAAAGGCAGCAAATAAGTAGTGGAGATTGTCCATAGTCTCTTACGTTTCGTCGGTTAGTTTTTGCCGTAGGAGCGCCACGGCTTTTTCAATGCGGGCTAGTTCCATGCGTTGCGCGATGAGGCGAAAGAGCAGCAGGAAGAAAGCCGCGTAGCAGATCCACTTGGTGTATTGCATCGTCGGCTCAAGTTCTACGTTGCGCGGCGGGTGTAGCTGCTGGTCGGCGGCCCATAGATCGACAGCGTAGTACACCAAAGGAACATTGACAAAGGCGAGAATGCCCAGTACAGCACTGATGCGCTGTACCGGAGCGGAGTTAGCCCCGTATCCCCGCACCATTAGGTAGGCCACGTAGATGGTGAAAGTAATCAGCATGGAGGTCAGGCGCGGCTCCCACCGCCAGTAAACCCCCCAGATGGGTTTGGCCCACAAGGGCCCAGTGATCAGCACGATCAACGCAAAGATCACGCCCAGTTCGGCAGAGCATAGCGCTAGGCGGTCCCACTTGTCCTCGCGAGTGCGCAGATACTGTACACTGCCGACGAATACCAGAAAAAAGGCTAAGAACGAAGAAAACGCCGCCGGCACGTGAAAGTAGAAGATTCGCTGGACGATTCCCATTTCTTTTTCCGTGGGGACCCACAGAAAAATCGCGCCCAAGGCGACGAGCATGACCACGAAAATCAAACAGGAGAATGGGACCGAACGCATCATTCCTCGATTGCGTATTCAAAAAGCATTAGCGACAGCACCGTGAAAACCACCGCGTACACCCCCAACATTTGCAGGTGCGGCAAGAGCTTTTCGCAACAGTCATTGGCCAGCGCTAACCCCGTCGCCTCCACGCAGGAAATCAACGCTGGCAATATCATGGGCAAGAGCAAAAGGGGCAGCATCAACTCGCGCAAGCGCATGTTGTTCGACAATGCCGCAAACAGCGTGCCCGCCGACGCCATACAAGCTGATCCCAAGACGAAGATAGCCAGCAGGGGAAGCAAGAAAAAGCCTAGAGACAGGTTAAAAAAGAGCGCAAAAAAGGGCAAACTCAGAAGTTCGATTGCCAAAAGAAAAACAAAATTACCCAGCATCTTGCCTAGGTAGATGGCTCCGCGGTCCCCCGGCGCTAACAGCAGCGCGTCGAGCGCATCGTTGTCGCGTTCATCAGTAAAAGAGCGACTCAGACTCAGCAGGCTGGCGAAGACATAGGACGACCACAAGGTCCCAGGCCCAATCTCGCGTAGAGCGGCCCCACCTAAATCGAAGGAAAAGTTGAATACCAGCAACATCAATAGTATAAAGAACACCATCGGGCTGAGACGCGCCTTCGTGCGCCACTCGGCCTTCAGATCCTTGCGCAGTATCGCCAGCGCACGCCCGAAAAAGCTCATGAGTTGGCGTCGAGATAAGGCGCGCAGAGTGTGCCCAGTTGGTTAGAATTTTCCGTCAGGACTTGATCCAAGCGCCATTGACCACGCTCAATCACCAGCAGGCGATCTACTAAGCCCTCGGCCTCGTCGAGGCGATGCGTTACCAAGATGCAGGTGCGCCCTTCTTGACGAAAGCGACACAGGAGGCGGTGCAGTGCAACACTGGCACTTGCGTCGAGGCCGGTAAACGGCTCGTCAAGCAAGAGAATAGAAGGGCTATGCAGGATGGCACGGGCAATAGCCAGACGCTGCTTCATACCGCGGGAGAACGAACCCACGCGCTGGTCGAGCCGCTCGTCCAGACCAACAGCCGCTAAGGCCGCAGCGAGCCGTTCGTCTGGATTGTCCAAGCCATAGAGTTGGGCGAAGAAACGCAAGTTCTCTCTCGCCGTCAGTTCGTCGTAGAGCAAGGTCTGATGCGATAGCAGGCCGATCTCCGCCCGCGCCTCGGGAAAGCGTTGGGGATCGCGACCGTTGATTTTCACGCTCCCCGCCGAAGGTCGGCAGAGTCCGGCCACTAGCCGCAATAGGGTACTCTTGCCCGCGCCATTGGCACCAACGAGCAGCACCGCTTGCCCGTGTGGGATGACCAGATCGATGGGACGCAAGGCTGTGTGGGTGCCGAAGCGTTTAGCAGCGCCCGCTAGGACGATGGCGTCGTCTCCACTCATCACACGTCAAGCGCTTGAGTCAGGGCAACCGCTTCGCGCATCAGATGCTCCCGCTGGTCCATGTAATGCGGATCTGCGGGCTGGTCGGCAAAAGAGTCGTCGAGCCGAGCGAGTTTCTCAATGAGATGCTGCCGCCGTTTTAGCGCGTGTGCGCGATCGGTGCTTGGGTGTTGGCGGCTCAATGCCAGCGCGACACCACCGGTGAGGAATGCGCCAGCCAATGCGACCCATTTGAGCGACCAACGCAGCGAGGGGGCGAAAGGTAAGGGAATCGCCACCTGCTGACTTGGCTGTAGGTTTTCCATGGCCACTTTCCGATACTGGCGTCCGTGCTGTTCGACGATACCTAGATCGATAAAAGGCGGTTTGATCTCTGTGGAAGGTGGGTCGAGAAAAACCTCCAAGCGGTCGGTCGGATATATCACCTGATGCACATAGGGGCTGGTGAAGTTGCTCGCGTCGAGATTAAAAGAAAAACTCCGTTGCGAGCGGCCTGGAGGCAGGGGCTGGTTGTCGAAGAAACGACCTTCTCCGGCTTGGTGAAGCAGCCCCGAGTGACTTTGGAGGTTGAAGATGCCCGTTGGCAAGACAAGTTCAGTCACTTGCCGCTCGCGTCCGTCACCACGGCCTGCGTACGTGCGCTCGCGGGTGTTGTGAATTTGCAGGAGCTGGATGCACTCAATCGCGTTTCCGCGCAGTGCGAAAAAGAGGTGATGAGTACCGATGCGGATTCCGGAGGGGTCATCGGTTTTTTCGTACACTTCGAGGATGACCTGTTGTTGTGCACCGGCCTCAAGAGTCGAAGAAAAGTAGGGGATATCGTCGTAGAAGGCCGCTAACCCGAAGTGGAGTCCGCTCTGTAGAAAAGGGCCAGCAAAAGAAAAGCGCCCCTCGGCGTCGGTCTCCTTGCGCAGCATCTCGAGAATCTCTCCATCTTGGCGGACGTAGAAGGCCACGGGAATGCCCGGAATTCGCGCTTGAGTGAAAGGATTGAGCACATAACCGTTGATCGCCGCGCCCCACAGGTCGGAAGCGCAAAGGACGATTGCAACACAAAGCGAGCGCAGGACCATGGCTCAGCCAGATTCCACTAGGGAGGCCCCGCATTGCGGACAGAACCGATCGCCCTCGCGCCGCAAGGCCCCGCAGCCGTGGCAACGAGGAACGGCGGTCTTTTGGCGCAAGGCCGCGACCTCCTCTTCTATGCGTCGTTCGAATTGCTCGCTGCTCGCGCCGTTGAGCCGATCCAACTCGCCGATAACCGCCAGCGTCTCGGCCTCCAACTCGGCGAAGAGGCGCTGAAAATCCTCTGCGGACACTTTCCCGAGCTCGCGGTCAAGTTCCAACTCGACGATTTCGCCCAAGAGCTGCTCCTTACGCTCGAAAAGCTGTCGCGTCGGCCTTGTCATCGCACCCGTCTGCCCGGTCGCTAGGAGGGGATGTGCCAGATAGAGCAATAGCCCCAACAGCAGCGCGATAGAACATATTATGGGTAAGAGTTCTGTCGCGTTCATTTATATAAGGTTCTCACAGGCCCGCGTCGGGTTGGCCGAACTAGCCATCGTCGTAGTGATCCAACTCGCGTCTCAAGCGATCCGCGTCTTGGCTGCGGTTGGTCGGCTGGGGCTTGGATTGCAGAGGTGCCTGGCCTTGGTCCTTCCAGCGAACTAGCAGGGTGCGTATTAGGGCAACGCCAAACAAAAGAGCCAAAAAGGGTGCCACCCAAGCGAGCAAGTTAAAGCCCTCGTGCGGCGGAGTGGCTAAGACCATTGGGCCAAAACGCGCTACATAGCCGTCGATGATCTGCTGTCGAGTCTGGCCTTGGTCTAAGGCTGAGCCAATCGTCTCGCGTTCGGGGACCGCGAAGTCCGTACAAAGACAAGTGGCTAAGGATTCCCGAGGGCAATTGCCGCAGAGACAGACCAATTCCACAGCCACAGCCTTAACTTCCGCCGTTGTCGCTGCCCCTACTGGCGAGAATCCCAGTGCCAACGCAGCGAACACGGGCACGTACATACGAGGTCTCCGTGCGACGACAGAATCCATTGCGGTCTCGCGATCGATCCGCGCTAGCCGCCGATCTCGCGGCGTGGGCCACATCGCCCACAGTGCGCCGAGCACTAAGACGACCGCACCGAGCCACACGAAGTTGATTAGTGGGTTGATATAGATTTGGAATTTGGCGCTCTGGTCTTCGGCAGCCCCCACCAGAATTACATAGAAGTCCTCGCGCCACGTCGAGTAAATGGAGACTTCAGTAGTACCTTGGTCAAAAGCCGGATAGTAGCGTCGCTCCGGCAGCAGCGTGCCGAGGAATTGATCGCCGCGGTGCAGGGCCAAGGCCGCGGCGGTAGTGCTGTGATTGGCGTTTTCGGCGAAGGCCAAAGACGCGAAGGTCATCCGGTATTCGCCGACTTGACCCGAAGCCCCTTGGTCAAGGACGACTTCGGCTTCTTGGGTAAAGGCTTTGCCGGTAAAGCCAGCAAAGAGCAATACCAGCCCAAGGTGGGTCAAATACCCGCCGTAACGCCGTCGGTTCTTGGTGCAGAGGCGATACAACGCCACTGAATAGGGTTCGTTCGTACTGTGCATTCGCGCCCGCGCTCCGGCGTGGAACTCGGAAGTGAGCGCGACGAGAACGAAGACGCACAGCGCGAATGACAGCACGACATAGGGGTCGCGCAGGCCCAAGAGAAAGAAGACCCCGCACGAAAGAACGCCCGCGGTCGCCGGGCGGATGAAATTCTTGCGCAGGCTTTCGCTGGAAGTGCGACGCCAGGCAAAGAGCGGACCAGCACCTGTCAACAACAGAAGCACTAGGCCGATGGGAATCGTGACTTGGTTAAAAAAAGGAGGCCCAACCGTGATTTGCTCGTCGGTCAGTGCCTCGGAAACCAGCGGGAATACCGTGCCCCAGAACACGGCGAAGAGCATTCCCAAGAGAACCCAGTTGTTGAGCAAGAAAGCCGTCTCGCGCGAGGCAAAAGATTCCAAGCGGTTTTCGGCCTTGAGCAAGGGTAGCCGCAGCCACAAAAGCCCAAAAGAAAAAACCAGCGTCAGGACGAGAAACGTGCCAAAAAAAGGGCCGATGTTGGATTGGGCAAAGGCGTGAACCGAGGAGATGATGCCACTGCGGGTCATAAAGGTGCCGAACAGGCACAGCGCGTACGTGAGGATCGCCAGTGCCACATTCCACACCTTGAGCATGCCCTTGCGCTCTTGAATCATAATCGAGTGCAGAAAAGCGGTGGCGATCAGCCAGGGCATCAGCGAGGAGTTCTCCACCGGATCCCACGCCCAATAACCACCCCACCCCAGTTCGACATAGGCCCATTTGCCGCCTAGCAGGAGGCCGAAGCCGAGAAAGGTCCAGGGGATGAGCATCCAGCGGCGCGCCGCACGGAGCCAAGTAGCGTCTAATTTGCCAGTCAAGAGCGCGGCGATGGCAAAGGCAAAGGGCACGACCATGCCCACCATACCCAAGTAAAGCATCGGTGGATGAATGGCCATAACGGGGTGTTGTAGAATCGGGTTGAGTCCGCGCCCGTCCTCTGGCGTGAAAGGCAGGCGCTGGAACGGGTCTGCGGCAAAAAGATGCACAATGCAAAAGAAGAAGCTGGTAAGGGACAGGGTCGCTATCGCGTAGGGCATCAATTCGCGATAGCGCTGGCGGTAAAGTGCCGCCAAGCCCGCCGAGTAGAGAGATAGGATCCAGCCCCAAAACAACAGCGATCCGTTCTGCCCGCCCCACAGCGCCGTTATCAAATAGAACAAAGGCATGGCGCGGTTGCTGTTTTCGGCCACGTACTCGACTTGGAAGTCGTGGGAGAGGAGCGCGTGCCACAGCGCGAGAATTGCCAGCGTCAGCAGGCCACAGGTCGCCAAGACCCCGTTTTCGCCCGAGCGCACCAGACCCAAGTGGCCACGCCTCGCCCCGAGGGCCGACGCCAGAGCACCATAGCCGGAGGCTAGGAGTGCTAAGCTCAAGGCAAAGTAGCCGATATCAACCATAAAGAGTCG
Source organism: Candidatus Latescibacterota bacterium (assembly GCA_022820485.1). GTDB lineage: Bacteria > Latescibacterota > UBA2968 > UBA8231 > UBA8231. Next base: position 103,933 of record JAJEFJ010000014.1, read on the forward strand.
GGAAAAGCCAAAAGGTGTGCGGGCTAGCCGTTCGGGCTATTCATCGCCTGCACGTGGCCTTCATAGCTTTGTCCCTCGTATTTGGAGGGGCATTTGGCAAAGACGATCTCAGCGGCAAAGACTTGGTCGGCTGCATCGTATTCGCCTTCGAGAACTACCAGTGCTTCGTCTTTGAAGGTATCGGGCAGCACGGCGTGGCCGATGTAGCGCACCCGCAGGGTATGTTCCCCGTCAGTAATCATAAATTCAGGGCGCGAGCGATACCGGTCCCATTCAATCGAACCGGGCACCACGGTGCTGCCGCCTAGTTGGATGCGCTGACCCTCGTCCAGAGTTCCGTCCATCAGGGTTTGCAGCGTCATGTGAGTCGCCGTTGACTGTTGAACGCCAGCGACAAAAAGGTAGATTAGACCCGCAGCAATGACTAGGGAGCCGAGGGTGAATTTGTGCCGTCTCATAGAAATAAATCTGCTCAATTTCCCCTTTTTGTCAACGAGTACACCCGTTGACAAAGAGGGCCGCATTCACACTTCGAGTACCTTGGGCAGGCTGCATAAGTTTTCGCAGCCGCCTGCACAAACGACGACTGTATCTTCGATCCGCACGCCCCCCAAGCCTCGGTAGTAGAGCCCTGGTTCCATCGTCACGACATGGCCGGACTCAAGCACGTCGCCGCGCGGGCCGATCCTCGGCCCCTCGTGAATCTCCAGCCCTAGCCCGTGTCCCGTGCCATGGAAGTAGCCCTGCATATAGCCGTTTTTCTCTCCCGTCTCGTAGCCGGCGTCGTCGAAAAATCGTTGGATTGACTCGTGAATAAGGTGGCCTTCGGCACCCGGACGGATGTGGTCTAAGCCCAATTGTTGAGCCGCCAGCACGGTTTCGTACAGGTGCTGCAGCGGCTTGGAGGCCGGTCCCTTACAGACGGTTCGCGTCATATCTCCGTAGTAGCCGCTCGCCTCATCGCGCGGAAAGATGTCGATGATGATGGTCTCGCCGGCGCACAAAGGCCCGAAGCCCACTTGGTGTGGGTCGCAGCCTTGGTCGCCGCCGGCGATGATGGTATGTTCGCCAATGCTGTCGCAATCCATGAGCGTCTGATGCACCATGCGCCGCAATCGATCGGAAGTGAGTACATCGCCGTTGAGGAAGAGTACGCCGTCGCGCACATCGGCTGCGCACAGCCCTTCAATCGCCGTTTCCATGCCCGCCTCGGTGGCCCGCATTGCCCGGCGCACATTCTCGATCTCTGTGGCGTCTTTGATGTTGCGCTGGGGAAAAAGCGGCTCGGTCGCAATGGCTAGTTCGATGCCTTCCCCCCGCAGAAAATCGGCTGTACCAAGGGGAAAATCAGCGGGCACTTGTAGCTTCGCCAAGCCGAGGTCGCGCAAAAGTTCCAACAACACGGCTTTGCTGTTGGGCCGCTCCTGGCCTCTTTCCTTGGCCTGTTTCTCGTACTGGGCATAAGGCAATACCCGGTTGACGCAGGCTTGCTCGCGCGCCCGGTCGATTTCGAGGTTGTTGGCCAGCATGAGTTTTTCGCTGGGAGTCCACAAAAAGACGAAGGAGCCGGGAGCGCGAAAGCGGGTGGCGTAGAACAGATTGGCACAGCGTTCGCTGCTGCCGATCATCAGCAGGGCATCGGCACCGTTTAGGTCGGGCGTCATGGTTTACTCCGGAATCCTCAGTGCCCGAACCTCAATTCCGGTATCGGGCCGCCAAAACCAGAAGAACGCAGACTGCCCCTCCTCCAGTTCGGAAACAAAGCGCACAAATTGCTCCAACGAAGTAACGCGTTCTTGATCCACCTCGGTAATCACATCGCGCGCTTGAATCCCTTTATCCGCAGCCAGCCCCTCCGGATCTACTTCAACTACCACCACCGGCTCCTCGCCTTGTGCAAAACCCAGTTCAGCCGCCAACTCGCCGATAAAGCCCAACTCGGCGGCCAACTCGGCGGGCAAGGTTTCAACTGAAATCCCCAGCTTTGCTAGCCGATGATGTCCTTGGGAAAGGAGCCGGTCCTCTTCGCGCTCGCCGAGCACCACGGCGATGTGGTGGATTTGATTCTGGCGCATGATTTGCAGGCTGACCGTTTCGCTTGGGTCGCGGCCGTAGATCAGCGTCTGTAGGTGGTTGAAGTGATTGACCTCGATGCCGTCGAGCGACAGGACGACGTCCCCGTCAAGCAAACCACCGCGTGCGGCCGGGCTGTTGGGCTGCACAGCTCTGAGATAAACGCCTCGTGGCCGTTCCATGTCGAGGCCACGCTCGCGGATTAGCTCTGGGGTCATCTCAGATTCCATGGCCACGCCCAAGTAGCCGCGCACGATCCGTCCGTGGACCAGCAGATCATCTACCACCTCGCGGGCCAAGTTGATCGGCACGGCTAGCCCATAGCCGATGTAGTAACCCGTGCGTGTTGAAATGGCTGTGTTAATACCTACGACTCGGCCCTGTAGGTCGAGCAGAGGACCGCCGGAGTTGCCGGGGTTAATCACGGCATTGGTCTGGATGAAACTCTCGATGGCGTAGCGATTTTCTTCGTCACTTCTGGGGTTGAAAATGCCTGCTTGGCGCCCTAGGGCACTGACGATGCCATGCGTCAGCGTGGACCCCATGCCCAAGGGATGGCCAATGGCCAGCACCCAATCGCCGATTTGCAAGCGGTCTGAGTCGGCCAACTGCACCGTAGGCAGCCCTTGCGCCTCAACCTTGAGCAGGGCGATGTCAATCAGCGAATCAAAGCCGATGACCTTAGCCCGATAAGTGCGGCGGTCCGAGAGGGTGACTTGGATGGAGTCGGCCTCGGCGACGACATGGTAATTGCTCAGAATGTAGCCATCGGCGCTGACGATAGTGCCGGAGCCTATGCCGCGAAAGTCTTCGGGAATTTCCGGGTGGAAGGGGGGCAAGGTGCGCTTTTGCCGCGACCGGGCTGTCGCCGCGATTAAAACCACGGCTGGCTTCGCTTGTTCGTAGGCGTGGCGGAAAGCCCTGCTGAGAGCCGCGATCGGCAGGGTGCTCTCCTCCGGCATTTGCGCTCCAGCCGGGCGCGCACCCGCGAGCAACGCGGCAATAAGCGCGCTGCCCACCCACGGGCGACATATACTGAATAGGGTGGAGGGGGTGTCGCGCCTGACGACGCGGTGAAGGCGCATCATTCGAGGTCGTATTCCTTTAGCTTCCGGTAGAGTGTGCGAGTACTGATGCCGAGGAGTGCCGCGGCCTTCCGGCGATTGCCGCCGACGCGGTCGAGAGCCTGTTCGATGGCTTCCCGCTCGCGGTCTTTGAGCGAGGGCAAAGGCTCAATAGCTGCGTTTTCGGGGACGCGTATTGCCGCGGGGTCTTGGGAGTCTGGGGGATGATAAGGGGTGTCCTCAACCGGATAGATCGGTTCCTCGGGCCCAACCGGTCGAACGGCCCTTGGTGCTACGGGGGGCGCAGAGGACGGCATCACGGAGGCATTGCGCTCGACCGCGGCTCTTAGCTCGGCGACCTCGCGCTTGAGATCTAAGAGCGCAAAGTAGATCAACTCGCGCTCGGATTGGTCCGGCGTCTTGTTGGTTGGCACGGGCAAATGGCGCGTGGGCTGGATCCCGAGATGGGGCACTAGGTCTTCGGGTTCGACGAGGGCACGCGGAGCGAGGAACACTAAGTGCTCAATTAGGTTGCGCAACTCGCGCACATTGCCAGGCCAAGCATAGTTTTGCAAAAGATCCAGCGCCGCCGCCGAGAACCCTTCTAGACGGCTCTTGTTGTCTTGGGTCAACTCGCTGATGAAGTGCTCGATCAAGAGGGGAATGTCCTCGGCTCGGCGGCGCAGCGGCGGAATGTCGAGCTCGACGACCTTGAGCCGGTGGTATAGGTCGAGGCGAAACTCGCGCTGGTCCACCGCCTGTTGTAGATCGCGGTTGGTCGCGGCGATCACGCGCAGGTCCACCGAGACCGGCGCGTTGCCGCCGATGCGGACCACCTCGCGCTGCTCGAGGACCCGCAAGAGGCGCACTTGCGCCGCCAGCGACATCTCGCCGATTTCGTCTAGAAAGACCGTTCCGTTGTCCGCTTGTTCAAAGATACCTCGGTACTGGGCACGGGCATCGGTGAAGGCCCCCTTCTCGTGCCCGAAGAGTTCGTTCTCCAGCAGATTCTCCGGGATGGCACCGCAGTTGAGCGGGCGGAAAGGACGTTCGCGTCGGCTGCTGTAGCGATGTAGGGCTTCGGCAACTAAGTCCTTGCCCGCGCCGCTTTCGCCCGTCAGGAGGATAGAGGAAACTGGCGTTGGTGCCACGATTAAGATGCGTTCGCGCAGTTGGCGCATTAAGGACGACTGACCTACTAGTTCGGCCCCGTGCAAAAAGTCCCCTCGCTCTAGTAGCTGGTCCAGATGTTGACGCAGGACTGCGGCCTCAAAGGGCACGGCAACTTGGTCTTTGAGCGGCGAACCCCACAAAAGTCGGTCCCAATTTTCATCGGCGTTGCCCAAGCCTAGCATGGGAACATCGCGGTACTGGTCGAGCGCGGCGACGCCCTCTGCGAGGACGGCGGGCGGAAGTTCCAGATCAAAGGCGACCAGATCCACTCCGCGCCGCAGTAGCCGCCCAAGCGCATCGCTGTTAGCCGCGCTGAGTACGCGCAGCCGCATGTCGTGGACTGCGGACTTGAACTCTGCTTCCAACTCTGCTCGCTGGGTCAGGAGCAGAATGTGACGTTGAGTTGAGGCCATGATATGCTCTGCTGGCGTCGCTTCAGTTGAGGGTTTCTAGCTGGCGGCGCAGGGCATCGATCCGCTCGCGGGCTATCTGTCCCTGCGGACTCTGGCCCCCTTCGCGCCGTGTGATGCGCTCGTAGATGGTCATGGCCGTGGCGTGTTCGCCCAGCGATTCGTGACAGCGGGCGCGCTGGAAATCCGCCGAGGTGATCCACATGCTGAGTCCTTGGCTACCGTGGTAACTGACTTTGTAATAGGCTTGGATAGCCTTGCGGTACTCGCCCATGTTCTGATAGGATTCGCCGATGTAAAACCGGGCTTCTGAAGCACTGTTGCCATCGAGTAACTGTTGGGACAGTAGTTCGTCTAGCTGTTCAATGGCTTGAGCGTATTGGCCCTTATTCTTGAGGATGATACCCAGTTCGAGCTGGATCTCGATGGCTTTGGGGTGCTCGGGGTACTGGCTCAATAGCTGCTCGGCCACTTGGTGCGCGGCCTCGTACTCGTGGGCACTCTGGTAGCTTTTAATCAGTTTCCACATTGCATCTTGGGCCTGATCACTACTGACTTCTGGCGCGTCCAAGGCGTGTTTGTAGGCTCCTGCCGCTTGCAGGAAGTTGCGCAGCGAAAAGTGGTAGTCCCCGAGGCGCAGGTAGGCATCGGCTACCTGAGGACTCGTCGGATACTCTCGTACAAAGCGCGATATGGCTTCCAATGCGAACGCCGCCCCCTCCTCGCTGGGCGTCGCCTTGTTGCGCTTCCACAGCGTTATAGCCATCCAATAGGCCCCGTCGTCGGCCCACGTGCCTCCTTGCTTTTCCACCTCTTGAAACAGTTCGTACGCCTTTTTGTAGTTGCCAGCCTGCAAATAGTAATTCCCTTCTTCAACCCGGAAGTGTTGACGCCACTCTGTTTCTTCCTTGAACCGCTTGGCAAACTGCTTGGCGGCCTTGCGCCCTTCCTCTATGCGCTTGAGTTGGAACAAAGAGAGGACGGCTTGTCCGTAGATTAGGGCGTCCTCGCTTTGCTTCAGCAAGGGCTGATAGAGTCGGTAGGCTTGTTTGTATTGCTGGCGGGCAAAGGCGATGTGGCCGGCCCGCGTCGAGGCTTCGGTTGCCAATCCACTGGAGGCAAATTCTTGGCTGACCTTGCGGAAGAGCCGAAAGGCGTCATCTTCCTGACCTAACCTCAGTTGCAGTACCGCTTGGGCGAAGTAGATGCTGTCTAATCCCGCCGGGTTAGGCTCTTCGGCGAGTATTTGCCGATAGGTCTCCATGGCCTCGCCATAGCGGTTGAGATGGTGGTAAGCCCGGCCAATTCGTCGAAGAATCGGCCCCCTGTCGTCGGAAATGGTCGAGTTGGAAACCAACGGTTGATACAGCTCGATGGCGGCGGCGTACTGGCCGAGCTGAAAATAGGTGTCGCCCAACAGTTTCTGGGCGGCGCGGCGCTCGGGAAAGGCCGGGTAGCCCCAGCGCAACTCTTGCAGTCGGGCAATGGCTTCTTGGGTCCGCTCCTGCGCTAGGCGGATATGGCCTAGTTCAAAGAGCACCGGTGCCGTCAGTGGACTATTGGGATAGTCTCGCAGAACGCGCTCGAGCAAATCGGCCGCTGCTTTGTGTTGGCCCTTTTGCACTAGGCAAAGACTCTTGCCGTATAGAGCGTGGGGGACGAGTGGACTGTCAGAAGAGAGCCGGCGAAGCTGATCGTAGGCCGCAATGGCCCCGTCGAACCAAGTGCTATCGGTCGCTCCGAGTTGGCGGCGGGCATCGCCTAGCTGCAAAAGGGCTTGGTCTAGATGGTCCCTTCGCCCCTCGGAAAACTCGGCGACGAAAGAGGCAAACCCCTCTTCGAGTGCTAATAACCGCAGCGAGTCGGGACGGTCCTCGGCTTCGAGTTTAATGAGGCTAAGTCGTGCGCGCCGGGTCCATGTGTTGTCGGTGGGGGCTTGTTCGACGAGAGTAGTACTATCGCCGGGGACTTGCTCGGTGAGAATGCTGTCGGCGGGGGCTTGCCCGACGAGAACGCGGTATTCCCGTAGGGCTAGAGCCCGCAGTGAATCCGCGCTGGCAGGCTGCGCCTCTAGCTGGCGTTGACGGGCGAGTCGAAGCAGACTTTCGGCCAGAAAGTACTGCGCCTCGTCGTTGTAGGGATCGTCTGGATAGGCCGTGGCATAGTGTTTGAAAAATTGGGCAGCAGTTACAAAATCGTGATGCGAGAACAGCACTCGGGCGACCGCTAGCTGCACTAGCTGACGCGACTTGCCGCTCAACTCATCGAGCCCAGCTTTTTGCAAGGCCCGGTTGAGGCCGACCGGGTCCAAGACGGTAAATTCGCGCAGATATTCGATTCGCTGGCGAACCTCCTCGCTCTGGCGGTCAGCGGGGAAGAGTTCGAGGAAGGCCACGTACTCGCGCAGCGCCGCACGCGGTTGTCCACTTTGTTCAAAGGTTCGGGCGAGGGCGAATTGCGCTTTGGTTGCTACCTCGTCTTGGCTTGAAGCTAGCTGTCGATAGAGGGAGATGGCTTCTTGGTAGTAGTCGGTTGAGGCGTAGAGTGCGGCGAGTTCAAAGCGCACGGCGTTGGCATCGGCGACCCCATCGGCTTCCCGTAGGTAGCGGCGGTACCAAGTTATCGCGCGGCTATGGAAAGCGGTGGCCCCCTCTCCGAAAGTCAATAACCGCAGCGAATCGGGGCTGTCCTCGGCTTCGCTGTCGCCGCGTCGCTTGTAGAGGGCACCTAGTTCCCTCAGCGCACTAATGGCTTCGGGGCTGTCGCCGGTTTGGATCAATCCTTGAAAAAGGCCTACTGCACGGGCGAATTGTCCGGCTTGGCCCAGAACGATGGCCCGGCCTAGCTGCGCCTTGAGGTAAGCGGGGTGACCGGGTTGGAGCATGGCGCTCAGCTTGTCGTAATGGGCGATAGCTTCGCGCGTCTGATGACTCTGGCGGCGAGCGTCGGCCAGCCCGAGGAGTGCGCTTTCTTTGAGAGCGCGGTCACCGACTTTGTTAAAGGCTCGCTGATAGGCGTCTCCAGCTTGGCTAAAAAGGCCCGAGTTATAGAGATAGTCTGCGCGATCTAGATGGGCGCTGTCGGCCTGCGCCGCCCGGGGAAAGCGCCGCTCCAGCGACTTGAATTGCTTCTCCGCGGTTTCCTTATTGTCCATAAAGAGCGCGATACGCCCTCCAAGGAGCAGGGCGCTAGGAGCGAGAGAAGGCGATGGTTTAGTGGCGGCGATTTGCCCGAGGAGTTGTTGGGCTTCTGCGGCTCGACCAGCGGCAAAGCGCAACTGAGCCAGCCGATAGCGCGCCAAATGCGCTTGATCGGACCTCGCGTAATCGGCCAGCAGACGTCCATAAGCAGCTTCGGCTTGCCGCAAATTTTCGGCGCGGGTATAATTAGCCGCGGCCTCGATCAAGGCATTGGCGGCGAATTCGCTGGCGCTGAAACGACGCTGCAACTCTTCGTATGATCGGGCCGCCAGCAGGTATTGACCTTGCTCGGCCAAACAAGCCGCTCGCTCGCGCCGTGCGTTGGCGGCGTTCAACAAGTGATCGGGATGTTCGAGATAGAACGTCTCGTAGGCTGGCACCGCTAGGTCGCAACGGCCGCTTTGGCGGTACGCCCGCGCCAGCATCAGTCGGGCCTCGGCTAGCTGCGGGCTATCGGGATAATTGCGAACAAACTCGGCAAATAACCCGGCGGCCGTGGCATAGTCGCCGGCATCCCGGAAGAGGTTGCGGGCCAGTTTGAAGTCGTCCTCTGCGCTCGTTTGCGCCCAACTCTGAGTGTTTAGGCCGAGGAAAAGCACTAATATCAATTTTGGAAACATATCAACTCTCAAGAGTATGCCAATCTGACACGTAAGTAACAGGCTAGAGTGTAGAATATAGTAAAATGCGGTCAAGGTGTGCAGCGATGGAGAGTCTGCTAGTCGAAAAAGCATACGCAAAAATAAACTTGGGGATTAAAATTGTCGGTCGCCGCCCCGATGGCTACCACGATATCCTCAGTGTGGCTCAATGCGTGGACTTAGCGGACGTCTTGTACTTTGAATTAGCTTCCTCCGATCAATTGACCTGTAGCCTCGATAGCCTATCGACGGGGCCAGACAACTTGGTGTGCCGCGCAGTCAATGCCTTTCATGCTCAACTTGACCGCCCAGCTCAGCCGTTCCGCATCCACCTAAAAAAGAACATACCCATAGGCGCGGGCCTAGGCGGGGGCAGCGCCGACGCGGCCGCGACCCTGCGAGCACTCAATCGCTTCTATGACCAGCCATGCTCGAACGTAGATCTCCGCCAGATCGCCGCCACCCTTGGCTCGGATATTCCCTTTCTGGTGGAAGGCGGCACCGCTCTATTGAGAGGCCGCGGCGAGATACTCGAAGCGCTGAGCTGGGAGGGCAAGGTCTTTTACGTGCTGGCGTACCCCGAGGTCGAGATCAGTACGGCGTGGGCTTATGGCCAACTCGGCCCCATCTTGACAGAAAATTCTCCCTATTTTAACTTTATTGTTTCCCTGAGCGGCGGGTGCGTTGACCACGACAGGTTATTCGAAGTGCTGGAGAACGACTTCACGCCCGCGGTAGAGCGCACCTATCCCATCGTCGCAGAACTTCGTTCTCAACTGGACCGAGTTGGCGCCCGCGCCACGTTGATGTCGGGCAGCGGCTCCACTGTTTACGGTATCTTCGACGACCGGAAGACCGCCTCTCAGGCGCAAAGCGCACTGCAAAGGCAAGGTTGCCGGTCTTTTTTATGTCAGCCGGTCTAGCTCGGGGAAGTGCGAGGCATAGAGATAGGTAGCCCGGTCGTTCAATTGGTAGGACAACGGATTTTGGTTCCGTTTATCGAGGTTCGAGTCCTCGCCGGGCTGCCATTATGCCATTGATATTTGATCGAGTCTTTTGAGGAGATGCTCCGATGCCGCAAGTTCCACTACAGATCCAAGCGCGCGAGCAGGTCGCGCTCAAAGTCCAGTCCCGCCAAGAGCAGGGCAAGGGTCCCGTGGGCCAGATGCGTCGCCTACAGGGCCAGTTGCCCGGGGTGATCTACGGTCATAATCAGCCCGCTGAGTCCTTTAAGACGGATGCCCATAGCTTGGAGCTCATCCTGAGCAAAGGCGGACAAAACGCCATCATCTTGATTGAGCACGAAGAGCCTGATAGAGCTCCTGAGCAGGCCCTGATTCGCGACGTCCAATACCACAAGGTCCGCGGCCATGTGCTGCACTTAGACCTTTTGCGCATCGATCCGAGCGAGACGCTGCGCGCCAATGTTCCGATCCTGACTGAGGGGGAGCCCGAAGGGGTCCGCAACGAGGGCGGGGCTTTGCAGCAGGCGCTGACTGCAATCGAAATGGAGTGCGTCGTTTCGGAAATGCCCTCCGCGATGGTAATCGACATCTCTGAGTTGGTCATCGGCGATAGCCTGCACGTGAGCGATCTCATTGACCAAGAGCCGCGCATTACCACCGACCCAGACCGCACGATTGTCAATATCTTGGCCCCGCGCTTGATCACTGAGGAGGAAGAAGCCGAGGAGGTCGAAGGAGAAGAGGTCGAAGGAGAGGAAGGCGAAGGCGGCGAGGCCGGCGAAGGCGACGAGGCCGGCGAAGAGTAGGTTTGCAAGTAGCCTTGGGTTTGGGAAATCCCGGTGTGCGCTACGCGTCAACGCGGCACAACATAGGATTTATGGTGGTGGATCACCTAGCGGCCCGCTGTGGTGTTGACTGGCAGCATCAAGCAGACATACAGGGCCAAGTCGTCCGAGTAGTGCTGGGCGGTCGGGAAGTGCTCTTGGCCAAGCCCCAAGCCTATATGAACCGCAGTGGTTCGACCGCAGCGGCCCTTTGCGCCCAATGGGAGGTGCCTCCCGAAGACGTGTTGGTCATCTTCGACGACTTCCTGCTCGACTTCGGGCGTTTGCGCTTTCGCCGTGGCGGCAGTGATGGTGGGCACAACGGTCTGGCTTCGGTTCTCGAAGCGCTCAACACGGAAGCCGTACCGCGCCTGCGCCTAGGAATCGGCATCCCACCCGCAGACGCGGACGTCGTTGACTACGTACTGGATCCGTTTTCCCCAGAAGACGAGGTAGAAGACTTGATTGAGCGCGGACATATGGCGCTCGAAGTGTACTACGCCGAAGGCATCGAGGCGGCCATGAACAAGTTCAACGGTTAAAAAGAAACGTAGTCGAGGGAGGGTTACAAACGCATATGGAAATTTGGACAAGCGCAGCGCCATTCATTGGTCTGGGCGGTTTGCTTTGCTCGCTCCTGCTGTACTTTTACATCAAAAAGTCTCCGGCGGGCACTCCAGAGATGGTGGAAATTTCAGAGGCTATCCACGAGGGCGCGATGGCCTTTCTCAAACGCGAGTACACCATCCTCGCCGGGTTTATCGTCATCGTTTTCGTCCTCCTTTTTGCCTTCGTCGGAGCCCATACCGCGTACGCTTTCTTGGCGGGAGCCGTTTGCTCCATTTTGGCCGGTTATACCGGCATGAAGGCGGCCTGCCACGCCAATGTTCGCACCGCCCAAGCGGCCAACCAGCACGGCCAAGGGCCGGCGCTGAACATCGCTTTTTCAGGGGGTGCCGTGATGGGACTTGCCGTGGCTGGCTTGGGACTCTTCGGCGTTGGAGCACTGGCCAGCGCTATTGGTATCTGGGACGATATAAGCCAAGCACCTACGATCAATGGCTTCGCTATGGGGGCCTCTTCGATTGCTCTTTTCGCGCGCGTTGGTGGCGGCATCTTCACCAAGACCGCGGATGTGGGTGCCGACTTGGTGGGCAAAGTAGAGGCGGGGATTCCCGAGGACGATCCCCGCAATCCGGCCGTCATCGCCGACAACGTCGGCGACAACGTCGGCGATGTCGCTGGCATGGGTGCCGATATCTTTGAATCGTACGTCGGATCGGTCATTGCTACCATTGCCATTGCCGCCACCGCGTCCGCATCACTGCTGGCCACGCTCGCTCCCAATATCTCCGATCCGACCGAGGCGAAACTTGCGGCAATGAGCTTCCCGCTGATCGTCATCACGATCGGTATCGTCGCGTCGCTTTTGGGCGTGTTGATGGTGCGGATACTGCAGAATTTCGACCCCGGTGCCGCATTGCGCTACTCGACTTGGGTTGCAGCCGCACTCATGATTTTGGGTGCTTGGTGGGTCGCCGGGACAATCGGCCTATCCAATCAGCCGGTGTGGGCACTGTGCGCGGGCTGTTTGGCCGGGATCGCGATTGGCCTTTTTACCGAGTACTACACCGGCGGCAAACCCATCCGCACCATCGCTGAAACCTCTAAGACTGGCGTGGCGACCAATATTATTTCCGGCTTGGCCATAGGCATGGAGAGCGTCGTCTTGCCGACCTTGGGGATCGTCATCGCCATTGGCTTGGCCTTCCACTTTGCCGGGCTTTTTGGGATTGGGATCGCCGCTGTCGGTATGCTGGCCACCGTGGGTATCACCATGTCGGTTGACGCCTATGGTCCCATCGCCGACAACGCCGGCGGCATTACCGAAATGGCGGGCTTGGGCGAAGACACGCGCAAGATCACCGATGGTCTCGACTCACTCGGCAACACGACCGCGGCCATGGGCAAGGGATTTGCCATTGGTTCGGCAGCGTTGACGGCCTTGGCGCTTTTTTCGGCCTATTCCTCCGCTATTGAGACCGCAACCGGTGAGCCGATCGTCATTGACGTGACTACGCCGATTGTCGTCGGCGGGCTTTTTATCGGCGCGATGATTCCCTACCTAGCGGCCTCCATTACCATGACCTCGGTCGGCAAGGCCGCCTTCAAGATGGTCGAGGAAGTCCGGCGTCAGTTCCGCGAGATCGAGGGCCTGATGGAAGGCAAAGCCAAGCCCGATACCCGGCGTTGCGTGGAGATCAGCACGACCGCGGCCCTGCGCGAAATGATTCTACCGGGCCTGTTGGCGGTGTTGGCTCCGGTCGCGGTTGGGTTCGGTCTCGGCCCCGTCGCCTTGGGCGGCATGCTCGCCGGGGCGACGGTCAGCGGCGTCTTGTTGGCACTGATGATGGCCAACAGCGGCGGGGCTTGGGACAACGCCAAAAAGTGGATCGAAGAGGGCCATTTGGGGGGCAAAGGATCTGACCCCCACAAAGCCGCGGTCGTCGGCGATACGGTCGGCGACCCATTCAAGGACACTTCGGGGCCGTCGCTAAACATACTCATCAAGCTGATGTCGGTGATATCTCTCGTCCTAGCACCGCTTTTCGTCTGAGGGATGTGCCCCAGACCAGAACCCAGAAAGCGCAATACAATGAGAAACTACGAACTCGTATGTATCTTGGACCCCCAAGCCGGCGAGGGCCAATACGAGCAACTCGTCGAAAAATACGAGGCTCTGCTTGAAGAAAATGGTGGGCAAGTCGCCCGAATCGACAATTGGGGCCTGCGGCGTTTGGCCTATACCTCGTCTAGCCTGAAGAATCGGCATCAAGGCTACTACGTGCTCTATCAATTTTCCGCCGAGCCGACGGCGATCGAAGGGCTAGAACAGACGCTCAAGCTTGACGAAGCGGTGCTGCGCTATCTCATCACCGCGGTCGAAGGCGAGTTTATCCACGTGCCCCAGCTAGCCGCCGACAATTTCCTCGAAGAAGCTTTTGCCCGACCGACCCGCGGCCCGAGGGACAGAGGTGGCCCCCATCGGGACTCCCGCGGCCCAACAAGGGACCGCGACGACAGCCGCCGCGATGCTGCCCCTGAGAATAATGAGCCTAGTGAGGTGGCAGAGGAGACACCCGAAGAGACCGTCGTCCAAGAGTCCGACGACTCTTAGTGTCGGCGTGCGCCGATGTTGATTTTACTGGGCATAGCGCTGGCGGTCGCTTCGCTTTTGGCTAGTCTGCGCTACGGCTCGCGTGGATCCCTGCCCTTGATCGGTCTGCTTTGCTTGGGCTCCGTCATGCTGCTAGGTGCCATGTTGGGGCTAGTGCCCATTATGGGGTTGCTCGCCGTTTTGCAAATAGAGCGTCAGCAGACCTATGGCCGCGTCATGGCCATGGCCTGCACGCCGCCGGCTGGCTTGTGTTTCTGGCAGTTGGTCCAGGCGCACGATGGCGCACATCGCCAAGAGCAAACCGCTGCCATCTTGGAGCAGTTTCAAGCCTTGGGGATGGCTGTAGAGGGAAGCGGCCAGACGCTAAGCGCGATGATTGACGCGGTTTTGCGAGTGCAGCCAGCCATCGAGATGGCGACCCTGCTTTTGGTTTTTGTCGTGGCGTATCGCTTGAGCCAGGGCTTGGCCTTGCGGCTGGGGCTGTCGCTGCCCGCCCCCCTGCCGTTGTCTTTGTGGCGGCCTTGGGAAGAGCTGATTTGGGTATTGATCGCGGCCTTGGGACTAAGTCTTTTGGGCGATGGGTTGTTGGCCGATTTGGGCCTCAACCTGATCGTGTTGATGGGGATTATCTACGGGGTTCAAGGGGTGGCGGTGCTGCGCTTTTTCGCCCAGCGTCAAAGGGTGCCGCCTTTGGTCGAGCTGTTGTTTTACGTAGGGCTTTTTTTTGTCGCCGGGTTGGCGTTTCTACTCTTGGCTGGATTGGGGCTTTTGGATACTTGGTTCGACTGGCGTCGGCTGCGTCCCGCTCCCACGGAGGAAGAAGCGTAAGGCCCAAACAACATCGCCGTTTTCTATGAAGTGGAGGACAAGTCGTGAAGGTAATTCTATTAAAGGACATTGAATCCTTGGGTTCGGCCGGCGAGGTCGTGAAGGTAAAGAACGGATATGGTCGCAACTTCCTGATCCCTCGCAATGAGGCCCTGATCGCCAGCGCCGCCAACATGGCTCAATTTGAGTCTAGGCGCAAACAGCAAGAGACCTTGGCCGAGCGCGACCGCCGCGCCGCCGAGGCCCTCGTCAAAAAGCTGGAAGCGGAGTCGCTCACCGCGCAGGTCAAGGTCGGCGAGGAGGATCGCCTCTTCGGCTCGGTAACCGCCCAGCATATCGCCGAGTTGCTCGATGAAAAGGGCTACGAGGTAGATCGCCGCGCCATTCATCTCGAAGACCCCATCCGCGAACTGGGTGTTTACAATGTCGAAGTGCGCCTCCACTCGGAGGTAGCAACAGCGGTTAAGCTCTGGGTCGTCAAGGAATAGCGCGAGGCTAGGCACCCCCTCCTCAACGGAGGTAATTCATGCCAAGCAGGGTCTTGCTCCTTTGCTGGATGTGTGCGGCGGCCAGTGGTTGCGCCCTAGAGCTTTCGCAAGGCCCCTTTGCGCGCGTCGAGCAGGAAGTATGGCGCACCGTAAATAGAAGCCACCGGGGTGCCGACGGCGTCTTAGTGCAGGCAGCCTTGCACACCTTCGCCTACGAAATTGCCCACGCCTATGCGCGGGCTGAGCGCGAGGACTTGGGGCAAGAGCAGCTCGAATTTCGCCTCAAACAGCTACTCTACTCCTACGTCGATGGCACCTATCCGACCGAAGACGGCACGGACATCAACAGCCTTTACTTTCAGTATCTTATCTACGTAAATCCATCCTTTGATGCGCGCAATCCCCTGCAAAAACGCGCCTTCGACATCTGGAGGGCCGAATACATCCGCCGGGTCGTCGATGCCATCTACGACCCCAAGTTTCCCATCCTGCGCGACCGGTATGACGACCGTTGGGGCTTGACGCTCTACAGTCGTTTGGTCTTTACCGTTTATCTGTCGAGCGGAGAGTCTCAGCTCAAGCCCTATATTGCCGATATTGGTGCGCGCACATTTTTGGTCAATCAGCAAGGTGTGCGCTTCCAACCCAGCGGGACGTTTAATTTCTATCCATACGAAAGCGACCGGCCCGAAGGTGAGGTGCTCGACGGCAAGACCTACTACCGAGTCTTCTTCCCCAATCGCAAAAGCGACGACAAGACGCCTATTGTCGGGCCCGACGATGAATATCTCGAGTTGCAGATTGAAAATTTGGGGGATGTCCCATTGCGAACCCTGCGCTGGGAGTTGCCGCTTGAGTATCCAGAGATGCCGGCGCGGCGCTTGCCGACAGAAGCCGAGGTGGCCGAACGCAAAGCGGCCGAGCGGGCCGAGCGCAAGGCGCGGGCCGAAGCAGCGCAAAAAAAGTAGCACCGTAGGTCTCGTTGGTGCTATTGGGAAGTCATTCTATATATTGAGAGCTTTGCGGGAGCGGATGCGTGCCTGGTGGCTGTCGCGGACTTCAAATCCGTTGCGGCGTAGCGAGAGTTACGCTGGGTGGGTTCGATTCCCACACGTTCCCGCCAAATTTTAAATAGTCGAAGATAGCGAGTGCCACGGATGAAAAGAACTTTGGCAGCGGTAGCGTCGTTGATCGCGGCGTTGGTGTGGGCTCAGGACACAGCGGTGGCACCGAGTGTACCCGAGACAATTCCGCCGGACCGTCCGAGCGAGAACATCGCCCTCGGAGCGACCTACACACTGGAGCCGGGGCCAAATTACGGGCTTTGCACGGACCCCGGTGACGCCGAGCAACTGACGGACGGGGTGTACACGGACGGCTATTTCTGGGCCCAGCTATCGACGGTGGGATGGCAGGAAAAGACGCCTTCGATCCTGACGCTGGACCTGGGCACGGTGCAGCCGATACGGGGGGTCTCGTTCAGTACGGCGGGGGGATTTGCGGACGTGAGGTGGCCGCTGACGATCCGCATCCTCACGGCGGGTGAAGACGGGAAATTCCATGAGATTGGGGACTTGGTGGAGTTGAGTGTGCAACAGCACGGCCCGCTCGTGCCGAAGAAGGCGAGCGATGCCATGTGGGACAGGGAAGGCATGCGTTTCACGGATGCGGAGATATACGACCATTTCGACCGCCACCGGGATCGGTACCCGCAAAAAGAGGTCACGCCCGAACTGCGCCAGCAGATCCTCCAAGATCTCAACGAACAGCGCGCTGCCCAGTACGGGACGTATCGGTACTGGACGGACCGGCTGAGGACGCACGGCCGCTATGTCAGCCTAGTCGTGTGGAACGAGCCGTATACCTTCGTGGACGAGATCGAGGTTTGGGCAGGAGAGCCGGAGTGGATGAATGAGCCGTTGCCGGGGCCGGCCATCCCGGACCTGAAGGCGTACGCGGGCCGACTCGCCATCCAGAAAGGGATCCGGACGCGTCTGGTGCGGGACATTGAGGCCCTGAGAGAAGCGGCGGTGGAGAAGGGTGTTCCGCTGCAGACGCGAAATGAGGTTCTCGGCGAACTGGCGGCGGTGGAAGGGGAGTTGGGGCCGGCCACGGCCTTTGGGGATGATTTCCAGGCGGTGCTACCGCTGAATCCATGGCATGAACGGGTGTTGCGCACGCAGGCGTGGCTCTGGCGCGCCAAAGGCTTGGAGCCGCTCACGTTCTGGTCTCCGAACCTGTGGGATCCGCTTCTCCTCGTCGGCATGCCCGACACAGCGGCGGAACTGGCCGTCGAGGTGCACCTGATGCGCAAGGAGTACCGCGCCGCGGCGTTCAATGTGAGCAACAGCAGTGACGAACCGATGCAGGTGACGTTCCGCTTGAGCGAGCTGCCCGGCGGCGACAATCCGGCGTATGTGACCGTTCACGAGGTGGCCTGGACCGATACGCGGACCGGGGTGCCGGTTGCTGCGGCCCTGCCGGAGGTTGCGGCAGAGAACGATCGGTATTCGGTCTCCGTGCCCTCGGGCATGACACGGCAGGTGTGGCTGACCTTCAATCCGGTGGACGTGGAGCCGGGCACCTACGAGGGCGAGGTCGTCGTGGAGTCCGTTCAAGGGGGCAAGCGGTTTCCATTGCGCATGCACCTGTATCCCTTGGATTTTCCGGAAGAGCAGTCGCTTCACTTGGGCGGCTGGGATTATACGGACCGAGTCGGTCACTTTCCCCTTCTGACGGAGCAGAACAGGCCAGCGATCATCGAGCACCTGCGCGAACACCTCGTCGACTCGCCGTGGGCCCTCAAACTGGCGCTGCCGCGGGGCGCGCACGATGTGCAGGGGGCGATGACGGCTCCACCCGACACCGACTACTTTGATGCTTGGATCGAGTTGTGGCCGGATGCGGCCCAGTACCTCGTGTTCGCAAAAGTGGGCGACCATTTCGAGTCGTGGCCCATGGGCACGCCAGAGTTCACGACCGCGGTGAAGGCGTGGGTGACGTTCTGGGCGGAGCATATCGTGGCGAAGGGATTGCAGCCGGAACAATTCGCGCTGCTGCTGGTGGATGAGCCTGACGAGCCGTGGATGGACGAGCGCATTCTGGCGTGGGCCAGGGCCATCCGCGCAGCGGACACGGGCGTCCGCATCTGGGAGGATACGAACCACCGGGATATGGAGCGGGCGAACCAGGAGATGATCGATGCGTGCCACGTGTTGTGCCCCAACTACGCAGCCTTTCTGAGACAGGGCCAGGACTACCGCGACTACTACGTGCAGAAGCGCGATCAGGGGATCGGGTTGGAGTTCTACGCGGCGTGGACGGGTCGGGTCTTTGACCCGTACGCCGGCCGCCTCATGGCGTGGACGAGCTGGCGCTATGGAGCGACGGCCATCTACATGTGGTCGCTGACCGATACGGGCGGAGCGTCATCGTGGAACGAGTATCTCACCTTCAAGACCCCGTACTCGCCACTGTTCATCGACGAGGCCTCGGTGACGGCCGGCAAACACCTCGAGGCGGCGCGGGAAGGGGTGCAGGACTACGAGTACTTCGCCATGTTGGACCGGGCGATCCAAAAGGCGTCCGCGCAGGAGAGGACGGACCCGGAAGTGGAGGCGGCCCGTCGGTTGCTGGAGAGCCTGCCGGCCCGTGTCTGTGATGCGGCGGGCCACGGAGACGCGACCGGCCCGAACCAGCCGCTGGGCGGCTTTCACTGGCTGAACGAGACAGTGGACCGCACGCTGGCGGACAAGGCGCGGATTCAGGTGTTGGAGACCTTGACGGCGCTGGTTGAGCACCGCTGACCATGCCTTGTCGCGCACAATCGCTGCCGCCGCCGTCGCTGCCCTGCGCAGACGCGGTCGCCTGAAGCGGATGGACCTATGAAGCGCGTTAAGGCTTGGGGCTTGACCGTTGCGGTTGCCGCAACGCTCGGCAGCTTCGCCCTGCTGTACTTCAACTATTTCGCAAACGGGAGCGGCGACCCGCCTCACGCTTTCCGGGGAGCGACGAGCACGAGTGAAGCCTGCCGGCCCTGTCATCAGTCGATCTACGACAGCTACGTCAAGACCGGGCACTACCTCACTTCCACTGTCGCCACCAAGGCGACCGTTATGGGCGACTTCAGCGCAGGCCGCAATGTCGCGCGTACGCCGCTACCAGACCTGCAATTCGCGATGGAGGAGCGGAGGGGCGGGTTTTTTCAGACTGCTGTGTACACCAAGGATACGACAGAGACATTCACCAAGCCCTTTCAGATCGTGGTAGGCTCTGGAGAGCGGGCGCAGACCTACCTGTTCTGGGAGGAGGACAGACTGTTCCAGTTGCCGGGGATGTACTTCACCCCGGAAGAGATTTGGACGCTCGCGCCTGGCTATGAAACCTGGATCGTTTGGTGGGAGGAGCTGCCGAACAAAAGACTGGAAATGCTGTACCAACGACCGATCGGCGGACGCTGCATAGAGTGCCACGCCGCGACGGTCCTGCCGGTAGGCTCGCCGACAGGGCTTCGATTTCATCCCAACAGCTTTGAAGTAGGCATTAGCTGCGCCAAGTGCCACGGTCCCGGTGCGCAACACATTGCTTTCCACGAGCAGAACCCGGCAGCAGAGGAGGGCCGGCACATCGTCAACCCGGCCAGCCTGAGTCGATCGCAACAGCTCTCTTCCTGCGCCCTGTGCCATGCGGGGCAGGGCGTTCCTAAAACGCCGCCGCTGTCATTCCGTCCGGGAGACGAAATCTCAGCGCATCGCATATACACGAAAGCGGAGCAGAAGCAACTGTCGGTCCACGGGGGTCAGGTGCAGTTCCTCTGGGAAAGTCGCTGTTTCGCAGAGTCGAGCAGCATGACGTGCTCTACCTGCCACAATGTACACCAAGACGAGACGGACCAAACCGCGATGTTTTCGCGGAAGTGTCTGACCTGTCACGAGCAGTCCCACGCTGAAGAGCCCAAATTAGCGCAGGGCGACCGCTGCACCGAATGCCACATGCCCGATCAGCAAGCGAGCAATTTACCGATGTACCACGAAGGAGAGGAATTGTTCCTGTCAATGGCCAATCACCGCATTGGGATCTTCAAGGATCCGTAGCGCACCGTCTATCGCGTTAGAAAGGGGGAACACTTGATCAAGCAAGCATGTGGACTCGCAGCGGCCGTGCTGCTGGGCATCTCACCGTCTCAAGCCCTGCAGCGAACCGACACGGAATTCAAGATCTTCCAGTTTCCCGCCAACATGATTCCCCGCATCGACGGCCAGACCGACGACTGGGCGATGGTACCCGACAGCTACGCATACGGAACCGACCAGCTTTCCGACACGGTCATGGGGAACTTCACCAACCACGACCGCGAAGACCTGGACGTCACCGTGCGCGTCGGTTGGGTCAAGGGCTTGAACCGACTCTATTTCCTCTACGAGGCGGACGACGACTACTGGAATATGTATTACAAGCGGGGCGATCTGTTCGAGATTGCCATCGACGCAGACCGGTCCGGCGGTCCGAACATTGCCAACCCCCAGATCGACGACGAATGGGAAAGCCACTTCTTGTTCAAGGGAGTACACGCCCAGAACTACCACATCTTCACACCCCCTGGGGAAGGACGGGATTGGGTGTTCGTTTGGGGGTGCCAGCCGTGGATCGGCCGGTTGCCGTACGCCAATCACGCGTACTCGTACGATTTCGAGGAAGGGGAGAGCGGCAAGCTCGTGCTGGAGTTCTGGATCACGCCCTTCGACTACGCTCCATACGATGGCCCGGAGCGGGCAGCCGTGTCGAAGCTAGAGGAGAACAGCCTAATCGCTCTGTCTTGGTCGGTCCTCGATTACGACGAAGACCACAGGGCATACGAGGGGTTCTGGAACCTTTCCCACGAGACGCGCATGGACAACGACGCCTCGAACCTGTGTGCATTCCGCTTGATGCCGCTGGAGCCGGAATACCTCAAGCCGCTCGAGGCGGAATACTCCTTTACGGTGATCGACATGGATCGCCGGATGGTCGCCTTCACGGATCGGTCTCGCGGAGAGATCACATCGTGGTCGTGGGACTTCGGCGATGGCACATCTTCGACCGAACAGCACCCGATTCACCAGTACAAGGAACCGGGCGATTTCGTGGTTACGCTGGACGTCGAGGGGCCCAAGGGAAAGGCTCGACGCGTCAAAGTGAACCAAGTGATGGTGAAGTGAAGATGACGACGGGAATGTTCCTGCTTGTCTCAATTGCCCTCGCCCTCAATGCGCGCGACGCTTCAGGCGTGATCATCTACCGCATCGGCACGCCCTTTTCCGAGGCGGAAAAGGATAGCCTAGAGGGAATCGGCATCGATTTCAGGGAGCTCGACTGGTCGGAAAACTCGCAGCTAGAGGACGCCCTCGATCCAGACTCGCTACAGGCGGGCGTACTGCAGCCCAATTTCTTCGCCGAAGACGAGGATATCGCCGCAACGCTGTTGAGCAGAGACGGCTGGGTGTCAGTGCAGCGGGAAGCTGGTAGGGGCAACTTCGACCAGACGGTCGGAAACCTGCTGGTCGATCAGGACCCGAGTACGGCGCACACATGGAAGGCCATAGATCAAGCGACCCTCGACTTTCGCGCCGCCTGTTGTAACGACCCCGGTGCATCGTTGAGAGTGCATTTCGATCTAGGCGGACGATTCCTCATCAGGGAGGTGAGACTGCGGACTCTGGCGGACAGGTCGGATCACTTCCTGGAGCAATTCGTCATCGGTGTCAGCGACGAGAGATACGGTATAATTGGAAACGTCCCGAATCTCCCAACTGTTGTGGAGGTAGAGGGCAATACTGAACCCGAAGTCAGCGTGATGCTCGATCGACCCGTGACGACCAACTTTGTACAGTTGCGGATCCTTCGGCAAACGCCCAAGGAGATCGGGCTGGCCGCTTTCGAGCTGTACGGGGGAGGGTACGTGAGGAAGGCCTCCTATGAATCCGACGTCATTGAACTGGACGACATCGCCAGTCTAGGCGAGATGCGCTGGTCGGGACGGCAGGATCCCCACGCCCAAGTCGCGATTCGCACCCGGGCCGGTACCGATCCGCAGCCGGTCATTTTCTGGGAGACCCGCCCCGAGCAGCAGGACGTCGTCAGGTTTCTCCAAGGGGGCGGCGAGCTGAGTCTGACGGAGTACAAGCGCCAGTATGACAAACTGGCTGATTTCCTCAAGCCGGAAGACGAGCAGGACCGGGTGCGTCCCGACACGGAGCACTGGAGCTTTTATTCGAGTCCGTATGCGTTCGGGCATCCCGGGGTCCCCATTGCATCCCCCGGGCCGCGGAAGTTCGTCCAGATCAGAGTGGATTTTGCCTCTACTACCGTCGCAGAGGGGGGCAAGATCGACTACCTAGAGTTCAAGGCGTCGGTCCCGCCGTTGGTTCGCCGCTTGGTAGGGGAGATTCACCCGACCGAGACCGAGGTGGGCGAAGCGACGCAATTTACGTATTACATCAGTCCGACGATCCGCTCCACCGACAGCAGTTTTGACGCGGTGGAAATCGCGACGCCTTCGGGGATGGTGTCGGTCGATTCGCTGCGCCTAGCCGGCATCGATCAGCAGGATTTCTCGTGGACTATTCACGAAGACGGTCTGGGGTTTGAGGTTCTGCTCCCGCGTCGACTGGAGCCGACGGACAGCGGTGCGCTGGTGGAGGTGGTGTTCACCGCTCCGATACTGAGAGAAGTGGGCACCCTGTTTGCAGGCAGGGTGTTCGACACGACCAAGCCGCACGAGGTGCGGCAGCGGGTCGTGCCGGGCAATGCTACCAATGAGATCGCAGGCGATCGCTTGTCGGTGAGAACGGCGCTGAGCGAATCGCTGGTGTTTTCGCCGCGGATCTCGCCGAATCCGTTCACGCCGAACGGCGATGGGGTGAATGAGGTGGTGAACATATCGTACAAGCTGCTGCGGTTGACCTCAGCGGTGCCGGTGTCGCTCGAGATCTACGATCTGTCGGGCCGGCTGGTGAGGCGAGTGTACGAGGGGGTGGACCCGGTGGGTGAGTACCGCCACACATGGGATGGCCGGGACGACTCGAACGGGCTGGTGCCGCCGGGGCTGTATCTGTACCGGCTGGTGGTGGACGTGCAGTCAGCGAAGGAGACCAGCAGCGGCGTCGTTGCGGTGGCCCATTGACAATCGCTTTTTCAGCATGACCAGCACTGAGTTGCGTCGCCAATGCTGGCGACGCAAAGCTCGCGGTGGCGGCCCCAATACTGGGGCCGGACTGCTCGTCGTCTGTGCGGCATTTGCCGTCTGCTTCCTAATATGCCCCCAGATGCTTCTCAGCCAAGAGTCCGCCGGACTGGCCCGACAGAGTGAACACCACTACAGACTCGGTCTGCGCCATGTGCAGAGCGGTGACTTCCAGAGCGCCGAGCGGGAATACAGAAAAGCGATCGAGATGGACTCGACTGACGTTCGCCCGCGCGACGGCCTCGGCTTCGTCTATGCGCTGCAGAACAGATTCCGCGAGGCCGAGGCAGAATTCGAGCGAGTACTGGAGATCGATCCCGACTATGCGCCGTCTCTCTACAAGCTGGGCAAGATCTTCCTGATCCGCCGGGATCGCGAAAAAGCGAAGGATGCCTACGAAAGAGCGATCGCATCCGAGCCGACGTACTTCCTCGCTCATCACGGGCTCGGCATGATCTACTCGCAGGAGAGAAAACCGGCGGCGGCAGCGGAGCACTTCAAGACGGTGCTCCGGCTCAAGTCCGACTACGGCCCCTCCCGCTATCGACTTGGAGCCATCTATCTTCAGGAACAAGAATACGCCAAAGCGATAGCAGAACTGCAGCAGGCGGCAAAGCTGGTCGAGAATGAACCGTCGGTCCACTACGTCCTCGGAGATGCGTACATGGCCATCGGCAGACTAAGCGAAGCGGCAGACGCATTTGCCGCGACCCTGCGGCTCGCCCCCCGTCGTGCAGATGCGCACGACAAGCTGGGACTCGTGTATACCGAACAGTCACACGTGCCCTTGGGAGCGGCCATGGCAGACCAGGACAAACTCGCTGCCGCGGTGGAGGAACACCGCAAGGCGGTTGAGCTAGCTCCCGACAACGGCTGGTTCCAGCACAACCTCGGCATGGCCTATGAGCGGCAGCGCAACTACGAGGAAGCGGTGGCGCAGTACAAAAAGACCCTGACGGTGGATCCCAACCTTGCGTACACGCGCTATCGCCTCGGTATGATTTACTCCAGAATCCGGAAATACGAGGAGGCTGTCGGCCAGTACAGGCAGGCAATTGAGCGCGAGCCGGACAACGCGCTTTTTCACTACGCCTTGGGAGCTGTGTATGCCCAGACCGGAAGGGCCGCAGAGGCGATCGCCGAGTATGAGAAGGCCATTGAACTCGACTACTTCAACACAGAAGCGCATTTCGGTCTCGCCAACGCCTATTTCAAGCAAGGGAATCGCCAAGAGGGCGAGAGGGAAATGCAGATATTCCGGCAGCAGCGCGAAGGCAACATCGCCGAACTCGAACGCAGCGTCGCCTTGGTCCCCGACAATCCGCAGTTCCACTTCGAGCTCGCTGTGCAGTATGCCAGACAGGGACGAGACATCAGCGCCATTAGCGAGTACAAGCTCGCCATTGCTCTCGACCCGGCCAATGCCGAATACCATCGCCGCCTCGGCGACGCCTACCTAAAAACGGGCAGGTACCACGAAGCGGATGAACAGTTCGAGATCGCTCGCCGACTGGAATCGGCAGACGAGAACGGACCATGAGCTGACATCGGATGGCTCGCCGTCTCTACACCTCCAGGCTCTATTTTCTCATTTCGATCTTCCTCTGTAGCCCCTTGCAGGCCGACGATGGGCCCGTGCTCGGCACCCGCGTGCAGTTTGTCGATGTCGCGGCAGAGGTCGGCGTCGCCTTGCTGAACGTCTCCGGTGATGGCCAACAGCAGTACGTGGTCGATGCCTTCATTGGGGGGTCGGCCTTCTTCGACTACGACCGGGACGGGGACTTGGATTTGTATGTGTTGAACGGGTCGAGAGTGGGAGGATTTCCCGGCCGGGATCGTCCGCGCAATGCCCTCTACCGCAACGAGGGCGCGACGTTTGCAAACGCCACCGAAGAATCGGGTCTCGGGGACACCGGTTGGGGAATGGGCTGCGCTGTCGCCGATTACGACAACGACGGGGATGCGGATCTCTACGTGACCAACTACGGCAGCAACGCGCTGTACGAAAATCGGGGAGACGGGGCCTTTGTTGATGTCGCGCAGCGCGCCGGAGTTTTCGGAGAGGAGGCATTCAGCACCGGATGTGCTTTCTTCGACTACGACCGCGATGGCGACCTCGACCTGTACGTGGCGAACTACGTCGATTTTGATCATTTCATGGAAACCACTCCCGACAGGAGACACGAGTGGCGGGGGTTGACCGTCCATTTCGGCCCGCACGGGATGCGGGGAGAGGCAGACGTATTCTACCGCAACGAGGGCGAGGGCGTCTTTTCCAATGCGACTGCCGCAGCCGGTCTCGTAGATCGCGACATGCTGTACGGACTCGGTGTAGTTGCGGGAGACTACGACAATGACGGCGATGCGGATATTTACGTGGCCAACGATACGGGCCCCAATTATCTCTACGAGAACAGGGGCGACGGGACCTTTGCCGATGTGGCTTGGATGAAGGGTGCGGCATACGGCGAGGGCGGCCAGTCACAGGGCTGCATGGGCATCGCCTTCGGAGACTACGACAACGACGCGTATCCAGACATACTGGTCACCAACTTCTGGGAAGAGACGAACACCCTGTATCACAACGACGGCGGGCGGTTTTTCTCGGATCTCACGTTCGATGCGGGAGTGGGGTTGGAGAGCTTCCAGTTCCTCGCTTGGGGCACCGAGTTCTTCGACTACGACAACGACGGCGACAAGGATCTTTTCGTTGCCAACGGCCACGTCTATCCGCAGGTCGATAGGGCGAACCTCGGCGTCAGCTATGCCCAGATAAACCAACTGTTTGAGAATATGGGGGATGGCACCTTTGCCGAAGTGTCCCTGACCTCGGGCGCGGGACTGCAAATCGAGAAGGTAAGCAGGGGCGCTTCCTTCGGGGACTACGATGAGGACGGCGACCTCGACATATTCGTCTTAGAACTCAACGATCTTCCGACGCTGCTGCGCAACGACGGGGGTGCTCAAAACAACTATCTGATAGTCCGGACGGAAGGCACCAAAAGTAACAGGGACGGCATCGGCGCGCGGATAAAACTCCGCTGCGGAGACGTGACGCAGGTCAATGAGGTGCGGAGCGGTTCGAGCTATCTATCGCAGAACGACTTGAGGGTCCACTTCGGCTTGGGCGAGTGCACTACTGTAAACCGGCTGGACGTATTCTGGCCGAGCGGCTTGGTCGAGAGCTTTGAAGATCTGTCCGCCAACAGGGTCTTGGTGATTCGCGAGGGAAGCGGAATCGTTCAGCCGAGCCAGTGACGGCGGCCTGACGTGTACTGGACACTACTCGACTAACGGACAGTGTCAGCTCCGGCATTGATCAGCAGATGGGGTTTTAGTCGGGTAGATGCCGCCACATTGCGGTCGACAGCTAGATGGGACGGGAAGGCTTCGATCTCTCGCTTTCCCATCTGCTAGGGGTGTTTCTTTCCGTGAAAGAGAATGAAACGCCGTATCCACGAGACGTAGGTTTTCTCGGTCTTCCGGAAGTAGTGCTTCAGACGGATGGTTTCCCGCACTTGATCGAGCAGTTTCTTCGACTCCGGGGGCATAATCTCACCTCTAATGTCTCGATTGATGGGCTGACCTGCATGTGTTAATTTGGTAACAAGATGTGAACTTCTCTCTACACAAGAGAAATATAGATATATTGCTCAATTTATTGTTTTTTAACTTCATCGTTAGCACTTATGACTGACCTCTCGCACTTGGAATCCACACTTGTCGGAGTCGCTGGCGAATACTTTGTTGCTGCGGAACTGTCGCTCCGCGGGTATCTTGCGTCGGTGACACTTCGAAATAGCCGAGGTATCGACATCATTGCAAGTAGTGCAGATGCGTCCAAGTCAGTATCCATCCAAGTCAAAACAAGCAAAGGCAAGACTCCGAGCTGGATCCTGAGCAAGAAATCCGAGGATTTTTTCTCTGACTCTCATTTCTACGTGTTTGTCTTACTCAAATCCCTTGGAACCCGGCCAGACTTTTTCGTTGCCCCAAGCATTGCGGTCGCGAAATACATCTGCACCACGCAAAGGGAATGGCTGAAAGGGTCAAAACGTGATGGAACCCAACGCCAGGATTCGAACATGAGGAAATTTGACGACCCCGAAGGTCAACACCGCGAGCGTTGGGACGTTCTGGGGCTATGAGTGCTAACCAGTCGCTCCAGCCGACAGCCAACCCGTTTCGTGGCTCGTCCGCGGCTGAGCTTGGTCGTTATGTGGCGGAACGTTTGAGGTGAGAATCACTGTCTATGAAGGTTTGCATTGTCGGGGCGTCAGGAAAGCTCGAAAGGTACATGGTGCAGCACGCGCTTGACCGGGGCTACGAAGTTGTGGGGGTCTGTCGGGAGCAGAGCGTTGGCAAGCTCGGAGCGCTGAGGAAGCCAAGGAAATGTTGAAGGAGATCGCGATTGGTAACGCAGGTGGTGGCTAATCACAAGTTAGTTCGCCAAACTCTCTCCTCTGGACGGCCGAAGCCAGCCGACGTACTTTTCGTTTATGGCACAATATATACCTGTGGGAGAGCGATGATGCGCGAATCGGATCTCTTAGCCCGTATCACAATTGATCCAGAACAATGTGGAGGACGTCCCTGCATCCGGGGAATGCGCATCCGCGTCAACGACGTACTCGAACTCCTCGCCGCTGGCGAGACGCCTGAGCAAATCCTAGCAGACTATTCCTATCTCCAGCCGGATGATATTGCCGCTAGTCTTCTGTACGCGGCGCATCAGCTTGATCACCCCATTCTAGCCGCCTAGGATTGGGGGCGTCACAGTGGGCGATGAGTCGAATCGCGCCGAGACTCTCCAATCCTGGATCGACGCTCAACTGCCGCCCGCTCTGGCACAATGGCTACAGCGGGCACACGGCACCGAGGCGAGGCACGTCGAAGACCTTGGGCTCCACCGTGCGGAGGACACGAAGATCTTCACCGAGGCGCGGGCAACGGACCGCCCGGTTGTAGTCGTTACGAAGGACGACGACTTCTCAAAGCTACTCGGCCAGCATGGGCCGCCACCGCAGGTAGTTTGGGTACGGTGCGGCAACATAACGAACCGAGAACTCCGTCGCATCATGATTGAAACTTGGGCGAACGCGGTCGCGCTACTCTCAGCGGGTGAAGCACTTGTCGAGATCCGGCGACGCAGTGATGGGGCTAGCTAACGAAGCGCTGTTGGAAGGTGGGCTCAGCCCTTTCGCGGACTTGGAGGGCCCCTTAGCGCACTTAAGCGACAACGTAAAAGAGCCGTGCTACCCTGTCGAGGATTTTTCGTTGATGGAGGGCCTGCCCAACATCTCTACCGACCTACAATCCCAACGTCCCGCCGAGGTTTCAATAGACAACCGACACCATTCGGTTGACGCTCTGGCCACGGGCGTCGCTTTCCACTTTGAGCCGTAGAAAGTAGTGGCCGGGCGGCACTAGGTCGCCCGACTGGTCTCGCCCGTCCCAGACCAGTTCTTGGGTGCCGGCCAGTGCTTGTCCCGAGATCTGGCGCACCCGGCGGCCGGCTAGGTCGAAAAGCTCCAGTTTTAGCGGTCTGTGCTCCAGCACGTTGATCAGGTTCAGGCTGATAAAGAGACGGTCACCTATGCCGTCGCCATTGGGTGTGAGCACTCTGGGGTACACGGAGAGATGGGCGAAGAGGGCGCGGTCCAGGGGCAACTCGACGATATTGGTACTGCTTTCGACCTGTGGGTTGGCGTCACCCGGTTCGACCCGCTGGCGCACGTCCGGGCCCAGCTCGCTGTCTTCGAGAAAGAGGTCAAAACGCGTGGCCTGCAGGAAAGCGGCGGCCTCAAAGCGCATCTCCACCAGTTCGCCGCTCTGCACCCGGCGGGGGAACTGCAAACGGAAGCCGGTGCTGTCCTCTCGCGCTTGGACCTCGATGGGCGCGCCATCGAGGCGGGTGTCGACAAAGCGCAGGGGCGTGGAGGCCTCTATGGCCAGCCGGTCAAAGCCGGCGCGAGTAGCAGGGGCGCGCAGCCAGTAGGAAAAGGTCACCACGGTGCCAGGCTCGACCTGGAAGGGGAAAACCTCGGCGCTGACGCGTTCGGCGATGGGATCGGCGAAGTCTAGGCTCACCCAGTCCAAGGAGGGCGCCCGCAGGGGGGAGTCGCTCACCAGACGCGCATCGAGCTGGACGAAGCGCCTGAGCGAGGGCGAGAGGAAGGTCTGGCCGGAGGCCGCGTAGATATTGCTCCAGGGACTCCAGTCGCCGCCGGGCGCAGTGGTCGTATCGATGGGGCCGCGGAAAGAGGGAATGAGCTTGTCCCACCTCCTTGCGGTGACTTCTTTGAGATTCTTGTCGTAGTAAGTGAAATTCTGTTCCAGTTCGTTGCCTGAGCGGCTGCGCAGTTCAAGCCGAGTGCCGGAGGGCACATCGGCGGCCCAGCGGAGGGCGTTGACATTCTTCCGGCCCCCAAGGTCGAGGATGGGGGAATCAAAGCGCACCTCGCGCGGAAAACCCTCGCTGAAGACCATGATCTCCGCAGTGTGGCCACTGGAGTAGCAACCGGGCGCGCCAGTGCCGGATGCGGTGGTACAACTGGCGTCCCAGGTCTTGAAGAGGACGCGCACGAAGCGCGTGGGGAGAGGGGCGAAGTGGTGCGCAACCATGCCTTGGCGGCGGGTGGTCCACGGCAGGACGCCGGAAAAGTGCTTGGTCCAGCGTAGCGAACCGTCCGCGGCCAGCGAGCCGTCCGAGGTCATCATCTCGTGGAAGTTCATATTGAAATGCCGCCCGCGATCGATATGGCCGATGTGGTGAATCTGGTCGACCCAGTAGATGGCGCCCAGGTCCAGGATGATCCAGGCCCAGACATCATCGGCGGCGCGCGGGACTCGGCCGCTGCGCCAGTAGGTGTTGATCCGGCCGTCGATCAGCCGCAGGGCATTGGTCAGCGTCGCGGCTTCGAAATCTGTGCGGTTGGTGCCGATGATGATTTCGACGTTCCCGCCCCGCTCGTACAAGCCCGAGACTAGATTGTCGCCCAGAGCTTCCACTTCGATTTCGACTAGCCGCGCATCGGGCGCGGCCTTGAGCGCTTCGAAGCGCACGAACTGGATCGGCGTCGGGGGTATGGCGGGAATGGCGAAGTCGACGCGGTGGGCGCTGTTTGCGCCGAAGCGCTCGGCGATGCGGTAGGTCAGGGTGCCGGGGACCGGGACTCTGGCATGGTCGACGAACTGTTCCCCGGTGGACAGCAGCAGGTTGAAAATCTCAAAAGGGGGTGCAGCGCCGTCGAAGACTAGAGAGACGCGGCTGGCCGGAACGCCGCGGCCCAGATCCACCTCGATCCAGCCCGTCTCTTCCAAGTCGCCCGAGGCGGGCTGCCAGCCGGTCGCAGGGTCGCCGTCGAAGACCCGGGCCGCAGTGGCGCGGTTGGACCCGACGCCGCGGATGCCGCCGCCATGGTCTAGGGCATCGAGTGCGGCATTGATGTTTCTGCGAACCGGCAAAGGGCGGACGACCCCTTGGGGCGTCAGTTCGACGGTCCCTAGGGGCAGGGTCCACTGACGCCACTGGGCGGCGTTGTCGAAGCGCAATTCCTCGGCATTGAGCGGAGCAGCCGCAGCGAGCACCAGCACGGCGCAGCGCAGATGTTTGGGTTTCATCAACTTGGCCGCCAGGAGCTCACAGTTTGTTCGAGGGCCATGCGAAAGGGTGTCGGCCGTCGTGCCCGTACGTAAAGAGCGCTGTCCGCCTCGGTGACTCAGCCTCCCAGCGGTACGCCCCGTGACAGACCGTCCCGCCCAAAAAGAAGAGAACAGACCCGCGACGCATTGGAATGTGGCGGATCGGCGCGCGCTCGTTGCAGGTCCGCACCGAATGCGGCAAGGGGTAGCACGATTTGTGACTGCCCGGCACTACGACAAATCCGCCATCGTCGGGGCCGACGTCGTTGAGCTGCCAGGCGACGTTGATGCCCGACCTCGTGTGCACGCGCCCGTTTACTATCTCGTAGTGCTTGCCGATGCAGGTCGGGTTGGCGTTCCCCGAGTGCAGCATTTGCCCGCTCGAGCCTTTGACGTGGCACAGGGCCGTGTTCTGAGTTACCCTGTACCCTGGTCCAATCATCCAGTTCAGGCGCTGGATGACGGCCGGATGCGCCAGCATTTTGAGGAAAGGCGCATTGTGCGGTGCCGGTAGCTGAAACAAGTCCTTCAGGTCCGGCCGGCCCGTGCCCGAGATCGTCGGTGCCCCAGGGATGTCGGCCAGCGTCACGTCCCCGTCGAGCTTGTTGTCGCCTACGCCTCGGTACACCAAGCGGTCGAGGTTGGCATCGATGCCCGCCACGGCCGCATCGACCCAATCATCGTCCATGACGCCCTCGACCAACAGGAAGCCCTGGGTGTCAAACGCCCAGCGCTCGGCATGATCATCTCGGCATTCGAACTCGAGGGCCGAGGAGGCCCTCTGCGCCGCGTCGGCATCGTCGGCGGAGGTGAGCCAAGTGGTAGTGCCGTCCGATAGGAGCAAGCGACGCGAGTTGCCGCCCGCCAGCACGGTTTGCTCGGCCTCGCCCAGCCCTTCCGCCCATGTGGGCAGGGGCTGCCCGTCCTGCTGGTCAAGTGGTCCTTGTGGCCGAGCCGTGCGCGAGATGAAATTTACCACGAGCAGCTCGCCCCCATCACCCTGCGGGCAGACCCCGTGCAGCGTGCTGGCGGCGCACAGCAGCACGTCGCCCGCCGCCAGTGCCGGGCGCTCGGCGAAGCGGCTGGAGGATGGAAGCGGTGGGGCCGGCAGCCCGCTCTTGTGCGAGGAGGGCACGACCACCAGCGGGCACTTGCCTGCTGCGGAGTCCGTGAGGGCGATGGCCACCATCAGCCCTTGGCACTGCCGGATGCGGACCTCTTCCCAGTCGCCGCCGGCC
Source organism: Candidatus Latescibacterota bacterium (assembly GCA_022820485.1). Lineage (GTDB taxonomy): Bacteria > Latescibacterota > UBA2968 > UBA8231 > UBA8231. The sequence continues at coordinate 135,880 of JAJEFJ010000014.1, forward strand.
CGCGTGAGCTGAGTTCCGTCGGCGTTGCGGCCATTCCATCCCGCTAGGTTGATGTACGCCCGGTCCAGCGTGTGCGCCCCGCCTTCGAGTGGCAGCGAGGCTTCGTCGTACCCTCCTGCGGCGGCGGCAGGGACGTGCCTCGCAGGGCCGTCTTGGCGAAAGCCATCGCCGCCCAGCTCGCGCACGTAGCGTCCGACGGTGCCGGCCTCGCTGCAGAGGTCGCCCAGCCCATCGCCGCTGTCGCGGCACGCGGATAGCTCGGCTGGGCTGAGGAGTTGCGGCAGCACGATGAACCCGAGCGCGTCGAAGGTGAAGTTCTGCTCTATGGTAAGGATCGATGGCTCGTGTACGTGCGTCGCCTCGTTCCAGTGGTTTACGGTGTAGGTGTCGATGCCCATAGTTAGACCTCAATGGATTTGGAGGGTGGACGGTGTTTTCTGGCATCTCTCCGTCCCACTCAACCCATTCACGCTACCGAGAACACCGCTACGGCGGCAAACTAAATAAAGTTCGCATATCTTACAACTACGGCTTCTATTGAGCAAACTTCAGGAGAAAAATTGAAATGGGAGGAAAGAATGGCCCCTTGCTGGCTAGGCGGCCCCGTCGCTTTTGCCGGTGCAAAAACAGCATACTCCGCTTCCGTAAAATCGCAATAGCACTCATTCTGGGCTTTCCCCTACTGGGGGAGTCAACGACAAAGTTGAGCAAAGGGGAGATCATGTTTGAGCAGATCGGCAAAGGTATCAACGTGGATGTCTCCCAACTTGAAGGTGGTCCACCCGAAAAGGTGTTGTACGATCCTGCTCAATATGATGCCGTCAAGGCCGCGGGATTCCAAAGCATCCGCTTCTTCGTTGTCGCTAGGGAAGACCCTGCTATCTACAAAAACAGGATACAGGACGCGCTTGACCGAGATCTTGCTGTGGTGATCTGCTTGTGGGGGAGCGGTCAATGGGCATCGAAGCCGAAAGAGGGGATACAGGAATTTGTCGCAATTTGGGCTAGAATTGCGCAGTACTACAAGGACTACCCCGGCAGCCTCGTCTTCGAACTTTGGAACGAGCCGGCGGGGCTGATAGTGCAACCGGGAGGGATTCAGGGGATAAAGGACGGCAAAACCGTTATGGAATACCTCAACGCGGCGATCCCCATCATCAGGAAGACCAACCCAGACCGCACGCTCGGAATCGGCGGACCTGGCTTTAACGGGGGTCGTGAACTCGCGCAATTCGTCACACCGGAATATCTGACGTACAGGCTGGAAGACGGCTCAGGATTTGCGGACGACACCAATATCATCGGCATCTTCCACATGTATCAACCGCACAAATTCACGCATGGAACCTCGGGGCTAGACGAAGTTCCTAAGTGGAAGGATGAAGTGAGAGAGCAGATGTCACACCCGGTGGCATGGTCGAAGAAATGGAGCAAGCCTCTGCTGCTGAGCGAATGGGGTGCTTGGGTGCCGCCCTGCCATACGGTTGAAGACTTCAAGACCTATATTGGATTTGTGGCCGACGAATGCAAGAAACACAACATCGGCTGGATGTATTATTGTGCAGGTTTCAACAACCAATGGGCCTTCAACATTCTCAATACCGAGGACGGTTGGAACCAAGACGCACTTGATATTCTCACGGAAGTCACGGCCCCCCCGCCCCCGCCCATGTCGCCACTCATCAATTCGGAGTTCAGCAGCGGAACCGATCACTGGACCAGCGAAGGGTCCGTGCAGATGTCTGTGACGAGGAACGCAGGCCTGAGCGGCGTGGCTGCACTCAAAGTGGAAAGCAAAAAGTCGGATCGGGCCGCAATCTATCAGGAAACCCCCAAGAGAGAGTGGAGTCCTCCCGGTAGGTACCTGATATCCCTGAGAAAGGGAAGGCTCTATAAAATATCCTTCTTGGCCAAGTCCGTAGGTGAGATGGGAACTCTCAAGGTGCGATTGGCCGACGTCTCCGGTTCAAGAGAGGGGTTTTGGACTTCCACGCCGGTGACAATCTCGAACGCAAAAAGGGAATATGCGATTGAGTACAAGCATACCGGCAGGGATGTAAAAGATGTCCGGGCGGCGTTCCTGTTTGGCGACAGAGACCAGGTTATCCTGCTGGATCGAATTGCACTGCGCGGCTATCGGGAATAAGTCCCTATCAGATGACCCCTACTGCACGGTAAACGCCGCCGCGAGCCGGTCCTCGTGGATTGACACCGCTGACTCGTAGCGGCTGCGCAGTTGCTCCATGTACTCGTTGAACGCGTTCCGGTGCCTCTGGCGTCTGAGCTGAGACCGGACCCTCATCTCAGCTTCGGCAAAGGTCTCGCGCTTGCGTTCCCGGGAGAGCACCTTGAAGATGGAGTAGCCCTCCTGCACCTTGACCGGTCCCGTGAGTTCGCCGATTGCGGCTTCGACCGCAGCTTCTACGAAACCGCCGAACTGAGGCGATTCGTAACGGTGCACGTGGAATCGACCCTCGTCATCACGCACCTCGAGCGATCGAACCGAATATCTCTTCGCTAGGTCGCCAAAAGCGGCACCGTCCTCGATCATCCCTTTCAACCGCAGTGCTTCTATTTCCGTTCTTACGAGAATTTCCTGTACCTCGGTCTGTTCGGGATGCAGGAATCTCTCCGCGTTGGCCTCGTAGTACTGGCGCAAGTCGTCATCTGTGATAGTCACTTTCTCCTTTAACACCTTGGACCTGAGGACCCGTACCAACAACTGCTTTCCCTGCTCTTCGAGCCATCGGGCCACCTCCTCTTCGCGATCGATCCCCTGGCGCACAGCCGCCTCCTGAATCATCACGTCCGGGACGATGTACTGCTCGGCGAAGGAAACCACCTGCTCGGCGTCGCGGAGCGTCTCCAAGACATTACCCTTGCGGCCTTTGGCCGCGCCGATGAGATCGGCCGCGGTGATCTGTCCGCCGTCGTACTGGTAGAGTGCGATCGCAGATGGGTCGGGACCGACGTCCACCGCACCGGTGCGCAGTGCCTCGACGACAGCGGCTATGCCGTCTCGGACCGGCTCGAGGCGGTATTTGTCCCTCAATTCCGCTACCAGTTTGGCCTTCGCGATTCCATGTTTCTTTCGTTTGAATTCTTCAGCGATTTTCATCCGCTGCCGTGGATTGAGCTGAGCGGTCATCTCATCGAGGATCTTGAAGACGACGTATCGGTCGCCGATTCGAATCGGATCCGACACTGAGCCTACCGCGAGCCCGAACAACTTCTCGGCGATGACGGGAATGATGGCGTCCTTGGTGGCGAACCGGCCTGTGTCCCCGCCCCGGGCAGCGGTCTCTTCGTTCATCGACAGCTTGCTCGCGACGGCCGCGAAGCTCACCCCTGCCTCGATCTGCCTAGCGGCCTTCTTAGCCGTCTCAAGGTCGGCGACCACGATTTCGCCCAGTCTGACGGCGCGGGCGAGCCTCTCCCGGTCTATGTACTCTTCTACTTCACCGTCTGCTACCGTTACCTCGATCTTTCTGCGCTCGTACTCACCGACGAGCTTGGCCTTCCTGATTCGGTTCATCCTGGTCAGGTAGGAGGAGCTCTGCTCGATGCCTTGGCTGCGGGCTTCCAGCAGCAGCAGTTCTGTGTCGATCATGGCCTGCAGATGGATTCTCAACGGCTCCTTCCCGGCCTCTTCGCCCTTGGCGTGTTCGGGCAGTCTGGCGAGGAAGTCCCGCACGTCCTGTACCGTGATCGTCCGCCCTCCAACCTCCGCGACCGTGGGATTTTCATCCTGCGGTTCGCAGCCTGTGCAAATTAAAAGGAGCGCTAGGCTGCCTAGCGCTCCGTAGGAAAAACAAAAAGCGCGCATCGTGCACCTCCACTCAAGCTCGCGTCTATGCCCTAATCTAGACCGGCGTACATCGTGGCAAAGGACACGCTGCCCGTCTCGGTCTCGCCATCTAGCGATCTTCTGGTCAATCTCATACCCATGTTCGTCAACAGCCGATAACCGAGGTAGTTGGTGACGTTCGAAAACTGCACCGCTCCGACGATCTCGGTGAAGTCGTCGAGGAGTCCCTCCTTGACCGCGGTCTCCGATTTACGGAGCTGGTTGAAGATCGTGTACTCCACACCGGCCTGCATGGTGGAAGAAGAAAACAGCGGCCATCGCGCCAGCAGGGAGAGCTGCAGCGTGTCTTCCCGGCGCTCGGGATCAGACCTGAACGCCGGAGCCTCCAGCCTGAGTTCGTTCTTTATTCTCGGCATGAGATCGACATAGGCGACCTTGCGCTCGAGGTCCACCTTGTTGATGAGACCGAAGAAGGTGTAGTCCTCGCGTAGGTCGGACTGTCGTTTGTTCTGGTGCCAGCGATCGTATTTGAACTTACTCACGAAATTCACATCCTCGATCTTGGTGTACTTGAAGCTCATGAACGTGGAGTTTATCCACGTGTCCTGAGCCGCTAGGGGATCGACGGTTGGAACGTTCCGCCGCTCGAACTCGTTCCACTGGCGAAGATGGTTCTCGATGTTGTCCTTGGCGATTTTGAAGTTCTCGTAGATCGTCAGCTTGCCAAGACCTGGATAGTCCCGTTCGAGGGCGAAGAGCACGTAGTTTGTCGTGTTCTCCCGGTCACCTGCAATCAGCCGCTCATCCGTTCGTCCGACGGTCAGCCTGATGCCCGGCAGCAGGTCGACGCCGCCGTAGATGTTGTATCCTTTGTGGTCCCTCGGGTAGGGAAAATCCGGCTCATCGTCGTTTTCGAACCGATCTACCCAGATGTTGTTGTTCATGTCTAATCCGAACAGGTACTCCGGCCTGTCTGTTCCGTATCGCAAGAACGGCTCGTCGTAGTCCGGGACGAGATTGGGAAGATCTTCGCTGTCGTTCTGGTTAAAATCGGATATGAAGTCGAGGTTTTCGTCGTACCCGGGAAACACCTCGACGTCTATGTTTTGGAATATCCTCTGCCAGTCGGGGAATCGGTCCTGATCGTCGTTGTCGTCGACGAGCTCGTAGAAGAACCTCCCCTCGTCCGAGTAATCTATGTTGGTCTCGCCTCTGGCCAAGATGGCGCTGGTGTTGTAGTTGTGGGCCATGCTGTAGGCTTCGCTGAAGAAGAAGAACGGATGGGCGATTTTCGATAGATTCAACATCCAGCCATCGCCTTGGTCAGAGGCCCCGAGGTGCTTGGTGTGCGCCCTGTTGGGGTACTTCCTGTAACTCACGCTGCGGTCCCATTCTCCGTACAAGTCGAATCCCCACAGGCGGGTCGCCTCCAGCGTAAATCCGAATATCTCGGTGGCCGTCGGCAGACCATAGGGGATCTTCAGGACGGTCAGGTTGGAGCCATCCTTGACGTTATCAGCGGCTCTGGCAGCCAGCAGGTAAACGTTGGCCAACTGCCTGTCGAACTGGCGGTCTGAGGTCGTCTCGATTCTGTAGTCGTTGGCGACTACCAGCTCAAGTGTCACCATTCTTATCTCTGACGGATCCGGGCCGGTGTACGTCGCCACCGAGAAGTCATAGACCAGTTCAATCTGCTCGGAGCCGTTCGCCTCCCAGAACCCCAGCCGCTGAAAGCCACCTTGGGGCTCGGGAATCAGCCCGACTTCGCTGGCCCGGACGGTCTTCCTTGCGAAACTCACATCCCCCGCTTCATCGATCGTTTCGACGTCGGCCTCTATGATCAGGTCCCACGCAAACAGCGTGGCGCCGCCTTCGTGGTCCTCTGGCGAGTCGTCTGAGAGTCGCACGAAGACCTGGGTGACGTTCTCCGCGTTCTGACTGGAGGCGATCGAACCGCTGCGCGGGCTGCCCTCGAAGGCGTCGAGGAGCTGAGAGGAGTTGTGGGCACTCACGTGGTTGACGCCGAGTTTGAGATAATCTCCAATCTGGGTCGTCGCGCGTCGGCCGGTCAGGGTCGTCGAGTTCGTCTGCTGGTTATTGGGGCTTCGCGAGCCGGCGGCACCCGGCGAGCTGATCCGCGAGAGGAGCGCCGTTACTTCGTACTTGTCGGACTGATAGTCGATCTGAATGCCGTCGAACGCCGGCTTGGAGAAGGTCATCGGGGTCAGGGTCGACCGGATCTCGTCGCCGATGGTGATGGCCAGATTGTGCTGTCCCTTCTGATCGGAGGCTATGACCAGATTGCTGAAGAAACTCTGGAACCGTGCGGTCTTGAACAGGTTGCTTCCCCCCTGCTGGGGCTGGGTCTGGCTCCAGTCGTAGATCAGCCATCCTCTGGTGATGTACGAACCGTAGATGTCGTAGAAGTAGTCCCCCTCGAGATTGATCGATACATAGCGCTGGTAGTGATCTCTCGCGTAGTTGCTGTACTCCCACTGCTTCCACTGATATTCGCGAAACAGCTCCTGTGGGACGTACCACTTTTTGACCGCGGGGTCTAGTGCGCCGAACAGGACGCCGGGCCCCGTCGGTTCAAACGTGAGCTCGCCGCCGCGGTGAACCCCCTTTAGCCGATCTCGATCGAGCCCTTGGGCTTCCAAGCGAGTACTGTGCAGCAGAATTGCCGAGACGATGGTACACCAGATGGCCAGCGCACCGACTAGGCGCATCGCGGCTCTGACTGTATGACCGGTTACCATGTGACTCCCCCCTATCCTTGGCGAAAAATCAATAGACCAAAGGCGCGATCGCAGTCTTGCTCTCCTTACCTGTATCGGCAGCGACTTCCACGCGCACGAGGTAGATTCCCGGCGCTAGCATTTGTCCGTTGTCGTCCGCGCCATCCCAGACTCTCTGATATCTTCCGCCGATGTCGAGGTCGGAGTAGATCACCCTTCTGAGGCGACCGGCGAGGTCGTAGACTTGTACCGACACCGGCGAGCCTCCCGTCAGGTTGACGATATCGTAGGTGACGATGGTCTGGTCGTTAACGCCATCGCCATTGGGCGTAAACGGAGCCGGGGCAGCCTCGAGAAAGTGGATGCGGTTGTCGGCGACCCGGGTGGTGACCGACAGGTCGTCGCCTGCGGCGACGGGGTCCGCGTCCACGTTTCCCTCGACGAGCGTCTGCGGCAGGTTGTGCGGTCGCTGGGTGTCGAAGATCTTGCCGATGAAGACGGTGTTGTAGTGCAGCGCGATGCCCTCGAACACGACGCGCAGCAGCCGGTCGTCGCCGGTGATCCTCGGGAAGCTGATTCGGACGCCGACGATGTTGCCGTCGTCTTCTTCGGTGTCCTCCTGGTCCCACGCCACGTCGGTCCCGTCGATCTGGACCGAGCGGATGACCTCCACCGGTGCCTGCGTCTTGATGTCGAGTTGGTCGAAGCCGCTGCTGTTGTAGCTGCGCACCCAGTAGGTCAGCTCGGTCGCCTGCCCGATCGCGGCGTCCTGGGGCCACACCTCTCCCACCACGGAATCGGCCAGCGCTGGCGAGACCTCCACGGCGATCGAATCGACCGTTGCGGCCGAAAGGATGTCGCTGCTCTGGAACAGAACGCGAAATTGCCAGTACTGGCGGGGTGCAGGTGATGCGATCGGTGTCCGGACTCCGGCCGGATAAGGGAGAGACCATCCGCTCCACGCTAGGCTATCGCTCGGGTCCGGCGTGTGGCCACTCCGGGTGGATACGGTAGCAGATACCTTGGCAGGCTCTCCTATCGTCTCCTTTGCCCACGTTATACCGCCGAAGACGGCGGGCCGATCCTCATCGAATACATTCGAAATGTACGCAGCAGCAGATGTGAAACCTTCGCCGAAGATCTCAAACTCGTCGATCTCCCATTCCCCGCGAACGAGCTGTTTCACTTCTATGAAACGCACGAACTGCAGCGGCACAGCTAGGTCGACGACCGGGTCGAGATTGCGCTCGACTGTCTTGAAGAGTCTGAGATCGGGATTTCCCGAAACGGTCTGTTGCTCCTCGCTGCCGTCGTTCAGCCTCACCAAGTAACCCTTCAGGAAGAACTCCTCAAACCCTTCGCGGGGGAAAAATCTGATCCTGTTGACTCCGAAACGCTCGCCCAGATCAAATCTCAGTATGATCCCGGTGGCTGACGGGATCTTGATTTCGAAGGCCGTGTTCCTGCCGTCCACCATGTTGTCCAACAAGTTCTCGAATTCACTCTGGGTGACTTCGAGGACCGTGCGCGCATTTGGCGACGTTATTTGCCCCCCCCTTTCGATCAACTTCAGGGAAATATTGTCTTCAGGATCGTTCTGTAAAGGTTGAATGGAACCGGGATTGGCTTCGAAATCGATGACCGCTATCTGGGAATACTCCTGATCCCAGGCGCGGGAACCCGGGCCACCTCCGAAGACGATCGTCTCTCCATTGCCTGCCGCCGCAAGTCCGAGGAGAGCTACGGACAGAACGGGCAGGACCACTGCTCTATGAGGTGATGTTCCAGTTATCACTTGCTGAACACGGGCTCCTTGGTGTCCTGTCGCGGAGACTAGTAGGCGACGCTCACCAATCGATGGACCGAGGTTTTCTTTTTAGATGTCGAATCCACTTTTAGGTCGATGCGCATCAGATAGATCCCCGGTGGCACGACCGCTCCCGACTGATCGACGCCCGTCCACGTCACCGTATGACGGCCTGCCGTTATGGTCGTCTCGGCTATACGCGCCACCGGCCGGCCAGCCAGATCGTACACATCTACTTGGACCGGCGTCGAACTGAGCACCCGCAGCAGCGAAAAACTGACCTCCAGCTCGTCGTTGACGCCGTCGCCATTGGGCGTGAAAACGCGATCGATCTGTAGATCCCCCAGCAACTCGCCGCGCTCTAGCGCCAACACCACCGTCGTCTCGCTGTCCACAACCCCGTTGGCATCGCCGTCATCCACCCGCTGCCACGAGTTTTCGAACGCCGAGTTCCCCGTGGAGCCGATGAAAAACGTGTTGTACCCAAATATGGTCGTCTCGAACTGAAGCTCCACCAGCGCGGATCCACTCGTCGTCTTGATCGCAGCCGGCAGACGCACCCACAGCGAATCCGTCTCCATCACCACCTCAAACCCCTCGCTTCCCGCCGTATACGTCACGGCGTCCCGCCCGGTCACGTCTATACGTACCTGTTTCAGCTTCATGTCGACGCCGTCGGGAGCCTCGATAAGGATCTCGTCGAACCCCCTACTGCCCGCCTTGAAGGTCGAACGGATGAAATACGACAGTTGCTGCTTCGCGCCAATCTCCTCCAGACGCGAGGGCAGTATCTCGCCCACGACCGCGCCGGCCACCGGCGTCACGAAGTTCAGCGCCACCGAACGCAGCGTGGCCGCCGCCATGGGGTCTTCTGTCAGGAATATCGCCCTGATGGCGACGAACCGCCTGGGACTGGGCGAGGTAATTTTTGCGCCTGAATCGAAATAGGGCTGACTCCAGCCGCTCCAATCATTGCCCGGGCGCGTCTCGGTTAAGATCGGCCCTACCGAAGCATCCCCAAAGAACTTCTTGTCCGTCTCCCAAGCCTTGGCCGCCTCCTCTTCGGTGCCCGGGTATTGATCTCCGTTCTTCTTGTAGTAGCGGGTTATGCTCTCGACCGTATCGCCGGTTCGGGTTTGCAAGATTAGATTCGCACCCGGCGGCACATCGGCCTCCCACTCGATGGAAGCGAGGTTCCGAGGGGTCCGCGCCACCTCTATGAACGGGGCCTCCCCGCCGAACTCAGACGAGATCTGCGACTCCGGCAGGAACCCTTCCCCGAAAAACTGGACCTCCGACACCCCGTGGCTCCCTTGCCCGGGCTCGTACGTGGAGCGGTCGTGGAGCCTATAGGTAAAGGCAAAATGCTCGACCTTCGCGAGCGGGAACTTGAAGTCGTGGAAATTCTGCCCCCGCACAATGTCGCTGAGCGCCCCCACCGTCTTCCAGGCCAGTTCGCCGCCGGCATTGGTGGAGCCGTCCGAGAGCTGAATGCGGTAGGCTCTGAACGGAGGTGGGTTGGGGAGGGCGTGGAGTATTCTGATATTATCGACAAAATAGGAGCCTCCGAGATCTATGAACATCGAGCGCTCCGCATCCCGCGGATCCGCAATCGGCAGCTTGTTGGGATCGTAACTCCCGTTGGCAGACCAGAACACGACCTCGCCGAAGAGGTCTCCATCTACCACGGCCGCCCCCTTGTTGATATTCTCCCGGGCAGTCACCCTGCCGCCCCGCTCCAGTACTCCCGTGCCGATGTTGTCGCCGATGGTCCAGACCTCGATCTCGGCCAGCCTCGGTATTTCGCGGCGGTAGTAAACTACCGGCCCCTGCCGTTCCGTGCCCGCCAGAGCTTCCCAATCCTCTTTCCCATCCAGCAACCTCTCCTCCCCCGAAGCCTCTCGGCGGAAGTAGTCTATCTCTCCCTGTTGGTCGGCTGGCAGACTATCGTATTCGGACTGGGAAACCTGCCTCGCCCGGCCGAAGTCGCTGTCCGTGATCCCCACCCCGACGTATTGGATGACGTCGCCGGTGAAGTCGCCCCGTGCATCGGGCCACTTCGTCGGTAGCTGTTTGGTCAGATCGATCGCGAAAACCCGCTCGTTCTTGATCGGTTTGTCCGTGGCGAAGCGCGTCCGGAAAAGGAGCTTACCGAGCGTTTTCTGCCCCTGTGAGGTGATCACCTTGAACTGCAGAAAAGGGTCTCCCAGATCTTCGCCGACAAACTTGAGGACGATCTTGGTGGCCGATACCGTCCGCCCCAGATCGATCTGCACCCACCAGTCCTGCAACAGGTCGGAGGGGTCCGGTTCCCAGAAGGTGTCCATCCTGCCATCCATGAGGCCGATGCCGCTCGAGCGATTGGACCCGGCATTCAACACACCGCCGCCGAAATCGACGGCATTGAGGACGGCGTTGATGCCGGGAACCACGACTTCCTCGCCATCTATTTCCAGTCTCGTGTGCTTGCGGATGAAGGCGGGCTTTACTCCCTCATCGCCGATCTGGACCGTGTTGGCAGCGGAGTGCCAGTGTTGCCAATGCGCCCTCGAATCGACGACCACCCTGCCTGAATTCAGCGAATACCCTTCCTGTCCCCAGCACAGACATACCGCCGACAACGTCAACGCGGAACAGAGGAGTGCCGTGCGGAGGGGGTCCGTTAGCCGTTGAGCGCCGACCCATCCCCGCTCGCGGCGCTCCCTACCTACGCCGACTCGGGTTCTTGTCGAGCTCAGCAATAGCGCCGATGAGCGCACTTCGTTCTCCTTAAAAAAAGGGGGGCGAGGATCAACGATCTCGCCCCCCCTTCAACAACAGCCGTCCTAGGTCCTTACAGCCGACCTTTCCCCCTATTTGGAGAAGCCCGCCTTAATGCGGGCCCAGCTGTCTTCCTCGACCGCTGTGGCGTCGGCGTCGGACACCCAGTTGTTTGCGTCAAAACCAAGTAGCACGTAGTCCACCAGCGAGTCGGCGTGGAAGTACATGTTGATGTCGCCAGTGGAGACCCAGTAGCCGTTATACGAATTGCCCGGGCCGTTGTCATCGTCCTGAATGGCCATGCCGACGCCCATGACTTGGCCTTCCTCCAAGTCGTGGATAATCAGGTCGGGATCGTCGGGACCAGTCGAACTGGCAGGCAGGTCATCGAAGGTGGTGAACCAACTCTCCTGAAAGAGGGTAGCGGGTCCACCGGCCTCGCCCTCGACGTTCCATCTGATGCCGGCGTAAGGCTCCACGGAAGCCCATACTCCGCCGCCCCACAACCACAACTGAGCCTCCTGATGGAGCGACTGCTGCCAGTCCTGCGCGGTGGCCCCGGCCCATCGCTCCGGATCCAGGCCTTCAATGTCTCCTTGGAACTGCCCGCCGCTGTGGTCGGCATCGAGCACGAGCTCGAGTTTGTCGTTGGTGTCGTCAAGGGTGCCGTACCAGAGGTCGTCGAACCTTTCCTCCATGACGTACACAAGGTTGGTCTCTGGGCTCCAGCCGACGATGATGCGCTCGGCGAGATTGCCCGGATCCGGATCACCCTGGGTGCCCGTGACGACCTCGACTAGGTCATCCTGGGTTACCCAGAAGATAGACGGTACGTTGTCCCAATCGCCGAGATCGCCGTCCATCACGACGTCCCTGATTCCATCGACGTCGATGGGCACCTGTACCGCCGCCCAGTTCCGGTCTGTCCGCTGGTGGGCCGAACTCGGAGTAAAGGAGGCGAGAACGAGGCCCAAAACGGTAGCTATGATGATAATTTTCTTCACTGTTGTTTCTCCTTTCATCTGTAGAAAGATGACTACTGCTACTGCGTTGATTTGTGAAATGCGGGCTTTTCCCTTGAACACCTCCTTTCAGCGCACCATTTGCTCAGCGAGCGCGAGCAAATGGGACTGGTGATTTTGCGTGCAATAATTAGGCTTAATATCGGGAAATTTGCCCGGAAATCCAAGTAAAACTTCCAGCATGTTGATGCCCAACCTCGAGACCGACCTGACGGGTGATAGCCTTGGAGCGTCCCGCCCCTCATTGTTGTAGAGCGTGTTGTTACGAGGCATTATAAGCACTATTGGGGGTATCTACTTAACCGGACTTGGGGTATCTTAATCAGGAGCGCAGAACATGAGACGGCGAATGCTCCATCTGGCATTGCTGGGTGGAAGACAAAGCTCAGTCGCTGCTGCCTCCTCACTGGGGTAATTCTTTCACAAGGCGTAGATGATGCAGACACAACCGGGGAAGACTATTAAATGGTCTAGGAAAACCGTCATATTCCTTAACATCCTTTTGGTTCTTATCCCCTTTCTACTGCTCATAGGACTAGAGATCTATTTACGTCATATTAATTACGGCCTTGATGACAGGCTATTTATCCCTCGAAGCTCTTCTTTTACGTACCAACTTAATCAGGAGTTGTACCGAAAATACTATTCAATTGATAATCCGATGCTTAAACAGCTAATTCCCGCGATAAGCATGAAACAGCAGAAATCCGCAAAGGATTTTCGCATCTTCTGTCTTGGAGGCTCAACGACAAGAGGGCCGTTTCCCATGCTACTTCAGGAATTATTAAAACGTTCCAACGTGGATAAAACGGTAGAAGTGGTTAACCTAGGAATAGATACCTTTAATAGTTATCAAGTTCTCGACATCGCGAAAAAACTTCCTCAGTATGATCCCGACCTTTTGATCATTTATATGGGACACAACGAAATTTATGGACCAGTTGGCGTGGCATCGAATGTGGCATTGGGCACGTCTCGCGAAGTAATCAATCTGATTTTGCGATTGCGCGAAATAAAGATATTTCAGCTAGCAAACAACTTTTACGCAAAATTAAGAGCGCGTTCTAATCGAGTTGAAACGGAACAATCGCCCTATAAAATGATGGTAAGCAGTTCTCTTGCCCCTCGTCATCCTCTACGGGAGCAAGCCATTGAGAATTTCAGGGGAAATCTCCATGAGCTTATCTCTATTGCAAAGCGCCATCAAATCCCGGTGATTTTAGGGACGATCGTTTCCAATCTTCGAGATTGGCGTCCATTTGATTCAGAACCACCGCCCTCTTCCCTCGATGTTACTCAATGGCAACAGTTATTAGAGAATGGCAAGGCTGCATTTGAACAAAATCATCTGGAAGAGGCGGAACGTATCTACCAGACAGCAATTGAACTTTTCCCAGCTCATGCCCAAACTCATTTTGATCTAGGTCATGTTTACCTTGCCGAGGGACATCAAGATAAAGCTAAACGATCCTTCACCAGAGCAAGAGACTTGGATATTTTACCGATCAGAGCCCCATCAGAGGTAAACGAAACCATAAAAAGTGTTGCCAAGGAAACAGACGTCATATTAGCGGACCTTGAAACCGCATTCGAGGATTGCGATCCCAAGAGTGTGATTGGCAAACCAATGATTGTTGAACACCTGCATCCTTCAAATGAAGGATATTATTTAATTGCAAGCCACCTGACCCACATCATTCTTAAAGAAGGGTTTTTAACGGCGAGTAAAAAATTGGATTTTGATGATCCATCGTTAAAAAGGGAACTGGATATAGGGAAACTGGATAAAGACGACCTTGTTCGACTCAGACTTATGTTGAAGATATGGCCATTTAACATCAACAATGCAGGCTATCAATATCCTTGAATTGAAAAGAAAATTTCCGCTAGATTGCCCCTTTCTCAGACAGGCAATGGCGTGAATTGCAGGCTGTACAGATCGGCGTCGCTGAGGGCGAAGCGCAGGCGCACTGGTTTGCCGGCTAGGCTGCGGACGTCGGCGGTGCCCTTCCAAGAGACCATGCGGTCTAGGTAATCGCCGTAGATCTCGTCGCAGTCGCGCAGGGCATACCCCTTCAACGCCTTGCCATTGCCGTCTTGGATCTCGACGCGCACTGAACCGGCGGCGGAAGTGCCTAGGTTCAGGCTTAGGGCACCGCCCTCGAAGGTGAAAGGCCGCGTGATTAGCTCGCCTCCCTTCAGCGGCGCGTTGGCGGAGACGAAGCCGTCCACGCGCACCGTGAAGCGACGCAGCCGGCAGGCGTCGCCGCGGTAGTAGTCCTCGGTGGTAAAGATCGACAGCTCCTGCGGCGCGGTCGGCAGGTCGTTGGCCGTCTCCAGAATGCCCCAGGCCGTCATGTTGTTGCGGTTCTCCCAGCGCTCCGGCTGCAGCCCGGGCCGCACGAAGGCCTCGCTCCAGCGCTTGAAGTGCAGGCCGTCGCGGCTGGTCATGTACACCGCGTCCGAGACGCCGTGGGCCGTGTTGCCGGGGATGCCGCGGTCCGGAACAAAGCGCTTGGGGAAGCCCATGTAGATGTGCGGGGCCCGGTGGTAAGGGGTCACCGCGTTCGTGTAGAGGTGTTCGACTGGGGCGTCGCCGAAGTCGAGCCACTGCGGCTTCGTCCACCGGCGGAAGTCCTTCGAGATGCAGGTCATGATGTTGCGCACGCGCACGCCGTCGGGGTAGATGGAGTCGCGGTGGTAGTCGACGTAGCAGCCGCGTAGCGGGTCGTAGAAAGCGAGGTTCAGCGAGTCGAAGGCACCCTCGGTGATCACCGGCTTTTCCGACAGCAGGCTCCAATGCACGCCGTCGGCCGACTTAAAGGCGTAGAGGGCCTGCTCCTTGGCGGAGCGCGCCAGCGCACTCCCCAAGGCTTTGTACTCTTCCCCCTCCCGGCAGTCCGGGTTGCGGTCGCGGAAGGGCGCGAAGTTGTGCGCGCCGATGCCGTCCCAGACGATGTTGTTGCGCGTTGATCCCTGATAGTTGACCAAGCCCAGCTCCGGCCGGTACCACTCGATGCCGTCGCGGCTTTCGGCGTAGCATACGACCGGCCGGTAGTGGTTGCCTGACGGGTCGTAGTGCGAGCCGCGATAGTAGGCGCGGAACAGCTTGCCGTCTTGGAATACCGTGTGGTAGGCGCTGGTGTTGCCCTCCCACGGCACGTCGTGGTCGATCGCCACGTTCCGCGGCACCGGCTTCTGCAGGCGCAGTTCGACGTTGGACAGCCGCTCGATCAGGTAGTCGTCGACGAACAGTTCGCGCCGGTCGCCCAGCTCGATGACGCCCGCCGGGGTGCTGCTCGCGGTCTTTTTCTTCGTCAGTTTCGCGCTCTTGCTCTTGGCCATCTCTGGTTTCCTTTCTGTATTGCGGGCTACCCTGCCGACGATCGGTCTTCAGATCTGGGTCAGGAAGCTGCCCGTGTGCCCGGTGGCATAGTCAATCATCAGGAACACCCCGGCCCCGACGATCTCGCCTAGGATCAGGCCCAGAAAGAAGGGCCGCAGGTTGCGGTAGAGGCGTACACCGCCGTAGCGCAGGATCACCAGCTTCAGGAACCAAGCCAGCAGGGCGCTACAGAAGATGTGGCCCGTCTTCCAATTGGCGGCGATCGTGAACCCGAGCGGGTTGAGGGGCCACCACAGGAAGTGGTGGCGCGCCCACATGAGCGCCGCCATCACGCCCGCCCCGATGCCCATGAACTGATAGGCGTCCCAGCGCGGGCCTTCGGGTTCGGCAGCGATGCGCGGGGCCATGTCCATGGGGCCGAAGTGGGTGGACTGCCAGGAGAAGAACAGGGGGTTGAGGTTGATGCCGCCGTACTCGTACGCCATGACCAAGGTGACGTAGGAGGAGCCCGCTAGGCTGACTAGGATAGCTAGGACAATGGCCCAGAACAGCCGGCGCTTCTGGCTGCGGATCATTTCGCTCATCTTCAGCCCGTTGGCGACCGAGGCCATCACAAAGGAGCGGACCTCGGCGTGCCAGCCGTAGGAGAAGCCGAGCGCCACCAGGCCCTGGGTGCCGATGGAGGAGGTGCCGACCGCGGAGATCGCAAAGGTCGAGGTCATCAGGGGCGGACGCATGGCCGGGATGCCGCCCTCGGCGACCACCCGCGTCAGCGCCATGAACAGGACCATGGCACCGAAGACGAACAGCAGCGCCACCGGGAAGGGCAGGCCGATCGCCGACAGCCAGATGGCGACAGTTAGCAGGCCGGCGAGCAGCCCGAAAAACGCCTGTCGGTAGGAGAGGATTTCGCCGCTGTCATTGACCCCCCGCAACCCGCCGACGGCCTTCGCCACCACATCGCGCAGGTGCCGGCGTGCCACCCACAGCCCGACGACGACGAAGGCGATCATCGCCCCGAGACCTTGGTGGGCGAGTAAGGGATCTTCGGAGTAGAAGTCGATCCGCTGCGTGCTCTGCACGCCGAGCGTGTTGAAGATGCCCCGCTGCAGCCTGACGAGGACGTAGAAGACCC
Organism: Candidatus Latescibacterota bacterium; assembly: GCA_022820485.1. Classification (GTDB taxonomy): domain Bacteria; phylum Latescibacterota; class UBA2968; order UBA8231; family UBA8231. The sequence goes on from JAJEFJ010000014.1 coordinate 152,496, forward strand.
AGATCGAGGCCGAGATGTCGAGGTTGACGAAATAGAAGAACCCGGTCCAGGGCGGGCTGAACCAGAAGCTGAGCCAAGTGTTGCCGAACAGGGGCACGCCCACGGCGCGCTCGAAGCGGGGAAACTCCGGAAAGTAGGAGTGCATGCCGTTGATGCTCAACAGCAGAAAGGAGACGGCGAAGCCCAGCCACATGACCTTGTTGGTGAAGAACGAGCGGCCCACAGCGCCGCCGCCCTCTTGCCGCATCATTTCCATCGGCACCTGCACCAGCGCGTAGCTGAGCTTCTCGTTATCGACCCACTGCTTGCGCAGAATGACCATCGCGCAGATCATCGCGAAGGCGAGGGCGAGAAAGAAGCCGAACCACAGGCTCAGCGGCACGACCCAGGCACCCCAGGGGATCGAGGCCCCCTCGGGCAGCCCCTCAAAAAAGTAGCGGGCCACGTTCTCGCCGCGCGGGATCATCCACTGGGGGATGTACTGATTGTAGAGGGAATCCCAGTTGTTCTCGGGCGTGGCGTAGTAGGTTGACCCGAGGAGGCAGGGGATCATGAACTGGGTGAAGCCCATGCCGGGGATGCAGCAGGCCACCACCAGCATGATGTAGATGGTGATCAGTTCCGCCCGGGTCAGCGCCAGCCATCGGTGGAGGAGGCCGACCGCGCCGCTGGCCAAGACGAGGAAGAAAAATAAGAAGAGAGCGGCTGGGGTGCTGAAGTTGAGAGTCAGGTAGGAACCTTGGATCGCATTCGTCGCATAGGTATCGCAGATGTTGAGCACCAGAGCCAGCACCGCCCCGATCAGGATGCCCCGCAGAGGGATCCCCCGTAGATCCCGCGCCTGCTGTCGGTCCCCCTGCGGAGGTGCCGTCATCACTGCGACCAAGTCTGAGGATCTAGCCCAAGGCTCCGTGCGGCCTCGATGATGTAACCCCAAGTCGTGTCGTCGATGGGAATTCCTTCTTCTTGGCGCTGGCGTCCCGTGCGGTATTCAGGGTCGCCGGGCAGCAGGATCTCGCCGATGTGCGGATCGACGCGGCTGGTGGATACGTGGCGGATTAGGCTTTCAAGTTCGTCGAAGTAGGAGTCCATTTCGACGAAGTGCTCGATGTTGTACACCGTCAGGTGCAGCCCGTTGCTCTGCATGACGGTCTCGCCGTTGGCACAGCCCTGACCGCTGAGGGCCCCGCCTAGAATCTCTACTATCATACTCAGGCAGTAACCCTTATAGGCCACCGGGCCGCCGAAAGGCAGAATCGCGCCGGGCGGGTCGCCGACAAATGCCTCTGGATCGGTAGAGGGGTTGCCATCGTGGTCGATGATTCGGCCCTCGGGTAGCTGTTCGCCGCGGTTGTGGGCGACGCGCACCTTGCCCTCGGCGCAGACTGAGGTGGTCATATCGACCAAGATCGGGTCGGCGTTGCGGCGCGGCGCGGCGCAGGATATGGGATTGGTGCTGAGCTTGCCGTCGATTCCACCGTAGGGAGCGATCTGCCGCCCGAGATGACCGGCGTTGCAAAAGGCTAGGCCAATCATGCCTTGGCGGGCGACCTGTAGCGGATAGGCCCCCACCCGGCCAACGTGCCCGCAGTTGCGCAGCGTGGCGGTAGCGACCCCGTACTGGGCGGCCTTGTCGATGGCTAGCTGGGTAGCGAACGTCCCGCCGATCTGGCCCATAGTGCCGCCGCCATCGACGACCACGGTGCAGGGTCTTTCGCTGACGATAGAAGGCTGGCCTTGGGGATCAAAGGTGCCGTCTTGGATTTGTTCGATGTATTCGTAGAGGCGCAGGCTGCCGTGCGAGTCGTGCCCGTAGAGAGAGGACTCGACTAAGTGATCGGTCACGGCGCGGGCGCTGGCAGGAGGGCAGCCGGCGGTCTCGAAAAGCTGGTAGCCTATCTGGCGCAGGTCGTCGGGTTTTATGTGCGGCATTAGTTGGTTGCTCCCTCGAGGACGCGCTCGATTTCCCGTTCCCAAGTCCCAGCGACGCGCACGCCGTATTCGGCTTGGCCACCCGTGGCTTCCGGCCCCACCAAGGTGGGCTGGCCGCGTTTTTGGCCGATGAGGTTGGCGCGCTCGACGCAGGCCGTGTGCAGGAAGTGGAAGGCAAGTCCGGCGCGCTCGCGGTTGGTGGTATTCGCCTTGGTAGCGTGGGCGGTGCCGTAGCAGAAGAAGACGACGCCACCGGCCTTTAGCTCAATGGGCACGGCGCGCTCCTCGGGCACTTGGCAGTGGATGTGGTGATCGGAGTAAGGATCGCGGTCGTGCGGGTATTCTTCTTTGAAGGAGTCATGCACGACGTGAATGGTGCCATTTTCGATGGTTGCGTCGTGAACAGCAACCCACATGGCAGTGCCTTTTAAAGGGTCGTCTATTTTGAAATAGGCATTGTCTTGATGCCAGTCTGTGCCGATGCCGTGCCCGGCCGGCTTGAGAAACATCTGGTCTAGATGCAGGATGAAGGGCATGCCGATGAGTTGTGAGACGGCGACGGTGATTTTTTCGTCAAAGGGCAGGGCGCGAATGAGATCGCTTTTGTCGTACAGGGGAATCAGTTGCAAGTTGACCTTGGTGGTGGAGGGAGTCTTGCTGTCGCCTTCGGTGGCGACATTGCGGACCAAGCCTTCGCGTTTGAAGCGTTCGACTTCGGCTTGTATGGCTCGGACTTCGCGGGAGTCAAAAAAGTCGGGAACAGCAGTGTAGCCGTGATTTTTGAAATGGGTTACTTGATCGTGGGAGAGAGACACGGATGGGTCCTTGTCTTGTACTGGGGGGTGGGACTACGTTGCGCGCCGAGATGCTTGCGCCAACTCGCATAAGAGCGCGGCCGCAGTGCGGATGCCGCGGTGAAAATCGCGCATAGAAAAGCGCTCGTTGGGGCCATGCCAATTGTCGGTGATTTGTCCTAGGCCGATGAGCAGGACCGGAGCCCCAGTCGCCGCGGCAAAATCGACGACGATGGGGATGGAGCCGCCCTCGCGAGTAAACACCGGCTCAACTTCGAATCCCTTGCGCATTGCCTCAAGTGCTGGTTCGACTAGTGGGTGGTCTAAGTCCAAGTAGTAAGCCGGTGAGCAATGCTGGTTTTTGAACTCGACGCGGGTGTCTGCGGGCAGCCGAGCGCGGATGTGTCCTTCGAGGGCCGCTTGGATGCACTCGGGATCTTGGTCGGGCACTAATCGGCAAGAGATGGCCGCTCGGGCGACAGCCGGAATGACGGTGCGCGGACTGCCGCCGCTGAGGAGGTTGATGTCGAGCGTGGGACGAGTCCAGCGCCTTTCGAGGATGGAGAACTCCTGCTCTCCCACCAGCGAGGGCACGCCCAAGGTGCGACAATAGGCATCTTCGTCAACCGCGAGGGCGGCATAGAGGCTTTTTTCGCGGGCCGAAAGCGGCTGCACCCCCTCGTAGAAACCGGGCACAGTAATGTGCCCTTCGGCGTCAATGAGGCCGGCCAAGGCGTTGACGAGAAGTTGATTGGGATTGTAGATAACGCCGCCGAAAAGGCCGGAATGCACGTCCTGCACCGGACCAAAAACCTCGACCTCGGTATAGACGATACCGCGCAGACCCACAGTCAGCGAGGGCTGGTTCGGCCCGTACATGCTGGTATCGGAAATCACCGTACAGAGCACCGGGGCAAATTCGTCAAGCCCGCCCTCGGCCACAAATTGGCTCAATGCCGCGCTACCGCATTCCTCCTCGCCTTCGATCAGGAAAACCAGATTGAACGGAAGCTGATTCCCATTGGCGAAGACGACTTCGGCCGCCTTCAGATGCGCGAAACAGGGACCCTTATTGTCGCTGGCCCCCCGGGCGATTAGGAAGCCGTCCTGCTCCTCGGCGGCAAAGGGATCCACCTCCCAAGCCGAGCGCGGATTGTCCACTCCTTGGACATCGTAATGGCCGTAGATCAAGACGGTGGGGCGGTCCGGCGAGAACGCGGGGCTGCGGGCGAGAACCAAGGGATTGGTATCGGGCCTCACTTGGACCTTCTCGACCGCAAACCCCATTTGGTCGAATTGGCCGACGAGGAAATCGGCCGCCTGAGCGAGGCCGTCGCCTGTGCTAGCATCGGCCCCAGCACTGACGCTGGGGATGCGGATAAAGGATTTCAGTTGTTCGATATAGGCCCGCTGCTGCTCGTCGATGCACAGCAGCGCTTTTTCCAAGGCTACGCCTTGCTCTCGCATCGCTTCTCTGTTCTTTGATCGTCCTCCCGACCCTTCAGCTTGCCCACCAGCGCGCATCTCGGCCAGTGGTAGTGCTCTTGCTGAGGTCGGGTTTATTCATTAGCTTCTTGCAACGCAAAAATTGACAAAAATTGAGAATCAAGTCCGATTTGCCCGCCTTGCCCGCTTCCCGCAACTGTGCAATATAAGTTTTTACATCGGGCTGTAAAGTTCCGTTCATCTTCCCTTTGGATAGCCGTATAACCCGTAGCGATGAGCGGTTGACTTTTCTCAGACTCCTATATCTACTACCGTTTACAGGAAGGAACGCACTGGAAAATGGGAGAATTACCTGTTGCTATTAATGGCTTTGGTCGAATCGGCCGCTTAGTGTTCAGGGCGGCCATTGAGCAAGGTGGGCTCGAGGTCAAAGCCATCAATGATTTAACCGATGCCAAAACACTTGCCCACCTGCTCAAATACGATTCCACCCACGGCCGCTTCGCCGGCGAGATAGAGGTTGCTGGCGACGACTTGGTCGTCGATGGCAAGGCGATCCGCATCTTGGCCGAACGCGACCCCGCCAACCTGCCTTGGAGCGACTTAGGGGTCGAAGTAGTGTTGGAGGCGACGGGATTTTTTACCGAGGCCAGCAAGGCGCGCGCCCACATCGGCGCTGGGGCCAAAAAGGTCGTCATTTCCGCTCCGGCTAAGGGCGCGGATATAACCGTGGTCATGGGCGTCAACGAAAGGGCCATCCAAGCGGACCACGAGATCATTTCCAATGCTTCGTGTACGACCAACTGTTTAGCCCCAATGGTCAAAGTCCTACACGAAAAATTCGGCCTCGTCAAAGGCATGATGAATACGATTCACTCGTACACCGGCGACCAACGCCTGCTCGACGCCCCGCACAGCGACATGCGGCGCGCGCGCTCAGCGGCGGCATCGATGGTGCCCACAACCACGGGGGCCGCAGCCGCCGTAGGTGAGGTGCTACCCGAACTCGACGGCAAGCTCGACGGCTTGGCCATTCGCGTGCCAACTCCCGATGGTTCGTTGACCGATTTTACCGCCGAACTCAAAAGCGAAGTGGATGCCGAAGAAATCAACGCGGCGTTCCAAGCCGCTGCGGCCAACTCGCTGGCCGGCATCCTCGAGTATTCCGAGGAGCCTCTGGTCTTGGCCGACATCATAGGCAACCCACACTCGTGTATTTTCGACGCGCTATCGACCAATGTTCTCGAAGGCAATATGGTCAAGGTTCTCGGCTGGTACGACAACGAATGGGGCTATTCCAACCGCTGTGTGGATTTGTTACAAAAGATCGGCCAATGACCCAATACGAGACCCTGCGACTTAGGCGGAGACAGAAAGGCAAAACGCATGTTTGAGGAAGTCTGGAGAGCGTACGAAGAAAACGAACTAAGCCACAGCGCGGCGCATCACCTGATGGCGATTCACGAGTTGCGCGAGATGCATGGCTACGCCCGCGTCTCGGATATCGCCAAGCACCTGAGCATCACCAAAGGCAGCGTCTCGACGGCCATGAAGCACCTCAAGGAACGCGGCTATGTGCAAGAGGACCTCAACCGCTTCCTCGAACTTACCGAACAGGGCTTGAGAGTGGTGCAGGAGGTCGAGGAAACGCGCTTGGTCGTGCAGCGGTTCCTCAGAGACGCCCTCGGTATGGACGAGGACGACGCCATGATCGACGCCTGTAAGGTCGAGCACCTAATCAGCACGGAAGCGCGGATGCGGTTGGTCCATTTTCTGCGCGTGTTGTTTTCGGAAAAACCGGCGGCCAATGGGTTCCTCCAGATGTTCCGCGAAGATGCCCTAGAGCTCCGCAATGGCGACGTGAAAGCGTGAAACCTCTGCGAGGACATCTACAGCTTCCCCATAGTTGCTCTAGCAGAGAGTGAGTACGGGCTAGGTCGCAAAAACTGCACGGATCGGGTCGGATGTCGTCCGGCCCTTTTTTATGACGAAAACCATGCTGGGTTTCCTACTGCGACAATTTCTACCCATCGGTCTAGTGATCGCGGCCGTGGTCGGCGTCTTCTTCCCGACGCCGGGTAGGTACATGGCCGAGTTGCCCACTCAGTACATCGCCGTCAGCTTTATCTTTTTCCTTTCGGGGCTGATGCTAAAGACCGACGAAGTCCACGCCGCCCTCGCCGCGTGGAAGGCGACGTCGTGGGGGTGTGTTTCGATTCTCTTCGCCACGCCTTTTCTCGGTGCGGTGATCGCGTTCCAACTTCCGATGGAGCCCGCCTTCCAATTCGGTCTGGCCCTGTTTTGCTGCATGCCGACGACCCTGACCTCGGGCGTGGCGCTGACGGCGCAGGCCCGGGGCAACGTCGCCTTGGCCTTGCTTTTGACGGTGCTGACCAATGTCGCCGGCATCTTCACAGTGCCCTTCGTGTTGGCGCATCTGCTGAGTTCCCTAGGCCAGGTCGAGCTTTCGGCTAGCGATCTGTTCGCCAAACTCTGTCTTTCGATATTGCTGCCCTTGGGTCTCGGCAAGTACCTGCGGCGCTTCGCCGTCGATTGGATCGACGCCCAGCGCTCGCAGTTGACTTTGGCCAGCAACGCGGCGCTGATCTCGATTCCGTGGATGAAATTCAGCGAGTCTTCTGGACGGCTAGCCCAGATAGAACCTGCGAGCTTGTTGATTATGGTGGTGTCTGGATTGGCAATCCACGCGCTCTACTTGCTGCTCAACGGCGGCGCTTGCGTGCTTTTGCAACTCGAAGCGGCGGCGCGCAAGACCGTTGTGCTGATGGCGAGCCAGAAGACCTTGCCGGTGGCGATGACAGTGCTGGCATTTTTGCCGGATTCGGCGGTCTCGCCCGAGCAAAAGGGGTTGCTAGCAATACCTTGTATTGTGTTTCACCTAGGGCAGATTTTCATGGATGCAGTTATCGCGACGCGGTGGGGGAACCGTGCAGCAGGTTAGGTATTCTCACAGTGCAGACTATGGTTCTCTTTTAACGGAAAGGAAGACCATGCGATACTTGGTTGCGGCAGCATGGATCGCCGTTTCCCTCCTTGCTTGTGGCGACTCGGACTCTGTCGTTGGAGACAACAATGGCGACCAGCGGACCGAGGAAGGCGACCGTGCACAGCTAGCGGAGATGCGACAGGAAATCGACGCGCTTGTCGGCGACGCTGCGGGCGCGTCGATTGAAGACTGTCGCTACTCGGGCTTGGGCTCCAAGCCCTGCGGCGGTCCTTGGGAGTTTATAATTTACTCCGCTTCATCCACCGATTCGACGGCACTAGCCGAGCGGCTGACAGCGTACAACGCCCTTGAAGCTGAGATGAATCAGCGCTATGGGTATGTTTCGGACTGCTCGGTGCCCGACGTGCCGGTGTTGGCGTATAGGGATGGGCGGTGCGTCGCTGAGCGACGCCTAAGAGGGTAGCGGCACCCAAGGGACGAGCTTACTTGAACCGAGCCTCATACAGCCGCCGGTAAACCTCACTGCCTTTCAATTTTTCATTGTATTGCGCGTAATCCCAAGGAGTCTTCCCAGCGTTATCCTCGGCCCAGGCTTGGGCCCCGGCGTTTAGGAGGATCTCGATTACCTTCGGGTTGGGATTCTCCTTCGCCGCGAAGTGCAGGGGAGTCCAACCGCCATATTTATCTTGTGCATTGACCTCCGCCCCGGCGTTCAGGAGGGCCTCTATTACTTCCGGGTCGGGGTTCTTCCTCGCCGCGAAGTGCAGGGCAGTACAACCGGCTTTATCTTGTGCATTGACCGCCACCCCGATCTTCGGCCCGGCCTCGATAAGAGTGCAGATCACTTCTGGAGTTGTGGCTTTATATCGAGCCACCAAGTGCAGGGCCGTATGCCCGCATTCATTTGGCTCTTTGGAGAGCGCCTTGGCGTTGGTGAGGATTTTGATCACGTCCGGTGTGGGGTTATTCAGCAAGTCAATGAGTTTTTTTTCGTCCATGGCTTAAGCTTCAGTCTATTTTATTAGCTGACGTTACGCAGTCGCTCTATATCTTGCGGATTATCGAAGCCCGTTGACCCAAGATATTGGGGCGAAATGGAGGATTTTCTGGAAAGCTGCGCAACATCAGTTATTAGTATTGGGCGATGGCTGTCGCTAGGCCTCGGGCCATACTGACGCTACAGCACCATCTCTTCGGTCATGGCATACAGGGCGATTTCGTTTGGACTCTTCAATCCAGTGACGAGGTTTTCGGGTGAGGAGCCGTCGAGGTCGGTACGCTGGACCGCGCCCGTTTCTTGGGTCGGACCCATTCCTTGAGTCGTCCAGTATATCTTGCCCCCGGGAACGTCTAGGGAGATGCCAACTGGACGACCGGGTAAAGTGACGAGGGTCTTGATTTGAGAGGAATCAAGGGCTCTGCCTTGGAACTCTTCTAGGTTAGCGCACTGGATCTTACCTGGGATTATAGCATCGTTCTCTGTTTTACCGCCTATATCCGTCCAGTATATATTGTTCATAGAACCATCTAGGGCGAGGGCGATTCCGCTTGGACTCTTTAATCCAGCGACAATATCTTCGGGTGAGGAGCCGTCGAGGCTGGTGCGCTGGATTTTACCTCTGAGGGGGTTCGTCCAGTATATCTTATTCCTTGGAACGTCCAAGGCAATGCCACCTGGTGACTTGATGGGAAGGTTTTCGGGTGGGGAGCCGTCGAGCGTAGCGCGCTGGATGGGACCTCCGGGTGTGTCCGCCCAGTATATCCTATTTCCGGAAACATCCAGAGCGAGTTTCGTTGGATTAACGAATTGAGTGATGGGGAGGTCTTTGGATGAGGAGCCGTTATCGAGGTTGGCCCACTTGATTGTACCCCTCTGGGGGAACTTAGTCTTGTCCCATTCCGTCCAATAAATATTGCCCCAAGCAAGGGCGATTCCGGTTGGCCCCTTCAACCCAGTGAAGAAGTCTTCGTAAGAGCCGTCGAGAGTGGCACGCTGGATTTTACCTGGGTCAGAGTCTGCCCAGTAGATCAGATTTAACGCAGAGTTAAGCATACTCACCTCCCTACTATTTAAGGTTTAGGAACAACCGGTTAAGGGCTTTTCCATTCAAAGAGCCCCTGCATTGTAAAACGCCGAGATAATGTGAAAAATTGTTCGGCAGTTGTCTGTTATGAACGTCCAAATCCTTAAAAATAAAACACTTATATGAATTCAGCAAATATTATTTTAGCATGGAAACGGTGTGTTAAGCGAACACAATACCAACAAACACAATATATTGTGTTTTTATAATTTGTATTATATAAAATATACATTATATTGTTATTAAAGCAAGGCCAGATCGACTTGGTCAACAAATAACCTACTCATTCGGAGGTATAAACCATCATGTCTAAGATACTGAAGCCAGGACAGGACGCACCGGCATTAGGTCAGTACGAGGAAGTCGGTTCTCGTGGCGGGAAAACAGAGCACGAGGTGACATCCAGCAAGGGACAATCCTTGCCACCGACACGAGAAAAGGGGCGAGGATACATCCTTGTAGACCGTAGTCGAATATAAGTCTGGGAAAGGAAAATGAAATGCCGAATTACATTGTCAATACTAATGCACAATACGGTAGTGGAGATCACGAAGTTCACGTAACACCGGAGTCTAACTGCTCGAGTCCGCGCTATCCAGCACCGCAGAATCGAGAAGGACTAGGCAACCATTTCTCGTGTCACGGAGCGGTTGCGGAGGCAAAATGCAGGGGCTACACGAAGGCAAATGGTTGCTACTACTGTTCAAGAGAATGCAATACTGGATAGTTTCCTAGTAGTCCACAAACATTCGTTGTTAAAAAGAAACCCCTAAGTACACGACAGTAATGTAAGTTGTGGTGCAGCCCTGCTTTAGGTTTTATTTGTAATCGCCCAAGATTGCATCTAAATCCTAAACCGAGGAGCCGCACCATGCTTATTCCTATGCTAAAGAAAGCCCTCATGCAAGGG
>JAJEFJ010000006.1 GCA_022820485.1 Candidatus Latescibacterota bacterium
CATGCCAGAGATTATGAGGTCTTGACCCGACATAGCGAAGCCTTAATTCAGATCGCCATGATCCACTTGCTACTCAAACGGATCAAATAGGAAAATGGGGTTTTCAGACAGCTTCTTAGACTTTTTACAGGAAACCTACAATCTCGTAACGCTGAGTATTGAGTCCAACTACCGCAGCATCTTTGAGGCGTCGGCCAAGCGAATGGAGTACATCAACTTCTTGGAAAAGGAGTACGTGGGCTATTTTGCCAAAGCCGTCACCTCCGTTTCCCATGAACGCGAATCGAGAGAATTACTGCGACTACATACTCAGTTTGATTATCTCTTTCAGATATACGATTCAATAGAAGACATTTTCAACACCAAGAAAGCCATGAGTAAGAACTACGTTGAGTTGAAAAGCGACGTCTTACTTATGGTTAGGAAACTTTCCAGCCAAACGCTGGCGTTGTTCGACGACATTCGCAAGCCGCTGATGGAGGGGAACCAGTTGGACATCGCGGCAAGAGCGAACGAACTCCAGGGGATACTGGACGAGATCAACCGGGATTTGCTGTCGTTGCTGACAGACCCGGACCGATCCGATGCCGGCACACTTTCCAACTTCGTCACCTATTCTAGGCGTCTCCAGGACAAGTTGGTCAATTTTGCCGCCCTGCAGGACACCGAGCCGATGGCTTCGGACGAAGATGGAGCGAAAGACGTCGAGTCCATCTGAGAAGCCGCAGAAATTGTCAGACGGTTGGGGCCGCTCTGCGACCTAAGTTTGTTTCGAGGGATCGTCAGAGGCTGTATCCTCGGCGGAGCGATCGTCGGTCTCGTCCATCAGTTCGTGCAGGACGGCATCGACGACCTCGGTTTCTACCTCCTTGCCGAGCTGGGCAGCCGATTCAACGGCTGCTTGTGCCGCTGCCTGCCCCGCCTGCTGTTCTGAAACGCCGAGATCGCCAGCCGCTTCGCGCGCTGCCTTCACCGCGTGCCTGACGGCGTTGCCCACGTGTAGCTCGGCCTCACTCGCCCCCTGGATGACGCCGCGCGTTGCGCCGCGCAGCGCGTCGAGCGGATCGGTCGCGGTTTTGGCGAGCGCCTGCATGGTGCCGCGCATCGCCTCCTCTGCGACGCGTCCGACTTCCATCGTGACGTCCGCCGCCGCCCACATGGCCCCTTCGGTTGCACCCGTAGCCACCTCGGCACCCTGTTTGCCGATCTGCTCTACTGTGTCAGCGGCTTTTTCGACTGATTGTCTGACATGCTCAGTCAATTGGCCGGCCCGCAACTGCCCGTAGTTGAGTCCTTCGACCGCAGCCTTGATGGTAGAGGATAGCTGGTAGGAAGTGACGCCGACGGCCACATCGAGCCCGGGTATGGGAGGCAGCCTACGCAGCGACTCCACCGGAAAGTTTGCTACGAAGCTCAAGCCCGGGACGGAGGTCAGCACCCGCAGGTTTTGGCGCGTCTGCGACACGAGTTCGTCCATCACGACGGCGCTTTCTGCTTCTCCCGCCTCCCGGATGCCCGCCAGTACGCCGAGGGTAAAGAGACCGAGGACGAAGGCGATGACGAACAGGAAATCAAAGCCGGTCAAGAAGACTGCGGGAAAACCGATGGTGCGCACTGGATCGACCCACTGCACGGCGATTTCGAGGTGACGCACGCTGAAAAAGTCGGCGAAAGCGCCGCCGAGCAGCGGGCTGACACCCGCGCCGAGGCTGGCCGCTAAGGATGCGGCCGTCAGGTAGGTCATGGCTTGGGCCTGCGGTGCCATCTTCATGCGGATTGTCGTCGTCGCGGTGTTGATGCCGGCGCTTGCGATTCCCATCAGCATGTGCAGAGCCACGAGCAAGGGCACCGTGAATGCGTGTTTTTCGGGCATCGCGGTGAAGGTCCAGCCGAGGATGACGAGGAAGTAGAGGGAAGAGGAAAGTGACAGCACCACCTTGCTGCCGAACTGATCGACGAACGGCCCCCAGACCCGCAGGAAGAGGACGTTGGCGAGCTGGCTCAGAACGCCGAGCCCTACAACCCACGTCAGACTCATGCCGAGCTTGGTCAGCATGTAAACGGTGAAGAAGGGGACCGCTAGCTGGGCGACGAAGTTCCACAGGAATAGGAACTTGATTAGCTGCCGGAAGTTCCGGTCGAGGAACGGTGCCCCGAGGCTGCTGAACACCGAGGGACGTTCGCCTTCAGGGGCGGCCATCTGTGGCTCCGGCATACGCGCCATGAACCCGACGGCACCGAATCCCAGCACGACGCTGCCGAACAGCATCGCGTACGAATAGGCGAAGATCTCATCACTCGGGCCGGATGTCTTCCACCAGTCGATATAGAGAGCCGCAATAAGCCCTGCCACGGCCGAGGCAATCGTCGCCACCCGCAGACGCTGGGCGAAGAACTTGCCCATCAGGTCCTGCGGCACGAGGTCGCGCAGCCAGCCGTTCCAACTCGCGCTCACGAAGGCGTTGCTTATGCCTCGCAGTGCGATGAACGCGAGCATGAGGGTTACGGCACTCGGGTTGGGCACCTCAATTAAGAAGGGAAGGAGCGCGATCGGGACCCAGGTCGCGTACGCCATAAAATAGGCGGTGACCGCGACGGCCTTGCGCAGCCGCAGTCGCTCGATGGCGAGCACCGCTACTAGCTGCAGGGGCTGCATGACGAACGGGATGGCCGTCATGATGCCGATGTGGAAGTTGGACGCTCCTAAAATCAGGGCAAACGAGGCGAGAAACCCGCCGGATGCCAGTCCGTCGGCACCCGCCGCTGAGATGGCCTGCCGGGTCATGTTGCCCAACCCGCGCTGGCGATCTTCGTCGTTGAGTTCGGGAACGGGTCGGAAGAACTTGGGGATAGCCATGTGCCTTCACTAGCTCGCTGCGGCAATGGGCGAAACCCAGCCTTCTGTCTTGAAACGGCGCATCGGCGTCAGATCTTCTCGGATTAATGATCGAAACGCACTGAGCGCGAGCTGATGGCTGCACCGAACCGGACGAGGAAGTAGCCGAGCAGGCCGGATAAAATTGAGCCCGAAAGTACGCCGAGCCGTATCGGAGCTGCGAAGCTCTGGTCGTCGGCGGGATTCTCAAAGGCGAGGCTGCCGATGAACAGACTCATCGTGAAACCGACCCCGCAAAGGGCCGCGACTCCATAGATCTGCAGCCAAGTTGCTCCCTCCGGCTTCTCGGCGAGGCCCAGACGAATGGCTACTAGAATTGGCAGGAAGACCCCCAGTTGCTTTCCGAGGAACAGACCGGCCGCGATGCCCAGCGGTACTGGTTCAAGGAGAGAGGAGGGTGTAACGCCAGCGAACGAGACGCCAGCATTGGCAAATGCGAACAACGGAATGATGCCGTAGGCAACCCAGGGATGGAGGTCGTGCTCTAACTCCTTCAGCGGTGAGCGTTCCCTGTCCGCTCGACTCCGCATGGGGATCGCGAGGGCAACCAGAACGCCTGCCAAAGTCGCGTGCACACCGATTTTCAACACAAACACCCAGAGCGCAACGCCGAACAGAACGTAAGCAGCAATTCGCTCGACACCGAGTCGGCTCAGGACGATCAACCCTACCATGCAAAGGAGGGCGCCTTCAACCGCCTCTAACGAAAGCTGGTCGGTGTAGAAGACCGCAATGATGATGATCGCAGCGAGGTCGTCGAGGATGGCGATGGCTGTGAGGAGAACCTTAAGGGAAAGCGGTGCCCGACTGCCGACCAAAGCTAGGATGCCAAGGGCGAAGGCGATGTCCGTAGCCGCTGGAATAGCCCAGCCGTTCAGGGCCAGTGGATCGTGACCGAAATTGAAATAGATATAGATCCCCGCTGGCAAGGCCATGCCGCCGACAGCACCGACGAATGGTAGTAGTGCCTGTCTCGCCGTGGAGAGCTGTCCTTCAATGAATTCGCGTTTGATCTCAAGGCCGACAAGTAAGAAAAACACCGCCATCAAGCCATCATTAATCCACAACAGCAGGGGCTTGGCAAGACCATGGGCACCAACGCTGATGGCAAGCGGGACATCCAATAGGTGTCCGTAGATAGGCGCAAGAGCCGTGTTGGCCAGTATGATGGCGACGGTTGCAGTAGCGAACAGTAAGACCCCTGCAGCCGCCTCATAACGAATAAATTCTCGAATAGCGCGGATGGGCATGTTGGATTCTCAGTTTGTTATAGTGATACAATGGTTCTGTAGTCAGAAAAGCCGTAGAACAATTTGTTGAACCTTTGTGCGATGGAAGAATTGACGAAATTGGCTAAGTACAGGACAGTAATGTAAGTTATGGTGCGGTCCCAATTCGATCTATCTGTAATCAGCACATGATTGCAACAAACCCTCTATCGAGCAACTACACATATACATACTGCTAAAGCAAGCCTTTATGCAAGGGTTGGTATCCGTCACTCGCCACCGCATTGACCTGATTAGTAGGATAGTTTGAAAGAGCAGATTAAATCGTTTAAAGGCAGCGTCGACCGGATGTTCGAGGCGGCCGCCACCGCGATAGAACTCGAGCCGGGACTCGCCGACCAGATCAGGACTTGTAACTCCGTGTTCCAGGTCAGCTTTCCCGTTTACATACGGGGCGAGTTTCGGGTCTTCACCGGCTGGCGCGCCGTCCACAGCGAGCATTTCCTGCCGGTAAAAGGCGGCATTCGCTATGCGCCGATCGCCGATCAGGACGAGGTGGAGGCCCTAGCCGCCCTGATGACCTACAAGTGCGCCATCGTCGATGTTCCGTACGGGGGTTCTAAGGGTGCCCTGCAGATCGATCCGCGCGATTACGACGCGGCCGAGCTCGAGTTGATCACTCGCAATTTCACGATGGAGCTGGCCAAGAAAGGCTACATCAGCCCCAGCCTCAACGTGCCGGCTCCCGACATGGGCACAGGCGCGCGCGAGATGGGGTGGATTGCAGATGCCTACCGCGCCCTGTATCCCAATGACATCAACGCCGTCGCCTGTGTCACCGGCAAACCCGTGCACATGAGCGGAATCCGCGGTCGCAACGAGGCGACGGGGCGCGGGGTGCAGTACGCCCTCAGGGAATTCTTTCGCCACCCCGAAGACGTACAGAGGGCCGGGATGGATGGAGACCTAGAGGGCAAGCGCGTAATCATCCAGGGCCTGGGCAACGTAGGGTACCACGTTGCGAAGTTCCTGTCCGAAGAGGATGGCGTCAGAGTGGTCGCTGTTATTGAGCGCGAGGGGGCCATAGTGTGTGAGGACGGGCTAGACATTGAGGAGTTCGCCACTTATCGCCGCGAAAATGGCGGCGGCGAGGGCTTTGGGGATTCCGAGTTCGTGGAGGACGGTCGCCTTTTGCTGGAAGCAGACTGCGACATCCTGATTCCCGCGGCTACTGAATCGGTGATCACCGCGGAAAACGCCGAGCGCATCGAGGCACGGCTGATCGCCGAGGCCGCCAACGGTCCGATTACTTTCGAGGCAGACGAAATCCTGCGCGATCGCGGCAAGGTGGTGATTCCAGACGCTTACCTGAATGCAGGGGGTGTGATAGTCTCCTATTTCGAATGGATCAAGAATTTGTCCCACATCCGCTTCGGCCGCATGGACCGGCGCATCGACGAGCTGCGCGGGCAGCGCATCGTCGAGGCCATAGAGACCGCGGTTGGCAAGCCCCTGCCCGAAACCCAGCGGCACGACTTGGTGCGCGGAGCCGATGAGTTGGACCTGGTGCGATCTGGCTTGGACGACACTATGCGGCAGGCGTACAACGAGCTGCGCGAGGTGTTTTTGAGCCATGACAAGGTGCACGACCTGCGCACTGCGGCGTACGTCGTGGCGCTCGAGAAGATCGCGCAGAGCTACCGGGAGATGGTGTACTGATAGTGCTTCTGCTCACACGTGCTCTTGCCTAAATTACCGTCTGCCGATGACTCCACCGCCACTGATGCAGCGTTCCTGCTCGCTCGTGCAGGCTTGCGCGTCAGCATCGCCTTTTTCTTAACTTGAGGCGGCAATCGATCAACTACTCGCGGCATTGGGCCGCTTGCAAAGGAGCTAGGCGTGAAAATCACCAAAGTAGAAACCATTCAGATAGAGACCCCGCGCTACTACGGCCACATCTCCGGGCATGTGCTGGTCAAGGTCTTTGTCGATGACGGCCCGGTCGGCTGGGGCGAGGCGTCCGACAGCCGCGCCGAGGATTTGGCGGCTATTGCCCGGCAGTACAACGAGTTGCTGGTGGGGCGGGACGCTGGGGCCATTACCGAGATCAACGAGCTGTTGCGCGGCCACGCCTTTAACAGCTCAGTAACCAACCTCCACCTCGCCTCGGCGATTGACTTGGCGCTTTACGATCTCCACGGCAAGGCCCAAGGGGTGCCGGCCTATCAGCTTTTGGGCGGCAAGATGCGGGAGAAGCTCTATTGCTGCTATCCGATCTTTGGCTGGCAGGTAAAAGAGGACTTCGAGCGCACGCTGAGCTATCTCCGGCGGCTGCTCGACTTGGGCCATCACCTGTTCCGCTACTACGTGTCGGGCGATAGCGCGCTCGACGACCGCTTCTTAGACGAGGCCAAACGCCGCTTCGACGACCGGCTCAAGCTCAAGTCCATCGACTTTTCTGGGCGCTTCACCGAGTGGGAGACGGCCATCCGCTACGCCGATGTCCTCCGCCACCACGCGCCCTATCACTTTGAGCAGCCCTCGCGCAGTCTGCGGGTCTCGGCCGAATTTGTGCGGCGCGTTGACCTGCCAGTAAGCTGGCACATCAACAGCCTAGAGCTGGGAATGGAAGCCATTGAAAAAAGGGCCTGCACGGCCTTTAACGTCGCCTGCGTCTGCGGCGGCCCGACCCATATCCGCCGGCTTTTCGCCCTAGCGGAGGCGGCTGGGTTCCGCTGCTTGATCGGCACCGACCAAGAATCGACGCTGGGGGTTTCGGCGCAGGTCAGCGTCGGCATCGCCATGCCCAACACCAACTTGCCCTGCGACCCAATGGGGCCGGTGCTGTACACGGAGTCTCCGGCTGTGGAGAGGGTGCGGGCCGAGGGCAGCTACTTGTATCCGTTTGAAGGGCCGGGTTTGGGTGTGGAAATCGACGCGGACAAGCTGCACACCCTGACGGTGGCGACGGCCTAAGTGCCCGGCGCATCCCACCTCTGCGTTCATCTGCGTTCATCTGCGGATACGTTGCCGCCGCACACCAATCGCTGGGGTTTGACCTTTTGCCGGTTGTGCCGCAGTATATATCCTTTCGACAATACTTGAGTTACATCTAAACAGGAGTGAAAAATGAGCGAGGAAGACCGCGCAACCTGGGCCGACAATTGGCTCGGGTACCGGGAGGAAATCAAGGTCGTCGATGTCACAATCCGCGATGGCGGCCTGATGAACGACCACCAGTTCACTGACGACGTAGTCAGAAGCGTGTATGAGGCCTGCGTCGAGGCCGGAATCGACTACATGGAGATCGGCTACATCAACTCGCGAGAGCAGTTCCCGCCCGGCGAGTTTGGAGCGTGGAAGCACTGCCGCGAGGAGGACGTCCGCCGCATCGTCGGCGACAACAACACCTCGCTGAAGTTGGCGGCCATGGCCGACGCCGAAAAGAGCGATTACAAGACGGACATCCTGCCGGCGTCTGAGAGCGTGTTGGATATGATCCGCGTGGCCACCTATATCCACCAGATGCCGCTGGCGTTGGACATGGTCAAGGACGCCTCCGACAAGGGCTATGAGACAACCTTAAACTTAATGGCCGTTTCCACCGTGCCGGAGTCCGAAGTCAAGAGTGCGCTGGAGATGCTGGTGCGTTCAGACGTGGGGGCTGTGTACGTGGTCGATAGCTTTGGCTCGCTCTACAGCGAGCAGGTCCGCGCGCTGTGCAACATGTTTTTCAAATACTGCGAGGGGACCTCGATCGAGGTCGGAATCCACGCCCACAACAATCGGCAACTGGCCTTTGCCAATACCATCGAAGCCGTGGTTTTGGGGGCCAATTGCGCGGACGCGAGTTTTGCCGGCTTGGGCCGCGGCGCAGGCAACTGCCAGATGGAGCTTTTGCTGGGCTTTTTGCACAACCCGAAATTCCGCTTGCGCCCCGTGCTCAAGTGCATTGAGGAGCACGTTGAGCCGCTGCGCTCTCAGTTGCTGTGGGGCTATGACTATCCCTACATGATCACCGGCTTGCTCAACGAGCATCCACGAGCTGGCATGGCTTTTAACGCCTCTGAGGACCGGGGCAAAATTGTCCAGTTCTACGACCAGATGAAAGAGCAGGAGTGAGCCTGTTCAGTACCAGAGATAGCTGGCGTTGAAGGCGATAACCAAGCCCGTGACCTCGGCTTTGATCGCCTGATCGCCAATCGCAGCCTCGGCGCTTGGCGCACCCCAGCCGACGGTGCCTTTGACCATCCAGTTCTTGCGCACCTCGTAGCCTATACTACCGGCCAGTCCGAGGCCGTCGAGGACGTTGTCGCCCCCGTCGTCCCAGCGCGCGGTGCCGATGACGGCTTCGATGAAAGGCGATGGGGCGCGTTTTCTGAAGAAATAGGTCGCGCTAAAGCCGTCAATCTCAAAGTGGGTGTTGCCCTTGGCGACCGCTTTGCCGAGGAGCTTGGTCTCGTCGTCGTTGGTGTCGCTGCCTAAGTCCAAGACCCAGCCTAAGACGAGGTGGTCAGTGAGGCCGTAGCCGAACTGGAGGGCCATCCCGAATGCCGAGTCGCTGTTCTTGTGCCGGGAAGGTTTACCGTCGATGAGCCACTCTTGCTCGATGGACTGGTAGCTCGGCCCAAGGCCCAAACCGAACAGAAATCCCTCGCGTCTTCCATCAAAGGCGTGGGTGGTCAGCGGCAGCGCTAGTAAGAGGACGAAGAGAGGCAAGGCGCGTTGCATGATGAAACTCCATTCAGAGGTATGAGGTTGAATGGGCAAAAAAGAGGGACTTAAACGGGCTGTCAAATTATCTAACACCGCTACCGGCGATAAGTGCCACCTCGCAGCGGTGAGATAGCCCAACGCGCAACTAGAATCCGCTCCGCAGCGGGCGGTAGAAGGAGCCTGTGTCATGCGAGAACACTCAGTGCGACGCTCATTGCAAATCTACGAGCGCGCCAAAGCGCTCATCCCCGGCACCACCCAACTCATTAGTCGGCGGCCGACTCGGGCCGCGCTCGGCGTCAGTCCGATCTACGCCGAGCGCGCCAAAGGCTGCCGCATCTGGGATGTGGATGGCAACGAATACATCGATTGGACTAGTGCCGTAGGGCCGGTGATCTTGGGCTATGCCGACGAGGTGGTCGATGCCGCGGTGCGCACCCAAATCGACCGGGGGACGATCTTCAGCATCGTCCAAGAGTCGGCCGTGGAGCTGGCCGAGGAGTTGGTGCGGATCGTACCTTCCGCGGAAATGGTGCGTTACTGCAAGGGCGGGGGCGAGGCCTGCACCATTGCGGTGCGGATCGCGCGCGGGGTCACAGGTCGCGACAAGGTGCTGTTTTGCGGGTACCACGGCTGGCACGACTGGTACCAGGCCGCCAACATCGGAGCCGAGCGGCTGGCCACTCATCTGTTTAATGGCATTGAGCCGATTGGCGTGCCCCGCTGTCTGGAGGGCACGGCCCTGCCTTTTACCTATGGCGATGTCGATGAACTCACTGCCCTGCTTGAAGCGCACGCTGGCGAGTTGGCCTGTATCATCATGGAGCCGATGCGCTCTGACGAGCCGCCGCCGGGCTACTTGGAAAAGGTGCGGGAATTGGCGTCGCACTACGGCGTGGTGCTCATCTTCGACGAGGTGTCGTCGGGGTTCCGCGTCGCCTTGGGCAGTGCCCAGGAATACACGGGCGTGACGCCAGATGTCTCCGTTTTTGCCAAGGCTATCTCCAACGGCTATCCAATGGGCGCGGTGGTCGGAAAGCGGGAGTTTATGGCACCGGCTGCGCAGATGTTTATCTCTAGTGCCTATTGGGACGACAACATCGGCGTGACAGCCTCACTGGCGACCTTGCGCGAGTTGGAGCGCCGCGACGCCGTGGACCACTTCCAGCGCATTGGCACCTTCTTCAAGGAGCAGATTGACGCGGCAGCCGCGGCCGTTGGACTCGACGCTAGCTGCGAAGGGGTGGCCGCACATCCCCGCATCCGCTTGGGCGCGGAGGATGCCGCGACGACCGCCAAGGTCAACACGCTGTTTATCCAAGAAAATGCCCGCCGCGGTGTGATCTTGGCGACTGGGTTCATGTTCAATTGCGCCCACGGCGAGGCCGAGGTCGAACAGACCGCGGCCGTGGTGCGGGAGAGTTTTGCCGTTATTGCCGAAGGGCTAGAGCGCGGGACCTTGGACGAACTGCTCGAAGTACCGCCTCAGGAGGATCTTTTCCGGCGGCTAGTTCGATAAAGTCTGGGGAGTAAGCTCGGCAAAGACGGCGATTAAGCGAGGGAAGAAGGCGGCAAAGGTCGGGTAGCGATCGCGCTGGGATTCGTATGCTTCGAGGCGGCGAGCGACGGCGTGGATATAGCGGAAGCCGCGCCCGGATTCTTCGCGCAGTGCCCGGCGACCTGCTTCCGCGCCGAGGTGATGGTGGGCTAAGCGCGCGGTGATGGCGCGGATGAGGTGTTCATTGGCACAGTCGAACCAGTGCGTGTAGCCGATGGTGGCCATCTGTTCGGTCAGCGGGGCGAATAGGTCGGCATGGGGCCTCAGCACTGGATAGTACTTCTCGCTGAGGGGGTTGACGAAGGCGTGGCTGAACTCGTGCCATATAATCTGCAAAAGTTGATCGCGGGGGCCGTATTCGGGCAGGCCGCGCGTAGCGTCTGTGGGGCCGAGCAGCGTATAGACATCGTACGGCCCCCCGTGGCGGCCGATGTGCGGGCCAAATCCCCCGTGGTGCAAAAGCGGGCTAAGGATTAGGTGGTAGCTGATTTGGCGGGTGCCGAAATAGGCCTCGACTTCGCCGGTGGGATCGGCACCAGCTAGGTCTTCGCGGAGACGCGCCTCGAGGAGTTTATAGAGCTTTTGGCTGCGGGTGAAGAAGTGGTTGAATTGGGTCTGGCGCGCAAAGTTGCGCAGGGCGTGGACGAAGCGCGTAAAGTTTTCCTCGCCGCGAAAGGCGCGATAGATATGGGGGGGAATGGGTTGGGTTGGTTCTAGTACGGGTGGGTCGGAGAGGTAGAGCATGGCGGTTGGGTAGGCGTCGGACCATCCTGTGTCCAAGCTCAGGCTGCGAAAAAAGGCCACGGCCTGCTGGGGAGGATAGCGCGAAAAGTGGGCGACGAGGTCGTCCGCGTACTCCACCCGATAGGGCGTCAGATAGCGATACTGGCTGAGAAGTTGGACTGCGATAAGTAGTTCGATGCGCGGATCCGCGCCGATGTGCAGGCGTTGCTCGGCGCGGACGCCCGAAGCCATCAGCAGCACTAGGCCAACGCACATACAATAAAAGCCGACTCGCAAGGAGCCGGCTTTTAATTTTTCGGGACGAATTTCCAACGATATTAGGGAGACCAAGAGCCGCCAGGGCCTGGCGCGGCTTAGTCGGCGGCGGAGCCGGGGTCGTGTAGGGCTTCTTTGAGCTGTTTGCCTGGCTTGAAGTGCGTCTTGCGGCGGGCAGGCACGTACACTACCTCGCCGGTGCGCGGGTTGCGGGCGGCGGGCTTGGGCTTGGTGTCTTTGACTTCGAGGACGCCAAAGCCTCTGATTTCAATGCGGTTTCCCTCGATAAGCGTTTCGCGCATGGCCTCAAAGAGGCTATCGACCATTTGCAAAGTCAGGTTGTTTTTGCAGCCGAGCGTGTCGGCTACTGACCGCGCTAGATCTTTCTTGGTTATGGTGGCCACTAAAACCTCGCTAGATGAGGGGTTAAATCGGCGCTGATTTTGTTCATAAGTGCTTGTATTATACGAAATTCTGGAGCTTAATCAAGAAAAAAGTAAATAATAGAAGAAACAAAGACATAAGCGCGTCAAGGGGCCTGTAATTGAGGGTCGGAAAGGGTTTTCAAAAAGGCCACTATGGCGCGTTTGTCGGCTGGGTCGAGATCGAGGTTGGGCCGGACGAGCAACAACGGGTCGGTGAGGACCGTGCGGTGAAAGCCGGAGTCGTAGTGCTCGACGACCTCCGCTAAGGTCTGGAAGCGGCCATCGTGCATGTACGGCGCCGTGTATTCTATGTTGCGCAGGGTTGGCGTCTTGAATTTGCCGCGATCGAGGCGTTTCCCAATGAGCGCGGCCAGCCCCTCATCCGGGGGATCGAGGTCCAGCCCGTTGTTGTGGAACTCGTTGTCGGTGAAAAGCGGCGCAACGTGACAGTGAAAGCAGTCGCCCTCTTCGGTGTGAAAGAGGATGAAGCCCCGTTCTTCTGCTGGGGTAAACTCCGCTTGGCCAGCTAGCCAGCGGTCGTATTTGCTGTCCGCCGAAACGAGGGTGCGCTCGAATTGGGCGATGGCTTGGACGACGCGTTGCCGGTCGATGGGCGCGTCGCCAAAGGCGCGGGCGAAAAGCGCGGGATATTCGGGGTGGCGCTCGAGTTTGGCTACCACGCGGTCCCAATTTTCGCCCATTTCCACGGGCTCCTGCACGGGTTCAAGGGCTTGATCTTCGAGGCTGGCGGCGCGTCCGTCCCAGAAAAAGGACGGGCTCCAGAGCACGTTGAAAAGCGGCATGGAATTGCGGTTGGTGACGCCGCCGACGCCTTGGCTAAAAGGCCGTGGGTCGGAGAAGCCATGAGCGGGCAGGTGGCACGAGGCGCAGGCTATGGTGCTATCGACCGAGAGGATAGGGTCGGCAAAGAGCCGCTCCCCAAGGGCGATGCCCTCGACGGTCAAAGGATTGTCTGGGGGAATTTCCGGCGCGGGGAATCCCGCCGGCACGGACAGTTCGTAGGGGGTTGGGTTCGGCGGAGAGGTAGGGGGAACGCCCGCGTCTTTGCCGCAGGCGACAAGCCCTAGCAGGATTAGTGCCCCAAGTAGGGGCGGTTCGCGAACCGCCCCTACGGCCCCGACCCATAGGGCGCGGTGAGGGAACCTAGCCCCTGCTGTCTTCTTCCTCGTGGTCGGGGTTCCCGATGTGTACTTGGGAAAAGACGGTAGCGCCGTTGCCTTGCAAGGTCAATTGTGCGTCGGCGTTGCCCATAATCCCGCCGCGATCATTGAAGTCGTACAGGGATGGCGCGTCGTACCACTTGTTGAGATCCATTATCACGGCGATTGCCCACTCGTCGCCGCTGACTGTTAGGAAAAGCGGCAGGGAGACGGCAAACGAAAAGTCTTCCCCGCCCGCCGGTCCGGTGTGCGTGAGAAAGGCTCCTGCGCCGTCGTCGGTGTGGAAGAGGCCCTCCATGCGCATGTAGTGGTAGCCGCCGCCCATGGGAGCAGGCCACGCCATGTTGTTGAAGTGATCGACGCTCGGCAGTGCGCCGGTCTCGTTTTTAGCGCCGTCGATGCCAAAGGTAAAGTGCAGAACCATGTATTGGCCACCGGGCACCTTGGCTGAAACGCTGCGGGTCGCATTGACAAAGGCATTGCGATAGTGGAATTCGGCCAGTTCGACGCGCTTGCCCCCGGCCGTCTCTAAGGCTATATCGGAGACGATGTACTCTAGGCGGGTAACGCCGTATTGGTTGCCCGCGGCGTTGGTGTAGAGAATCTCCTCGTGCTTGAGATCGGCACCGGCGACGGTGTGATTAAAATGAACGATCACTTCGCCTTGGTCGTCATCCGAGTCGCCGCAGGCTAGCAAAAAAATACAAGCGGCCAATAGGAGGTATTTCATGGGGTGTGCCTTTTTTAGAAGAGATTGAGCTCTAGCTCCTGCCTTTTTTACTTTAGGCGTGATCAGCGAGAACCACTACTCGGCTTGTTCGTCTTTTTTAAGACGGTACATTATTAATAGGATGCGCCAATTTGTCGAGTCTGTCCAAATGACCAAGGGCAAGGCCCCCGGCGAGCGTCCGCGGACGCGGATCGGCCACAAGCTAATGTTGAGCTTTGTGCTGCTGGTCATGGTCGTTGTGGGGTTATCGGGTTGGGTGCTCTTCGAGCTAACGGACCGCAGCTTGGAGCGGCAGATGCGCGACCATCTCGTATCGGTTGCCGCGCTGGTGAGTACGAAGCTGTCTGGCAGCGTATTGCCCTATTTGCACGAGGGCCGCGAGCACACCACGCTCTATCGGAATCTAGTGCTTAAATTGCAGCGCGCCGAACAAGAGGTTGGTGCCCGGCACATCTTCGTTTTCGACCGCGAGCACCGCTCGTTGCTCGACACCGATGGGCTGATGCCCATTGGCCGCGAGTACCCCAAACTGCTCTTTCACCGCCAGGAACTAGAGCGGGTTTGGAAGGGCCAGACCGCGCATTCGGTGCTTTTTTACGACGACGATGTTCCATACATGACGGGCTACGCCCCGATCTTTCGCGATGGCGCGGTCGTCGCGGCCGTTGGGGTTGAAATCGGAGCTGGGTTTGTGGACTCCATCCGCGTCTTTGGGCGGTCAGTGCTGATTTTTGCCGGGTTGGGTGCGTTGCTGACTGTCGGGGTGGCGTGGGGGTTGGCGCGGACGCTGACGCGGCCCATCCAAAAGTTGGTCGAGGCCGCGCGCGAAATCGGCCGGGGCAACATGAACCAAGAGGTGGCCACTGCGTCCGACGACGAAATTGGCTATTTGGGCGAGACTATGGAGGAGATGCGGCGCAAGCTGGTCGCCCGCGACGCGCAACTGCGCCTCATGCTCGGCGGCGTTGCCCACGAGATTCGCAACCCGCTGAGTAGCATTGATCTGTATGCCGGCCTGATCGCCAGCGACTTGCCCGCCAGCGACGAGCGCAAGCAACACATTGAGAAGGTCATCGAGGAAGTGCGTCGGCTCAATGGCGTAATATCCGAATTTCTCGAATTCGCCCGCCCGGCACCGGCACAGCCACAGCCGACCGAGCTGGCTCCGCTCGTGGCCAACGCGGCCTTTTTGCTGGCCCCGGAAATGCAGGCTGCCGGCATTAGCTACGAAGAGCGCGTCGCGCCGGATTTGGTGTGCTACATTGACGCCGAACAGGTGGAACGGGCGCTGGTCAACCTGATGAAAAACGCCGTGCAAGCCATGCGCGATGGCGGGCACTTGACGGTGCGAGCTACAGTCGCAGGCGAGGAGGTCGTCGTCGAGGTGGCCGACGATGGCTCGGGTATGTCGGAGGAGGTGCAGGCGCGCCTTTTTGAGCCTTTCTTTACGACCAAAGAGAAGGGATCGGGTTTGGGGATGGCACTGGTGGCGCGGGCGATTGAGGAAAATCGCGGTCGGATCGAAATAGACAGTCGGCAAGGCGCAGGCACGGTGTGCCGCCTGCGCCTACCGCAGTCCAAAGATGGGGTACTATGGGCAGGATTCTGATTATCGATGACAACAAAAGCCTCGGCGACGGACTGGTGCTGAGCTTGAACAAGATGGGGCACCAAGCCGTTGCCACAGGCAGTGGTCGCGAAGGTTTGGCGCGGATGAAGGACGAGCCGTTTGACTTGGTCATTACGGATTACCGCATGGAGGAGATGGACGGGTTGGCGGTGATGGAGGCAGTCCAGCGCCAAGCACCAGACACCGACGTGATGATGATGACGGCCTACGATACCCGGGAGCTGGCCGTAGAGGCGATGGAGCGGGGGGCGATCGACTTTATCGTCAAACCCTTTCTGCCCGACGAACTGTGGCTGAAGGTCAATAAGCGGCTCGATTATCGAACCAAGCTGCAGGAAGCTGAGGCCAAGCTACGCGAAGCCCAAACCCTCCGCCAAGAAGCTGAGGCCAAGCTGCGCGACTGGGAGCACTTATTCGAGCAAAACCGCTACCTACGCGAAGAAATCGACAGCCGCTACAACTTCGGCGAGATCGTCGGCCAATCGCCGCAGATCAAGGACGTGCGCGAGCGAGTGCATAAGGTGGCCTCGTCATCGTCGTCGGTGCTCATCTATGGGGAAAGCGGCACCGGCAAGGAGTTGGTTGCCCGCGCCATCCACTACCAGAGCAGCCGCAGCAAAGGCCCGTTCGTCAAGGTCAACTGTGGTGCCTT
This sequence comes from Candidatus Latescibacterota bacterium, assembly GCA_022820485.1. Lineage (GTDB taxonomy): Bacteria > Latescibacterota > UBA2968 > UBA8231 > UBA8231. The sequence continues at coordinate 16,017 of JAJEFJ010000006.1, forward strand.
GCCGACGGGGTTGGTTGAAAGCGAGTTGTTTGGGCACGAGCGCGGGGCTTTTACCAGCGCGGTGCGGAGCAAGAAGGGCAAGTTTGAACTGGCCGAAGGGGGGACGATTTTTTTAGACGAGATCGGCGATATGCCTTTGGAGACTCAAGTGCGGCTGTTGCGGGTGTTGCAGGAAAAGCAGTTCGACCGCGTGGGCGGCGAGCAGCCGCTCGAGGTAGATGTGCGGGTGGTGGGGGCTACCAACCGGCCGCTCAAGCGCATGGTCAAAGAGGGCACCTTCCGCGGAGATCTGTTCTATCGGCTGGAGGTCATCCCCCTCACTTTGCCGCCGCTGCGGGAGCGGCGCGAGGACATTGAATTATTGGTGAAACACTTTAGGCAAAAAAAATGTGGGGAAATGAACATCCCGCCCAAGCGTCTAACGGAAGAAGCCCTAGCCGGCTTGGAAAGCTACCCGTGGCCCGGCAATGTGCGCGAACTGGAAAACGTCATCGAGCGCACGATGGTGTTGGTGGATGGCGAGGAAATCGGCTATCACGATCTGCCGCTGACTTTTGACGAGGGGACTGCGGAGGAAGAGGCGGCTGAGGAGTGGGGGGAGGACACGGATGACGGGAGCTTGCTACTTAACGAGCGCCTCGGCGAGGTGGAGCGCGACTTAATCGCTCGGGCGATGGAGGAAGCGCAACACGTTAAGACGAAGGCGGCTTCGCTTTTGGGCATCAAGACGAGTGCTTTGTACTACAAGCTCGACAAATACGATCTAGATTAGCAATGAGAAATCCATCCATTCTGTTGTTGGTTTTGGGGTTGGCGCTGCCCGGAGCTGCGCCTAGCGATACAGGTAGGTTGGGCGACCTAAAGGCCCAGTATCGCGCCTTGGAGAGCGAGCTCGATTCTCTCGCCGGCCAGCGCTTGCAGGTTGCGGCCTCAGCCGAGGCGCTGTCGGTCCGCATTGATAGCCTGAGGTTGAGTGCAGCGAATTCTGCCGTGCTGCAAGAAGCGTGGCGCTCCTCGCTCCGGTTGGTGCAGCAAATGGTTGAGCTCGACTGGAAGTTGGTCGCCTTAGAGGCGCGGCAGGACAGCGTGGCCGAGCGCTTGTGTCTGGCCTACGATTGGGAAATCGGCGTCCTCATCCAGAAGTTGGCCGAGCAACCAGACCGGGGCCTGTCGGCCCAACTGACGCTCTATCAGGAGTCGCGGGAACTACTCGGGGTCGGGGTCCGCAGTGCGAACCTGCACTACAGCGGACAGATGCAAATTGAGGTGGATGACGGGCCGGACGAAATTCAGCAAAAGCAAGAGCTATTAGAGGACATCGCCGACCGCCTCAAGGCCGAATGGAGTGCCAACGCCGACCTGCTGAGTCGTTTGGAGGCCGAGCATCGGCTGTGTGCCCGGGTGGAGCAAAAGCGGGCTAAAGCGCGGCGGTCCGAGGAGCGGATTTTGGTGAGCGGAGAACAGCCACAGGAGCAAGTGCGGCTTCTCAGGCAAGACGAGTCCTTAGCCGAATTTGATCTCGAGTCGTCGATTGCCGAAGTCGCGCTGAAAATTCACAAGCTGAAGGCGCGCCAGCAGGAAATCCTCCAGCTACAGGCCGTGATCGAAAACCGCGCCGAGGCGTTTAGGCGTTACTTGCGCAGCATGTTAGAGGGCGAGGAATAGCCCGCACTTTTGCCGGCGAGGAGCCTCACTCGCCCGCGCCCAATCCCCGGCTGACTTCCACTACATTATCTTGCGTCGCGCCGAAGGCGCGTTTGAGCCGTTGATAGGCTGCCCACGGGTCGGTCTGGCGACCGCAGGTGAACAGATCAAGGGCGGCATAACCGCGCTCGGGCCAAGTGTGAACGGCCAAGTGGCTCTCTTGGACGATGAGCACGCCGGTGACCCCTCCCGGAGTGAAGCGATGGTATGCAGTGCCCAAGACTCGGGTGCCGGCCGCTTGGGCTGCGGCCTGCAGCTCAGCTGCGATATAATCTGGGTCGTCGAGCCGCTCGCGGTTGCAGCCATAGAGATCGACGAGCAGATGGCGGCCTAGGGCCTGCATTGGAACGCGCCGGAGCGGTGGTGCTGGCCCTCAGACATATTCGACGATGTCGGTGGGCAGGCACTTGAGGTCTCGGCAGATATTGGACAGGGTGTACGGGTCCATGTCCTCGGTGCCTTGGTCGATGGCCTTTTTGATGTGCTGATAGGTGGTCAGGTTGATTTCGGATTTGCGCTCTTCGAGCATCTGTTCGATCTCTTCTCTCTTAAAGCGGATCATGCGACCTCCTCGCTTGCGGGTGGGGTAAGTAAGTAAGGCCATACGGCGATTGCCGTCAAAGTAGGGGGCGGTTTCAAACCGCCCCCTACTATTCGTAGCGCAGGGCGTCTATGGGGTTGAGGAGGGCGCTTGGCGGGGTGCCGAAGCGGTGGACGAAAAGCAACAGATTCTACGGCCCTGCCAGCGACCCACTGGCGGGTCTCTGGTGTGCATGGTGCGGCGGCGTTGTTGGGTATGCACCCGGAGAGGCTGCGGTATCGCATACAGAAATACGGGTTGCGCCGCCCAAAGAAGTAGCGCAGGATACGAGAACTTACCGGCGGCCACCGGCCAACGAAAGTCGTAGCGGTCCACGAAAAAACTGTGGCGGTCCACGAAAAAACTGTGGAAATCCACAAAAAAACTGTGGACCTCCTTGCACCGATGGCGAGGCGGCGCATCCTATAAATCCCCGTCCCATAATTTTAAGTCTTATGTTTTTCAATCCTTTAGGTGCATCCTAAAGGATTTTTTTGTGCGTGGGCTGCTTTTTGGCACGGAACTTGCATTTATAATCCGTAGAGGCGAGACCGATGCGGAAGAAAGGAGGTGAGGTGATGCGAACTCGTATCGGTCATTGCTCAATTTTCACTTCCAGTACCGTAGCGGCAGCGGGTCGCGGCGGTAGTGGGCAACTAGGAGACAAAGCGATGGATAGTTTGCGTGAGTTTTTCGTTTCGTCGAGCGGTTTGGCTCCGGTTCGTCAGGGCTTGGGGTTGGGTTGGGTCATCAGTGCGCTCACATGGGTGGCGGTTTTGCTCAGTCCGCGAGAAGCTGCCGCTTGCAACAACTCTTGGGGAGAGTTCGGTGGGTATAGCTCAGGTTGCGCCGATGACCCGAATAACTCGGACGGGGATTGCAAATGCAGGACGTGTTCGTCGGATTCGAACTGCGTGTCCGCATGCACGCATTGGTACTGCTGTGTTTGCTAAGAGTTCGTCTTGGGTATCGGTTTAATCGTAGCGATTAAACCGATACCCTTTTTCTTCTTTAGTTTTCGGGTAGTACGCGGTCTAGTGGAATTTTACCTGTTAGAAGGGCTAGCTATATATCATGCTGAAATTCGTCGTTGTTGCAGGTATTGCGTTGTGGAGCGTCCCCGCCGAGGCGATCAAGTGGGATTTCGACGATGGGACGACGCAAGGGTGGACCGCCAAAGAAGCTCGTATAGTGGATAGTACGCGTGAGTTTCACCAGTTTCCGGGAGAGGTCGAAGAGGGCGTGTGGCGGATCAGAGTTGATCCTTCCGGCACCAAGAGTTTGAAACTTAATCCGGGTGTCGAAGTGATCTCTTCGACCATCGGGTACGATTCGGATCTGTTCGATCAAGTCCGCATCCGGTTTCGCACGGTCCATAGCCGCCCTACAGAAGGTTCTCTTGGGATGGAGTGGGAAAACGCTTCAGGTTTTTTTGATAAGTTTGCCTTGCAATTCTCCTTACAACAACGAATCGTCTATACCACCGAGTGGCAGGAAGAGACGCTGTTGTTGGCAGATCAAGACGGATGGGAGGGTCTGTTAAAAAATATTCAACTCAGTTTTAATCATTTTGAGGTTGTCGAGGCGTTTGAGATCGACTGGATCGAGTTGACTGGGGTGGAAGAAATGATACAAGGGGAACTGCCGCCGCCGCTGGTAGAGTACTACTTTGGCTTTGCGAGGCCCGGCCTTTTTATGCCACCGGTGTTCTATCCGATTGCGCCGGGCCTAGGGGAAGCAGCCCATGGAGGACTAGGAGGAGGGTATCTAGGGGAGCGGGATGGCGGTGTGTTGACGGACTTGGATGGGGATGGCGACTTAGACCTGTTCGGTCTGTGGCAAACGCGAACAGAAACGGAACGGGGGTCTGAGTATAAAAGTGGCTGGCTGATGGCCCTCAATGACGGACAAGGAACCTTGGAACGTAGGACTATTATTGAGGAAGTCGATGCCACAGGGGAGACCGATACGGAAATTGTAAGTAGAGTAGCCTTAACGGCACTAGGTGCTGATTTGACCGGCGATGGCCAAGCCGAAATCGCCCTATCCAGAAGCAACCGGGATCCCCGCACCGAAGTGTGGTCTCTCGATGAGGAACTGCAAGTCGAGGTGCTCGTGCAGATCGATCGATCGATCCATAGTGTAGGGGATTGGGATGGCGACGGTCGGGTCGAATTGTTTGTAGGTGGGGCTACGTTTGAAGGCTCTTTAGAGGAAATGATCGCGGGAACGGCGGAGTTCTTTAGTACGTTAGCGGTTTGGGAGGTGGCACAGGGCGTATGGACTTCCGAGCATCTGCCAGCTTCCAAAGATTATGTCCCCCTTTATATCTCCGACTTTATCGGCGATGAGACACTCGATGTGTTTTGGACACCGATTCGCGGGGAATTGAGGGGGATTTATACATGGTTTGTGGGGCGCTTGGGTGCGGAGGCTCAGAGCGGCGAGATATTTGAATTCGATGAAGAGTTGAGGCTGTTAGGGGTGGGCGATTTTGATGGCGATGGGCAGGTAGATTTCCTCACCGAGTTCACATCCCATATAACCGAAGGGAGCAAGGGGTTGGTCTTGCAGCGAAAGGGAGCCGGGGATCGCCTAGAAGCCGAGGTGCTGTATGATGGTCGGCTGTTGCGTCGCTCGCCGGTGTTGGTACGCGACCTGAATGCCGATGGGGTGGACGATTGGGTGTTTATCGGCGGGGATCGGGTTTCGGGCTTTGGGGTGTTTATCGAATGGGGCGGGAGCGTCAACCCGACCCAAGAAGGGGAACGGCATCGGCTGGAGGGAACAGCGAGAGATGTACTCTGTGGAGATATGGATGGCGATGGCGACCTCGACTTGGTGGTGTTAGATCCGCTGTTAGGCGGTGTGCATGTGCTCAAGAATTCGCTGGGCGAGCAAGCGACCGCGGTGATGACGCCAACGGCAACGCGACCAGCGCAACATCGGCTCGGCGACAGCTATCCTAATCCGTTCAATCCGGCGGTCGTGCTTCCGCTTGATTTGGCGACGGACGCGGCAGGGGTGTCGCTGACGGTGTACGACGTGTTGGGTCGTCGGGTGCGGCAGGTGTGGCAGGGGCCGTTGGGTGCCGGCAGCCAACGTTTTGTGTGGGATGGCCGCGATGAGTCGGGCAGGGCGGTGGCGGCTGGGGTGTATGTCTATCAGGTCGAAATCGACGGGCGGGTGGAAGCCAAAAAGACGACGAAGCTGCCGTGAAGAATCGTTAAAGGATGCCTATTCGTAGCGCAGGGCGTCTATGGGGTTGAGGAGGGCGGCTTGGCGGGCTGGGTAGATGCCGAAACCAATGCCGACCGCAGCCGAGACCCCAAAGGCGAGGACAATGGTCCAAGGCTGGACGATGGTGCGCCAGCCCGCGTACAGGGTGATCACTTCTGGGATGGCGTAGCCCAGCACCACTCCAATCAGGCCGCCGATTAGGCTGACCAACAGCGATTCGACCAAAAACTGCGCGAGGATGTCGCGCCGGCGCGCGCCCAGGGCGCGGCGGATGCCGATTTCGCGCGTGCGCTCTAGCACCGAGGCCAGCATGATATTCATGATGCCGATGCCGCCGACTAACAGGGAGATGCCGGCAATGCAGCCCATGACGATGTTGAAGATCTGCTGCGTTTTCTGGCTTTGGCGCAACAGCTCTTCGGGAATGGCGATCTTGAAGTCCTCGACGCCGCGATGCCGCCGGTTGAGGATGGTGCGGACGATAGCCGCAGCTTCTGGCAATTGGTTGGAGTTGGGGATCTTGACGGTGATTTGGGTCAGCTCGGGCTCGCCCGACTCCCAGTGGAAGCGGTTGAGCAGGGCCGTCAGCGGGACGTAGATGTCCTCGTCGGTGTTGCGCACTTCGAGCACGCCGCCGATTTTGCCGCCGGCCGCGCCCTTGTCTTCGAGCACGCCGATGACCGTAAACCACTGGTTGCGGATTTTGACCCGGCCGCCCAAGGGATTGTCAAAAAAGAACAGCGCCCGCTTGGCGTCTGCACCCAACACGCAGACGCGCTTGGCGGTGTTCAGGTCCTCGGGAGAAAAGAATACCCCGCTGCCCATGCGGGCGTCGAGCACGGTCAGATAGTCGGGGGTCGTACCCACCACCATAGTGCGGAAGGTGTGGTCTTGGGCTTGGGCTTTGACTTTGAGCTCGCGCTGGGGAGTGACGTAGTCGGCCAACAGGCAGATGCGGGCAATTGACCGCGCATCGTCCCATGTCAGGCCCGGAGAGCGATTCTGGTCGAGGTCGGCTTCGGTCTCCTCATCGGCTTCTTTTTTCCAGTGCTGGACGATGATATTGCTAATGCCCATCTGGCGGATTTGTTCAAGGGATTCCTGCTTGGCACCCTCGCCGATGGAGAGCATGGCTATGACCGCGGCCACGCCGAAGATGATGCCGAGCATGGTCAGCAAGGTCCGCAGCTTGTGCGAGAGCAGGCCGACTAGGCTCAACGAGGCGGTTTCGCGTAGATTCATTACGCGCGCCTAGGGTGAGGGCAAGGCGTCGGCTGATTCCATGAGGCCGCTGGCGTCGGTCGCTTGGAGCGGATCGCGCAGGGCGATGCGGTCGTCGGGCGCAAGCCCTTCTTCGACGATGACGAAGTCCTCGTTTTTCTGGCCCAGCTTCACTTCCCGCTCCTCGGGCTGGCCACCCACCAAGCGATAGACGAGGGTGCGCCCATCCTTCTCAAAGACCGCGTCTAGGGGGATGTAGAGGGGCATGGGTGCGGCGGTCGCGACTTCGGTGGCCTCGCTTTGCACCGAGTCTGGAGCGGTCGCCGGCCTAGGAGGGATGGTCTCGACGACGACGTGAGACGTGGCAGTCATGCCGGGTTTGAGGCGGATGTCTTCTTCTTCGATTTGGATGATTACGTCAAATACTTTGACGTTTTTTTCGCCTTCCTTTTCGCGGCCGAGCGAGGCGATGCTCTCGATTTTGCCGTGGAATGTGGGTTCGGGCAGGGCGTCGAGCTTGATGGTGGCGACTTGGCCGGTGTCGAGCTTATCGACCTCGACCTCGTTGACGTAAGTTTTGACCTGCATGTGGGAGAGGTCGGGCAGGGAAATGACGTTGACGCCACCCCAGATCTCGTCGCCGACGCGGATCTTTTCCGGCCGCTCGCCCTTCCACACCTTGCCGTACACGACTAAACCGGGCTTTTCGGCCTTGATAGTGGTGCTTGCCAAGTCATCGCGCGCCTTTTTCAAATCGCGCTCTTGGCGTTCGATGTTGAGTTGGCGCTTTTTGACTTCAGCGGCGTTGACGATCTTTTGCGAGGCCAGCTTTTCCATGGCTTGCTGGTGGCTCAGCTTGGCTTTGTGGGCCTCAATTTCGGCTTCTTCCTTTTGCACGGTGGCCTCAAAGACCATGCGCTCAACCTTTAGCTCGGCCAAGCGCAAATTGGCCTCCTCGTTGGCAATGTCGGCTTCGAGCTTGGCGATGTCGGCCTTGTGGGTGGCTAGCGTTTTTTCTAGGTCGGCCTTGGCGGACTCGACCTCCTGCTCGTCGTCCATGACCCGCTTCTGAAAATCCGTCTGTTCAAATTGCACCAATAAGTCGCCCACTGTGGCTTGCTCGCCTTCGGGAAACAACTCGACGATTTTGAGCTGGCCGCGCACGCGGGGCGCGACGACGTTTTCGGCTTCTACTGATTCCAACTCGCCGCCCTTGAGCTTGAGTTCAATGACGAACTCGCCCTGTTGGACTGGATAGGTGGGAATGGAGGATTCGGCTTCCTCGTGCATCAGGTGTTCACCAAGCCAAGCCCCGCCCAAGACGAGGACTAAGAGCAAGGCGAGAATCCACCAGCGGCGTTTGATCTGTGTCATAACAGCTTTCTCGCGTCAGCGCGCATTGGGGTTTTGCAAGGCGACGATGTCGCCTGCGGCCAAGCCAGCGGTGACGACCGCTGCGGTGGCGTTTTTGGGTCCGATCACTACGGGCACTTCCACGAATTTGCCGTTGTCGAGGCGGAAAGCGACTAGCTCTTCCTCCCGCTTGAAGAGCGCACCCAGCGGCACCGAGAGAGCCTCGGGGACGGTTTCGAGGACGATTTCGACCTCCGCGGACATGCCCGGCTTGAGCCGCTCGTCTTGCTCGTCGATGTCGATGACTAACTCGAAGACGTGGATATCCGGCGCGCCGGGCTGAGGCGAGGCCATGGGTGCCAGTTCGGCCACCACCCCGTTAAAGACCGGGCCGAGAAAGGCTTCGAGCCGGATGTAGGCTCGCTGGCCGACGCGTACGCGTTCGATGTCCATTTCGCCGATCAGGCACAGCACTTGCATCTTGCGCAAATCGGGTATTTCGAGCAAGGCGCGGCCGCCCCAGACCTGGTCCCCGACTGCGACTTTGCTCTCCTCGTCGGTGCCTGGTTTCCAGATTTTGCGATAGACCACAATACCCGGTTTGGTCGCGTAGATACTGGTGCGTTCGTGGTCGCGGCGCGCCCTTTCGTAGCGCTCCTGCCGGCGGGCGATGTTCAGCTCGTGCTTGCGGAAATCCACCCGATTGACCACTTCCTGCGCTATGGATTCCTGCCGCGCTTCTGCGGTGGCGCGCCGGGCCTTTTGCAAATTGATGCGTCCTTGCTCTTGGTCAATAGTCGAGGCGAACTGCTGGCGTTCTTGGTTGAGCGTGGCGAGTTCGAGCTCGGCCTGCCGCTGCTGGATTTTGCGCTTGATGTCAGCTAGGCGTTGCTCGCGCTCGGCCTTGGCCTTGGTGAAGTCGGAGTGGGCCTGTTCGAGCTGACCCTCGCGGTCGAGCATCTCCCGTTCAAATTCGGCCGGATCGAACTGGAGGATCAAGTCGCCGACATCTACTTGCTCCCCTTCGGGCCAGAGGTGAACGATCTTGAGCCGGCCGCCGATCCGCGGCGACGCCACGACTTCGCCGCTGGCCGCGCACACCTCGCCCCCCTCAAAGTGCGTCACGGCAAAATCGCCGCGCACGACCTCGGCCGTGGGCAGGTCGGGCGGCGCGCCCTGACAGGCGCACAGCACTAGGGCGCAAAAGACGGCTCTCATTGGGCGGCCTCCTCGGTTGGGCTATCGCTTTCGATGCGGCCATCGCGGAAGCGGACGATGCGGTGGCTGCGGCGGGCGAGATGCTCTTCGTGCGTTACGAGGAGGATAGTATTACCCGCGGCGTGTACTTGGTCGAAGAGGTCCATGATTTCGTCGCCGGTGCGGGAGTCGAGTGCTCCGGTCGGCTCGTCGGCGAGGATGATGGAAGGCTCGTTGACGAGGGCGCGCGCAATGGCCACGCGCTGCCGCTGGCCGCCGGACAGCTCGTTGGGCCGGTGCTCGATGCGCTCGGCCAAGCCCACGGAGTCGAGGGCGCGGGCGGCCCGCTCGCGGCGTTGGCGCGCTGGTAGGCCACTGTAGATCAGCGGCAGCTCGACGTTGCCCAAGGCGTTGGCGCGGGGCAGGAGGTTAAAGGTTTGGAAAACGAAGCCGATCTCCTGATTGCGGATCCGCGCTAGGTCGTCGTCGTCCATTTCGCTGACGAGGGCGTTGCCGAGGGCGTAGCTACCCGAGGTGGGCACGTCGAGGCAGCCGAGGATGTTGAGCAAGGTGCTTTTGCCCGATCCCGACGGCCCCATGATGGCCACGTATTCGCCGGTGGTCACGCACAAATCCACCTCGCTTAGGGCGTGGACCGCAGTCGCTCCCATGTCGTAGATTTTGGTCAGGTTGCGTATTTCAATGATCGCGTCCATCGACTTCCTCAACCGCTCGCACTTGCTTTCGTTCCAGCCACCCGGCCGCAGTCGCTGGCGGCTGGCGCACGCGCACGTAGCCCGCTCGCTCTTCCTCGACGAGCAGGACTGCACCCGCCTCGATGCGGGCCAGCATTGGGGCGTTGGGAGCGGGAGCCGCGCGTAGCACTCCGCCGGTGGGTGCGTACACTATGCGCTCGACAAAGCTGTCAATCGTGGCTCTAAACACGGCCATGGCGTCGTGGGCCAAATCGCCGTGGGGCGCGACCCGCACGGCTGCTAGCTTACTGTAACGCCAAGTGACTCCGGCCCCTGCCGACCCACTCTGGGCGCGGAGATGGGCCAGTTCGGGCACGGGGGCAGATGCCTTGGGGCCGGTTGTGGTAAAGACTGCGGTGACCAAGGTCTCGGTCTCGGGGTTGTAGGGGCTGGGCTGGGCCTGCCAGCGGAGCAGTTGGCCGTCTTCGTACGTTTGCAGGATATAGGCGCGGGTGAGTTCGTCAAAGCTAGCGGCAATGCCCCGGTATTCGCACTCGGCGCGTTGCAAGGCGTCGATGTCGCGAGCCATATCGCGCTCAACGCTTGGGTTGGGGGAGGGAAGTAAGACGAGGGCGGGCGCGAGCGCCGTCTTGAAGATGCGGGCAGCTAACATGGGGTTGGATATAAAGATGCTAGCTTAGTGGTGTATCTTTGTCAAGAAGCCAACCCCCTAGGGCGGGATTAGCGGCGGCGGCCGAAGAAGTAGTGCAGGAGGAGCGGCCAACGGCCAACGAAAGTCGTGGCGGGAGTGTCGCTGACGGTACGTTGTTTGACCAAATGATATATACATCGTAAAATAGTCATGTCCATTTTACGATATATACCCCGTTTAGTCAGCGCATGAGACGCCTATACGAACACCTGATCCAAACGCATTGCGCCGAAAACCGACAGATGCTCTTCCTCATGGGGCCACGCCAAGTCGGCAAGACGACCAGTGCCCGTCGCGGGGCCGCCGACAGCGGCGCGGCGGTCTATCTCAACTGGGACAACGGCGATGACCGCCAGCGCATCCTCGCCGGACCAGCCGCTATTGCCGAAGCGCTGGGCCTAGAGCGGCTGCGCGAAAATTTTCCGGTCTGCACTTTAGACGAGCTGCATAAGTTTGGGCGTTGGAAAGGATTGCTCAAAGGGCTTTTTGATACGTACGGGGACCAAGCCCGCTTCATCGTCACCGGCAGTGCGCGTCTCGATGTCTTTAAGGCGGGCGGAGATAGTTTGATGGGGCGCTATTTCGGCTATCGCATGCACCCGCTCTCGGTGGCCGAGTTGCTGGCCCCCGAGGCCACCGCACTCGTTCGTCCTCCGGCCCCCCTCGGTGCTGGGGCCTTTGCAGACTTGCTCCAATTCGGTGGTTATCCCGAGCCCTTGCTTCGAGCCGATTCCCGTTTCTGGCGTCGCTGGAGCAGCACGCGCGTCCAGCAGTTATTCAAAGAGGACTTGCGGAGCCTGACGCAGGTGCGCGAGCTAGGACAGGTAGAGACGCTGGCCGAATTGATTCGACAACAGTGCGGCCAACTGACTAGTTATGCCAGCCTCGCCCGCGCCATCAGCGCCTCGGTAGATAGCGTGCGGCGCTGGATTGGGATTCTCGAATCCCTCTACTTTTGTTATGCGATTCGGCCTTGGCACGTCAATGTAGCCCGCTCCCTGCGCAAAGAGCCTAAGTACTATTTGTGGGACTGGTCGCAGGCACCCGACGATGGTGCCCGCGCCGAGAATTTAGTGGCCAGCGCACTCCTCAAAGCCGTGCATCTGTGGAGCGATCGCGGCGAGGGGGATTTCGGTCTGTTCTTTCTGCGCGACAAACAACAACGCGAGGTGGATTTTGTCGTCGTCCGCGATGGACGGCCTTGGTTCCTAGTCGAAGTCAAGCGCTCCGGCAGTGCCTCTCTGTCCCCGGCCCTGCATTTATTTCAACGCCAGACGGGGGCACCACACGCTTTGCAAGTGGCCCTAGACTTGCCATACATTGAGCGCGACTGTTTTGCCCACCACCAACCCCTTATCGTCCCGGCGCAGACCTTCCTCTCGCAACTGGTCTGACGAGTTCTATGGCGAGATTTCCCCAATGATCCACCCTATTCACAACCTTATGCAAGGAGCCACGTTATGAACTATCGGACTCTACTGATCGTCTGCTTGGCAACGTTGGGGTTGGCCGTCTCGGGCTGGGGGCAAGCCGACGGTAAAATCGCTTTTCTCTCCTATCGCGAGAACTACGAGAATCCCCGAGATATATGGGTCCGAGATGTGTGGATTATGAATGCGGACGGGAGCGATCCTGTAAACCTAACTCAAGGACAGTATTGCGATAACCCGATTTGGTCGCCGGATGGCACGAAGATCGCCTATATGGCCACTGGTGACGATTATTCCGGTAGGTACATTTGGGTGGTAGATGACGACGGCGGCAAGCGAAAGCAGCTAACAGACGATATTGAGAAAGTAGGCCCTAACAGTGCAGATGACCTGTTTTGGTCTGAAGACGGAAATAGCATTTACTACCATGTGTGGGACCGCTCTGAGTTATTCGCCGTGGCACTGGACGGTAGTGGCTCCTCACTTGTGGAGTGGACAGAGGCGGCTTTGCTACTGCGCCGCTTCTGGGACCGCCGCAATTTTTCTCCAGACGGAACCAAACGAGCCTCCACCGTCTTGCTGCGTGGTGACGAATATGAACAAGCTCTCCTCGTTATGACCCGCGAAGACTGGAAGATGACTAGTAAAGACAAGGTCCCGGCCATTCTCGTGTCCGGCCAACCTGTCGATCTCTTTTTTCGGGATTACGGCGATTCTTGGATCCTTACTAGTTTTCCTCTTACTTGGGCACCCAACAGCACGAGGGTGGCCTTCACTTCATACACCATTCTCAGCAGCACTGACACTTCTTATTCCACCACCGGTGATGGGGAGATTTGGGCTGTGGACATAGACGGTAGCAACTTGGTCAATCTGACCAACGGTTTGGGCGGAGATAATCCCGTTTGGCAACCAGTTTCCCCTTCGGCTGCTGCGACGAGCGTCGAGGTTCAGTCATGGGGACGGATCAAAGCGCTGCTTTCAACAGGTTCTCGTTAATGGCCGCGACGAGATCGGTAACGGGACAGCCGAGGTATGAAGGTCGGATGGATAGATAGAAGCCAAGAAGGCGACGAAGCTACCGTAAGGAGGGGGTTTTTTAGTATTATTAAAAAGGAAAAGCCGATGAATCCATATGTGCAAGGAGGTACGTTATGAATTATCGATCCCTACTGATCGCTTGTTTGGCAACACTGGGGTTAGCTGTCGCTAGCTGGGGGCAAGCCGACGGTAAAATCGCATTTACTTCGTGGCGAGAGGGGGCCGGTGACGTGTGGATTATGAATGCGGATGGGAGCGCCCCTGTCAACTTAACCCAAGGTCGGCACGGGCGTTGCGTTAGCCCGTCTTGGTCTCCAGATGGCACGAAGATCGCCTATCTCGCCTTTAGTGCCGATCCCGCTTCCGGCCGGGTCGATTATTCCATTGGTGACGTCTGGATGATAGACGCCGATGGCGGCAATCCGCAACAAATGGGATCTCTAACAAATCCCGGATACGGAAATGTGGAGGATTTTGTTTGGGCTGAAGACGGAAGTCTCATTTACTTCATAAAGCACCGCATAGGGAGCCCTGAAGTGTTCGTTGTGGCGCTGGACGGCAGTGGCTCCTCGCCTATGGATTGGCGGGAGGCGGCTTGGATAGTCAAAGGTTCCCGAGATAATCGCGGTCTTTCTCCAGACGGAACCAAACTAGCAGATGTCGTGTTGCAGGACGACGAGGGCGATGCCTACCTATACCTAGCTATCTTCGCTCCCGGTGAGGTCCCGCAGCCTTCTGAGCCGATAGAAGATCTCCTGAACCGGATAGATTTTCGGGTGATTCCTCTTCCTGAGCTACCCTATCAACAAGCAGAACTTGAACCCGGCCAGTTTAGATCGGCCACTCCTGAGCCTACTTGGTCGCCCGACAGCATGAAAATCGCTTTTTCTGCCGATAACGAGCAGGGGGACCAGGAGGTTTGGGTTGTTGATATAGACGGGAGCAACTTGGTCAATCTGACCGACGGTTTGGGCGGAGATTATCCCGCTTGGCAACCAGTTTCCCATTCGGCTACTGCGACGAGCGTCGAGGCCCAGTCGTGGGGACGGATCAAATCGCTGCTTTCAACAGATACTCGTTAATTGCGCCTCGCGTGTAGGGGTGCGTGCATGCCACCTCTACACGCCTTTCCGTTCCAACCCCGCCTTATCGTTCCACAAGCGCAAAATCTCCACCCGAAGAAGTCGTGGTCGGTCAACACGGAAAGTCGTGGAAACAAAGATCGCTGGAAAGTTGGGGCTTGCAGGCGTGGATAGATGATGCGTAGTCAACGGACTTTGCCGCGACCGGCGATCTCCCAAATCGCCTCCAGCCGATTGGCGCGCAGCGCGTAGAGTTGGTCGTGGAGGTTGACGGTGGTGCAGCCGTGGCCGGGGATAAATTCGAGCAGGTCGCCGGGATGGAGGTCGGTGCAGGGGCCGGCTACGGTCTTAAGGCGGCCGTGTTCTTCGGAGAGAGCGTGGCATTCCAAGTCGGGGCGGTCTTTGACGAGGGGGAAGCCGTGCTCGGGCGTCAGACTCTTGAGGCCGGCGTCGGTGATGACCTGCTCGGGCGCGGGGCGGCTGGTAACAGTGGTCAGCACGCTGAGGGCGTTTTTGAAGCCTAAGTCCAACTTGGCGTACGCTGCGTCCATCAGCGCGTACGAGCCAGCTTGGACCTCGGTGATGCCGGCGAAGGAAGTGCTGATGTAGTAATCGCCCGTGCCCGAGGCGCTGCAAATTAGACAGTCGAGGCCGGCGCGCTCTACGTCGTCGCGGGCATCGACGAGGCGCTGGAGGCAGGTGTGGGCACCGTCGTCGCGGGCGTCTTTGTCTTCGAGGTCGATGATGTGGCCTTCGTAGCCCATCAGGCCGCAGAAGCGCAGGTGTGGTGCTTGGGAGGCCGCGCGGGCGAGATCGACGACGGTGGCGGGCGCGACGCCGCAGCGGTTGTGGCCAATGTTGACCTCCACGAGGACGCGGGGGCTGACCTTGTAGGCTTGGGCGGCCTCGTTGAGGTCGGCGAGGTTTTGCGGGTCATCGACCGCGACCATGATGTCGCAACGAGCGGTCAATGCCATGAGGCGCTCGATCTTGCGGCGGCCTACTACTTCGTTGGCAATGAGAATGTCTTGGATGCCGGCGTCGGCCATGACCTCGGCCTCTCCGACCTTGGCGCAGGTGATCCCCTGCGCACCAGCCGTGAGCTGGAGGTGGGCGATAGCCGGGGTTTTGTGCGATTTGGTGTGCGGCCGGAGGTTTTTGCCCGTCGTGCGGAAGTGCTCGGCGAGTAGGTCAATGTTGTATTCGAGCGCGTCGAGATCGACTAAGAGGACGGGGGTGTCGATGGCGTCGCGGGTCATGCCGATGTGTTCGGTGGTCATAGTCTGGGCTTTGTGGGTTGGGTGGATATTGCTTGCGAATTGTGCTGGATGATTAATGTAGCGGTACTGATTCCGTATCTCGCCTACGCTACGCTATGCGGACGGCGGTCGTCGCGGTGCGTTGGGCACAATAATGGCCCGTCTTTCTGGGGTCAAACGTTGTAACAGGTCTTCTGAAATTTGATAGTTTAATCGCTCTCGCACGTATTTGGGGGAATAGCGATAGACAATCGTTCGTCGATAACCGGGATTGGTGCGTTCTGCCGAGCCGTGTGTTATCGCATCGGTGAATAACAAAACGTCTCCCGCCTTTAGATACATTTCTTGCATGGCGATGGCTGTTCCGGCGGGTTTGCCGCTCACGTCGTCGTAAATCAAACCCCGACTATCTACCGCTAGCCGAGGGTGAATTTCGGTGCACTTGTGGCTGCCCGGAATTAGGACGGGTGGGCCATCGCCCTCGCCGATGTCGTTGAGGGCCATCAATACGTTAATCTGTCCGACCATCCATTCTCCGGTGTTGTTCTGGCGAAATGTCAGATAACTGAGCGGAACATGGCCGCCGCAGTGGATGTGGAGATAACCACCTGGACCGCGGACGTTGAGAAAGTTCTCGTGAATGGAAAGGCCGTTTACTGAGGAGTGAATGTACTTCTTGACCAAGTCGATCCAAGCGGGATGATCTATTAGTTTCTCGAAAACGGGGCCACCTTCGATGATGCTTTGGAAGTTGACGCCATTCTCTTCATTGTAGGTGTGCGTTTCTATGTGATCGCCGATCCAGCGGCCTTTTTTCTTTGGATCACCATCGGTTGACCACGGCTCTTCTACATACGCTGCGTGATCGTCTATCCACTGGTTTATCTCATACAAATCTGCTGCCGAGATGGCATTTTTTAAGACCAGATAACCTTGGAGGTCAAATAGGTAGTCTTGTACTTGGTCGTCCATTATTCGTCGCTTTCGGCCGCTTGGCGCAGGGCTAGGAAAGCCTCCTTGAGTGTTTGACTGACGGCTGAATCCGGCTCGTTCAAAACCAGTTCTTGGTAGGCGTTCAAGTAGTCGGCGCGGATGCGATGGAACAGATGCAAGAAGTGCTGCAGAAACCCGACGCAGTGCAAGATAGCAATCTCGACTCCATCGGTCTGTTCGTAAAATCCGGCTGCGTATTCGACTACCCTCGGATCGATTATATAGCAGTCCTAAATGATTTGAAAGCATGCGTTCATCAGTTTACCTATGCGTCATTCCCGCGCAAGCGGGAATCCAGTCTTGAATGATTTAGGGTTGCTATATCTGTGGTGACGAATAGATAATTGTCAATCCTATATGGTGCTCCGATGATCTTGGCTAGCGCTGTGTCGATGTCATTATAATCGACTCGCTTGGCCTTCATTTCGTAAGCCGTTACAACAGAATCTTCCCCAACCAAGCAAATTTCCACATCTCCCAACGAGCCGGTTTGCAGATCGGCGGCATTGTGTGGGTTTAACGGCAATATGCGTTCGGCAAGCCGTGTTCCGGCTGCCTGATAGGCCGCCGCTACGACGAGGACCGGCAAACGGCTTGCATGTTTGCAGGCCAAGTGCTGCTTGAGCAGGGTGACGATGGCCTCTGATGATAGGGGCAAGGCCCCTTCGGTTTGTTCCAATCCCTTGAGCAGCGAATCTATGCGGGCGAGTTTCTCATCGCGCATCTGAAGCAAGAGGCGGACGATTTCGACGAATAGCACATCGGCGGATACCCGCTGTTCGGCCACATCTTCGAGCAGTTCAAGGGTCTTTTTATAGAGATCGCGCGGCCTGCCAACAAGCTCGCGGTCCGTAGTCAGCGGATGGTCTATGTTTCTCAGCGTTGGCGTGAGGAAGGCCGTCGTCTGATTGACGGGTAAGCGGTGTTCGTTGATAAATGGGGCTAGGTGTTGTTCATCATAGGTGCGGCCAGAAAAACTGTCTGAGTCGCTAATTTCAGTATAGGGTTTGCGCGGATCGATGTTGGGTTTGTCCAGCTTTCCTAGTAGGCACGACATAAGCAAACGCACCCCAGCACGGTTACTCGTGCAGCGGCAGACATAGTTAGCGCGTTCTCTGATGCCTAGATCAGGGATAACGGACGTATCTAAGGTCGCCTTAGCACGCTCGTAAATGCCACGCAGAATGTTCTCTGGTGTCATTCAAACAGCTCTTTTTGTACTTCCGGCTCATAATTAGTCCACAGCACTTCGCGCCGGTTGTCCTTGGTGGAATGGATGGTCTTGTCCGGTCCCTCTGTCTTGCACCAGCGACCTGGAGGGAACAGCTCGTCCATTAAGGGATGAGGGTAGCCGGATATGGCCACCTTGCCCTCGCAGGCATTGACGACTTCCGCCAACGTGCGGTGCTCGGCTTCGTCCATTTCAAACTTATATGCTTTGGCGTCGCCACGAGTGGCGTGCAAGTAGGGAGGGTCGCAGTAGAACAAGGTTTTCCGGTTGTCGTAGAGTTGAATTATATCGACAGCGGGGCGGTTTTCAATCTGAACTCGGATCAGACGCTGGGCAATCTCGTCGAGCGCATCTACACCCCCTAACCAGCGGGAGACCACGCCAGACATACCTGCACGGCTCGTATTCTTGCAATTGGCCCAACGACCGAGAGAGGCCGTTTGCGCTAGCCCAGTACGGGTCTGTCGTGCTCTGATGTAAAAACGTCGGGCGCGTTCTAAGTCACTGATGTCCTCCGTGCTGCCGTAGATGGCGTGATAGTATTCCTCGCGCGAGAACGGCGTCAGGGCGATAGCGCGGATCAGCGCTTGGTGCTGGTCTCGTAACACCCGAAAGAAGTTCACTACCTCACCGTCGAGATCGTTATAGGTCTCGACAGGAGCGGGTGCCCGGTTGATGAGCACGGCTCCAGAACCAGCAAACGGCTCGCAGTAATGGTGGCACTCCGGCAGCAGGGGTAACAGCCAGTCGAGATGAGAGAATTTCCCACCGTACCAGCCGAACACGATGCGACGGCGCGTATAGCCTACGGTAGCTGAACGTTGCGACTTCTCGTCCAAGAAAATGGGGGACACCCCCCGTGGCTTTTGGGATAGGCTCACTTTGGCCACTCCGACAGCGCGGCTGCCGTCAGTTCTTGGGTTTCTTCGTCTTCAGCGTATATCTCCGAGTACAGGTCTGCCGATTCTTGCAACCGTTGCTGAGCAAACTCTTGACGCAAACGATCAAGTGCTATCCGAACAACGGTACTTTTATCCTTGAATCCATACGAGCGGCATGCGTCGAGAAATTGTATTTGCGATTCTTCGAGGCTGAAATTTGCTTGGATCACAATAACCTCTCTTATCTTCAAAGTAGGGTTCTCAGCTCGCCGGTTCCATGCCTGTATTCGGTGTAGTCCTCCGCATGGCCATGGCCGCATGACTAAGTTTTTCTACGCTCTGATCAGCCCACAGAGAGCTTTGCCATTGAGTATAGTCGAAAGGCTCTCGCAGTAGTAAAACAATAAAACGTTCAGCTTCTACCGGTCCCATTGCTTCTACTAAGGCACTAAAGCCGCGGACACGGACTTCAGTATCGGTGCTCATAGGTTCCTCTCCCGTATGAACGCAGTTGGGTCGATAATCGAAATATCCAGTACGGATTGCTGGCGCTTGAGGATGTCGTCATCCGTCGTTACGAAGTATAAGCATTCCCCGGCAATGGCACATGCAATATGCAAGGCATCTTTTGCCTTTAGTCCCATACCGACCAATTTGTTGGCATGTCGGAGAATCAGAGTGGTTTCCTCAACATCTATTGTCGCGTATTGTCGCCAACCATTAATCGTCATGCGCCGCTCGTCAAAAGGGTTGGCAGCATTCTCGAAATCCAGCATGTAGGACCAGACGAGTTCTAACAATCCCCTACGAATGTGATCCTCAATACACAACGTGGCCTCTGTTTCTAATTGGACGCGCATCTGCCGCTGGTCATCAAACGGACGATTGAGACAACAGTTATCGAGATACACTCTCATATTTTATGGGCAGCAATACGACGAGGACGGGCTAAAACGCAAGCGGCAAGTCGCCGTTGTCGTCGAAGGGCATTTCCTCGGCTTCGGCGATGATTTCCAAATCCTCGCGCTGTTCGACTTCGGAGCGATAGGCTTCTGAGACGAGGAGTTCACCTAGCTCTAGGGTATTGTGGATGCGCAGGACCTTGGCGTTTTCAGGCTGGACTAGGCCGACGGTTGCTAGGGCCTTTTCGACGCAGATGTGGTCCGTGTCGAAGTAGAGTGGGATGTGTGCGCCCGAGGGGTGGTTGCCGGTCATGCAGTTGATGTAGGTGATCTCGCGGTCCATCTGCTCGATGGCGCGCTTGTGGGCGTATTCGGCGATGCCGATGCCCGAGGCGTTGCCGTGCGTCTCTTCGGTCAGGCTGCGGACTAGGATGCGGGTGACCTTGGGGTACTCCTTGTCGGCGGCGTGGTTGTCGTGGAACTTGCGGCCGACGACGTTGGTGTCCATGCCAGCGCCGGAGATGTTTTTGCCGATCGCATCGACGATGAGCAGATCAACTTCGTCGAAGGGCAGGCGCGGCATCCATTCCTTGGCGAGGACTAGCAGCTCCTTTTCGCGCTCCGCGAACTCGTCGGCTCCTACGCCCTTGATGAGCGCGGTTTGGTCGTACTGGTTTTCGACTAAGCCCAGCCCCATGAGCACGCCGCACTGGTCGATGACGGCTTGGCCGACCGAGCGGATGATGCGGTCGAAGCTGTAGTGGACAATGGCTTGGTGGTACAGGGCCGCGCCTTTGTGCTTGCCCAAGCCGATGAGCATCATCTTGTGCAGGCCGCTTTCGATTTCGCCGACAAAGTTAGTGTGCGGCTTGACGCGGCCGACGACGGCTACGTGGTCGGCTTCAAAGGCGTATTTGTCGAAAAAGACCGGGACGCCGTCTTCGGTCGCGCCCACCTGTACGGTTTCCATTGAGGATTTGATCGGCGCGCCAGTGTACTCTTCGGTGACGCCGTAGCCTTCGATGATTTCCTGTTGCGCCTCGGCAATGCCGCCGCCGTGGCTGCCCATGGCGGGGACGAGGAAGGGCTGGAGGCCGAGGGCCTTGAACTCGTCCACGAGGCTTTTGATCACCAGCGCAATGTTGGCAATGCCGCGGCTACCGACGGAGATGGCGATGGTCTCGCCGGGCTTGATTTTGGGGCCTAAATCGAGGCGCTGTACTTCGGTGCGCACGGCCGCGGGAATGTCTTCGACGGTGGGCGCGGAAAAAATCTGGCGGACGCGGAGCATGCGGGGCAGGGACATGGTGGACCTCCTAAATGGCTTGTTGGAATAGATCTTCGAGATCGCGCTGGCTGGTCTTGCGCGGGTTGACGGCGATGTTGCCGCTCTGCATGGCGGTTTGTGCCATCGTGCGAATGCGGGCCGTATCGACGCCGACATCTCCTAGCTTAACAGGGATGCCTAAGTCGGCGTTGATGTGCCGCACTGCGGCGATGGCGGCGTGCGCGGCTTGGCGTTGGTCTAGCCCGGAAGTGTGCGCGCCGAGTGCTGCGGCGATGGCGGCGAATTTGCCGGGGCAGGCGAACCAATTGAACTCCATGACGTAGGGCAGCAAGATGGCGTTGAGCAGTCCGTGATGCACGTGGTAGTGCGCGCCGACCGGGTGAGACATGGCGTGGACGTTGCCGAGGCGCGTTTGCGAAAAGGCAACGCCGGCCAGCATACTGGCGATGAGCATGTTTTCGGTGGCGGCTAGCGAGTGGTCGTTGGCACAGGCGAGGCGCAGGTTGTCGCCGATGAGGCGGATGGCGTGCAGCGCGATGCCTTCGGTGAGGGGCGTGGCCGCTAAGTTGATATAGGATTCGAGCGCGTGGGTCAGGGCGTCCATGCCAGTAGCTGCGCCGACGAGAGCGGGCAGAGCGACCGACAGGTCGGGATCGAGGACGCCGACTTGAGGCGCGATTTTCCAGCTAATGACCGGGTCTTTGTTGCCGCTGGCGGGATTGTCCAGCACGGCGAAGGGCGTGACTTCGCTGGCGGTGCCGTAGGTCGTGGGGACGCAGACGAGATAGGGCAGGTCGTTTGCGACTTTGTCGCTGCCCAGATACTGGGTGATGCGTCCGTTGTTGGACGCGAGGACGCCGATCATCTTGGCTACGTCCATGGGTGAACCGCCGCCGAGGCCGATGATGGCGGTACAGCGTTCTTGCCGGTAAGCCTGGACTCCATCTTCGACGGATTCTTGAGTCGGCTCACTCGAACCGTCTTTGAGATAGACGGCATGGGGGATGTCGCCGAGGGCAACGGCGACGGCTTCCACGGTGCCGATTTCCTCTAAGACCTGATCGGAGACGATCAGGACCTTGTCGGCCGGCGAGAAGCAATCCGCCAAGCAGGCGATAGACCCGGGGCCGTGGATGATGCGGGTGGGATGGCGGAAGTCGAAGTGGGTTTGGACGGGCATGGACGATCCTCTGTGTACAAGAGGGAAAGTAGCTAGCGCTCTTCGTTGATGTCAAGGCAACTGACGGGGCGCTATCTATAATCCGCCGACCAGACTCTGAACCGATGTTTCGAGTTCATGGGTTATATGTTCTACCGTCTCTCTTTTCTGAGTTCTGTAGGTATCGTAACATTCTCGGAGATTTTTCGGTTCGCCGACGCGGACGGATGCCACTCGCGGTCCGCGCATTTCGGACTTGCCAAAGACTTCTCTTTCAAGGCGGAGAATCACATCGAGAAACCGTTCTGGCGACGGTTCTTCAGCAACATACCCGTCAGAGATTGATATAAAATTGATCAACCGCTCCAGATCGGGATAGAATTGTTGAAATTTCTGGAACTGCTCTCCATGTATTTTCTGCTCGTACTCCGTCATCTGTTCAATGTCCTTATAGATTTCGGCATCGACTATGTTTTTCAACGCACGCGTCCTTGTGAGTATGTCGGCTTCAGTTTGGATACCCATAATCCCTTCGGCATGGGACAGGATCGCATCTTTCAAATTTTCGATGTGTACATCAAGGGACACAGTTTCGTCTATCTCATACTGATATTCCACTGCGAGTGTCCTGACTATCGCGACACCGATGCGGCGCAACCGATCGTAGCGCTCTACCGGAGTCTGTTCGGCAGGCGGGAGGATATACCGTTCTAACCTCGTGAGAGCAGCGTCAATAGAATTCCACATGTCGCGCGGATAGTGATATTTGATGCCGACGGGCACGGCGTAGAGCGATTTGCTGACTTGCGCTTTTTCCATATCGTCCAACGCCCAGAAGCACATCTGGACAATGCCTCTCTCAAAGCGCATGACGGTGTCATTCTGGCGCGAAATTTCCCCTTCGCCAAAGATGACAATCGGCCAGTCGCCCTTAAACAAAAGCGCCCGCGTCGTGCGGAAGGCGTCTCTATCTACAGTGCCGCGCACAACCGAGTACACACCACACCGCTGCATCAGATAGCATTTGATAGGCCCGAATCTCCCCCTATCGAAGGCTTCCCGAGCTGCCATGTAGTAGAACGGTTGCGATAACCGCTTTGACAAGAGAAACATAACCATAGGGTCTTCGTGCGCCGGATGGTTAGGGGCTAAGACCGTAGAATGCCCACGTATGGCCTCCAACCGAGCGATGGACTCTGCGTCAACGTCCAGCGTTAGCCCTTTCAAATACAAGCGATTCACAAGCGGTATCAGGGCTTGTATAGTTTGAATCGTCGTCACACTCGGTTTAGGTGGTTTGAAGGCTAACATCTCGTCTCATGTTTGGAAGGGCATGGACAATCCTGTGTACAGCAGGGAAAGTAGTTAGTGCTCGTCGCCGACGTCAAGGTAATCGGCGAGGGCTGGGTCGGCAGCCCACACCTTCATTGATAGAGCTACGGGAATCCCGTATATTCGTCTCATGGAATTCGAATGGGATGAGGACAAAGCGGCGATGAATCTGGCCAAGCATGGGATTCCGTTTGAATACGCCGCGCGAGTGTTCCTCGATCCCTACCGATTAGAAGAAGAGGAGCTGATAGAATACGAGGGGGAAGTGCGCCGTCGCGTCATTGGCATGGTCGATGATCGCGTGTTGCTCGTAGTCTATACAGAACGTTTTTCACGAACTCGAATCATCTCTGCCCGGAAAGCCACGCGTCATGAGCGAAGAAAATACCACGAAATTTAGGCTGGACGAAAAGAACCTACCGCGTCTGAGCAAGTCCCAGGCGCAACGTCTCGATTCCATGCGTGACGAGGAGATCGAGCAGGCCGCGTTGTCCGATCCCGACAATCCGCCTTTGACGGATGAGGAACTCGCAGCATTTGAGCGCGTTCCTGACACTAAGGCGATCCGCAAAGCCTTGCGTTTAACTCAGCGCGAATTCGCCACTACGTTTCAGCTTTCTTTGGCGACGGTACGAGACTGGGAACAGGGGCGCTATCAGCCGGATCAGGCGGCTCGTACGCTCCTGCGCGTAATCGCCCGTGATCCTAAAGCGGTCAAGCGTGCCTTGGAGATGTCTTAAGCTGAGGGCGCTATTCCCTGCACGTAAGCCGCCAGACATCCGGCTCCATATTATTTCCCGCCACCATCCACAGCGACCCGTCGTACACGAACACGCTCCCGGCATGGCGGGTTGCCCAAGGGGTGTTGGGCAATTCGGTCCAGTCCACGCCATCGGGCGAATACCATACATCGCGGCGATTGCCGCTCTCTGCCGCGTAGCCTTCTAACACCCATAGATGGCCATCGAACGCGGCCACCTCGTGGTATTGCCTAGGCGTCCACGGAGCGTGCGCTGTGTGCTGTTCCCAGTTTGTCCCGTCGTCCGAACTCCACACGTCATTGTAGAAATTGCGCATGGGAGTTGCAGGCGTATCGTAGGTGCCTCCACCCAGAATCCACATCTTGTTGTCGTGCACAGCGGCTCCGCCGATCATCCCTCTGGGCACCCACGGAGCGTGCTCGGTAACTTGAGTCCAGTTTACTCCATCGTCCGAACTCCACACGTCGTTGTGGAAGACCTCATCGGCGTCGGCAAAATTGGGAATGGTTTGCCCACCCATAACCCAGATCCGACCGTCGAAGGCTAGGGTATAATGGAGTACTCGAGGAGCCCACGGCACGTGGTCATTCGCCAGATCCCAATGAATGCCGTCCGCACTGCTCCAGACATCGTTTTGATAATGGCCTTGATTGCAATCGCCGCCCACGATCCACATCCGGTCGTTGTGCACCGCATATCCGGCTGTATGCCTTCCTTCCCAAGGCGCTTGGGGATTCTCAAGCGTCCAAGAGGCACCATCTGCCGACGACCAAACCTCGCTGTTGCAGATCAGCGGGAAGTGGACTTTATCGCCGGGATTCCAGCCGCCCAGCAGCCACATTTTATTTTGGAACACCAGTGCGCCAGCACCATCGCGCGCCGCGAAGGCAGCGTTCTCAGTGACGCAGCACCATTCGTATTTTGCGCTCATTGCCGTCTATCCTCGTTTCACTGTGCAAATAATACTAAAATGCCGCAGTCTCATGTGCCACCACAGTATCGCATATTTGCAAACTCAAGACACTGAGGTGCGTGGCCAGTCGCTAATCGGCGTTTAGCGTCAGTCGCAGTCCCCAACGGCCGGGGGCGGCTAATGGCTGCAAGTAGCCTCGGGCGAAGCCTTTGCCGATTGTCGTGCCGATGGTCCAGCCCATCAGGCCGCCGGCGACCACATCGGAAAGCCAGTGCACACCGCCTTGGGCACCGAAGGTCGCCGCCGCCATGACATAGGCGGCCCAGCCGTAGGCATAATACTTGACCCGCTTGGAATCGTTGAAATAGCTACTCAACGACGCGGCTAGGGCCATGTTGGTCATCGTGTGCCCGGAAGGCCAGCCGTGGAAGATGCCGCCGCGCAGCAATCCGTAGCGGAAGTGCCGACTGCGTTTATCAATGTCGCGCGGCGTCTCGGCGTCGGGTGCAGGGCGTCCGGTCAGGGCCTTGAGCAAAGTCGTGACGGTGAAGCTGACGAAAACCGCCTGTTGCGCGGCCATCCCGCCGTTGCGGGTAGCATCGGAGCGCATCATATAGAGCGGCACGGCGACGGGGACGAAGAAGCCGCCGATGAGAGCGGGGGCGCTGGCAGCGATGGACAAGGTCTCGTTGCGCCGCGCCGACCAAGCCTGGACATCAGCATCGACGCCGGATTCGATCAACAGATAGGTGGCTCCAACTGCGCCGATATGGGCGAGGCTGTTCCAGCCACTATAGCTTTCTCTCACATGCTCGGCTAGATGCCAAGTTAGCGTCAGTTGGGGCTTGGTGGGTGCGCGGTCGCTGGGGGATGCGGCCGGAGTGGGCGCGGTCGCCGTAGGTTGGCTGTAAGCGGCGGCGGAAGTTATAACGCTTACGAGTATGATAGATATTTTTTGCAAAATGGGCCGCCCTAGCACTCTCAAACTGTGAATGACTACAGGTCGAACATGGAGGGCGGGTCTGCCTCGGGATAGT
The DNA here is from genome assembly GCA_022820485.1 of Candidatus Latescibacterota bacterium. GTDB lineage: Bacteria > Latescibacterota > UBA2968 > UBA8231 > UBA8231. The sequence continues at coordinate 42,028 of JAJEFJ010000006.1, forward strand.
TGTCGAGGTATCGCTGGATGTAGTGCCGCGTAATAGGGGGCATTTGCTCCAGATGCCCCTGCTGGGTTAGCTGCTTGCGCTGTCCGTACTCGTGCGCCATCACCGGTGCCTCAACGTTCCAGAAGGCGCAGTGCATGGTCCAGCGCTTGTGTCCCTCCGGGTTCCAGCCTCGGTGCCAGAGGTTGGCGTTGTAGTAGGCGATGTCGCCCGGTTCCAGTTCGACGACGTGGGCGTTGGGCATGTCTCCCGATTCGCTGAGGGACGCTTCGATTTCCTCCGTCGTTGACGCTCGCAGATGACTACCGGGGACGATGTTGAGGAAGCGGTCTCCGGCAACGAGCGGGGCGTTGAACTGCACGAAGGTGCCCTCGTGCCGGCGCAGGTACGCGGTTTCCTCTGCGTCTCCCGGTTTGCAGAGGTCGCGGTGCCATTTTTGGGTATACGGCTTCTCGCCGCCGCTGGCGAGCATGCCGAACAGGCTATGACGCACTCCCGGGGCGGAGACTAGGGCTTCAAGATGGGATGCGAGATCCTCGTCGATCCAGTCGGCGAAAGCGGGGTGGTATTTGTCGGGGTCGAGCAGGTGGCCGGTGCGGCTTGGCAGACGGCGCTCGCGGTCAATCCAGCCTATCTTGCACTCTCCCGCAAGCCCCTTGTCGATCAGGCGTTCGATCCCTTCGAGCAGCGCCGCGATGCGGGTTTGAGTAAAGGCTTGGCGCAGGATGAGAAATCCCTGCTCGGCGTACGTCTCTTTGTCTTTTTCCGAGATCATCATTATCGGCGGATCGACCTCCGTAAAAGGTTGGTTTTGCGCTGCGTTCGATGCACCCGTGAAGTCTTGCCGTAAGGTAACGCCCCCCGAGCACTCGTCAACAGGAGCCGGCCAAACATTGACAACAAGGCGCGAAGGGTGTTAGGCTACGCCAAGCGGAAACCACAAATCTCATTCAGAGGTGCCCAAATGAAAATCAAGCGGATCACAGGAACCAGCGTCACAATCCCATACGCTCCGCCCGTTGGCCCTTACGTCGGGCGCGGTGGCGGTACTGGCACTTTGGGCGCAGCCGGACTTATCGTGAAAGTTGAAACAGACGCGGATGTAGTGGGTTGGGGCGAAGGAACGGGACGGTTTGAAACGGATCCAAACGCAATTCTGGCTGGCAAAGATGTGGCCAACATTGAAGGGGCCATTGCAGCGCTGGAAGCAGGGGGCATCGGCAAAGGCCCGATGTCTGGCATTGAGATGGCACTTTGGGACGCCATGGGCAAGGGCGCGGATTTGCCGGTCTGTAAACTGCTCGGCGGCGTGGTGCGGAAGGAAGTGGACTTCTGTGCCTGCATGGGACTCAAGGCGCCATCGGAGTCCGCGGCAACCGCCCGCGAGTATGTGGAGCGGTGGGGGTTTCGCTTCTTGAAAACAAAAGCGGGAGACGACTCCGAACAGGATCTGCAGATTGCCGAGGCGATACAAGCCGCTGTGGGCGACCAAGCCATACTCCGTCCAGATGCAAACAGTGGGTATTCCCCCGAAGAGACAGACGTTATAATGCGAAAAATGAAAGACCTTGGGATTCGCTATTTTGAAGACCCGTGCTCGCCCGAGTACCCCGATGCGCTGATCCGATGCCGAACGGAAATCGGCATGGGTATCTTGGTGAACATGGGCGTTGGCACGGCGGACACTGTTGTGAACTTGCTCGCCAACGAGGTTGCTGATATGCTGATGCCAGACACCCCAGCGGCGGGCGGAGTGCTACCTGTGCAGAAAGTCGCTACTGTCGCAGGGGCGTATGACGTGCCGTGCCTGATGCACTGTTCGCACGACCTCGGACTCAAGACCGCGGCCATCACGCACATTGCGGCAGCAACCCCCAATTTTTCCGGCCCGAACGACACCTGCTACCACGGCCTGACGGACGATGTGCTGGCCGAACCGTTGCAGTTTGAAAATGGGCGCATCCGCGTGCCGTTGGGGCCGGGACTGGGTGTTGAAGTGGACGAAGCCAAGATTGAGCAGTACAGTTCGTAGTTGTGGGTTAGGCCTCGTCCAAACCCAATCCCGCCAAATTTGCAATATGCCCTGCTTGTTCGGCTTCGTATAGCCGCCAGATCACGCGCAAGCCCTGCAAGCTGCTTTTGCCGTCGGTCAGCGGCGTTTGCCCGGTTTCAATGCAGTCGAGAAAATGGGCCATCTCGTTTTCCGTGTGCTTGCCCGGCTCCGCTTCGAACAGAACTTCCTCTTGACCGCGTAGGATATGCACGAGTTTGCCGCCTGAGATGTCGGCATCGAGCATACCTTCGGTGCAATGCGCGTGGATTGAGTAGCGCAACCGGGTGCCCCGCGCGCCCCAGGTGCCGAAGTGATAGCCGAGGCGGCCATCGGCAAATTCCATCGTCACATTGCTGGTGCCTTCGCGCTCCATCCACGGCGTGCCAAAATTGGTGCCCATGTGCATGCCCTGCACGGGTCGGCCCAAAAACCAGAGCAACAAATCGATGTAATGACACCCGTGACTAAATAGCTGTCCGCCGCCCAAGCGCTCTTGACTCGAAGCCCAGTGACCTGGGGGATAGCGAGTGAGTTGCTCGGTCCAGATCGACACCTGAAATACATCGCCGTACGCGCCTTCATCTAACAATGCCTGCAAACGCTGGACAATGGGATGAAAGCGCATGCAATACGCAATCATCAGCACTTTGCCCGAGGTTGCAGATGCCGCAATCAGTTCTTGGCAGGCGTCTTCACTATTGGCCATGGGTTTTTCGAGCAAGACGTGAACGCCCGCATTGAGACACGCCTGTCCGACGGAAGAGTGCAAATGGTGGGGTAGCGCGAGCAATACGGCATCTACCGAGTCTAGAATCTCGCGATAATCCGTCGCCACACAGGCTCCTGGAAATTGTTGTGCGACGGCTTCTGCGCGTTCGGGAACAACATCGACCGCCGCGGCCAATGCGACCCGATCACTCAGGGTGTGAAACCGCCGCATGTGGGCACCGCCCATGCCGCCGCAGCCGATCATACCCAGTTTAATCATGGACCGTATTCTGAGTTGAAGTGTTTGTCAGTAAACGAGGGACAATAGAGCCTGCCGGGCGTCTTCCGCCTTGTCGGACTCCACGCGCACGCGCACTAGGTAGAGGCCCGGCGGCAACAGCGCACCGTCCCCGTCGCGCCCGTCCCAGGCGACCGAAAAACGACCGCTCGCCGCCTGTTCCTGCCATACCACGCCCAACGAGCGACCCGACAGATCGAAAATTTCCACCTGCACTGGCACCGCGCCCACTAGATTGAGCAAGTCGTAGCTAATCCTCGCCGCGTCGTTGACGCCGTCGTCATTGGGGCTGAACACCGGCGGGTCGAGGGTCAACGAGCCGATCGCGCGTTCGCCGAAACGCACCAGCTCCACACTCAGCTTATTGCTGTCTGCCAATTCGTCGGCATCGCCCGCCGCGATGCTCTGCGGCACTTCCAACGGCTGCTGGCTATCGAAGAGCCGCCCCGAAAACACCGTGCCGAACTTGAACACCTCGGTTTGGAAATCCACTTCGATCAGCTCTGTGGTGAGTTGGATGTCGATGCGCGGGATCTGCACGACAAAGCCGGCCTCGCCCATTGCTACCACCTCAAAATCTACGGGGACCCCCGAGATACGCACTTGGTCGACGCTCTTCGCCTTAGTCGGCGTATCGATGCCGATGCTGTCAAAACCCAAATCCTCGGAGTCTATGGTCGGACGCAGTTTGTAGGTGAAGGACGTCACCTGCCCCGGCGGCACGGAGACCGGGACGATCTCGGCTAGGGCGCGGCTGGCCACCGGCGGGATCGACACGGCAAATTGGACGTAGTCTAGCTGGCTGCCGGCTGTCTGGGTAGAGGTGAAGTCGGTGCGCAGTTGCACATAGCGCCGGGTACCATCGCCGAGCATCGCGCCGGTTCCAGCGCCAAAGTCGTAGGGCGCGCTCCAGAAGACCCAGTTTTCGGTGTCGTGGGTGATGCCGTCTTGTTCGCCGCGCTGTAGCTTGTTGTAGGAGGCTAGGTTGAGCGGTGTGCCTTTGCTGTCGAAGCGGGTGCGTTCGCTGCCGCGGAAGGTAGTGCGCCAGTAGGTGTTGGGATCGTCGTCAACGCCGCTGCGCATGACTAGGTCAACCTGGGCCCCCGCGTCGATATGGCCGCTCCAGCTTAGCTGGCCCAGACTGGCGGGGCCGCCCAGATCGATCACGTTGGAGACGTAACTGGTGAAGGGGACATAGCCGTTGCCATAGATCTCGAGCTCGGCGATTTCCCAGACGCCGCGCGTGTTCTCATAGGCCTCGAAGAGCAGGCGGCGCACGGGTACGGCGGGCAATTCGACATCGACGATGGCTTCGGTATTTTCTGTTCTTTGGTAGGCAATGTCGAAATCGGAAAAGCCGTCCCCGCGCCGCACGGGCAGTTCCCGCGTGCCGTCTTTGAGCGGATCACCATCGTTTATGCCAATTCTAAAACGCTGCATAAAGCGATCGGTGTGGTGTTTCGAACGCGGAAAAAAGCGGATGCGTTCAAGCCACAAAGGAGCACCGAAATCGAAAATTGTGAACTTGATGGGCGGTCCGTGCACGGCGAAACGGCCATCGCCTAGATAGAAGGTCTCGGGATCCCCGTCGAACATGAGAAAATTTTCCTGCTGGGGCGCGACCCAACCATGCCATGTCAGGTTGAAGATCTGCCTACTCTGATCCTCGATGAGCGGGATGAGATTGACCTTGGGGTCCAATTGCTGCGGACGGATGAAATCGGGGTCAAAGTCCAGCCGTTCGGCGCTGCCGTGGCGCCGCGCCTCGATTTCGTTCCAACTGAGTTGGACGAATTCATAGGGGCCGTCCAATTCGGGAGGGGGCAGGTTCTCGCCGCCGAGGCGAAAGATCGTCAGACTAGCACTAGGACGAGTAAAACCGAGTAAGAGAATCGCCAACGCACAATGAAAAAGCCGCAATCGCATGAGATATCCTATCAATAAGCGACGGCTACGGCGCGCAGCACATTGCCACGTGCGATACTAGTCTGTTCTGTTTCGGCGGCGACGTCGATCTCGACCACATAGAGGCCGGGGGGCACTAAATTCCCCGCTTGGTCTCTGCCATCCCAATGCACAGTGTAATGTCCCCTAGCTACTGCTTTGTGCTCGACGGCGCGCCACACCCGCCGGCCGCGCAAATCGCGAATCTGCACCCGGACGGGACTGTTGTCGCCGACTAGGACGACCGAAAAGGCGATCTCGAGCCGGTCGTTGATGTCGTCGCCATTGGGGGTCAATACGCTGGGGTGCAGCGACAGTTGGCCGATCAATTCTTTGCGTTTTACCGCTCCGACTAGGGTGGTCGTATTGCTCTCCACCTGATCGAGCGCATTACCTGGACTGAGCCACTGCCAAGCTGGTTCGTCTGCGTCACTGTTGCTCAGTGCCGTGCGCAGAATCGTTCCGGCTGAAAATAGGGCCGTGTCAAAGTCGAGACGCAAAACTTCGACACCCGCTGCGGGACTGATCGTGGGGAAGGCTAGGCGCAGGGTGTCCCCGGCCGTCGCCAGCACCTCGACTTGGTCCTGAACGAGCGCGGATAGATCGGCGGTAGGCTCGACAAAGTCGGTGGCCTTCCCGGCGTACAGCTCCTTAAATTCCAGATGCATATCGGCGGGAACGACCATTAGCAAGCGATCGAATCCAGGATCGGTGGCGGCGAACTGGGGCCGGATATAGAGGGAAAAGGGGCGCTCCACACCCAGCGAATCCACCTCGACGGGCGCGACCTCGCCGACCAGCTCTTGGGCCACCGGGTCGGCAAAGTGAAGGCGAATGGACCGGAGTGCGCCGCTGATTTGCGGGTCATTCGAAGTCAACGTCGCGCGAATCGTTAAAAACTCGCGTGGCGACGGCGAGGTGATTGGACTGCCGACGCTATGCTCGTAGGGATGACTCCAGTCGCTCCAGTCGCTACCGGGCATCGGCTCAGCGACGATATCTCCCTTGAAGAGTGAGAGCAACTTGTTGTACGCGGCTTCGGTTACCTCGGTGCCGTCCTTTTTGAAATAGCGCAGATGTTCGCCCAGTTGGTTGCCGGTGCGGGTCTGGACTTGGACTTGGGTGCCGACGGGGGTATCGGCGTCCCACTCGACCGAGATCAGATTGCGAGTTCCACCCAACTGGATCAGGTCTGATTCGAGGCTCACCTCTGGTTGGAAACCCTCCCCGTAGAGCTGGACTTCCGCCAGTGTGGCGACAATCAGACCGCGCACCTGCATGGACCAGTGGATGCGGAAGAAGCGGGCTCTGACTGGATCGAAGCGGTTGCCTTCATAGGGACGTCCCGACACCCGAGGCTGGTCTCGATCTACGGCTCTAGTCCACCAGAGGCTGCCGTCGGGGGCCAGCGAGCCGTCTGAAAAATCAAGTCGGTAATTGGCGAAGCTGCCCCGGTACGAACCTCGGCCATAAGCCTGGCGGTGGGCATCGATCCAGTAGAAGCTGCCCAGATCGAAAAACAAAAATCGCTCGGGGTCTGAGACGGCCTGGGCTCCAGAGATAAGCACGCCCGAATTAGAGTCCACATTGCCATCGATAAAAGCGCCCAGATTAACCACTTCTTTGGCCGAAAGGGCCATCGAGCCGCCTCGCGCGATTATGCCGCTCATTATCTCATCCCCCTCGTGCCACACCTCCAACTCGGCCAAGCGGGGACGCTCGCGGCGAAAATAGCGCACGGCCCCTCGCCGCTCTTCAGCCAGTTGCTGGTGTACGGCCTCTGTCACCGCGGTCTCGCGACCGTCGGGCTGACGCTTGAAAAACCGGACGGCGCCTTGATTAGCCTCGTCCAGTTGCCCGTACTCTGCGAGAGAGACTTCTCGACCTTGAGTCGAATCGGTTCCGGTTACCACTACTTGGACGAAGCGCAAAGGCTCGCCTTGAACTTCGTGGTTGGCGTTGCGCAGATCGATTTCGAAAACGCGTTGGCTTTTGTTGGGCTGCACCGTGCGCAGCACCGTCTTGAAGGCCAGAGCGTCCCCGCCCTGCAGGCGACTCGGCTTTAAGCCTTCGGACACCAGCACGTCGAAGAGCAGGAAAGGATCCCCTTGACCTTCTTCGACAAAGCGCAAGACAATTTTATGGGCAAAGACCAGGCGTCCCAGATCCAAGCCGAACCACCACTGGCCTCGTACATCCGCTGCGCCCTTCAGCGCCTCCGGCTCCCAGTAGGTAGCAGGATCGCCGTCGATCACATTGACTACATCGGCCAAGTTCGAGCCAGCCTCAATGGCATCGAGTAGGCTCAACTCCTCTGGTTCTTTTTTAGCCAGATCATCCGGGGGGTGGAAGCGGAGGAATTTTACGATTTGGGTCGTCGCATTGGTGTTTTTGCGCAACTCGTTGGGCCGCACCTCGCCGGTCGGGGAAATATCTATCGTGCCCGGAGCGAATGTCCAGTTTTGCCAATGACGCGCGTTGTTGACTATGATTTGGGAGTCGGCGATGCGGTGCCCGGCTTGCTGCGCCTCGGTCCCCGCGAACCAGCTTAGCAGCGCAACTAGGGTAATCCACTGAATTTTGTATGGTTTGGGCATAACATCAGCAGACCAGAGAGCACGCGTTGGAGTATCCTCCTCACAGGAGGCTGACATGCCTTAGGAATACGAAAAGTCGCTGCACCAAGCAACTCTCGATCTGGACAGGGTGATCACGCTGGATATTCGCTATGGGGGCAAAACCTTTTGCGCCGCCGGGCAACGGGGTGGCGAGATCATTCAGTCCTCGAATGGCCGCGAAAGCCGCGCGGGTCCGCTCCGCCCGCGGCCCTATACCAGCCTGCGCTGGTCGCTGAGATCCTTGCTGCCTATGGTCTTGCTGATGGTGCCGCCGCGGAATTCCTTGATCTCTAGGTTGTGGAACGCGTTGACGATCATGTACTGGGTCGGCATGTCCTCCCAGCGCGCCGGGTGAAACTCGACCGTCCCGTCGCCTTTCCACAACCCGGTCAGGCGGCTGTTGTTGCCCTCCTCGGGGGTCAGGCAGGCGTAGGCCGCGTCCGCTTCGCCCCAGTGGCCGGTGCGGGGGATGTACTTGTAATGGAGCAGCCCGGTCAGTACGCCGTCGGTGCGCGGTGCTGCCGGTGCCGGATAGTCGGCGGGTGCCACCTCGCGCATGTTGGTCAGCTTCATGTCCAAGAAGCGAAACCCCTGCCAGTGCGCTATGACGTGGGTCTCGCCTCGGCATACGGCTGGGTCCGGCAGTTCACAGTAAATTTTCGAGAATCCGAGCTGTTCCCGGCCCGTGAGGATCGGCTCGGTCATGCTCTCCCACAGGACGGTCAGAAATGGTCCCTCTGCGCGGTCGCGCTTGCCGGTGTAGGTCGCCGGAAAGGTCACGCCCATCATGTTGTAGCCGCGTCCGGCCAACCACTCGATCTCCTTCATGTGGGTCTGGTACACCGTCACTACTGGCTCGCCGTGCAGCGCGAATCCCTCCGGCAGCAGCTCTTCGAGCTGTTCGGCGTTGGTCAGGAAGCTGACCGAGTAGCTGGTGGACTTGGGGGTGTCGATGCAGGCATACCCCTTGCCGTCGGGGCTGCGCCGCGGTCCCGTCATTGGTCCGAAGTGAGTGGGCATGAGGTACATCACGCCCGGCTGAAATTGGTACGCCACGAATGATCTCCTCTCTTGGCTTGATTTATGTTGTCTCAGTCCGAGCTGTTGCCGATTAATCACTCGCATACCATACCATGCGGACTTCCCTAAAGCACTTCAAATCGTACATCGCCTTTTAAGGCGCGATCAAAACTGAGCGTTTTTTCGCACCCGGACTTTTCGCCCACGCGCCCAATCACATAGTCGGCAAAGTCGCCCCTACCCTTTTTGTAATCGCCCTGCCCCTGCCAGAGCAGGTCTTTGTCCACAAAATGAAATGAGCGCGTCTGCAAAATGCCCTCCAGCGCGTCGCCAATCTGCGCCCGGCTGTATCCATAGGCCCGATCGAGCACCCATACTAGTTCGCAGACGACGACATCGGCAATAAAATAGATCTCGCCCGCATCCGATCCCGCTTCGATCTCTTTTGCCGCGCGCCGCGCCTGTGCCGCATCGTCCTGCACTAGATAGCGCACCAGCACATTGGTATCCAGCCCCCTCACAGCGCTTTTGCCGCGCCCTCGCGCACCGCGCGGTCCATTTCCTCTAGCGATACGGCCTTCTTGGGTTTCGGCAGGATATTCTTTAGGTCTCGCACATCCCGGGTGGCCGGTCTGACGACTACTTCGCCATCGTCTTGGATAATAAAATCCACGCTGTCGCCCTGCTGTAGGTGCAGGTGCTGGCGTATGGCTTGGGGAATGACGAGTTGTCCTTTAGAGGTTAGTTTGGCGACGGCCATCGCGTGATCCTTTAGTTGATTCCTACTTTTTTGAAGGCTCCAACTTTATAGTAAGAATCTAGCGAACTCTTCATACTTTGCCAATAGTACTTGGCCATGAACGAGCTTATTCGATGCTAGAGACTGAATGCGGTCCGAGAAAGCTTGCAGCAACTCCCGGAATTGTATAGGAATTATAAAGGGCCTTTCAGGGAACAGGTCAAGCGGTGTCGGCGTCTTTGGAGCAGCTTGGCTGTGCGTTGCGGCGCTCTTGATTCAGGAGTTAGTCCTGCTAGAGGAGCTCGCTGGCGACCAGAGCTTGTTTCCATCGAGATTCATAGGAGGAAAAAATGAAAAGATGTAATTGTTGGTTTTTAGTGATCGGCACATTGCTGATTTTAGCCCTCACTGCCTGTGATGTGAATATTGCCTCGGAGGTATTATCGTCTTCAGCAACGGACCGAACTATCCATGTAACCGGGAATGGTTCAGTTACTGGTGAGCCAGATACTGCAACACTCGATATAGGTGTGTCTGTTGAGAGAGAGACCGTTGCAGAGGCACGTGAAGAAGCGGCAAGTGCGATGACGGCGTTAATAAATTCCCTGCAAGCAAACGACGTGGCTGAAAAAGACATTAAAACGGAGAATTTCAGTATCTATCCCCAGTACGACTATACAGATGACGGACGCGTACTTCGTGGTTACAGGGTAAACAACACCGTGCGGACGAAGGTCCGAGACTTGGCAACCCTCAGTGATGTCATAGACGATGCCGCCGGAGCGGGAGGGGATAGCATCGTTATTAACTCTATTCAATTTATGATTGATGATACCACACCATTGCAAACCGAGGCGCGTAGTTTGGCGGTAAAGGATGCTGAAGCGAAAGCACAAACCTTAGCGGAAGCAAGCGGTGTAAGGCTAGGGGAACCTATTACTATTGCTGAAAGTACCTATTTCGAAGGTCCGCCAATCCCGTTTGCGACTGCAGAAGCAGACTTCGATGATGCCGCGCGTACTGCCACGCCCATTGCCCCTGGTGAACTCACTGTTACCGTGACTGTCAATGTGGTGTATGAAATCGAGTGAACCGTCTCAAAACTTCCTTCTCCACCTCGTCGTAATCTATCTTTCCCACCCACTGCGCTACGATCACTGCAAACCTACCACCGCGTTCCCCCTCCCGTCGCCGATGTCAAGATAACCGACTTAGGCAAAGAGGCGCGTGATCTCGTCCACCGGAAAAGTGGGCAATGGCGTCAGATGGCCGTCGCGGCGTAGCTGAAGCCCGAAAGAAGGAGGGCGCACCGTGCCGATGCGGGCTGCGGTTATGTTGGCGTCGTGCAGGGCCGCGAGTATGGCGTCGGCGGAATCGGCCGTGCAACCGATTAGCAACGCACCCGAGGAAATCACGCCGAGGGGATCGAGTTTAAAGGTTGAGCAGAGCCGTGTTGTGGCCGGATCGATGGGCAGCGCATGGTAGTCGATTTCTGCACCCACGGCGGATGCGGTGACCAATTCCCACAGCCCCGTGGCGACCCCGCCTTCGGTTGGATCGTGCATGGCGGTGACTCGTCCGGCTTGGACGGCGATTTGGGCATCGCGCACGACGCTGATGCCGGGCGTGTGGAGAAAGTTGGCGCAGGTGTCCAAAAAGGCGAGCGTGCAGCCGAGCTCGCGCAGTTGCGCGCGTTTTTCGCGGGCGATGATGGCGGTGGCTTCAATGCCCAAACCCTTGGTCAGGAGTAGGGTGTGGCCGGGCCGCAAGCCCGAAGAGCGCACCAAGCGATCGCGCGTGGTTTCCCCGAGCATTTGGCCGATGACTAAGGGACGGTCGAGTCCGTAAGTCACCTCCGTGTGCCCGCCGCAGACGGCGATGTCCAAGTCCTCGGCGGCTTGGTGGATGGAGCGGAAAATGGATTCCGCCAGCTCGGGTGTGGCGCGTTCTGCGGGGAGGAGGATGGTGCTGAGGAAGAAGCGGGGCGTCGCTCCCATAGCGGCAATGTCGTTGGCATTGACGTGGACCGCGTACCAGCCAATCTCGTCGCTGGCGAAAGTGATAGGGTCGGTCTTGGCCACTAGCAAGCGGTCGCCGCAGTCGATGACCGCCGCGTCCTCGCCCACGGTCGGTGGCACGAGCAGGCGTTCGTGGCGGTGAGTATAGGCCGAGAGCAGACGGCCTAGTTCAGCAGGAGGCAGCTTGCCGGCTGGGTAGGTCTTCACGGGGCGTAGAAGGCGATGATGGCTTGGACGAGAGCGGGGATGCTGCTTTCACTCGGCTGCACGTGAACGGCAAACCCGAGCTGGCGCACGGCCTCGGCTGTGGTGGGGCCAATGCAGGCGATGTGGGTGCGGGTCAAAACGGCCTCCGCGCGTTCTGATCCTAGAGCCTGATGAAAATTGTGGACGCTGGAGGGGCTGGCGAAGACGATGAGGTCGAGTTTGTTCTCGGCTAGCACGGCGGGGAGTTCGACTTGGTCTGGCAGGCGATTTACATACGTCGTTAGGTGGTGAACTTGGGCACCGCGTGCTGCGAGCGTATCGGCGAGTTCGGTGCGTCCAATGGAAGAGGCTGGCAAGAGGATTTCTTGGCCGGCCACATCGAATGCAGCAAAGGCACTCGCTAGCGAGGCCTGCGATTGGCGCGGGGGCACGAGATCGGGGACTAAGCCCTGTTGGCGTAGCGCCGCGGCCGTAGCCAAGCCGACGGCCGCTATGCGCGTGTGGGCAAAGGCCCGGGCGTCGAGGCCGCGCTGGTAGAGTCGGTCGCAGAAAAAAGACACGCTGTTGGGACTGGTGAAGACGACCCAAGCAGCGTGCTCGAGTCGGTCTTGGGCTGCATCCACAGCCATCCAGTCGTCGGGCGGGCCAATGTCCAAGAGGGGCAGCGTCGATACGGCTGCTCCTTCGGCTTCGAGGCGCTGCTGGAGAGGGCCGGCCTGTTCGCGGCTGCGGGTGACGAGTAGGCAGCGGCCGAAGAGCGGTTTGTTCTCAAACCAGTTGAGTTCTTGGCGCAGTGCGACGACGGAGCCGACTGCGATGAGGGCTGGCGAGCGGATTTGCTGGGCAACGGCGCGGTCCGGCAGGTGTTGGAGATCGGCGACGACTGTGCGCTGGTCGGGCCAAGTGCCCCATTCAATGGCCGCGGCCGGCGTCGAAGCCGGCCGGCCCCGAGCGACGAGATGCTGGCATATACTGGCGAGCTTGCGGACGGCCATGAAGATGACGAGGGTGCCGTCAAAGGCCGCTAACTGATCCCAATCGATGGCCGCATCGGGCTTAGCTGGATCCTCGTTGCCGGTGACTAGCAGGGCGGCCGAGGCGATGCCGCGATGGGTTAGGGGAATGCCTGCGTAGGCCAAAACGCCAGAGGCTGCGGAGACGCCGGAGACGATTTCAAAGGGGATGCCGGCTTGGCGCAGGTGCAAAGCCTCTTCGCCGCCGCGGCCAAAGATGAAGGGATCGCCGCCTTTGAGGCGGACGACGACATGGCCTTGGCGGGCGCGATCGACGAGGAGCGCATGGATCGCGTTTTGAGAGGAGCTCTTGCGGCCACCGCGTTTGCCGACCGCGATTTGCTCGCACGTGCTGGGCACCAGGTCGAGCAAGCGGCTGTCGAGGAGGTCGTCGTACAGGACGACGTCGGCCTCGCGCAGATAGCGCAGGCCCTTGAGGGTCAGCAGGCCGGGGTCGCCCGGGCCGGCTCCGACGATGTACACGATGCCTGGAGTGGTGTATTCAGCGGACATCAGGGCATCTGTAAGAGGGTGTCGGCACCTTGGGCGCGCAGGGCATTGGCAAGGGATTCGGCGAGGGATTCGGCACAGGCGCGGGGCGCGCGCAGTTCGGCGCGCAGCAACTGGGTGCCTTCGGGATGGCCTACCAAGCCGTCAAGCGCGAAGAGGTCGCCCTCGATGCGGCCCCAAGTGCCGACGGGCGCGTGACACCCGGTGCGCAGGGTGTGCAGTAGATGGCGCTCGGCTTGCACCGAGGCTAGGGTTGGAGCGTGGTTGAGGGCTGCGACGGTGGCACGCGTGGGATGATCGGCGCGCATTTGCAGTCCTAAAGCGCCTTGGCCGGGCGCGGGCAGAACCTGATTCAGGGGCAGATAGCAGCCGATGCGCTCCTGCCAGCCGAGGCGGTTGAGTCCGGCAACGGCTAAGACCACGGCGTCGCACTCGCCGCGCATGGCCTTGTCGATGCGGGTGTCTAGGTTGCCGCGGATATCTACAATGTTCAGGTCGGGCCGCAGGGCCTTGAGTTGGGCGCGGCGGCGCAGGCTACCCGTGCCCACCCGCGCGCCGTCCGGCAAGTCGGCCAGCGAGGATATGTCGGAGCCGACGAGGGCGTCGCGCACATCTTCGCGTTCGGGTGTGGCGACGAGGGCGAGGTCGGGGTGCATCTGGGTCGGCAGGTCTTTTAGGCTGTGGACCGCTAGGTCGATGTCCTCGGCTAGCAAGGCGTCTTCAAGGGCTTTGGTAAAAACGCCCGCGCCCCCCAAGCTGCGCAGTGAACCCGTCGTCGCGTCGCCGGTGGTGCGGATAGTTGAGATCTCAACGTCTAGCCCGTCGTGCAGCGCTAGCAAGCGGTTGCGGACCTCGTGGGCTTGAACGAGGGCGAGTTGGCTACCGCGACTGCCGATGACGAGTTTCACGAGGTGTGGCCGTTAGGGTGTATATAGGCAAGGGAAGATTCCCCAGAGGAAACCTTCCCTTGCCCCAAATACCACCCGTAGTTTGTAGTTATTTACACGTCGTAGTAGAGTGCAAATTCATAAGGATGGGGCCGCAAGCGGATGGCATCGACCTCCTCGGTGCGCTTGTAGTCAATCCACGCGTCGATCAGGTCATCAGAGAAGACATCCCCCTGCAACAGAAAGTCCCGATCCTGCTCCAAGTTGTCCAATGACGCCTCCAACGAACCGGCCGTCTGCGGCACCCCCGCCCGCTCCTCCGCTGACAAATCATACAGATTCTTGTCCAACGGTTCGCCCGGATCCAACTGACGCTCGATCCCGTCCAACCCCGCCATCAGCATCGCCGACAGCGCCAAGTAGATGTTACACGACGGGTCGGGACAACGGAACTCCACCCGCTTGCTCTTGGGCGAAGGCGAATACATCGGAATCCGCACCGACGCACTGCGGTTGCGC
>JAJEFJ010000089.1 GCA_022820485.1 Candidatus Latescibacterota bacterium
CGGTGTCGGCCGCGTACACCTGATCCTCGCCGTCAACCCACAGGAGGTGGGGGTTCCCTAGCAGATCGGCACCCCAAGTGTCGATATAGACCCCGTCGCGGTCATAGACCAACAGGGCGGGCGGGTGACGGCGGCCCACAAAGACTCGGCCTTGGCTGTCGGCAGCCACTCCGGGTACGACGCCGCCCATGGGACGGCCTTGGGGGCCTAGGCCCCAGCGTTCGACGACTTCGTAATTATAGGTAGCGCTCATGGCATTCCTCGCGGTTAGAGGGCAAATGTCAATGTATATTGGTAATACGGACGGCGGCCTGCAATAGGCACGGAGCAGCTTTGACTGTATAATCCAAGCGCAAACAAAAACGCGGAGGAGGAAGCATGAAACTAACAGACGATCATTTCCAGACTTTTGTAGAACAGGGCTTTGTCGTAGTAGAGAATTTCTATCCAGAGCAACGCCGGGCCCAGATCGCCGCAGCCATCCGCCAGACTCTCCCCCCTTGGGAGGTAATCGCCACCGATCCACCTGCAAGGCGGCTCTTAAGGGACGACTTTCCCTACGCCGATATGCTCTTCAATGAATTCATCCTCGATTGGGATCTCATCGAGTTCGTCCAACGGCTGCTCGACACCGAGGACATTTTCTTCCGCTACGCCCACAACTGGGCGCGCTACCCCGACCCCGGAGCCGAGCAGCCGGGCCTGCACATCGACAATGGCAACAACTCGCTCCTGCCGCCCACATCCGACCGGCGCTACGGACAGATCAGCACCTGGTACTTTCCCGAGGCCGTGGACGAAAACCAAGCGCCGATGCAGATCGTGCCCAAGCCCTATGGCCAGGACCTGAGCAAGCGGATCTTGCTGACCGTACCAGCGGGCACAATCATGATCTTCAACACCCACCTCTGGCACTCGGCGACCGTGTTCAAAGGCAGCGAGGGGCAGCGCTATTCTGCCACCCGGATCTACGGCCGCGCCGACCACTACTGGGAGGGCGTGAGCAGCTTTACCAACCGAGGGATGCAAGATCACTTCCGGGCCTTTATCGGCCGGCTTTCGGCGCGCGAACGAGCACTTTTCCGCTTTCCGCCACCCGGCCACGAGTACTACACCCAAGAGACGCTAGCCCGCCTCGAAGAGCAGTACCCGGGCTGGAATGCGCGAGGAGAATACGACCTATGAGCACTGAGAGAACCTAACTGAGCGAAGCTCCTATACGCGCTCGGCCTCAATCCGGCGGATGTCATCGATGCCGTACTGCATCATGGCCAGGCGCTCCAGGCCCACTCCGAGACCGACGGCGGTCAACCGGTTCGAGTCGTACCCCAGCGCCTTGAGGAGATCGGCTTTCAGTAGCCCCAACCCCGCGATCGAACTCCATTCCATACCCTGTAGTTGAGCCGCAATCTCCCACCCCCGTTCGCAGTGGAGCGAGTAGTCGAAATGTTGGATGCGTAGCTGCATATCCGGGTTCAATTTTCGGATGAATTCGCTGAACGGTGCCATCAACTGCCACTCGTTCAAGCCTTCTCCAATCCATAGCACCTCGGCCTGATGAAAGGCGTGTAGTCTAGTGCTACTCTCCTCCTCGTCGTCTATTCGATAGGTTTTCCCCGTGGCGATGAGCCGCACCGGTGCCTCTCTATCCGCTGCTTCCACCACCATCGGCACCGTGAGTTCACGCCGCAACCACTGTTGGCGGCTCACCGCTGTCAGGTACTCCTCGAGCGACCCATTGCCGGCATCTGCGAGGATATCTCTGACCTTGTCAGGGTCGATTTTCTCCGCGAGCTCAACCTCTGTAAAACCGTCGTACTGACGCTTGAATGCCCCCCAGACAGCGCCCACCGGGTTTTCCGGCAGGGCCGTCAGATTCGGCTTTGACAGAAGTTCGACAATGCGTTCGGGCAGATCCGTTTTGTGCATGGCAATTCCCTTTCGCAGGCGTTCGCGGACCCGTTGGAGGCGTTTGCGGACAGCGCCCTCACTGATCTTCATCTCGTCGGCCAAGCGGGCCGTAGTCCAACCACCGTGATAGTATCTTTCGCATAGCTGACGATCTTCTCCGCCCAGTCCAACAAGGGCTCGGGCGAGTGCCGGACCGAGTTCATCGGCGTCGATTTCCGGCTGGGCGATCTGCGACATATCGAGGTCGCTGACAAATGACCAGCGGCTGGCACGCCTGCGGTTCAGCGCCAGATTCCTAGCAATGCGCTGGAGCCACGCCAGCAGCGACGCGGCGTCCTGCAGGTCGCCCAACTGACCAAAGGCGCGCACATAGGTTTCCTGCGCGATATCCTCGGCGTCTTCGGGATTGTGAACGATTACCCGCGCTGCCGCCTCGACCGAATTGCGAGTCAACTCGACGATGCGACCGTAGGCGCGCACATCCCCATCTTGAGCCGCTTTGGTCAGAGCGGCCAGTTCGTCGTAGTCGTAGATCATTTGGGTACCCACTTACAGGACACCACAATCGGCTGATTGTGACGGCGAATCGCAATTCTCGACAGACAACAACAGTCCGGCAGACTGATTATTGATAATTTAACGCGAAACCCATGTCCCCATCACTCCGCCACGTGGCTCAGGACGAGATCGCGCAAAGTCACCATGCCGAGCGGCTGGCGCTCGTAATCGACGACCACGGCGCGGGAGAGTTCAAAGCGCACGAGCAAGCGCACCGCGTAGCGGGCGAGCATGGCCGACGGCAGGGTCAACACCGGTTTTGACATGATTTCGTACACGTTGACGCGCTCGGGGGCGCGGTTTTGGGCGATCACCTCGCGGGCGATGTCCGCGACCACGAGCAAGCCGAACTCGTCGTCGTCGTCGCGCCGGTCAACGGCGAGCGAACTGACCTCGTACTGCTTCATGAGTGCCATGGCCTCGGCCACAGTCGCAAGCCTGTCGATAGTGTAGAGTTTGGAGCCCATGACGTCTCCGACCCGAATGGTGCGTTTCTCGCTCATATTTCGTCATCCACTTCTTCTAGGATGGTGGGAAGTTGGGTGGTGAGACCGACGGCGTCCTCAATCGGGATCTGAAAGGCAATGCCAGCGCCGGGCTCTTGCTCAAAGCGCCCGGCATCGCGAATGCGCTCTAAAATGTCGCGCGCCCGCGTCTCGACCACCAAGAACAGAACGACATCGCGTTGGGCTGCCAAGTCGAGACCGAAAAAGGTCTTCTGTGGTTTCAGCCCTTCGCCGCGCACGCTAGTAATAATCGTCGCGCCGGTCGCCCCGCCAGCGCGCGCAGCATCGACCACAGTATCGGTCTTGTCGTTGCTGACCAAGGCGACGATCAGTTTCAGTTTCATAGCTCAGTCTCCTCGGAATTGTTGGCGTTCCGCCGACGACTCATCCAAGACACCACCATAGCATAGCCCAGAACGGACATGATGGGAAAGACGCTGGCGAACGCAATGAGGCCAAATCCGTCGATCAGCGGGCTGCGCCCGGGAACCGTGGCGGCAAGCCCCAAACCCAGCGCAGCGACCACTGGCACTGTGACGGTCGATGTGGTGACGCCGCCGCTGTCGTAGGCGAGCGGCACAATGGTCCGGCTCGACCGGAAGGTCTGGGCGATCACCACGAGATATGCGGCAATGATGTACCACGGCAAGGGCGTGCCCGTGACAATGCGAAAGCAGCCCAGCGCCACCCCCGTGGCCACCCCGAGCGCCACGGCGATTCTGAGGCCCCAGGCGTCGATCGCGCCGGCCGAGATCTCCTCGGCCTTGATCGCGACCGCAATGAGCGATGGCTCGGCCACTGTAGTAGCAAAGCCGATCGCCGCGGCAAAAACGTAAACCAGCAGGTAGTCGTACCAATCGACGCCGTCGGCCAGACTCGCCTCCCCGATTGTCTCGGGCGCGGTGAGTTGGCGCGCCATGGTCTCGCCGATGGGGAAGAGCGCCTCCTCCAAGCCAATGAGGAAGAGCGTCAGTCCCAACAGGACGAGGACAAACCCGGCCGCGATCCGGCGCAGGTTCGGCAGGCTGCGGCGCAGCACGGCAACTTGGAACAGAACGAGGATGCCGACAATGGGTGCCACATCGAGCGCGGTGGAAAACGCGGTGGTGGCAATAGTGCGCAGGAACTCCATCTCAGTTCACCATGCCATAGGCCAGCACGAAGATCATGGGCGTCAGGCTGGCAAACGCGATGAGGCCGAAGCCGTCGACCATTGGGTTGCGCCCCCGGATTGACGTGGCGAGCCCAACGCCCAACGCAGTGACGAGCGGCACTGTGATCGTGCTGGTGGTGACGCCGCCGGAATCGTAGGCCACGCCAATGATCTCTGCGGGCGCAAACGCGGTCATTACAGTCACCAGCACGTAGCCCCCGATGATCAGCCGGTGGATCGGCCAGCCCTTGAGGATGCGCAGCACGCCGAGCACGATCGCCGTGCCGACCGAGACCGCCACCACCATGCGCAACTCAAAGGCGTACGCAGCGCGCACCTCATCGTCGTCGGCAATGGCACCGGCTTCCGCGGCGACCTCGGCCGCCTCCGCAGCAACGGCGATCAGGGCCGGTTCCGCAACCGTGGTGCCAAAACCCAAGCAAAAGGCAAAGGCCAACAGCGCGGTCGCGCTCCCCTTGCGCGCAAAGGCCTGCGCAATGGCCTCGCCGAGGGGAAAGAGACCGCTTTCAAGCCCCTGGATGAAGAGCGTCAGACCGGCGACCACGCAGACCAAGCCAACGGCGACGCGCCCTAAGTTCGGAAAGGGCTGCTGCAACACCACGAGCTGGAAGAACGCGATGACGATGATGATGGGAGCCAAATCGCGCAGCGCATCGACGAGCCGCCGCAATATCGCAAGGCACACATTCCAAAGTCTCATAGTAGTAGCTATTCCTCCGCCTTCTTTGGATCCCGCACGAACGCGACCGACACGCCCAAGGCGACGACGGTCAGGCCAAACACACAAAGAAATGGGATCGCCGGGCTCCAAGCATAGAGCACTCCGCCAAAAAGAGCGGCTGCCATCAGCGGCAGCGTAGTCAGGAACCCAGTCCCAGGGCCGCCCGTCCCGCCGGAGGAACTGCCGACCGACACGGATCCGCGACCGATGGCGGCCATCACGCGGCCGCGAATGGCGCTGGGCACGATGTCGGCCAGTAGGGCACCCATCGCCGGGCTGAAAAAGGCAGCGGCCACGCCGATGGCGCACCGAATCGCCAGTACGAACCCAAAGGAGCCAGCGAGCAGATACAGCGGCGTCGCCGCAGTGACCAGCAGCGCGGCGACGATAAACCGCGTGCGTCCAAAGCGGTCCGTGAGAAACCCCGCCGGAATCGTCGTCAGGTTCCGCAGGCCGAACTCCACCAGCAGAATCAGCCCCCACTGCGAAGCCGTCAGCCCGATGTGGGTCTTGGCGTACACCACCCAGAAGGGGCTGGCCAAGCCGTTGGCGATAAAACACAGGATGATCACCACCGACACGGCCCGCAGCGAACGCGGGAACCCGCGCAGCAGCGCCGGGATGCCGGAGTAGGAACGGCGCAGCGTCTGTCCGAGGTTGGCGGCGCTGACCGCTTCTGCTGGCGGCTTGCGGGTCTCGCGGATGAAGATCAAGTTGATCGTCGCACCTGCGGCGTAGGCCGCGCCCATCACCCAATAGAGGATCCGCATTCCCTCCTCGACGCCCCAAGCGTCGATCGCCACGCCAGCCACAAACGGCGCAAACAACGCCAAGCCCCCGGTCAGTGCGGTCATCGTCGCCATGCCACGGCCCCGGTTCCCGGCAGGCAGGGAGTCGGCGACAAGCGCCGATGAGGCCGGGAAGTGGAACACGGCAAATCCCCGCATCAACATCGCCGCAGCCACCCATTCCCAACTCGGTGCCACGGCATTTATCAGCACGGCAACCGCGGAGAAATAGCCAGCCGCGGCGATCAGCCAAGCCCGGTTCATGTGGTCGGCGAGATAGCCAGCGATTGGAAACGCGAGCAGCCCGCCGAGCGGCCCCAAGGCATAGACGATCCCGATCTGCTCTGGCTCGCCACCGAGGGCCAAGACGTAGAGGGGAACGTACGGAAACACCATGGCCCGAGAAAACATGCCTAGGCTCCCCGACGCGGTAAGCACGAGGATGTTGCCACGTAGGAACCCAAAAGTCCCGGCCAGCGACCGCACTATCAACTCAGTCCGACGAAGAAACCTGCATAAGGGGAGATCAAAGGAAGCAATTAATACTCCCCGACTATGGCGTAGTTAGCCTCACCCTCGACGATGCGCAAGAGGCGGTTGACAGGCACTCCTTCCCAAATTTGGCCTTTGCCGCTGGGCCAGCGAACCTCCAACCGCTCCACTTGGTCGGCCTGACCCAACCCCAAGTGCAGATCTAGCGCGTTGTTCGAACCAAAACCGTAGCCGCTAGCCACTTGGCCATGGACTTGTCGGGCACCCCAATAAGCTACGACTCGCGCCCCAATGGCGTCGCGATTGCTAGCGGTACCCACCAGTTGCAGCCCCAGATAATTGCCGACAGGGCCGTCGTTGCGATAGAGACTATTGGGCCAGACGTCGGCGTCGTAGTGGCCGCCCAAGCCTGCGTACAAATCCAGATCGCCATCGGCGTCAAAATCGGCAAAGGTAGCCCCGTGTCCCTTGCCCAAATTGCCGACTCCAGCGGCGGATGTCACTTCGACAAAACGACCGTCACCCTGATTGAGAAAGAGGGCATTAGGTTCGAGCCGGTACATCTCGGGGCCACCATTGGCCAAGTAGATGTCTGGAAAACCATTGTTGTCGACGTCGCCTAGGCCAATGCCCATCGAGCCGAACGAGCGGCCCAAACCCGCCGGGACTGCAATATCCGCGAATGTCCCGTCGCCGTTATTGAGGTATAAAAAAGGTCGGTTGGGTTCAATTGCGCGGCCTTCTACCCAGCTATTGAGCACATCCTCGAAAGCGCTCATAGTCGAAGCGAAAAGGTCGAGTTGGCCGTCGTTATTAAAATCAAAGAAAAAGGTTACGTAGCCTCCCTCTAGCGGGAAGATCACCCCAGCTTGATCTGCTCTGTCCACAAAAGTGCCATCGGTCCCATTGTGGTAGAGCCGATTGGGCGTGCCAATATTTACGACGTAGAGATCCAAATACCCATCTCCATCGTAATCGCCAAAGGCCGTGCCGATGGTCTTGCTCGAATCCGCTGTTCCCGCTACTTGGCCAATATCTGCAAACGTTCCATCTCGCTGGTTGTACCACAAATTATTGCGTCCACCATCGCCAATGACTCCATTGGCTACATAGAGGTCTAAATACCCGTCGAGATCTACATCGCCCCAAGCGGCCGTAAAACTGGCTTGGGCCTCGTCTAGGCCCGCTCTTTGCGCCACATCTACAAAGCGATCATCCTCATTGCGATAGAGGGAATTGGCTGCTGCGCCTTCCCAAGCGTCTCGGGTCACAAAAAGATCGGCGTCCCCATCGTTGTCGAAATCCGCGGCCGCCCCTCCCCAACCACCTCGCGAATCGTCCAAGCCCCAAAGAAGGGTTACATCCTCAAACCGGCCCTGCCCTTCGTTGCGGTAGAGGGCGTGGGTACTCTGGATACCGACACTGAAGAGATCCTGATCGCCATCGCCGTCAAAGTCGAGCCAAGCGCTACCCCGACCTCGGTCGCGTTTATCGACGCCGGTCTGAGGCCCAATATCGACGAAGACCACGGCTGGGTTGGCCGCCATCTGGACAAAGGGATTGAAGCGGTAGCGCTCGGGCAAGTCCACCGGATAACCGCCCTGCCGCTCCCAAGCTAGTCTGAGCAGCCATAGACTTTTGAGGCGTTCGGTATAGTGGTCCAGATTTTGATCTACTGCCTGCCGTAGCAAGGGGATAGCGTCCTTATGGTCGCCCCAAAACGCGGCTGTGCCTGCCAACAGCCCAACATAACCGTCATCGGAGTAGACTTCGAGCAGCGAGCTAGCCACTTCGACTGCCTCATTAAATTCGCCCAGTCGCAGTTGTGCTTCAAGCAACATCAAACCCGCGTCTCGATGAATAGGCATCTGGCGTAGAATCTGGCGGCTCAGATCGCGGGCTTCGCCCAAATCCATAGTAGAAGCCGCTTGCAAAGCTAATTCGGCTAAAAGCAATTGGGCGTCCAAGGACTGAGGGTGCTCGTGCAAAACTTGGGTGGCCACGGTTTGGGCGTCCAAGGCCCGGCCCTCAAAGGCCATGAGCCGCGCCTGAAGGATTCGCGCCTCGGGCCGCCCACGCAAATCGGGCGGAAGCTGTAAAAGGGTCTGACGGACGGGATCGGCTTGGCTCAGATCGCGACTTGCACTTGGGCTACACAACTCCCACAGGATGTTCTGAGCCCGACTCTTGCGCCCCTGCTTGAGGCTGATTTCGCTCAAGCGAACTATCGCCACGGTGCTGTCGGGTGCCAGTTGCAATACTTTCTGGAAGCGCTCGCCGGCTTGATCTAGGCGGTCGGTATAGAAGTAGCGCAGCCCTTCCTCGTAGAGTTGGTCGCTCGCCGGCTTGGATATTTTGGCCTCGGAACAGCTTAAAAATGCAGAAAAAAAAGCGAAGATGCCGATGCGATTAACAAACCGATTTGACATTGCGGCGTTTATCTTTGTCAGAAAGATGCTTCCAACCAAGCCAGTTTAGTCCCGGCTTGGGGATAGTCGGGATTCAGTTCCAGTACCTTCTTGAGTAACGTTTTGGCCTCCTCGTAATTTTTGAGCTGAATTTGGGTTAGGGCCAGAGCGTAATGGGCCTCAACATAAATGGGAAGGTGTGTCGGGGCCCACTCCAAGGTCCGGCGCAGCGCGGCATCGGCTTGCTGGTAATTTTTGCTCAATAACAAAGATCGGCCTAGACCAAAGGCGGCACGCACCGAAGTAGAGTCGAGAGCAATAGCCTCTGCAAAAGATTTCTGGGCCGCGGCAAAATCCCGCTCGAGGAGATGAGTTTCCCCCAATAGCGAATGGGCTTCGACATGTCCGGGCTCTACGCCGAGGATCCGTTCCAAGAGGAGGCGAGCACTTTGTGGGTCATTTGCTTGTAAATGCACAATACACAAGCTGAGGTACGCGTCAACAAAAGAAGAATCGGTCTCTATAGCTTGAGAGAAAGAAGTAATTGCCTGCTCTCGTTTGCCTTTGAGCAGGTAGATTTGCCCCTGATCATAGTGGCGCTTGGCCGTGCTCAGGCGCTGGTAACTTTGCAGTGCTTTGGCTGCTTCGTCGGCTCTTTCCAGCCGGTTGAGGATTTGGTGATGCAAATAATGGGCGTGGGCGTGGCGCGGTTCTTGGGCGATGGCTTGTTCTAGGGCAGACATAGCTTCTCGATGTCTCCCCGCTTGAGTTTGCAAGGTGGCCAAGGCAACGAGAGCGGCTACGTGCTGGGGTGCCAGCACCAATAGTTTCTCGTATCCAGCCTCGGCTTCGGCGGGTCTCCCGCTGCGCCCGAGCAATTCGCTGCGGTGGTAGAGGGCATCTACAAAATCAGGCTCCAAATCTAGTGCTGCTTCAAAAGCGGCAATGGCCCCGGCGAAATCTGCCGTAGCTCTCAGAGATTTGCCGAGCTGATGGCGATAGAGCGCTTTTTCTGGTTCCAACTCAATGGCGCACTGATACTGGAATATAGCCTCGGGGTAGCGGTGTTCGGCGCTAAGGGCATCCCCTAAGACAAAGCGAAAAGAACCATTGAGCGAATCGAGTTCTACAGCCCGTTGAAGGGGAGGGATAGCTAGCCCGTACTCGCCTAGGCGAACGTGGGCTAGCCCTGTGTTGAAGTGGACTGATGGGAGTTTGGGCACTCGTTTTGCGGCTTGGTGCAGAACGGTCAGCGCTTTGCGCGGCTGACTCTGTTGTAAAAAGAAAGCCCCTTGGTTGACCAATCGTGCGCCTTCTGGATCCTGCGCTATAGGGCGAGTCTCTTCGGGAGGGGGAATATCAGTGCTGCAAGCATACAATAGTAGGACAACCCAAAAGGCGCTGCAGCAGCGGTGAATAGACATCGCGGACTCAATCCAGTTGTCGCGGTCCCTTTTTTCTTTTTACCATACATAGGGCTACGGCAATATAATCCCCGATCTGGAAAGCAGCAACGACCTACTATGGCTACAGGCGCTCGTACTGTGCAGCTTCTGATTGCGCTCATCTGCTTTTTTTTCTCCGGCTTTGCGGGCCTAGTGTACGAGGTCGTCTGGATCCGCCAAGCTTCATTGCTGTTTGGCTCCACTACCTTTGCCCTCAGTACAGTCCTAGCGGTTTTCTTCCTAGGCCTAGCCTGCGGTTCGTACCTCTTCGGCCGCTACGGTCAGCGGACCGGCCGTCCTCTACTCGTTTTTGCTCTAGTTGAAATCGGCCTGGGGCTTTCGGCGCTAGCCAGTCCATATGCCTTCGAATTGGCAGACATCTTCTACGGCACAGTTTATCAGTCCCTAGCCGGATACGCCATTTTGCACTTCCTGACTCGGATTGTTCTAGTGGGATTCGTGATTTTGCCGCCGACTGTTCTCATGGGTGCCACCCTCCCTCTCTTCTGTCGTCAGTTTGTGCGCAGTGATGCCAAGATTGTCCGTTCCGTCGGCTTGCTCTACGGTATCAACACCTTGGGCGCAGCCCTGGGTTGTGTCTGCGCCGGATTTGTCCTTTTGCCCGAGCTAGGCTTTATGGGCACAGTGCGGCTTGGTGTCGTTCTGAACATGCTCGTGGGCATCGTCGCAGGATCGCTGCCAATCGCCAGAAGCAGACTGGCTCGACCTCGGCTTCTAAGGCCTGAAGAGAGAGGTCACTGGGGTGTATTTGCGCTGTTTTTTGCCGTTGGCTTTGTAGCGTTGGGAAGCGAGGTGCTGTGGACGCGCTATCTGGGACTTTTAATCGCCAATACAGTATATACTTATACGCTGACCTTGGCCGTAGTGCTAGTGGGTTTAGTGTTGGGAAGCGTGCTCGCATCCCTGTTCTTTGACAGGACAGGACATAGAGCACGGTATTTCGGCGCTCTCCAGGTGCTTTTGGGGCTGGTAGTACTCGTCCTAATGATGCTCCCATCAGACATCTGGCGACGTCTAGGGGAGGAGTGGTGGATTTATGCCGTTTTACTGCTGCCTCCAGGTGTTTTAGGAGGTGCCTCTTTTCCGCTGGCGGTGAGAATGGTGGTCGAGGACGCATCCGCAGCGAGTGGTGGCACGGGAAAAATCGCCGCAGTCAACACATTGGGGGGCATCGCGGGGGCGTTGGCGATCGGTTTTGTGGGCCTGCCATTCTTCGGTCTGGAGAGCAGTCTTCTCTTCATCACGGGCACGAGCTTGGCTGTCGGATTCGCGGCGTGGATCTGGCTCGACCGCACATCTACCCTAGCTATTAAAGCGGCATTCATAGGACTCTTCTCGTGCGTGTGGCTCGGAATTTTCTGCCTGCTGCCCACCCGTATTCCCGCCGACTTTCTGGGCGAGCGAGAAGAGCTTGTTGACTTCCGCGAGGGCTACGGCTCCAACTTGGCGGTCATCCGCCAAGATCGTGGACTTCAACTCGAGATCAACCGCTGGTGGCAGGGCAGGGACCGCAAGACACATCAAGTAATGGCGGCCCATGTCCCCATGTTGTTGCATCCCGAGCCCAAGCGAGTCCTCTTGGTGGGCGTCGGCACCGGTCAGACTGCGGCTCGCTTTCTGCTCTACCCGATTGACCGCCTAGAGTGCGTCGATATCGAACCCACCATCTTCGGTTTTATCCGCCCCCATTTCGACTCCCGTTGGATGGAAGATCCCAGAGTCAAACTGATCGGTGCCGACGGCCGCAACTATCTGCGCCACACCCCCTCGACTTACGATGTGATTTCCCTCGAATTGGGCCAGCTTTCCCGTCCCGGTGTGGCATCCTTCTACACGGCCGACTTCTATCGCCAAGTGAAAAAACGGCTGCGTTCTGGCGGTTTTCTGGTCCAATTTGTCCCCTTATCCCTTTTGACCACCGACCATTTCCGCAGCACTGTGCAGAGCTTTCTCGAGGCTTTCCCCCACAGCCTGTTGTGGTACAACACTTCAGAACTGCTGCTCATCGGCAGTGGACGGGATTTCGCCATTGATCGGGCCATTCTCGAAGGACGTCTATCCAACGAAAAAATTCGCCGGGATCTAGAGTACAGCCACTGGGGAGGCCCCCTCTACTGGCTCAACCGACCACAGGTCTTTTTGGGCAGTTATCTGATGGGATCTGGCGGTTTAGCCGAACTGGCGAATGAAGCCCCGAGCTACAGAGACGATCGGCCCGTTCTCGACTATGCGGTCGCTCGCGCCTTTGTCCATCGGACAAACGCACTCCCGACACTCGATCTTTTGCACAAGCATTTAGACCCCCTCGCCACCTTGATGCCTATTGGGTCCGATGAAGAGAGGACCATTGAGGAAATACGGACCAAAAACCTGCGGGAAATTGCCGCTAGCGCCGCCCTCCGGCAAGCCAAAGTCCTAATCGCCGTCCGCAACTATCTGGACGCCTCGAAGCTATTGGCAGGCACCCTGCACCAACTCCCCGAGCACCTAGTGGTTAGGCGCACACTAGCGGATGTACTGATGCGCTTGGGCCGCTTTGCAGAAGCGAGGGCTCATTACACCCAAGTCGTAGAAATCGCCCCGCAAGATGTACAGGCCCTAGATGGCTTGGCTCTGGCATTCCACCAGTTGGGGCACCTCGACGAAGCGATCCACCACTACAAGGCTGCACTGCGGCTACAGCCCGACCGGGCGGAAACCTGTAGCAATCTCGGAGGAGCACTAGCCCGGCGAGGAAAGCTAAAAGAAGCCCAGTTCTATCTCGAAAAAGCACTCCAACTCAAAGCTGACTTCGCCGATGCCAAACGCAACCTCGCCCAAGTGCAAGCGGCCTTACAGCGAAGGGAGAAATCGCGCACTTCGCCGTGAATCTGGAGTTTGTTGAGCCTGCTTTTTACCGCACGAGTGTCATCTTGCGGCTCTCTGCTCTATTCCCGCCGCGCAAACGGTAAAAGTAAATGCCGGAGGGTACTAGCTGCCCTCCGGCGTCCCGCCCGTCCCAATTCGCCTCATAACGACCGGTCTGCAACCGCCCAACCACCAGATTGACCACAGGCCGTCCCAAGACATCGAAAACCTGCAAATGCACTTCTGTTTCACCAGACAGGCTAAAGGGGATAACCGTACCGCTGTTAAAGGGATTGGGGTAATTCCTCTCCAACTCAAAATTCCACGGTTGCCCCCCCGACATTTCCTCCCCTGCGGTTGCCTCTAGCTGCTCCAGTCCTTCAAGCGCTGAGCCTAAGTTACCTAGCGCCAGCTCGATGTGCTGGCGGATAACCTGTTCGTCGAACCGCCGGGCAACAACGCCCACCGAACGATAGCGCAGAATCCCCTCGTGGTCGATCACCGCATAGTTGTGCTGGGTAAAACCATAGAGAGCCCCTATTGTACTGGCCTGGAGAAGAAGAGGGTAAGTCGTTCCTGTTCTCTGGCGAAAACTCAAGTCCACCTGTCGGCTGATGCCATCCGCTACATCCATGCCAATCAAGGCGAATTCCTCCCCTTTAAAATCCTGCCAAATCCGCTCTATTTTCGCGGCCTCCGCGAGACAGTGACTTCAGATAAAGCCAAAAAAGTTGATGAGGACTACCTTGCCGCGGAAGTCGTTCAGAGACACGTAGTCGCCCTCTAGCTGCTGCAAAGTGAAATCCGGCGCTAGATCGCCCACCTCGGGCACTTGCCCCATCGTCCCTTGGACGCTTAACAGCAGAGCGATCAGTGGTCCCCAAAAAATACCGCTGTTCGCCCTCACACAGCAGTTCATCACCTTGACCATTTTGGTATATTTTATCTGTTTTATTGAACCCGTAATTTACATTGATTCCCGTGGACAGAAGAAGATTCCATGAAACACCTCCTAATGGCCTGCTTGGTTTTTTCGACTAGCTGCAGCCCTCCCGACGAATCGCTCGTGGCGGAAGTTGGCCCGCACCATATCAGCGCACGCTTGTTGCACCTCTATGTGGAAGAACTGCCCGACGGGCTACGCACCCAAAAGACAGGCGATGAGGCCCGCCAGTACTACCTCCAAGCCCTGATAGACCGCCGACTTTTGCTGCTAGAGGCCCGCTCCCGAGGACTCGATACAACCGGCGATTTTCAAAATTCAGTCCAAGATGCCGTCAATGCTCGGGTTAGATCCATATATAAATCACAGGAAATAGCTTCTAAAGTCAAAATATCAAATGAGGCAGTACGTCGTCATTTCGAACAGGAAGGCTACGGCCGAGAGCGCCTGCTCAACGCCATCAAAGTGGGGAGCCGGGCTGCCATCGACACCGTTTTGCAGGAACTGAGGGCAGGCCGCTCCTTTGAGGAGGTCGCCCACGCTCGCTCTCTGGACGAGCGCTCGGCCGCACGGGGTGGCGAGTTGGGCTTTATCGGCCGAGACCAGCTCGAGTCGCTTCACATCCCACCGGTGGTTTTCAAGACCCTGCCGCAAGATCAACTCTCAGAGCCCCTGCCCGCCGGTTCGGCCTGGCATATTCTGCGCTTTAGTGAAGACCGCTCGGCCTCTTACGAGAAATACCAAGCGAGGATCGCCAGTCTACTCTACCAAAAGCGCCTCGCCCAAGTAGAAGCCGAACACTTGGAGCAACTGCGCGATTCCTTCAAAGTGCGCCTAAACCCGTCTGCCCTGCGCGAGTTGGTCAACGCCTATCAGGCAAGGCAACCCGCGCGCCTAGAAGAGAATTCGACGGCTTTATACACCTATAACGACGGCGAAATAACCCTGGGGCAGGTCCAGGAATTTTTGCGTCAGAGGAATATCAGTTTTGGCCTTGCCGACAGTGCCCAAGCTGTGGTCACCCTAGAGCGGTATTTTTTGGAGGCCCATCTGATCCAGGAAGCAGCCCGCAAAGACGGTTTTTACCAAACCCCTGAAACTCAGAAGTTTGTCGAGCGCACTGCGAATGCCAAACTGCTTGAAATCGTCAGAAAGAGCGTCATAGCCGACCTGATTGACCTCTCCGAAGAAGACGTGCGCCACTATTACGACACCCATTTGGAGACCTTCCGCCACAGCGAGGCCATATGGATTGAGGAAGTGCTGCTCCCCACTCAGGCCGATGCCCTACAGGTCAAAGCCCAAATAGAAGCAGGTGCATCCTTTGATCAATTTGTCGATAAGAGCGTGAGGGCCGACGCAGAAAAATACAACGGGCGCTATCATTTCCACATGCTGGGAAGAGCCCGCTATCCCGTGCTTGTACCCGCTGTTTTCCAAGCCCAACAGGGCCAACTTGAAGGTCCTTTGCAAGTAGAGGGAGGCTACTCTGTATTCCGCGTCCTAGAACGGGAAGAAAGCAGCATCGAACCTTTTGAGACTGTTCAGCGACGGGCTCGGGCACTGCTCCGTCTAGAGCGGGAGACCCAAGCCCTAAATGCCTTTCTGGTGCAACTGAGGGGGGAATATGCTGACCAAGTCAAAATCTACCCCGACCGCCTCAAGGAAGCAGTGCCCGATTCCCTATTACTGACCCAAAACTAAATCCAGCGCTATTCTGTGGATTGTGCTGCACCGACTCGCGTCGGCGTGTAACCGTTTTAAGTGGGCGGCTCGCACTGTGAGCACCTAATCTCGATAACCGCCATAAACGATTCTAAAAAACTTGTTCTTGTTATAGTATAGGTTTCTTAAATATAATATCGTATATTCTCGGCTCTGACAGCATATCCATGCTGCAGGTCTTGCGCAGTTGATGCGGTCACATGCGCACAGGAGGCCCCTATGAGACGCCCGAGTTGCTCCTCTCACTGCCCTGCCCTGATTCTCACCTTTTTGCTCGGCCTGATCCTCGTGCCAGCCCAGCCCACTGAAGCTCAGAAGCGGGGCTATCGGATCGTCGGCAACCAAATCGTTGTCAACTCCCCAGCCCACTGGGAGCGTTGGAGCATGCCCACCCATGCCGTGAACATACTCCCCTCCGGCGGCGTTCACCCCCACTTCTCCCGCTCCCGATTCAATGTCCTAGACGACTTGGAGACCTATACGCGTCGCTTACCAGAACTTAGGCGCAAGAAAGGTCAGACCGCCGTCTTAAATATCGACAGCACCGAAACGCTGGATATCTTCGGCAACGTCATACTCGATCGCAAGAAAAACCCCCTCTACACCCATCTATCTCGCATGGGTATCAGCCGCGTTGGATCCAATCCCAGGGCCGCGGCCAATATTCTGGATGGCGACCCCAATACCTTCTGGGAACCCGATTTCAACGACCCCATAGAGGACTGGTGGGTCGAGGTGGACCTCGGCCGGAGCCTGCCCGTCGACGAGTTGGTCTTAAACTTTGTCGATGAGTCGTTGGGCGATCCCTTCCGCCAGTTCAGAATATTGAGTGCCCCTTTCCAAAAAATTATTAACCAAGAGGTGAACGAAATTCCCTTTCGCCGCGAAGGCGGCACCAAAGGCTCCAACGAGGACCAGCGGGTGTTCTCTTTCCACCTGGACCAATTCCAGGCCGACCCCAATTGGATTGGGGAAACCGTCCAGGTAGTCCGCATTGTGGTAACCGATTCCAAATTTGGCCGGGGCAAATTGATCTCAGAAGAGGAATGGTCTGCTCTGGACCGGGCGGATCGGGGGGATGTTGTCCACTTTATTAAAAACCAGCAGGGGTTCGAAGAACCGGTTGAAAAATCTGTCTACGACGACCTGTCGCCCGAACGCCAAGGCAGAATAGAGCACTACATCCGCGAGCGGCCTCGGCTGGCCGACATCCAAGTCTGGGGATTTGGGGACAATCTTGGCCCGGGGCTCGTAGAAGGGGGCGGCTCGGCCGCCTTCCATGGGGCCAACGATTCCTTTTCTCCGGCCCCGGCGTTTGACGGAGATGGAGGCTCCAATTTTATCCACCTAGTCTGGTCTCCGACGGTGGACCGAGGAGTCCTGTTCGTGGATATGGGGGCTACTTTCTGGTTGGACACCTTCCGCATGTCCTCCTCCCTGCCTCGACTTTTGATCGATGGCTATATTCTGCGCGGCTCGGACGGGTCGCGCGATTCTAGCGGTCGGATCAAATGGCGACGCATAAGTGATCCGGCCCGAGAACATAACATGACAGATCGGTTCGAGCACATGATGGACGTGTACCAGCCCCCTCCCAAAGTACGATTTCTAGAAGTAATCATCGTCTCCGATGACCCCCGCCGCCGGGGCGGTTATACCGCGGGTCCGAATGTTTCCGAATACCAACTCTTCTCAAATGGCTATCCGGCTGCAGTAGAATTGGTCTCGGATCTGATAGAACTGCCGGGGACGCGAAATTTTGGCGGTATCACTTGGGAAAACGAGACTCCGCCAGGGACCACGCTGGAGGTGCGCACCCGTACGGGCGATATGTTGGCCAAGCAAACCCGCTATTTCGACAAAGGTGGTACGGAAATTACCGCCGACGCTTGGAAGAATCTCATCGGCAGTTTTAAAGGCCCAGCGGATACTACCTTTATCCCGACGAGAGGTTGGAGCCCCTGGAGCCGGGCCTACCAGAACCCGGGGGACCCGGTAACCTCTCCTGGGCTGCGGAAATTCATGCAGATCCAAGTCAAATTGCTCACGACCGATCGCAATGTCGCCGCCTCCATCCAATCCATCGGCGTTGAGCTGGCTACCCCGGTGGCCGAACTCATTTATGCCGAAGTGTGGCCCATTGATGTTCTCACTCCGGGCATCGTCGATACCTTTGAAGTATTTATCCAACCCAATTTTATCGAAAGCCCTTCTAGAGCGCACAGTACTGGGTTCGATGAAATCCTGCTGACTAAGCCCGCTTCCCAAAGCATGAAACTCCTCGAGGTGGGCCTAGACACCGATCCCCAGACCGAGGGGGAAGACCAAGTTTTCCTTCCTACTGAAGATGGAAGTTTCGTCACTGGAAACGGCGAGTTGCTCCAGTTCTTGGGTCCCCTCACGGGTTCCGATTCCATCTGGGTGCAACTACCCACTCCACTCCATAGCCTCGCCGATTTGCCCAAAATCTATAACAAGATCACCACAGAAGGGGATCAAGTACCAGTAACGGGAGACGGCTTGCTGCTCTCGGGGGATTCTTACGGTTTGCTCAATGACGAGGAAAAGGGAGATATCCTCTACTTCGACACAGAGGGCAACTCCATCGATCAGGCCGCCTACCTAGCGCTCGCAGAGGAAGAGCGAGGCGACATGCGCTACCTTAGACTGCTGAACGGGGATGGGGCTCAGTTTCCCTTCGACGAGGTGGGCGATTCGCTCGATGTTGCTGCCTACAACCGCCTCTCCAGCAGGGAAAAAGGCAATATAGTTGGCCGCGGCCCGTTGGTGCGGCTGCGCTATAGGGCACCGGTCTTTCTCAATGGCACTACGCTGCGCCTAGCGGTACGCAATACCAGCAGCGGCAGTGATGCACCATGGCAGAGCGTCGTTGCCGGCGATGCGACTCCTTTGGTAGGGAGCAATTCCCTTTCTATCAATGTGCCGTTGGAGAGCAAGCCCATCGATAAATTTAGCCTAGACCCCAATCCCTTCACCCCCAATGGGGATGGCATCAACGACGAGATTGTGATTCGCTTCTCCATCTTCAAAATAACTACCAGCCGCCAAGTAAAGGTAAAAATTTTCACTCTCGATGGCCGCTCTGTATGGGAGACGACGCAGATGCTCGACAGCGGCCACGTTTCAATTCGCTGGTCCGGCGAAGACCGCAACGGCCAAAAAGTGGCACCCGGACTCTACCTCTGCCAGCTAGAACTGGATGTAGACAACCAAGCAGACGGGTCCACCCAAACTCGTCTGCTTTCCGTCGCCTACTAGTGGAGAAGGCTCAAGCTCATAATCCGTTACCAATGGTATTGGAAAGAGCTTGACAAGCTGTCCAACTTAGTATATCTCTACGCGCAAATAACTTAAGTATAGGATCAGAGTACGATCCCACTGAAGTTAAGACAACACAAAGGAGGCAGTTGGTGATTACACGAAGATCAGCTTTTTGCCTCGTTTGGGGCGTAATCTATCTGAGTTTGAGCCCATTTCCCGCCTTAGCTCAACAGTACGGAAGCCGTCTCGGCACGGTCCAAAGAGGAGGGGAAGTATCCTTCCAACCCAGGGGCCCAGGGGTGCTCTTTGGTGCCCTAGACCCGGCCCAGAGGAAATGGTATGTACCCCAAGAACTCTTCAATGAGTACCAGTGGCGCCAGTGGGAGTACTCCAACTATGCCCGGGAACATTTTCAGAGGTATGTCGATATCGTCCAAGAAGGCGATTCTTTCTACGACCTCTACGGCAACTACATCACCCGGGGTTGGGTTATCTTCAATAATTCCCAAACCCAGCCGCAACAGTTTGGCTCTTCTATCCTCAAAGCCAACAGGTTTAGTCAATGGTTCAGCGGTGCCCTTATCTCGGCCGATGCCAAGGGCCAAAACTACTATGCCCTGACCATGGGTGCCGCCCTCCGCACCACCCTCACCCCCATGACCTTTTCCAAACCCCGCTGGGACGGAATCCAATTCGACTACGCTGCCGACAAGTACCAGGGGACTATAATCTACTCTCGCATCAGCCAGCCCGGCGGCACTACTACGAACGATATTGAGACGCTAGCGACCAACACCACGTCCCTCATTGGCGGGCGCTTTACCACCCAAGTCGGCGATTTTGCTACCATTGGTCTCACCAGCGTCAATAGTCACCAGTCCAATACCATCATCGATGGATTCGCTGGCAATCCCATCACCGGCGAACTGACTTTGGATCAGAACAACACCATTTCTGCCATTGAAATTGTTCTGCGCGATGACTCGCCTGAAGACGGAGTGGGAGGTGCTGCCTTCTTCCCGGCCGGTTCCGATATTATCATCACCTACCTGGACGGTACGGTGGACCGGGGCAAACAAATTCGCTTTGAGCCCGTCATCGAAGGGGGTTTTGTCCGCGAAGGCTTTCTCTCAGCCGATGGCACCGAGGAAATCCGCCTGCGTTACGACTTTGACAGCCCGGCTTTTATCAGCCGCGCCAGTGCCTCCAAGGAAGATATCAAAAAGGTGAAATTCCGTCTGGTTCTGGGCAACGATTACCAAGTGTGGGTGACCTCGGATCGGCAATTGAACCAATCGGACGTTTCGGTTTTGATTTTGCAGGCCCAAGCCGAGGGCAATGTCCAAGACAATACCAACCTGCAGGTAGTCAGCTTCGAGTATGGCCTGCCCACGGCTACCCAGATATGGGGCGGCACCTTGGAGTTGAATGAGGTGTTGGGCTTCGATTTCTACGGCGAATACGACCTGAGCTATTCCTATACTAAGTACCCCAACGTCACCATCGATGCCACCGAGAAAGATCACTCCACTTGGTCGGGCGTCGAAGGAGATCGAGCGGCTCCAGCCTGGATGCTCAATCTATCGCGCGCCGATTACCCTTGGTTCGTCTTTGCCGAAGCCTACAGCATGGATCCGCGCTACAACACGAGGACCTTCACCACCCTCAGTTCCGGCTTTATCGATTACGAGGACGAACGCGCTCATGTATTGGAATTGGTGGAGGACAACGACGATCAGGACCAATTCCCCGATACGGTCCGCAAGGACTGGAGATCGGGCGACCAGCAAGTCTATCCGGGTTGGGATGAAAACGGCGACTTTATATCGGACTTCAATCAAAACGACAACCGCTCGTTGACTAACTCCATTCCCGACTACGATGAGCCTTTTCTGCGCCACAACGTGGATCGTCCCGAGTTTCTCTTTGGGGTCGATATGAACAACAATGGCTGGATCGACCGCTTTGAAAACGACGAATTGCCTGATTATCCCTACAAGAAGGATCACCGAGGCTACAACATCTATTTTGGCACCCATCTGAGCCCAGAGACTCGCATCACCCTTGGCACCCTGCGCGAGACTCTGATTTCTTCGGACCAAAAGAACCAGACTAGGTACGCTCTCTTCACCTTGGACCGCGATACGGCCACATGGGGTCATTGGCGTCTTTTCAATATGCTCAAGTCAGTGGAAGACGATATTGCCGACGATTTACTGCAGTGGCTGCCCAACGCCAATATTCGCACCGGCGAATCCACCAAAATCGAGGATCCTCTCATTGGGCGCGATACCTGGATCAATTCCCTATGGCTAGGAAATGACTACAAACTCAGCGGATTTAAGGTCAGTAACTACCTAAAGTACGATTTCTATCACCAGCGGCTCAGCCAGAATGAGCGTGCTCCTTTGGGTTTGCGCGAACAAGATTTCTTCTTTGGCCTTATCAATAAAGCCAGCTACCGCTTCGACTTGGGCAACCTGTGGATCGAGCCGCGCTGGAAAAGCGAATTCCGCTACCAGAGCATCGATCTAACCTCCACCGATAAACGCCGGGAACTCACCGAGTTGGGCGGCCTTATTTTGGGATTCCCCCTACTGGCCCATACTAGTGTCCAAGCCGGTCTGGAGTTCTCCCGATTCGACGATTTCGAAAACGACATCAACGACTTCAACGGCGTGGTGAGTGCGGTGCAATTCAGCAATGATTCGGCCTACCTAGGGTACCAGTTGACTACCCGGATGGGCTTGCAAATAGATCGCCGCAAAGCCAAAGGGAAGAGCGCGAGCATCATCACCCAAAGTTTCCTCACCGTCTATGCTGGTATACAGTAATTCCTCCCGGGCATGACTGCACCTTTTGCCCTAGGCGACTGGTGCCGCTTGGGGCCTGCTCTTTTGTTGGGCCTGTTGGCGCTAATCCTCCGCCTTGTCTACTTGGAGCAAATTCGGGATAGCCTATTCTTTAATATCCCAATCGTAGATGCCAAGACTTATGTGGAGGACGGACTCTATCTAAGCAGTCAGTCTTGGGCCGGCCGGCCGACGCCCTTCTGGCAGCCGCCGCTGTACCCATATCTCCTGAGCCTCTTTTTCTGGTTTTTCGATCAAAACCTCTACTTGCCGCGCCTAGTCCAAGCTCTACTCGGAGCGGGCATTTGCGTCTTCACCTACATTCTCGGTCTCCGCGTTTTCTCCTTTACCGTGGCTTTTGGAGCCGGGTTGGTAGCTGCTTTTTACGGTCCGCTGATCTACTTTGGCGGCGAGTTGCTGCCCACTATTCCAGCCATTTTCCTCAATCTGCTGTTGCTGTTACATCTGAGCCGCCAGCCCAGCCCAGCTCGTTGGCCCTATCTGGTCTCCGGACTCTTGCTAGGTATATGTGCCTTGGCCGTAGCCAATATTCTTTTGTTCCTTCCCTTCCTGCTTTTCTGGCTGTGGTCCACTGGTAAAAGGGCACATATCGTTCCCCTTCGCATCTTGCAACAGGGCGTCCTCCTTCTTTTAGGATGTGGCCTTATCATCGCTCCCGTTGCGCTGCGTAACTATCTGGTTGGCGGCGACCTAGTGCTGATTTCCCATAATGCCGGCATCAATTTCTACATCGGCAACAACCCCGACTACGATCACACGGTCAATATCCGCCCCGGGCAAGACTGGCTTCACCTAATTGAAAGCCCCGAAAGAGAAGCGGGTGTTGAACTCCCTTCGTCAAAATCGCACTTTTTCTTTGCCCGCTCATGGGCCTATATCACTGATGCCCCCTTGGATTACCTGAAACTTATGGGGCGCAAACTCTATCTTTTTTGGCACGGCGATGAAATCCGGCGGAACCTCGACCCCTATTTCGCCCGCGGCGATTCGACCTTGCTCCGGGCCTTGCTGTGGAAGTTCGGTCTGGCTTTTCCCTTTGGGTTGGTGGGGCCTTTTGCCTTGCTCGGGCTGGCGTTCTTCTGGTGCAGCAAAGAAGGCCGTACCCCCCACGGACGTCTGCTGTTGTTTTTTGTTCTTGCCTATCTGCTCTCGGTGATTCTCTTCTTCGTGACGGCTCGCTATCGCCTACCTGCCGTGCCTATTTTGTTGCTCTTTGCCGCTTTTGGCCTGTACAGGCTCTGGCACACATCTCATCGCCCTTGGGTCCTAGCCGGCGTAGTCGGGGTCATCGTGTTGACCAACTTGGGCGCCGGTCGAATGGATATGGCAGGGGATACTCAGCAGCGCTTCTGGATGGGCTACGCCTACGAGCAGAAGGGCATGGTCGCCAACGCCATGCGGGAATACCGCGCCGTGATTGAGGAGCGTCCCGATCACCGGAATGCCCTGTTGAGATTGGCCAACCTCTACAACGCAAAAGCACAGCACGGCGACGCCGTAGAAATCTACCATCAATATTTGCGCTTTTATCCCGAGACTGTTCCCGCTCGTTTTCTGCTGGGCAATGCCTATCTGGGTGCCCAGTTGTATCGGGAGGCCATTGCCGTCTACTCCGATCTGGTTCCTCTGCAACCCCAATGGGCTGCCCTCCACGGACGCCTAGGCTACGCCTATTTAATGGCTGGCCAGCCCCAGTGCGCCATTCAAACCTATCGCCAAACCCTTGACCTTCAGCCGGATTCGAGCTTGGTGCGCTACCAGTTGATCCGACTCTATGAAGAGACCGGCGAAATAGATGCAGCCGAAAAAGAGTGCCGCATCCTGCTGGGCCAAGAACCGGAAAATCCCCAGTACCATACCCTTTTGGCCAATCTTTTGATCAAGCGGGGAGGAGTTGAAAAAGGGGCAAACTCGCCAGATCAGCTCCCCCGATTGCTGGAGGCAGAAGACCATCTGCTCCAGGCTATCGGCTTGGATGCCAATTCCGTCCAGACCCGTTGGAGCTTGGGTCTACTCCTGGCTAGGCAGAAGCGCTATCGCGAATCAATTGAGCACTTCGAGAAGATCCTGCTCTTGAGTCCCACAGAGTTTGAGGCCCACAGACACCTAGGCAATCTCTACAAGCGCGCCGGAGACCTCAAAAAGGCCGACGAACACTACGGTCTTTATAGCCTTGCCGATCAGCAACAAAAAATGCGGCAACGAGCCGAAACCTCGATAAAAGAACAATTGACAAGAATCTTGGGGAAATGACCCATTGACAGGCAAAACTATTTCGCGCATAGTTCAACATTAGGCC
>JAJEFJ010000058.1 GCA_022820485.1 Candidatus Latescibacterota bacterium
TCGGGATTGCTCGCGATAAACGCCGATAACGACGAATCCGAAACCATAGAAAAACTCCTGAAAAAAGAACAACCATACGAAAACGTAGAAGCAAAATAGAAAAAATAAGAAAACCTCTCAAGTCATTCAGGACTGCTATATCTGGTCGGGCAATGTGCGCGAGCTTGAGAATGAAGTTCAGCGCATCGTCATCGCCTCGCCACCGGGTGCATTTCGAGTACACGAGGAAGACTTACATAAGCGCATTATTGAATCGACGGATTTGGACACGGGTAGTGGTACGCTCGACGAACAGGTGGCGCAGTTTGAGAAGCAGAAGATTGAGGAAGCGCTGGCGCAAATGCAGGACAATATTAAACAAGCCGCAGAGGTGCTTGGTGTTGGCCGGTCAAAACTGAGTCGAAAAGTAAAAAAATATAACTTGAAGAAGGGGCCTTAAACGCCGTGAGGAAAAATCGTGCATAATCACACGTATATCGTGCAATTATGCACAGTGGCCTGATGCACTTTGCTAATAAATGGATAACTTATTTTTTTTCAATAATCTAGAAGGATTCCGTTAAGCTGAAAATTGCAAAAAGTGCCCGAATTATTACCACAATATCCGTGCAGAATTGCACAACTGAACATGTTGTCGTCCGTTTTCTGTTTCAATAATATATCCCATAACTTATTGTTTTTATTGCGCTTTTGAGGAAATAATAAGGTCTGGTACGCTAATTGCATTATTAAAGAGACGTGAGAGCCAAACCTTAACCCGAGCGGCAATTGACATTGGGTCGCAATAGATTCCAGTTTTGCTACGCAGTAAGGGATTGGGCCGATTACTTGATCCGACTCTGGGTCGCCAATTGGTGATGTCCTGTCTTGAAGGAAATTAGTCGGAGGAAGAATAATAACTATGTGCCATAAACGTAACAAACCCATCATCGGGCACGTCTTCTTAGTCATTACCTGCCTGTTGATAATGGCCCTAATGGTCGCCTGCGAACTTTTGCCGGAAAGCCCGGTAAGCCCACAGGTTGAGTCATTGGTTGAGTCATGCCGGGAACGGGAACAAGCCCCGCAAGGAGTACTAAGCCCACAGGTGGGACAAATTAGGTACGTCGGTGACATCTTTCGCGACTGTCCAAATTGCCCGGAGATGGTCGTCCTGCCCGGCGGTTCCTTCCTGATGGGTTCCGACGCTGAGTGGGATGAGGGACCCTACCATCCGGTGACGATTGCCGAGCCCTTTGCCGTGGGGCGCTATGAAATAACCTTCGACGAGTGGGACGCCTGCGTGGCCGAAGGCGGCTGCAACTGCTATGCGCCCGAGGACGAGGCCTGGGGCCGGGGCCGCCGTCCGGTGATCAACGTGAGCTGGGAGGACGCCCAGAACTATCTCTACTGGCTCAGCCAAAAGACCGGCAAGTCATACCGCCTGCTGAGCGAAGCCGAGTGGGAATACGCGGTTCGGGCCGGAACCACCACGGACAATTACTGGGGCGATTACGACGAAAAGGCGCGCAATGCCATCTGCGCCTATGCCAACGTGGGCGAGAGTGCCTTCGACTGTGATGGCAAAGATATGACCATGCCCGTCGGGTCATTTCGTCCCAACCCCTTTGGCTTGTATGACATGATCGGCAACGTCCAAGAGTGGACCGCCGACTGCTGGAACGACACCTACGACGGGGCTCCGGCCGATGGGCGCGCTTGGCAGCAGGGGGATTGCTCCCTGCGCGTCACTCGGGGGCGCTCGTTCTACTGGAAAGATCGCTATTCGTCTCACTTCCGTTCCGCCGCACGCCATGCGGTCCGGCCCGGTTGGGAAGAAAACTACATTGGATTCCGGGTAGCCCGAAAGATGACCCCGGCGCAAATTCTCGTCCCCTTGGAGTGATGGCAATGGGTGGCCCTAGTGTCGAGGGCCGCACGGGAAGGCCATGTAGAGATCGTACCACTTTTGCTATAAAAGGAGACCAATATGAACGCACTTAGTAGTGGTGGAGTGAACACTGTCCCTTTGTATGGAACTGCCGATAGTGGAAAGCGGGACCGATATGAACGCCGATAGTAAAGACGACAGGACACCTTTGCATCAGGCCGCTGAGGAAGGTCGTATTGACCTAGTGCGTTCTCTGGTGGAAAACGGAGCCGACATAAACGCCCAAACTAAACACCACGGGACGCCTTTGCATCTGGCCGCACGTGGAGGCTATAGCGACATGGTGCGATGCCTCGTGGAAAACGGAGCCGACATAAACGCACATGTTAGGAGCCTTATGCCTACGCCTTTGCATTGGGCCACGTATAGAGGTCATAGCGATATAGTGCGATTCCTCGTAGAAAACGGAGCCGACATAAACGCACAGGATAAAGACGGCAGGACGCCTTTGCATCAGGCCGCGAAGGAAGGTCATATTGACCTAGTGCGTTCTCTGGTGGAAAACGGAGCCGACATAAACGCCCGAGATGAATACAGCAGGACGCCTTTGCATAAAGCCGCGTTTGAAGGCCATAGCGATATAGTGCGATGCCTCGTGGAAAACGGAGCCGAGATCCAAGGTAAATACGAAAGGACGCCTTTGCATCGGGTCGCAGAGAAAGGTCATATTGACCTAGTGCAGTGGAACGTAGAGAACGGAGCCGACATAAACGCCCGAGATGAATACAGCAGGACGCTTTTGCATTGGGCCGCACATGGAGGCCATAGCGACATGGTGCGATGCCTCGTAGAAAACGGAGCCGACATAAACGCACAGGATAGATACGGCTTTACGCCTTTGGATGCGGCTGAGATTGAGGGCCATATAGATGTGGAGCGTTTTCTAATAGAACAGGGAGCCGACTATTCATTTTGAGCGCGACGATCTGTAGAATCTGTGTCGTCTGATCGATCAAGGAAGAGAATCCAGAAAATTCGCTCTTTTAAGAGTCACGAGAACTGCTACTACTGCAGTCCTAAATCATTCATAAGATAATCCGCAGATGAACGATCAAGGTCGTGCGATTGCTGCTGGAAAACGGAGGAAGTTCATGTCGAGAAAACTTTGCGTTTTTACGTGGGGTGCCATCCTGCTGCTGAGCGCGTTACTCGACAACATGCAGGCCACCGAGACCGCGTGGGCGCAGCCGACCTACGGTTTCCAAGGCGGCCGACAGTTCATGTCCACAGGCGAGGTCTTTCGCGACTGTCCAAGTTGCCCAGAGATGGTCGTCCTGCCAGCCGGCATCTTTACGATGGGGAGCGGGGATAGGCATTCGGAGTTTCACCCGGTGACGATTGCCGAGCCTCTCGCCGTGGGTCGCTATGAAGTGACCTTCGACGAGTGGGACGCCTGCGTGGCCGAAGGCGGCTGCGACGGCTACGAGCCTGAAGACAACTGGGGCCGGGGCCGCCGCCCGGTGATCAACGTGAGTTGGGAGGACGTCCAAGACTATCTCTACTGGCTCGGCCAAAAGACCGGCAAGTCATACCGTCTGCTGAGCGAAGCCGAGTGGGAATACGCGGTTCGGGCCGGAACCACCACTGCGTATTACTGGGGCAATTCGGGCGATGCCATCTGCGCCTATGCCAACGTGGGCGAGAGTGTCTTCGACTGTGATGACAAAGATATGACCATGCCCGTCGGCTCCTTTCGCCCCAACCCCTTCGGCTTGTATGACATGATCGGCAACGTCCAAGAATGGACCGCCGACTGCTGGAATGACACCTACTACAACGCGCCGACCGACGGGCGCGCTTGGCAGCAGGGGGATTGCACTCTGCGCGTCACTCGCGGGCGTTCGTTCTACTGGAAAGATCGCTATTCGTCTCACTTCCGTTCCGCCGCACGCCATTGGGGCCGGCCCGGTTGGAAAAGGAACTACATTGGATTCCGGGTGGCCCGGGACATGACGGTGCCGAGGAATCCCAGTCGCATTCCCTTGGAGTGATGGTAATGGGCGGCCTTGGTGTCGAGGGCCGCGCGGGAAGGCCATAGCGATGTAGTGAGTTTTTTAGTAGAAGTAGAACAAGGAGCCGCCTAAGGACAGGAGGACGATGATTCCAGAAGACTTGGCCGGCGAATATCGGTTCGTTAAATCCCTCGATGATGCAAATGCCGTAAGGCTCGTTGAATCCGTTGCCACTGGGGAACAGTTCGTTCTGAAGCGGCTTGCTCGAAGCGCTCTGGCCGACGACCGGTTTCACCAACAACTACAGCTCCGGTCTCAAACAGCAGGCAATCGTCTGAATGTCCCGGTTCGAACGGGCAGCATCGCAGACGGACCATACTTCACCCTGACCGAGTACCGCCCGGAAGGCTCGCTGTATTCCTGCCTCACCGGCGGCACTCCTCTGCCCCGCGAGGCGATTCGCCCGCTTATCAGGGACTTGGCGACAGCCTGCAGGCAAATGCACGACGAGAGAGAGGGCTTCCGAATCATTCACGGCGACATCAAGCCCTCAAATGTGCTCGTCGTACGCCGTGGAAACCGGGAAGCCGATTGGGAATTTAGGCTGTCGGATTTCGATTCCGCGATCCTGCTAGACAACAGCGGCTTCCCCAGTGTTTCGGGGACGTACACCGCGGGATACGCCGCGCCGGAAGTCCTGCGATCCGGGACCCTCCCGGACATTCCCATGGATTACTGGTCCATGGGTATGCTGCTGTTTACCTGTCTGCTGGGCCGGCATCCCTTTGGGGATTTGCCTGACGATCAAGTAACAGACCTTCTCGTCAACCAGGAATGGCAGCCCTCGGGGTCCATCTCGCAGGTTGAGGACGAAGCTTGCCGGGCGCTGATGGGCGGTCTGTTGCGCCGGGTCCCTAACGAGCGATGGGGCACGGACGAAGTCCGGCGATGGCTTGGCGATGAGCGGGATATTGTCGTACAAGGTTTGCGCCTCTTGGGGGAAAATGCGACAGGTGTCCCTTTTTCTATTGATGGCGAGTATGCCTATACTGTAGGGAATGTCGCAATAGCCCTGTTGCGCTCTTGGAATACACAAATCCTGCTATCGGAGGAGCTTGCCCGCTGGCTGCGCGAATTGAGCCCCAGTGCGGCGAATCACGTCGCAAGGCTTCAGGACATGGACGCGGACGCGGCTTTGCTGGATTTTTGCGGCACCTATTACCCCGGCGAACGCATGCCGCCATTCTGGCAGCGGGAGGAAGTTTCGGCGGCCAATTTCGCCCGCTTGGCTGCCCGTGCCAACAGCGGCGATGATTCTGCAAGGGCGTGTCTGTTGGCGTTCCTCAACTATGGCCACCGTTACTTCGTATCTCGACCCGAGTACGGCGATGTCGCAAAACTCGTCAAATCGCTAAAGCAGGCGCGAGATGAATACCGCGAGGCATGGCAAACCATCGCCAACGCGGGCGGTCCGCCCTCCATGCCGAATGAGGACGACTGCTGGGTTCACGCCACATTGATCGCCAGCTCTCCCGTTGATCCTCGGGCGCAACTACAGGAACTCTTCGATCCTCTGCTCATCATGCGCCGTGCGGACTGGTTTCTAGCTTTTGGAACGGACCCCGCAAGGATCAACCAATCCCAGCTTTTTGTCTTGCGGTCACTACAGGAGGCATCCCTACTTGAGCATGTCAACATCTCTCACATTGACAGATTCGGCAACGCGGATGCACCGGGGCTTTGGGAAGACGTCGTGCTGCCCGTCTCTCAACG
This sequence comes from Candidatus Latescibacterota bacterium, assembly GCA_022820485.1. Classification (GTDB taxonomy): domain Bacteria; phylum Latescibacterota; class UBA2968; order UBA8231; family UBA8231. The sequence goes on from JAJEFJ010000058.1 coordinate 5,656, forward strand.
TCGCTTGTTGGGCTCGTTGGCCGTGCGGCCGGAAGCGCGCATTGACAATGTGGCGGCCGGCGAAACCTATCCACTAGGAAGGGAGCCATCCATTGCCGACCATATCGCTGCGGCTCTGCACCGTGGTTTTCGCTGGTGCGCTCAACGACTACGCCGCCAGCGCGGAGGAACCTCGCCCCCCCAAGACAACGCGCGGCTTGAGATGCGCATTGTGCGGCTGACCATCAAGGCCGGACAAAAGCCCGTCAGCGAGGAAGAGGAAGACGAGCTGTATCTGGCAATGATCTCTTGGAGTGGAGCGGGGCCGAATACCCGTCTCGTCGTCGCCAACCCAGCAGCAATTTTGCCGATTCCGCGACTTCAGACACCAGTGCGCGCTGACGGTCGCACGTTGTTGGTCATCGAACGAAGCACCCAAGTTTATCTAGCAGGTCCGGGCCTCGGTTTTCGGGGACGCCGGAGCCAATCTATACGCATCCTCATGAGTAGGAAATATCCGACACCCGTGCGTCGTCTCGTACAGCACATCATTTCACGCCTGACCCCCCTGCACCGCATTCCGTCGAGTGTCTCAATTCAGGTGTCGCAGCGTATAGTAGCCGATGCGGGGCAGAGATTGCACACCGTCCAATCGGGCATCATGCACAGGGCCAGCCAGCAGCCGCTCCAAAAAGCAGGCGTTCTCCGGCGTACAATAGATCCAACCGACAGCATTGGGGTTACCACCCAACAGCGCGAAAATGCCCGGCGCTATTGCGCTGTTTCAAATATAGATTGGCCCACATTCGCACCTTATACGCAGGAAACGAGGCTGCATAGTTTCCGTCGGGCGTTTCGCCGTATATTTCGGCGGCCACCACGTCAGCCATAAAAAAGGGGAAGTTTTATGAACGACAGCACTAGGGCACCACACCATCTCTCCATTGACGAGGTGAAGCGCCGACTGCATATCAGGCCACTGTTGAATATCCTGCTGTGGCTGTCGAAGACCGACTACTATGTGATGTCGCTATGTCCGACGACAGCCCGCAACACCTTGGCCTCCTTGGGCATGATGGTGATATTCACGACCGCTCTCGCATTTGCTTCCTCCCTCTACACCCTGAAGACGGCGGTCGTCCCTCCAGACGCCAGCTTGGCTTGGCCGATTGCCGCAGTGCTAGCCCTCGTTTACGCCTTTGGAATTTTGATCATCGATCGAGAGATTGTCGGAGCTACTAGCTCAAGGGCGGTCTGGATACGGCTCATCTTCGCCTTGCTGATCGCCACCGCCGTTTCGTATCCCGTCAAGCTGTTGTTCTTTGAAGGCCGCATCGTCAACGAGATTGACCAGATGTTGGAGGAAGAACACGCGCCCAAGATCGAGCGCATTGAGCACTTGAAGTCAACGGTTGATAAGGACCGTTATGAACAGCGCAAGGGAATCAACTCCCAAATCGACGCTATCGATAAAAGTATCGAGGCTTTGGACAAGGAGATTGAGCGGGAAGGTTCTATCGTCCACTGTGGGCCGAAGTGCCAAGCCCTATTGGCGCAAAAGGACGAGATGATGAAGGATCAACTCGCGCTAGTCGAAAGGCTCCAATCTCTTAACGCAACAGGCGACCTTCCGGCACCGATACTGGAGGAAATCAACAAGCTCGAGGACGAGATGAAAGCCCGGCGCGATGCAGCCTACGATTTCCTCTATAAGGCGGAAGCGCTGGACAGAATCGCTGAGGAGGTGGGATCGAGCTACCATTTGCTCTCGATTTTTATCTTTATGTTCTTCGCCCTGCTCGAAACCGTGCCGCTGTTTTTGAAGTTGTCGCTAGGTAAGACAGAGTACCACTATTACATCGAAGCGCGTACCCAGATCAACAATCAGAAAATTGTCTCTTGGTCAAATTTATACCTCAAGTGGATGCAGGAAAACGAGGGCGACCGAGATGCGTTGGATCGGGTTCCAGCCGAAGTGACAGATAAAATTGCTGCAGTTATGGAGGACGAATCAACGCCGGCGAGGCGGCTCGATGCGGAGTTAGGGGACGATTCGCACAGAGAAGAAGAAGCTGGCCGAGATCCCATTGAAGGCACCACGCCACGGGACGATACGCCAGCACCGGACGGTGGAGACCGAAATGCGTAAGATCAGGTGTAACGCATGTGGCAGCGAGAACGAGGTCCCCGATGAAGGCGACCTGCCCCGATGCGAGGCTTGCGATGCGTCGCTTCGCACAGGTACATGGCTGAATGAAGAGGCCGACGAAACAGACTCGGGACCAGAGCAAACAAAAGAAGCGACCGCCAATCCCGATGAAGCCCCACCTCCGCCACGAGAACCTTGTAGTTGCGCGGATGCCGGCGGTCCGATGCCGGACGATCCGACAACTTGCTTTCTGTGCGGTGGCGTATTGCCGGAGCCAACCGACGCGCCTGCCGCAGCCGTTAGTCCGCCCGCTGCCGAACCAGAGCCCAAGGCCATATCCTGTAGCCTGCTCTTGGCCGACGGGCGTCGCATTCCCGTGGCCGAGGGCATTCTGGTGGCGCGGGGCGACCCAGCATCCGTCACATCCCCACACATTGTAAATGTGAGCACACCGACCGTTTCCCGTAAACACGCTTGGCTGCGCGTACATGGACAGAACGTAGAGCTAGTGGACCTCAATTCGACGAATGGCACCTATATAGAAGGGAGGCGACTCAAACCACTCCGCCCGGAGGAAATTGAGCCGACCAGAAACGTACAAATCTCGTTCGGCCGCAATCTGCAGGCCACGTTGGAGTTCAATAGATAAAAGGAGGCAGTGCAGTGAGCGGCGAAAAGTGTGGCAAGATCACCGTCCGAGAACGCAGCGCGTTATTTCGCGCCCTCCAGAGACTGAACCAAGCTCGCCAAGATAGGCAACGCGAACGCGAGCGAAAACGCAACGAGGCGCGGCTCGAACGCGAACAGCAGGCTTTGGCAAGCGCAAAGAAGCAGTTGCAGGGACTGAGAGATGATCTCGCAGCGCTCAAAACTCGGGCGGCTGATTTTGTCAAGAATTTCAACGGGATCGAGCTTCCAAACCCGCCGCAGCTTCCGTCCGTTGACGAAGCCGATGCCGGAGCCATACTTGCGTTTGTCGCCGATAACGAAACCGAGGTGGCCCGTTACCGAAGCAAATTGAACGAGGCCATGCTGAAATTCCGCCGCGAGAAGGCTGTCGGCGAGGGCCGCGACGAAGTTCTCGAGTGGTACAGCGCCTATGCGCCGGCAACCTCGCGCACCGCCGGCAATGTCATCGGCGCGGCCAACAACGAGCAGCTTTTCGGCCGCCAAGACCAAGACGAGGAACTTCGCCGCACCGTCTTTGAGCGCGCCCGGCAACTGATGGCAAAGGTCGATGGCCAAGTTGCCCACATCTCGGACGGGCTGCGCCAGAATTTGAAGTCCGTGTTATCCGCAGAGTCCCACTCCGAAGCGCAGATTGCAGAGGCTCATCTGAAGGCAGCTATCTCCGCTGAATTGAAGCGCGTCGCAGCGGAAAAAGTCCGTCGCCAGAAAGAGCAGCAACATCTGCAAACGGACCGCGTAGCCGCCCTGATGGCGCAGTCGCTAGAGGAAATGGGATACGTCGTCAGTGGAGTCGATGAATCTGCATACACCGAAGACAGCCAGATCATCGCCTGTAATCCCGATCAGCCCGACCATGCGGTGCGACTGACCATGGACCCAGCGAACGAACAGGTGCGATCGAATGTCGTTCGACTTGTGGAACCGAGAACGGCCTTCAGCACCCGTACATCCGAACAACAGAAACAAGATAAAGAGGCGGATGCTCGTTGGTGTAATGCTCAGGAGATCGGTCGTTTCAGAGAGGAACTCAAGGACCAAGGTGTGGATGTACGGTTTTCCCCAACCCAAGGCCAGCAGCAGATCGACTACGTCTCCCTTGAGGATGTACTCGAAGCAAGCCCGTCCCTCGGCGATCACTTCAACCGCGAGCGTCCAGAGCTACAGCAACGATCCCTAGATAGAAGGAGTACGTGATGGCAATGCCCAAATGGCTGCGCGACATCGACGCCGCGTTGTCGATCCGCTCGCAGTTTGTTCTCTCCGGGAACATACGGGATCACGTCCTAGTTGCCCGCGAAGGATTGGCCGCCTGCCCACTTATCGACGCCATTTGGTCGATCCTCGAACCCCGCGGCTTTCAAGGCATCTTAGTTTGGGATCCCATAGACGGCCTTTCGTCGTTCCCGCAAGGACGCTCCATCCAGCTAGCGGACACCAGCCTTGCAAAGCACGGCAGGAAGTCTGAAGCAGATTTGGCAAAGATATTCCGCGCTATCGCCGTTCCAGATCCCAAACAACCGCCCGTGGCCATGGTGGTGGACTACGCCTCAAGGGTCGATACATCGCTGCGAACGCCGGAGCAGTTGTTCGCGGCAGCCGAAAAGGCCGCCGCGGCAAGCCGACTGGTACCGAGAGCAGATCGCAGCACACCAGCCTGCTTCAACCCCATCGTATGGTTCGCCAACCGCGCCAATGACCTGCCGTTCTGGTTCACGGTGGACAATCCGCGCACCATCTCCATCCCGATCCCCCTGCCGAGCGCGGATGAGCGACGAACTTGGGCGCGAGTCTGTTACGACAATATAGACAGGGACAACCGGGATACCGGAGAAGAGGAATTCTCCACCACCTTGGGCGGACTCACCCATGGCATGACCTTGGTTGAAGTGGAAAACGTCACCAAGCTGGCCCGCGCCCAAGGATTGAAGGCAAGCCAAGCCGACGACGCCGTAGAGCGGTTCCGGGTTGGCGATGTTGATATTGACGAAAATCCGTGGAGGACGGACGCCCTGCGCACGAGGATTACCGAGGGAGCGGCGGAGATTGATCGCTACGTCAAGGGCCAAAACCGTGCGAAGATGCGCGTCTTGGACATCTTGAAGCGCACATCCATCGGCTTGACTGGCGCACAGGCACCATCGGCCGGCAATCGCCCTCGTGGCGTGTTGTTCTTTGCCGGTCCCACCGGGGTCGGCAAAACCGAGATGGCCAAAACCATCGCCCGCATCGTATTCGGCGATCCAGACGCCTGCCTGCGCTTTGACATGAGCGAATTCAAAGGCGAACACAGCGGCGACCGCCTGATAGGTGCGCCCCCTGGTTACGTGGGGTTCGACCAAGGCGGCGAACTGACCAATGCCATGCGAGAAAACCCGTTTCGAGTGCTGCTGTTTGATGAAATCGAGAAGGCTCACCCGAGAATTCTAGACAAATTCCTCCAAGTACTAGACGACGGCCGCCTCACGGATGGCCGCGGGGAGACCGTCTATTTCTCCGAGTCCCTGATTATCTTCACGTCCAACGTGGGTATTGTTCGCAAGGACGAACGCACTGGCGTTGTCGAGCGGTTGGTACGTCGAGAAGATCAAGAAACTGATCCCGAAGCCTACGAACGAAAAATACTGGACGGCGTGAAGAATCACTTCCACTTGGAACTGCAAAGACCGGAATTGCACAACCGACTCGGAGAAAACGTCGTAGTTTTCAATTACATCACCGACGAGGTCGCCAAAGCCATCTTGGACGGCATGGTCGCTAACGTCGCCAAGACCTGCTTGGAAGATACGTCGTTGACCTTGGAGTTGACGGACGAGGCGCGGCAGCAACTGACCCAGTACTGCACCGGAGAAGACGTGTTAGAGAACGGAGGCCGCGGCATCGGCTCGAAGCTCGAAGCGGTGCTCGTCAACCCGCTCGCCCGGCACATATTCGATGCAAACCTGCGGCAAGGTCGCGTAGTAATTCAAGACTTCGGCTTCAATGAACAGGATGGTGCCTATGAAATCCGCGCCGGACACGACGCTGCGGATTGACTCCCTGCAATGGCCCGTCACCGTGCTCGGTTACGGCGCTAGGATCGGCATCTGGTTTCAGGGCTGCTCAATCGGTTGCCCCGGGTGCTGCGCAAAGCACACTTGGAATGCCGACGAGGGCAAATTGGTCGCGTTGACCGACCTGCTCGCTTGGATTCAACACCTGCCCTTGGATGAAGTGAACGGCGTGACCATAACCGGCGGCGAGCCGTTCGAGCAGCCCGCAGCACTGCATCGGCTCGTGGCGGAGCTGAGGAGCAGCGTGGATTTTCACCAGGACATCGACATCCTGTGCTACAGCGGCTTCCCGTGGAAGCGCCTCAGCCAGCGGCACGGCGACATTCTGCAGCACCTCGACGCAGTAATCGCCGAGCCTTACGTCGAGAAACTGGCCTCTCAATGGCTGCGCGGTTCGGGCAATCAGACCATGCACTTGCTGTCGGCCCTTGGCCGGGACAGGTATGCCAAGGCATCTAAGCGAACGAATGGATTACAGGTCGTCGTAGCGGGAGACGATATTCGCATTATCGGGATTCCCAACCGGGGCGACTTGGAGCGGATGCAGGAGAAGCTCGCCGGACTGGGCGTAGTGTTGGGCGAGAAGAGTTGGTAGGATTGTGTGCTAATTTTGCAAACCATACAATACTGTAACCGTTCAGTTCCTTAGCTGACGGGCCGGCGGAGAAACTGATGAGGCGTTAGCAGGCCGTTGCTCGGCAGCAAGATCACCCCAAACGACCATAAAGAAGGCGTCCATGACCAAACGCAGACTACCCTTCGGCATTCAGACCTTCCGCGAGATTCGCGAGGAGAACTGCTATTACGTCGATAAAACCGCCTATATCCGCTGGCTGCTCGACGAGGGCAAACACTACTTCCTGTCGCGTCCACGGCGCTTCGGCAAGAGCCTGTTTCTCGACACTTGCAAGGAGCTGTTCGAGGGCAACGAGCCGCTGTTCAAGGGGCTTTACATCCACGACCACTGGGATTGGTCCGTTCGTCATCCCGTCCTGCGCCTCGACTTCAGCAGCGGCACCTACCAAGGGCCGGACGACTTGCAAAAGGAAGTTTCAGCGCAACTGAACGCCTTGGAAGAGGAAGCGGAGATCGTCCCCCGCAACGACGACACCGCCCCAGCCCGCTTCCGTCGCTTGATGAAGGTGCTGCACGAGCGCAGCGGTCAGCGCGTTGCGGTGCTGGTTGATGAGTACGACAAGCCGATTCTCGACGCACTGGAGGTGCCCGAGGTCGCCCGCGCCAACCGCGACTTGCTGCGCGGCCTGTATTCGACCGTGAAATTTGCCGACGCCCACATCCGCTTCACCTTCCTCACCGGGGTGAGCAAGTTTTCCAAGGTCAGCCTGTTCTCCGGCCTCAACAACCTGATCGACCTCACCCTAGACCCGCCTTACTCGGCCATCTGTGGCTATACCGAGGCAGACCTAGACCGCGTGTTCGCCCCAGAGCTTCCGGGCCTCAACCGGGACGAGATCGGCACTTGGTACAACGGCTACAACTGGCTCGGTGAGGAGAAGGTGTACAACCCCTTCGACGTGCTGCTGCTGTTCCGCAACCGCGAGTTCGGTGCCTACTGGTTCGAGACTGGCACACCGGCTTTCCTAGTCGAAACCCTGTTTAAGCAGCGGGTAAGCCCCCTAGCGCTGGATAACATGGTGAGTAGCAGCGATCTGTTATCGAGCTTCGATGTGGATGCCATCGCCCCTGAAGCCCTCTTGTTCCAGACCGGCTACCTGACCATTCACCGCACCGAGCGGCGCGGGAGCAGGACATACTATCGGCTCGGCTACCCCAACTTGGAGGTGCGGCAGAGCCTGAACGAGAGCTTGCTGTGCTACTTAGTGCAAGATAGGACGCGACAGACGGCCAACAGCGAACGGCTCTACGACCTGTTGGCAGCCAATGACTTTGATGGGTTACAGACCCTGTTCCACGCCTTCTACGCGAGCATCCCCTACGAATGGTACACGAATAATGACATTGCGCAGTACGAGGGGTACTACGCCAGCGTCTTCTACTCCTATTTCGCGTCGTTGGGGTTGGATGTTCGGGTGGAGGACAGCAGCAGTCATGGCCGCACGGACATGGCGGTTCTATTCAACAACAACGTCTATCTATTCGAGTTCAAGGTGGTGGAGATGGCGTCGGCGGGTGCGGCCATGGCGCAGTTGCAGGAGCGTCGGTATGCGGACAAATATCGCGCTTTGGAGCAGCCGATTTACCTGATCGCCGTCGAGTTTAGCAAGGATGAGCGCAACATCGCGGCGTTTGACGTGGAACGCGCCTGATAGGCGAGGTGCTGCACGTGGGCAAGGGAACGGGCTTGGTCTAGGGCATTGTCCGGGTGCGATGAAGCGGAAAGTCCGGGCGGTGGACGCCCAAGGCAAGATAACGTAGATGGCCCAAAGAGGCCCAAAGAGAAACGGCCATGAGCAAACGCTTACTCCCCATCGGCATTCAGACCTTCCGCGAGATCCGCGAAGACGATTGCTACTACGTCGATAAAACCGCCTATATCCGCCAGTTACTCGACGAGGGCAAGCACTATTTCCTGTCGCGTCCCCGGCGCTTCGGCAAGAGCCTGTTCTTAGACACGCTCAAGGAGCTGTTCGAGAGCAACGAGCCACTGTTCAAGGGGCTGGACATTCACGACCGTTGGGACTGGTCGGTGTGCCATCCGGTGGTGAGCTTGAGCTTCGGTAGCGGCAACTTGAGTGAGCCGGGGGGTTTGCACAAGGAGGTGATGGCGCAACTGGACGCCCTTGAGGAAGAAACGGGCATCGAAAGCCATTACGACACCGCGTCGGCGCGCTTCCGCCATTTGATACAGAGGCTGCATCGGCAGAGCGGCCAACGCGTGGCGGTACTGGTTGACGAATACGACAAGCCGATTCTCGACGCACTTGAAATGCCCGATGTCGCCCGCGCTAACCGCGACTTTCTACGCGGCCTCTACGCGGTCATCAAGGACTGCGACGCGCACGTGCGCTTCACGTTCCTCACCGGGGTGAGCAAGTTTTCCAAGGTCAGCCTGTTCTCCGGCCTCAACAATCTCAAGGACATCACCCTAGACCCGCGTTACTCGGCGATCTGTGGCTACACCGAGGCGGACCTAGATACGGTGTTCGCGCCAGAACTGCCGGGCTTGGACCGGGAGCAGATCCGCGACTGGTACAACGGCTACAGTTGGCGCGGAGACGAGAAGGTGTACAACCCCTTTGATCTTTTGTTGTTGTTCGACAGCCGCGAGTTCAAAGCACATTGGTTCGAAACCGGGTCGCCATCGTTCCTTATCGAGACGCTGTTCGAGCGGCGGCTGAGTTCACTAGCCCTTGAAGAAATGATCGGCACCGACGACCTGCTATCAAAATTCGACGTGGGCGACATCGCCACTGAGGCGTTGCTTTTCCAAACCGGCTACCTGACCATTGCCGAGGAGAGGAAGCTGGGCGGTAAGACGCTGTACCGGCTAGGCTATCCGAACCAAGAGGTAAAGCAGAGCTTGAACGAGCACCTGCTGCGCGCCATGGGGCCGGATCCATCCCGGCAAGGGCTGCACGACATCCAGCTATACGAACTGCTCTCGGCGCACGATTTCGCCGAGTTGGAGACGCTATTTCGGGCCTTCTTCGCCAGCATCCCTTACGAGTGGCACATCAACAACGACATCGCCAACTACGAAGGCTACTACGCCAGTGTGTTCTATTCCTGGTTTGCCGCTTTGGGACTCGACACTAGGGTCGAAGATAGCAGTAGTCACGGTCGGCTGGACATGGCGGTGCTATTCAACAACAATGTCTATCTGTTCGAGTTCAAGGTGGTGGAGATGGCGTCGGCGGGCGCGGCGATGGCGCAGTTGCAGGAGCGTCGGTATGCGGACAAATATCGCGCTTTGGAGCAGCCGATTTACCTGATCGCCGTCGAGTTCAGCAAGGATGAGCGCAACATCGTGGCGTTTGCGGTGGAACGCGCCTAATAGGCGATTGTACAGATGGCCTCTTGAACGGATAACGGAGAACAGATGAACGTACAAGAAGCGTTGCGCCAAGCGCGACAGCATATTGAGGAGAGTGAATTCGACCGGGCCGAGAGCCTGTGCGCCGATGTCCTCGTGGCCGAGCCGGTCTGCGTGCCGGCGCACCAGCTAATGGCACGGGTGTGGCTGGGACGGAACCAACCCGACAAAGTGCGCGACCGCCTCGGCTATCGCGATCAGTTGCCCCACGACGAGCACTATGTCGAGTGGGGCCTGATCGCCGAGGAGTTAGAAGACCTGCAAATGGCCGGCCAACTCTATGAAGACCTGATCCAGCGAGAGCCGCACAACGGCTTGGCCCTGTACCGGCTGGGCTTGCTGTGCCTCGAGCGCGGCGAGCGCGACCGGGCCGTGGGCCTGTTGCAGCGCACGCTGCGGGCCAGTCCAGAGCACACGGCGGCCGCTTTTGAACTGGCCCAGTGCTACGCCGAAGACGAGTTGTGGGGGCTGGCGGCCGACGCTTATGAGCGGGGCTTGGAACGCGACCCGGCCAACGAGGAAGCCCGTACAGCGCTTCAGCTAGTAGAAGCGCGGATGCGGGAATTGGCTCAGTTGCCCAGCAGCGAGGTGTCGGCCGGCAATGGGCCGGCGCGGCGAATGCGGGTCCTGTTTGCCGGGCGAGAAAACGTCCACGCTCGGCAGTGGACAGACGAGGCCGGCCGGGTCGGGTACAGTCCGGTACACGAGCCCCTCGCCGACCATCTGCTCGCCCTGCACCTGCAAGGGACGGCGACCTTGGGGGTGTACCCGGTGCGGGCAGATCAGACCGTGCTCTTCGGGGTCCTCGATATCGATGTGCGCAAAAGCGCCTTGGCCACGGGCGAGGCCGGTCAGTCCATGACCGCCCGACTGCGCGAGATGGTACAGGCCGATGCCCGGCGGTTGGCGCGGCAGTTTGAGCAGCTAAACCTGCCGATATACGCAGAGGAGAGCGGGTACAAGGGCGTCCACTTGTGGCTATTTTTGGCCGAGCCGGTCCCCGCTGCCGAGGTGAAGCGCTTTTTAGAGGCCGTGGTCCAGCGGGTCGGCCCCCCCTCGCCGGAGCTCCAGTGGGAAGTATTCCCCAAGCAAGATCAGGTCGCCGAGGACCAACTGGGCAATCTGATCAAATTGCCGCTGGGCATTCACCTGAAAACCGGACGCCGGTGTTTATTCACCGACCTAGAGGGCCAAGAGTACAGCGATCAAGAAGGCTTTCTCGACCGCATCCAACAGGTCGAGCGCCAAGATTTTGAACGGGCCGTGTCGCGCTTGGTGGCCCCGCCCGGGGAAGGCGGTGCAGCCGGGTCGGCCCAAGCTCTGCGGGAGGCTTTTCCCGAATACGAGGCCCTTTTCAAGGGCTGCCCGGTCCTAGTCGCCCTCATGGAAAAGGCCGTGGTCACCCATCACCTCACCCACGACGAACGCCTCGTGCTCAAGTGCGTCTTGGCGCATCTGGGCGACGACGGACGACAGCTAATCCACAGTATTGTGGGGCACTGCCTTGATTACTCCGAGTCAATCACCCAGCAGCAGATTGAGCGCACCCCACCCTATCCCATCAGTTGCCCCAAGATCCGCCAGCGCCTCCCGGAGGTCACCTCAACGGTCAACTGCGCCTGTGTGTTCGAGTTGCCCGAAGGGGGGTATCCCTCGCCATTGCTGCACATCGATCCGGTCGTTACCCAAGGCCGGTCTCACAGTGCCGACCGCCACGGGGCGCTGGTGGACCGCTACGTGAATTTACGGCGGGATTACCAACGGATGGGCCGAGAGTTGGCCCAACTCGAAGACGATCTGCGCTACGCGCTCAACTCCGCGGGTCGGGACGAGTTGCGGGCCGGCGGGTGGATTCTGCGCCGCGACGGGGAGGGTCGCCTGCAGGTGGAGGTTGACTTAGGATGATCCTCTACGTGACCGAGCCGGGGGCCGGGGTTTATTGCCGGGGAGAGCGCTTGCAGGTGCGGCGGCGCAAGGAGCTCCTAGCCGAGGTACACCTGCACGAGCTGGAACAGGTGGTCCTCATGGGGCAAATCGCCCTTTCGGCCCCGGCGATGGGGGTGCTGCTAGAACGGGGCGTGGACACAGTGCTGCTGAGTACCAATGGGCGCTACCGCGGCCGGCTGGTGGGGCCGGCCCGGCTCAACGTGCTGCTGCGGCAGCAGCAATTCAAGCGCTACGAGGACGAGCCGTTCCGGCTAGGGGTGGCGCGGGCCGTGGTGGAGGGCAAGCTGCGCAATATGCGGACTCTGCTCATGCGCTTGGCCCGGCGGCGCGGAGTGGATGTGGGGGCCGTGGCCCACTTGCTGCGGCGGTCAATTCAGCAGGTGAGTCCGGCGACCAACGCCGAGTCGCTGCGCGGGATAGAGGGCGCGGGGACCGCGGCGTATTTTGGGGCACTCGGGCACTTTTTGCCCGAGGAACTCCACTTCAAGGGGCGCAACCGCCGACCGCCCAAGGACCCGGCCAACGCCCTGCTGAGCTTTGGGTATGCCCTGCTGGCCAACAGTGTGGAAGGCGCGATTTACGTAGCCGGGCTCGATCCATATTTGGGCTTTCTGCACGTGGTTGACTATGGGCGTCCTTCGCTGGCCTTGGACCTTATGGAGGAGTTTCGACCGGTGTTGGTCGATGCGCTGGTCTTGGATTTGGCCAACCACGGCCGGGTGCGGAGCGAAGACTTTGAAGCGCGGGACGGGGGGGTGTTTTTGCAGGGGGAGGGCCGCAAGCGGCTGATCGAAGGCTACCAGCGCCGCCTCAAAGAGCGGGTGGCCTATCCGGTGAGCGCCGAGCGGGTCGAACGGATTTCTTACCGGCGCTGCCTCGAATACCAAGTGCGCCGTCTAGCTCGGGTGGTCCTAGGCGAGGAGGCCGAGTACAAGGCTTTTCTGGTGCGTTGAGATGTTTGTGACGGTTTGCTTTGATATCAGTTCTGACCGGACGCGCCGGCACGCTACCAAGGTGCTGGAGGCTTATGGGACGCGGGTGCAGAAGAGTGTGTTCGAGTGTCGCATTGGCGAGCGGCAGTTTGTCGAGTTGCGGCAGCGCATGAGCCAGATCGGCTTGGCCGAAGGGGATCTGGTGCGCTACTACACGCTGTGTCGGGCTTGTCAGGCCAAAGTCGAATTTACCGGCGGGTTGCCACCGCGGGAGGAAAAGGGCCATATTGTGGTCTGAAAGCGCGGATTTGCGACCCGGTTTGAAATGGAGTTGACATTATGTCGCAATGGGTTTTGATTTTGCCACGCAGTAAGGGATTGGGCCGCTTACTTGAGCCGACTCTGGGTCGCAAATTGGTAATAGCCTGTCCTAGAGGGAATTAGTTGAATGCTCTTGCGCGGGTCAGCGCGGTTTTGCCAAGCCGGTGCCTGTCAAAATGGCCTGAGTCGCAAAAGGGGCCGAAATGGGCTGTCGCCCAATAAGTTAGAAAGGAGGGAATCAGAACACTTGACCCGATTTCTAGGGGATTGAAACGAACCTCATGGTCGGCTATCTCGACCAGAGCCTGCTGGATCAGAACACTTGACCCGATTTCTAGGGGATTGAAACCGGCAGTTGGCCAGTGACGGAGCCAGCGTGGTCATCGCATCAGAACACTTGACCCGATTTCTAGGGGATTGAAACTCGACTTGCACGACGACTTGTCGGCGCGGCGACCGAATCAGAACACTTGACCCGATTTCTAGGGGATTGAAACGCATCGCTTGGTAGGGAATAACGATCGTTATTCCCTAATCAGAACACTTGACCCGATTTCTAGGGGATTGAAACCAATGGGCTGCTCTAAATTTAGGCAGCCAGAGCGTACGATCAGAACACTTGACCCGATTTCTAGGGGATTGAAACCTCGTCGATCCCACCTATTCGGGCAAAGGATTGGCCTATCAGAACACTTGACCCGATTTCTAGGGGATTGAAACTTCATGTCTCGGATGTAGTTCTGAAAACAGTTGTTCCCATCAGAACACTTGACCCGATTTCTAGGGGATTGAAACTGGTACACGGGTTTGGCTTCGCCAATGTGCTGCGCGAATCAGAACACTTGACCCGATTTCTAGGGGATTGAAACTTCTTGAACCCGATGAGACCCGCCAAGCCCCCGCGCAGATCAGAACACTTGACCCGATTTCTAGGGGATTGAAACTTCTCCTTTCTTCCTTCTCTTACTACCAGTCCCCGCTATCAGAACACTTGACCCGATTTCTAGGGGATTGAAACCTGTAGGCGCCGGCGATCTGGCGATCTTCCCCATCGCATCAGAACACTTGACCCGATTTCTAGGGGATTGAAACTCAACTGCCTGTGATTGGCTGAGGCGACCAGCCAGATCAGAACACTTGACCCGATTTCTAGGGGATTGAAACCCCTCTTTGTTGATGAAGTAAAACATCTCGGAAGGACCGATCAGAACACTTGACCCGATTTCTAG
>JAJEFJ010000039.1 GCA_022820485.1 Candidatus Latescibacterota bacterium
CGTCCGATACTTTGCTCATCACAGGCTCTTTGGGAAGAGAGGAACGTGTTTCTTGTCGGAAACCAAAAACCACGAACCAATCTAACCGGAGAGCCTGCACCATTTCAAGACCTTCGCGATCCTTTCATGCAACAACGCCCCTTGAGAATCTTGGCTTATGCAAACGTCGAAATCGTTCCTGAATAATTTCCCCAAGCCGACTCTTGTTACAACTATGACATTCCCTTTTTTGATTAAGTTAGTGGCCGATTCTCTGATGGCTTCTTCTGTGATGTATTTCCGCGGTTTTGCTGTCTTGACATTCACTATGTCTGCACTTGTAATCCATGGAATATCGCCGTTCCAGTAGGCTTCATTCTTTGTTGAAGGTGTACCACCGTTCAAAATATCATCGCAAACATCCCCCAATTCCACCATCGGCCACTTCATGCTGGCGTAATTAATCGTCTCCCGATACCTCTCCCCACTCAGATTATACTCCCCACCCGCCGCAATTTTCCCCTTCTCAGCAATCAGCCCAAATTTAGGTTGACCGTTGTCCGTCGCATATTCCATCTTCGGCTCCCCCACCCCATCGCTCGTCACCGACTCCCCCTCCCGCAACCGTCCCAGATACTCCCCAAGCTCCTCTCTCACCTTCGGCAAATCATTCTCCGCAATCTCCCGCCGCTGCGCCCCCAAATCAAACCCATCATTCTCCACCTTAAAAAAGGCAACGCGATCCGTCTTTTGCGCCAGCGCCTTGTCCAGCAGCAAAATAGATGTCTTGACCCCCGAATAAGGCTGAAACACGCCCGCCGGCAGCGAGACAACAGCCACCAGATAATTCTCCACCAGCATCTTACGTAGCTGCTTATGGGCAGTCTGGCTCTGAAAGATAATGCCCTCCGGCACAATGATACCGGCACGCCCCGTCGGCGTCAGATGCTCAGCTATGTAATCGACAAACAGCACTTCGCTGCGTTTGGATTGCACTGAAAAGCGGCGATGCGGACGAATGCCGCCCTTCGGCGACATAAACGGCGGATTGGCCAAAATCACGTCGGCATACTCGTTCCAACGCTCCTCACTGGTCAGGGTGTCGTATTCGGCAATATGCGGCTCGACAAAGCCATGCAGATACAGATTCACCAGCGACAGCCGCACCATATCGGGCGAAATGTCATAGCCCCTGAAATTGGCCGCGAGTGTCCCTTTTTCGTCCGGCGTCAGCGCACTGTTGCCCTCGTCGTCGGTATTGCTCTTGAGAATGTGCTTGTACGACGAAATCAGGAACCCGGCCGTGCCGCAGGCCGGGTCAAGCACACGCTCGTCTTTCTTCGGGTCAATAACAGAGACAATGAAGTCGATGATATGACGCGGAGTGCGGAACTGTCCGGCATCCCCCTGCGAGCCAAGGACCGAGAGCAGATATTCAAACGCATCGCCCAGCCGCTCGCTGTGATCGTACGTAAACTCGTCGATAACCTTGAGAAAGGCGCGCAAAGTCTCCGGGTCGCGGTAGGGCAAATAGGCATTGTTGAAGATGTCGCGGAACAGCGGCGGAATGCCCGGATTTTCCGGCATCCGGGTGATCGCCTCAGCGTACAGATTCAAAGTCTCGTGGCCGCCCAAGCCAGCGCGCACCAGTTGAGGCCAGCCATAGCGGGCAAAGTCGCCGGCAAAAAACGTGCGCTGCCCGCCCAACTCCTCGCTGTCGGCGTCAATGTCGTCCATAAACTTGTAGATGAGCGCGATAGTAATCTGCTCTACTTGGCTCTTCGGATCGGGCACCTTGCCGACGAGGATGTCGCGGGCCGTGTCAATGCGGCGTTTGGTAGCGGTGTCAAGCATATTAGGTCCGGTAAACGAATCCCTCCCCAATCTTCCACACCCCCTTCTCGCGAAAAGCGGGAATAGTCTGGCGACGGGCAGCGTTAGTAACCGCAGGTGCCGAGAGCCCATGCTGCTTGATATAGTCCGACAGCCGGATAATGACCTCCCCTTGTAGATAGCTCAGCCTCTTGTGCAGCGACTCTACGAGCCCCAACGCCAGAATATCTTCCATCGTCCTAGTCGTTTGGCGGCTCCCATAATCCCTAAACACCTGATAGTACCGCTCCTTTTCCGAGTTGCGAATAATGAGACGCGGCAGTCCGAGCTGGATAAGTTGAAAGTTGATGAGAACCCGTCCCAAGCGGCCATTGCCGTCGCAAAAGGGATGGATGGTCTCAAAATCCAAATGAAATCGGGCAATTTTATCGAGGAAGTAGGAGCCGAGATCGCTGGAATACTCGACGAGGATTTCATCTATCATGCGCTCCACATGCTCGGGTGCCGGCGCAATATGAGTCCCCACCCGCACGTATTCCCCCTGCTCGCGAAAGCGTCCGGCGATGGCATCGTTAATGCCGCCGATGAGCATCTGATGCAAGAGTAGTATTAGGTCTTTGCTCAGCTCGCTGTCTTTAGCTTTGATGCGTTTGTATTCCGTGACACGGGCTAGATTTTTCGCCTCGAAGACTTCCCGCACAGACACATTGCGGGACAACACCTGCTCCAACAGGATTCGCTCTGTCTCCTCAAGAGTAAGGGTTGAATTTTCAATCGCGTTCGAGTTGTACACACTCTCGGGGACCTCCACTTCGTCGATCATCGACAGCAGCGATTCCTTGCCTTGGCGCAAGGTATCGTACGCTCGCTTCAAATCTTGGATGCGGTTTCTTATCAGCTCTGTAGTTGCCATATCATTATTGTATCTTATTCACGGTATATTGGCAAATATCCGTGAATAAACCGCGAAAAATGGGTGCCATTCACTGTTTTTTCGGATAAATACGTGAATCGCGGATGAGAAGGCCGGATTGATTGCCAGCCTCTAAGTCATGGTGGGACTTGGCGGTATTTAGCTAGATCTCAAAAATCCGCCTCTTTTGACAAAGAACTCGGTTCAGTGCCTAGGCCGCTTCAAGAATAAAACCGGCTCACCATAGTCTCCCTCACCCACTTGGTCGAGAGCTCGGTGTTCGATGTCTTCCAGTTGTCCGAGTTTGCTCGTCCACGTTCCATCCGCAAGCTGCCGCGCAGCGTGTGTGGGACTGCCATCTAGAGCGAAAATGGCCACTTTTTCCACTCCCACCTCAAAGGCAGCATCTTGACACACTTCAAATCCGAGCTTTTGGAAGACTTCGGCGTACGTTTCCACTGTATACTCTCTAGGCACACCTTCGGGCCAATAGTACTGACCAAAAGAATCTGGTTCCTACCAACGGGAATCATCCCCTGCAGCCCAAGCGATACAGTTGTAATCGACTTGGGCTGGGCTGGTAATCTTGTATGTGTCGCTACGGAGCCTTGGGAACAAGCGTTCCAGATTCACCAACGCAACCCTTTCCTCCGCCCCCACTTCAGCCAATCTTGGGTCATCTCTGCGACAACGCCCCGATGCTTGGGAAGCACGGGATCTTCTCGTGCAATTGACCTAAGTGCCCAGAACCAGTGTTCCGGCTTGTGTTCGAGTTCTCTAAGAATTAACGGCAGCGCTTGCGGCCCCATGCCTATGATCTGCTGGTACGCAGGATGTAGAACGACCTCTCGTATTGAGGAAAGATGAGCGCATTCCTCACGTACAATTTCTGCGAGACGGTGGAATTGTTCCGGCAAAACATCTGGCTGGGGCTGTAGGGATTCCGTACTCAAAGCTTCACTCCCATATCAAAAAGACTCGGTAGCTGCATTCTCGGATAGAAAATCCTACTCATTTAGTAAATTTCCACCGAAAAAACCGATGCCTCTTCGTCCAAGAAGCCTGTTAGGTCCAACGTATCCTATCCCCCAACCCTCGTCAAGCTCCACGGCTCAAACGTCGTGTACCCTTTCTAGACGGTGAATTGATTCAGAGACACGTAATCCTTGACATACTCGGGAACGAGCCTGCGGTACGGCTCCGGCACCGCGCGAAAGTCGCTGGAAGAAAAGGCCGGATTGGTCGCCAATGCGGCGAAGCTCCGATTCTCAATGATGTCTCGGGTCTGTCCACTGGTCAGGTACGCCTTAAAGTATGCTCTGATCGCCGTGATGGACTCGGCCTCGTCGGGCCTGTGATCAGCGACGAATTTGGCAAACTCCTCTTCGAGCAGCTCGTCCCTCGACTTAAAACGCGGAATGAGATCAAAGACCTTCTCCAATATCTCACGCAAGGTCACGCGACGGTCCACCGCAGCAGCTTGGCGCAGCTTGGCGAGGGAGTAGTACTCCTCGGGCTTGTCGAAAACTTCCCGATTCACATAGGCGATGGCGCGATCCCATTGGCCCGCCTCGATAGCTTGGGCAATGACGTCGTTCTCGCGCACCTCGTCGGCAAAGCGGTCGAAAAACATCCGGTCAATCCTCATCCCTTCGGAGCCGACCTGCTCTTGCTCTATCGTCGAGAGAAAGTCGTCTCCCAAGTGCTCGTACGTGTCGGCATATACAACCGGCCTCGGGTCGTCCCCTTCCCTATCACTTCTATCTCGCAGCCGAGGCAATTCCAATACTTCGTCATAGTTGAACTCGTTCTCGAAGTACTGGCAGTTGCCAAAGAAGTCGAACAGCTTGAAGGTGGTCTTCTCCGGGTCAGCGACAACGTCTGCGGGGCGGCTCCCTATCATCTGGTCGAGGAAGTTGTGCTTTCTGGTGCCGCGCCCTTTGATCTGGACGAAATCCGTCGGCGAGAATATCGGCCTGAACAGACCCAAGTTGAGAATGTCGGTGCAATCGTAGCCAGTGGTCATCATGCCGACGGTTACGCATACCCGCGCCTTGCTCGTCCGGTACTCGCGCATGAAGTTGCCGGATCCCCGGAGGTTATTGTTGGCAAAGTTGACCGTGAATTGCTGGGCATCCATCACATGCGACGTAACCTGAACTGCAAAATCCGACTGGTACTTGCCCGGAAACATGCGGTCGGCGATCTCGTTGAAGAACTGCGTTAGCTTGGCCGCATGTTCTTGGCTCACTGCGAAGACGATAGACTTCCCAATCTCCCCGCTGATCGGGTCGCGGAGCGCATTCTCCAATAAGGTTCGACAGAAGACCGCGTTGGTAGCCTCCGAGAAAAACTCCCGCTCGAAATCGCGCTTTTTGAACGCCTCCTCCTGCTGCTCTCCTTCGTCATCAGTGAAAGACACCACAAAACCCTCGTCCGCGAGAAGCTGGGTAGTCACCTCCGTTCGCGCATCAACGACCCGAGGATTGATCAGATACCCATCGCGCACCCCGTCGAGCAACGAGTAGCGAAACGTCGGCTCGCCACTGTCGCAACCGAAGGTGCGGTACGTGTCGAGCAGCAACCGGCGCTCCACCTCGCGCGGGTCGCGCACATGCGGGCCGCTCGCCTGAGTACCTCTAAGGTAGTCGCGGGGCGTCGCGGTCAGCCCCAGCTTGTAGCCGACGAAGTAGTCGAATACGGCGCGGGCGTTGCCGCTGATAGACCGATGCGCCTCATCCGAAATCACCAAGTCGAAGTCCGTCGGCGAAAACAGCGACTGGTACTTGTTGTTGAACAGCAGCGACTGAACGGTCGTGACCACAATGTGCGCCCGCCGCCAGTCGTCGCGTTTCTCCTTGTAGATGACCGTGTCAAAGTCGTTCGCCAAGTACGGGACAAACGACTTGTTCGCCGCTTGGTCTTCCAACTCCAGCCGATCTACCAAGAACAGGACGCGGCGGGCGTTGCCAGTGCGGAGAAACAGCTTGATAATAGCGGCGGCCACTAGCGTCTTGCCGGTGCCAGTAGCCATCTCGAACAGGAATCGGTCGCGACCGTCTCGGACTGCCCGTTGCAAACCGCGGATCGCTCGTAGCTGGTAATCGCGCAAAAAGCGCAGCCCGTGCGTCTGAATGTATCCAGAACGCTCGGCCTCGTTGCGCCACCCGGCCTCCGCCGCATAGTTGGGCCGCTGCGTGAGGACGATGTAGTCGTCGCCAACCCGCTCATCAATCAGGCGCTGCGAATTGGGCGCAACCTGTTTGTACCCCTCCACCGAGTCCGGCGACGGGAACGCCGTAATGATATGCGGATTGCCGCGCTCCAGATCCCAGAAGTAGTGCAGATTGCCGTTGGAGAGGATGACGAAGCGGCAGTTCAGCGAGCGGGCGTAGCGGCGGGCCTGCTCCTTGCCGACCAATGGGTTCTTGTCCTCGGACTTGGCTTCCAACACGATTAGTGGGAATCCCCGGTCGTCAATGAGCAGGAAATCGACAAATCCTCGACCGGAACGCTCAAAATTATCGCCTAAGCTATCGAGGTCATCGCGCTTGAGGGCGACGTGCGCCTCCAAGCGGATATTGGCCGGTCCATTGTCGTCGTCAAAGAATCGCCAACCAGCGTTTTCGAGCAACTGATCGATTTTATGCCGCGCAGCAGCCTCGCTCATCACTCCCCCTCCACCAACACCGGCTCCCGCTCCAAACGAATCCCAAAGGTCTGCTCCACCGCATCCCGAATCTCACCAGCCAAAGCGAGAACTTCGCGGGTCGTCCCACCGCGATTGACCAAAGCCAGCGCGTGTCGCTCTGAAATGCCAGCGCCGCCCCTTTGCAGCCCCTTGTGAAATCCCGCCTGCTCGACGAGCCAAGCGGCCGGCACTTTGACGCCAGCCGAATCGGGAAAGCTCGGGACATGGGGATAGCGGTCCTTTAGTGCGGCAAAGGCTTCCTCGTCGATGACTGGATTCAAGAAGAAGGAACCGACGGAGCGGGAGTTGGGATCTTGCGGGTCGATGACCATGGACTTGCCACGGCGGAGCGCGAGCACAGCATCGCGCACGATAGCCAAAGTCGGGTGGTCATCATCCACATGCCGACGCAGCTCCGGGTAGCGGATTTGCGGCTCGCCGTCGGCATCCAAGCGATACGTCACCGAGGTCACAATAAAGCGGTCGCGGTCGGCCCCCTTAAAGCGGCTCTGACGGTAGGCAAAGCCGCATTCGG
The DNA here is from genome assembly GCA_022820485.1 of Candidatus Latescibacterota bacterium. GTDB lineage: Bacteria > Latescibacterota > UBA2968 > UBA8231 > UBA8231. The sequence goes on from JAJEFJ010000039.1 coordinate 6,952, forward strand.
CGGGGGCAAATGCGATTTCTTCCAAGGTTTGCCGGTCGAGCGCCCGCACTTCCACAATGGTGTCTTTTACTTCTTGGCCATACGCGCCGACGTTTTGAATAGGCGTCGCACCCACCGACCCAGGGATACCCGACAGACACTCCACACCGGCCAAGCCGCGCTCCACGCAGCACTGCACAAAGCCATCCCAATCCTCCCCAGCCGCTACCTCGACAGTCGCACCATTGAACACCACGCCGCTAAGTCCCACTTTGAGCACCAAGCCGCTGTATCCCGCGTCGGCAAAAAGCACGTTGCTGCCGCCGCCGAGCACTTGCACGGGCAACCCTTCAGCCTCTGCCCACGTCAAGCAGGCGCACATCTCGTCTGGGGAGGTACACTCGGCCAAGTAGCGCGCAGGGCCGCCGAGGCCCATGGTGGTGAGCGGAGCGAGGGGGATGTTCTCGCGGAGGTTGCAGGACGGCTTTGCCATGAAGTGACGCCTTGTTTTGCGTGTACTGAAGATTTGCGTTGTACTGCCTATATTACAGACTGACGTTACGCCTCTGCGCCGAAGCGATAATGTAGGGGCGTCCCTTGTGGGCGCCCAAGCTGCACCGTGCATTCAGCTAGCGGAATCCGAAAAGGGCAACCACAAGGGTTGCCCCTACAAGGCGTAACGTCAGAGAATAATATAGGGCGTATCACGCACAACACCGGAGCGCATTGATGAAAAAGACCCTGTATCTCGCCAGCCCGTATGGATTCTCGGCCCAATGGAAGGAGCGGCTCCTGCCCCAGTTCGTCTCTGCCTTAGAGGCATTGGGGGCTGAGGTCTGGGAGCCTTTTGCCCGCAACAACCAAGTCGATTTTTCCGCGCCGGGCTGGGCCTACCAAGTCGGTCAGGCTGACTTGCGCGACGTGGTCGAGGCCGACGCGATCTTCGCCATTGTCAACGGCACGCCGCCGGATGAGGGGGTGATGGTCGAGTTGGGCGCGGCCATTGCCCTCGGCAAGCCGACCTTTCTCTTCCGCGACGACTTCCGCCGCTGCACGGATTCAGAAAACTACCCCCTGAACCTGATGCTGTTCACCGGCCTGCCAGAAGACGGTTGGGAAGCCTACTACTACACATCGCTCGCGGAAATTAGCGCGCCCGACAAGGCCCTCGCGCGTTGGCTGCGAGACGAACGGAGCTGACATAATGCGCACGACCATTCCCCCCCATCTGCTCCAAGACCCAGAAGTTGAAGCCTCCGAAAAGGTCTTGCGCGCCTGCGTCCACTGCGGCTTTTGCAATGCCACCTGCCCCACCTACCTGATCACCGGCAACGAACTCGAAGGCCCGCGCGGCCGCATTTACCTCATCAAAAGCGTTCTCGAAGAGGACGTCCCTCCGAGCCGACAAACGGTCGAACACATCGACAACTGCCTCGGCTGCCTCGCGTGCGAGACCACCTGCCCGAGCGGCGTAGATTATTCGCTTCTCTTGGAGACGGCCCGACCGCGGCTAGATCAGCTCGTCAAGCGGCCATTGATGGACCGCCTACTGCGCGCCATGCTGACGCGGATGCTGCCCTACCCCGGCCGCACGCGCTTGGCGCTCAAAATGTCTGGCGTGGGCCGTGCGTTCTCCTTCCTGATGCCCCGTGCCATGCGGCCCCTGTTGGCTATGGCACCCAAGCGATTGCCGCGACCGGCTGCTGTAGCCCGGCCCGGCGTCGTACCCGCCGAGGGCACGCGTCGGCTGCGCGTGGCCCTGCTCACCGGGTGCGTCCAACAGGTGTTGGGGTCGCAAATCAACGATGCGACCGTGCGGCTGCTGACGCGGTTGGGGGCCGAGGTGGTCATTCCACCGGATATGGGCTGTTGCGGCGCGCTGACGTTCCACATGGGCGAGCGCCAGCGCAGCCTCAAGCTAATGCAGCACACCATTGAAGTCTGGCATCGCGAACTGGAAGCGAGTGGTTTGGACGCGATTGTGCTCAACACGTCGGGATGCGGCACGGCCATCAAAGAATACGATCACGTCTTCCGCCACGACCCGCAGTGGGCCGACAAGGCCAAAGCGGTAGTGGAGCGGGTGCGAGACGTGTCCGAGGTGGTGGCGCAATTGGGATTGGGCAAGGCCGATCGCGCACCAGCCCTGAAGGTGGCGTATCACGACGCCTGTTCCCTCCAACACGGCCAGCACGTCACCGAACCGCCGAGGCAACTGCTCAGAGAAGCGGGCTTTGAGGTCGTCGAGGTGCCCGAAGGCCATATTTGCTGCGGCAGCGCGGGCACTTATAACATGCTGCGCCCCGACTTGGCGCAACAGCTACAAGCGCGCAAAGTCGAGCACATCGCCAGCGTTGCGCCGCAAATCGTAGCGGCAGGCAACATCGGCTGCATGGAACAAATCGCCGCCTGCTCCGAAGTACCGGTCGTCCATACCGTCGAACTGTTGGATTGGGCAACGGGCGGGCCGCGGCCAGCGAATGTGTAGCGGGGCTGAACCCATTCTTCTGACTAACTGTATGTTACGCACAGGCCCTAGGTATGAGATGCTTCGCTTCGCTCAGCATGACAGGTGCTGATGTCTTGCTACCTATGTCATGCTGAGCGGAGCAAAGCGGAGTCGAAGCATCCCTGCCTGCCAATGCTAGCACACTGGCAGGACAATGCGTAACACCAGTGACTAAGTACGACTCCATTGACAAGAAGAGACGTGCAGTTTAACATGGTCATATAAAATGACTATATAGTCAGGAGTTGAGACCATGCAGATGTCCATCAGCGAATTCAAAGCCAAATGCACCCAAGTCGTGCGCGAAGTCGGCACCAAATACCAAACCGTGGAGTTGACCAATCGCGGCAAGGTCGTCGCGCAAGTCGTCCCCCCCGAGCCGGAGGCCAAACCCGACCCCCAATCCTTCTTCGGCTCGCTCCGCGGTACGATCGCGTACCAGCCCGGTTGGGACGAGCCGCTCGGCGAGGATGATTGGGAAGCCTGCCAGTGAAGTACTTGCTCGACACCCATGCGTGGATCTGGGCCTTGGAGGCACCGGAAAAACTGCCCGATCCTATAAGGAAGATGCTGCTGGAGCCGGATCACCTGCCCTTTGGGCTAGCGGCGATCAGTCCTTGGGAAGTGGCGAAAAAAGAGTCCAAGGGGCTTTTGCAATTATCTATGCCTGTGCGCCAGTGGGTCGCGCACGCCACCCAAGCCCCATTCATAGAGCTTCTGCCCCTTTCAGTGGATATAGCCCTCGAATCGGCGCATTTGCCTACACCCTTCCACAAAGACCCGGCCGACCAAATGATCGTCGCCACCGCGCGGGTGCACAGTCTGGTGCTGATCAGCACCGATCAACGGCTGCGCACCTATCCACACGTGCAAACAAAGTGGGAATAGTAAATCAATCTATTCGGCAAACTTCTGCTTGAGCGCTCCCCAACTCGTGGCGGCTACCGCGCTGGCCGGGCTAGATATTTCGGTGAGGCGACTGATTTGGGAGATCGTAATCGGCGGGATGTTGCCGCTGGCAAAAGTCTGCCTAGTCTCTTCGACTATGGCGACGGACCCAATCCCACGAGCAACCCAAACATAGGAATCTATCTCGAATGTCGTTCCACCCAAAGACGCGAACTGCTCGTTGCCCTCGAAGGAGAGGACAATGCTGCCGGTCTGGCGGAGGCGCAGGCAATCGAAGGTGCCCGCCGGTAGCTGAATCTCACCCCAAGCATCAACGGCGAACTGAAGGTCAAGCTGGCCGGATATTGTCTCCTCTGGTAGCAGCAATTCTGCTAGCAGCAACTCGGGTCCTGCCATCCCTAGTGCTGAGAGAATCTGAGCCTCCCAAGAGATGTTTTCGACTGTCCAGCTTTTGCCAAATTCCAGCGGCCAAGGCGTTTCTATATCAACAAGCGGGATGGGGACTTGTCCATCCGGTCCTCCGACACCGACGAGAACATCGCCTGCGGTACTGCGCTGGAGATAGCCATACGTCTCTATCTCGTCCGTTCCGCCCGTGGCATTGGGCACAGTAGTAATGATACGGACGGCGTAGTCGGCGTCCGGGAAGCTAGCGGCGTCAAGAGCCTGATCCAGCGGGATAACCGCACTACTGCCGCTGAAGGTGAGTATGCTGTTGGCAAGGGAGCCGGTGAGGTCGAAGGACTGATCAGCACCGGCAGAGCCAATGTCAAAGCCGGTTTCCTCTAGGCTGCTAAAGGCTACGGCGATTTCTTGTTCCCAAGTCATGCCCAAGGATAGGCGTAAATCGTCGGGAGAAAGGGTGATCTGGGCTGTAGCAGAGATAGGGAGGAAGACAAAGACGATTGATGCTAATACACGGCCGACGAGCATGGTGGTATCCCTTCCCTTGTCTAAAGTTATTCAATCTATTCGGCAAATTTTTGCTTGAGTGCTCCCCAGCTCTCGACAGCTATCGCGGTGGCCGGGCTGGATATTTCGGTAAGGCGAGCGATTTGGGTGTTCGTACTCGGCGGGATGTTGCCGCTGGCGAAAGTCTGCTTAGTCTCTACCACCATAGCGACGGCCCCAATCCCACGGGCATACCAAGCATAGGCGTCTATCTCAGCGGTTACTTCACCCAAAGACGCGAGCTGAGCGTTGCCCGCGAAAGTAAAGACGCCAGTGCCGGTCTGGTGGATGCGCAAGCACTCAAAGGTGTCCGCCGGTAGCTGAATCTCACCCCAAGCATCAACCGCGTATTGATAGTCGTACAGGCCGGAACTTGTGATCCCTGGGGCTATGGTCTGATCCAAAGAGAAGTTTTCAACGGCCCAGCTTTTGCCAAATTCTAGCGGCCAAGGTGTCCCTATATCGACAAGCGGAAAGGAGACTTGGCCGGCCGGGCCTCTGGCACCTATGAGGACATCGCCTGCGGGACTGCGCCGGAAATAGTGGTACGTCTCGATCTCGTCCGTTCCACCTGTGGCATTGGGCACAGTAGCAATGTTATAGACGGAGTAATCGGCGTCGGGAAAGCTAGTGGCGTCGGGAACCTGTTCCAGCGGGATGACCGAACTGCGGATAAAGGCAAGCATGCTGTTGGAGATGGAGCCGGTGAGGTCTGATGACTGATCGGCACCGGCAGGGCCGATGTCGAAGCCAGAGTCCTCTATACTGCTAAGGACTGTGGCGATTTCTTGCTCCCAAGTCATGCCCAAGGATAGGCGTAAATCGTCGGGAGATAGAGTAATCTGGGCTGTAGCAGAGAGAGGAAGGAATACGAAGGCGATTGATGCTAATGCGCGGACGACGAACATGGTGGTATCCCTTATGGAGATGAGAGTGTAGAGTCGAGCTTAAATTAGCTCGCGCTCCGAGAGGAATCAATCTATAGTTGGAAGACGGAGGCCGTTGGACAACGTCAGCGATTCGACTGCAAGAAGGCTCACCCGCGGGGGCGATCCCGCCACTCTTCCCAGCTCGTCACCTGCTTTGGGTCGGCGCTGCGGACGACAAAGCCGGGATAGATCTGGTCGAATTCGTCGCCGCTGCTGTGCCAAGCATAGGACTGGCCAGTGGGCATATAGCGGACGTCGATGCTCCAGCGCACCTCGGAGTCAGTGGTATTGTGTCCAGAGGCGTGCAGGGTGCGGTTGTCAAAGGCGATGGCGTCGCCGACCTGGACAGGCTCGGGACGGGCTTGGCCGTACCAGGTGACGTCGGCTATGGGCTCGCGCTGGCCGTCTCCGGTGTCGCGCCATGGAATGGCGCCGTGGCAATGGCTGCCGGGGACAAAGGAGAGGCATCCATTTTCCTCGTCGGCGTCGACGAGGGGGATCCAGACCGAGAGGTCGGGGAGGACTTCGCCGCCGTAGTAGAAACTGTCCTGGTGCCAGGCAAAGGTGGTGCTCGGGTCGTTGGGGATTTTGGGGCGGACCCAGTAGTCGCCGTTAGCGGTCAACTCAGGGCCGAGGAGATCCGCGGCCAGATCGGTCAGCGGAGGATAAGTCAATAATTGGTACACAGCGCGGTCGAGCAGGCCCCTCTGGCCCCAATTGCGCGCCAAGGGCGGGTTTTCCGGGTCCCGGTTGTAGTCGCGGGCGGCCAAGGCCCAGCGCTCGACAAAAGGCACCTCCGCATAGAGAGAGCGGATCTGGCCCTTCTGGTGCATGGCGCGGATTTGCTCGTCGACATAGCGGGTGATGAGCTGGCGCACGGGCTCGAGGACGGCTTCGTCGCATAGTTGGTTCAGGACCAAGTAGCCGTCGGCGGCAAAGGTGTCGCGTTGCGTCCGAGTGAGCATGGGCATTTCAAGGGCTTGCGCGAGATAGTATAGGTCCAATTGGGCACGGCCTTCAACATTGGACACCCGATAGAACTTTCAGTTTGTCTCAAACTGCCCGATTTTTGGGAGCACCTGCAAAGGACCACGCCATGCAATTGAGAGAATCAATGAAATTGGGGGGCCAGCACCTGCTGGGCTGGCTCGACCCGGAGCGCGACTACCTGCCCACGGGCAGTTGGGCCATCACCCACGATCTGGCTCGCTGGTGGGACGCCATGCTGCGCCTCGAACGCGCCACTAACTTTGCCATCCCCGCGCACGTGGAAGGAGCCAACCTGCGCAATCTCCACTGGCTCACCGACAATGCCGACGGGCTCCTCTGGGTGCCGCCGGGCCTAAGTTGGCACCCCATCAAATTCGAACTCCACAGCCTGCGCGAGGGCATCCTGACCTTTGCCGCCCTAGCCCAGTACCGCAACAACGCTTGGGCTCGCCAAGCCGGTCGCAAATACCTCGAATCGATCCGCCGCGGCCTCAAGCCGGACTTCACCTGGGACTTCGACCAGTTCGACTACGCCCGCTACTTCACCGGCGGCAAAAACGAGGACCCGGGACACAAACCCTCCAACGAGGGCCGCTTTGCCCTGACCGTCCAGCACGGCCGCTGCATCGAGGCCCTAGTGTGGTACTACGAGGCCACGGGCGACGCCCTAGCTATGGAACTAGCCGAGGACCTGGCCCGCTTCCACCTCGCGTACGCCATTGCCCCCGACGGCACTATCCCCGACGAACTGGCGCACCGGGCTATCGGCGACCGCCAATCCCACCTGTACACCCTGTGCGGCCTGCTGCTCTTCGGTTGCAAGACCCACCAGTCCGAATACGTCGATGCGGTAGTGCGCACGTACCGGGCCGGCGTCCCCGCGCTGGTCAATGAATGCGGCTGGGTCGCCCACGATATGGGCCAGACGCGCTTCCTCGACCAATCGGGCAATCTCCTAGCCAACACCGAATCCACGGGCGCGGCCGCCCGGCTCGCCCTGTGGATGGCGCGTTATACCGCGCATACCGAGTGCTACGACGACGTCGAGCGGCTGGTGCGCGCCCGGCTTTTCCCGGGCCAGATCACCCAGGCCGATATCCACGCCAACCCAGACATAGAAATTCCCCCCAAGGCACTCGGCGGCTGGGGAGGCAACGACTATCCCCACGCCGGTAAGGGCTACAATCCCAGCGGCACGGCCGAAATCGTCCACACCATGAGCGCGATCTACCAGCACATCAGTGCCCTCGAGGAGGCTGGTCTCGTCGTGTACATGCACTTCGACTACTCCGACGACGCGGTCGAGATCAAAGCGGACAGAAGCGCCGAGGCCACCCTCGCGGTGCGGCCCCGCATCCACGACAATGTCCTGATCCGCGTGCCCGGGTGGGCACCCCCGGAATCAGTCCGCATCGAGATCGACGGCCGCCCAGCGGCCCTGCGCATGGTGGGGTCATTCGCCTATCTCGGACGCCAGCAGGTAGGAGTCAACAGCCAGATCGTCCTGCGCCATGCCCTGCCAACTCGCCACACCCAAGAGACCATGACGGCCGGAGACACCTACCACTTTGCTTGGCGCGGCGACCAGATCACTGGCGTGTACCCGAACGAGTGGCCCCTGCCTTTCTACCCGACGCTCGAGTCTTCCTAGCGGCGGTTAGACAGCTTCTCAGGCCCGCTGCCAGCGGCTGGGATTCACGCCCGGTGCCTCGCTCGACATATTATCGGGCTTGTTGGGCACGTCAAAGTCCCAGTGCCGCGTATTGGGATCAGCGAAAAAAGGACGCACCGACTCGGGCAGCCCGGCCAGATCCTCTTCGTCCCAGTTCTCGACCTCGGCAATGGGGCCAGCCCAAGTCGGACGGTACGCAATGGCCAGCACCGAGCGCGTGTGCTCGCCCCTGTTGGGCCAAGTGCCGTGGAAAGCACGGTGATTAAGAAAAACCGCCGAGCCAGCCTTGCACGGCACCACCACCTCCTCGGGATGGCGCTCGTAGCGCATGTACGGATTGGCGTCGGCGTGCATGCACAAATGGGAGCGCGGAATCACGCGGAAAGGCGACACCTCGAGCGTCAAGTCATCGAGGTAGTAGAGCACGCGGATGGTAAAGGGACAACTGCCGTTGTACCCAAAAATCTGCGAGCCGTAGGGCTGCCCATCCGTGTGTAGGCTGATACCGGGCGTGCCAGGCTCGGAGCGGTCGTACCCATAGCTGAGAAAGACGATCTCGTCGCCGAAGACTTGGCGCAAAAAATCAACGGTCGGCGCATGGGCGATGAGATCGGTCACAGCCCCCCCTTCAAACTGGATCTGGGACTTGCCGCGCTGGTGCGGACTGTAGTCGCGCGGCGTGGTCTCCCAAGTTTCAGCCTGGGCCTTGAGGCGGGCGATGTGCTCGGGGCTGAGCAGGTCGGGAATGACCAGATACCCTTCGAGTTCGACGTGGCGGATGCGCTCGCCCAGCGTGAGGGCGGACCAGTCGCGGTCGTCGATAGTGGTCTTTTGCATGGCAGACTCTCCTCGGTGAGGTTATACCTCTTCTACACAGCGGCACTACTGTCGCCGGTGCCTTTCGTCAATTGTCGATTTGTACCTTTTCGCCAGTTTCCGCGCTTGCGTAAATCGCGTCCAGCAACCTCATGAAGGTCAGCGCCTCGGCGGGAGAGACATCGGGCGGCTGGGCACCGCGAATCGCGCCGGCAAAATCGCGGATCTCCGCGTTGAAGTCGCCGTCGCCGTGTTCCACAAATTCACCAGCGGAATCGTCACCTTCATCGTACATGGCACCCAGCAACCGGCGCGTCCCCGAACGTCTCTTGCCCTCGGGCAGCGAAGTGGATTCCACCTCAATGGTGCCATTCGTACCCAAGACGCGCAAGCGCAAATCCCACACCCGATCCGCCCAAGTGGAAATGACCGAGGAAGTATCCATCTGAATTGTCATACCGCCGGCGCACCCCACCAGAAAACTCATATAATCCTCGGAGTGACGCTCCACCTCTAGCGTCGTTGGAAACGCGCTATGGCTGACGGCAAAGGCCCATTCGGGTTGCGGACAACCCAGTAAAAACCACGCCTGATCGAGGTAGTGCGAACCGTGTTGGCCCAATGCACCGCCCTTAAAACCCCATCTATATAACCAACTCCTGCCCGGCGGCGGCTCGTAATTAGCTCCGTGCTCGCGATAGTGGTAGTGGACGCGCGCGTGGTACGCGTGCCCAATCCTACCATCGGCGATCATTTGCCGGCTCTCTTTGTTCTCCGCCTGATGCCGCATAAAGTAGGAGTACACGAGCGTTTTCCCCGTGCTTGCTGCAACGGCGTTGATCTCCTCAACATCTGCGGCATTGCGACCGTGCGGCTTCTGCACCAACACGTGCTTTCCCGCCTCTAGCGCCTCAATGACCATCGGCTTCCGCACATCGGGTGCAGTGGCGACTCCAACGGCTTCAACCTCGTCATCGGCGAGCAACTCTCGATAGTCGCCATAGACTCTGGGGACATCGTTGTCCTCTGCGACCTGCCGCGCCAAATCTCGGTTCAGATCGGCGACCGCCCAGGCGATGGTATCTTCGCCGACGTGGGCACCAGCCACCCAAGTCCTGCCAACTCGGCAGCCGATTACGCCCATTTTAATTTTGTCCATCACAATCACCGCCTTTGCAATCGCTCTAGCTTTGCCTGCAGCTCGGGCTTTTCCAGCACTTCCCTGTTGACCACGTGCTCGGGAATTTCGCCACGCCCAATTCGCGCCGCCTGCCGGAGTCTGCCCCTCCAAGCCTGCATGTAGTACTCGTCGGTGTGACACAGAGAGTGCGGCGCAACCACGACGTTATCCATTTTGAGGAGGGGATTGTCCGCATCGACGGGCTCCTGCTCAAATACATCCAGCCCAGCGCCGCGAATGCGTCCGCTCTGCAGGACCCGTATCAGGGCTTGCTCATCGACGACGGGCCCCCGCGAAGTATTGATCAGGTACGCCGTCGGCTTCATCAAGTTCAATTCCCGCTCGCCGATCAGATGGCGCGTCTGCTCGCTGAGCGGGACGCTGATGCTGACGAAGTCGGAATCGGCCAGCAGGGTATCCATATCGACCAGTTCCACGTCCACATCGGCCACATCCTCCTCGCTCAGCTTGGGATCGCAGCCCAAATGCCGCATGCCAAAGGGCTTGGCCATCAGGAACATCTCGTGCCCGATATTGCCCACGCCAATGGAACCGAGCGTCTTGCCGGTCAGCCCTTCGCCGCGGTAGAGGCGCTGGTCGGCCCAGCGTCCCTCGCGGGTGATCCGATCCTTGTTGATCAGGCGCGTGGCCAAGGCCAGAATAAAGGTGATGATCGTGCAGGCCATGGGCCGGCGCACGGCGTCGGGGGCCGTGCAGAGCATTACATCGGCCCGAGTCAGAGCCTCGACATCGATGTGGTCGTACCCAACGCCGGTGAAGAGCACGGCCACGAGCTGGTCGTTGCCAACCAAGGAGCGCTCGCTCCAGCGGGACGCGCCCGAGATAACCGCGTCGCAGCCGCGCACCTGCTCGGGAGCAATTTCCGCGCTCCGCTCGGCCAATATCCGGTACTGGATTTCGGGCATTTCATCGAATAGTTCCAGCCCAGGACCGGGCAAGTCGAAATTCCCCTCCGCGTCGAAGAACTCCTGGGCTATCCCAACCGTAATTTTAGTGGTCATCTACATCCTCTCGATACATGGAGAAAGCCTGCACCGCGCCGTCGCGGAGCAGGTCGTATTCGCTGTGGCGGAAGCGACCCACCAGTTGGATGCCGTCCCGGCGCTGGTCCAGGTACTCCTCGCGGTTGCGCGGATAAATCGCCGGCTCGGTAGCGATCCCCTTAGCTAGGGCGATCTCGATGACGCGCTCCATGGCCCGCACCACTTCTGGGTGTTCCCAATCGCCGTGAAAACCCATGGTCGCCGCCAAGTCACCGGGGCCAAAAACTACCGCATCCACCCATTCGTTGGCGAGCATGGCCTCGGCGTTCTCCACGCCGTGCCAAGACTCGATCTTGAGAATGAGCATGGTGGCCTCGTTGGCCTCGCGGCAATAGCGGGCCGCCTCGCCAGCGGCGTACTCCACATTGGCACCCATGGCCAGCCCTCGCTCCCCGTCCGGCGCGTATTTCATCCAGCGCGCCAGCGCCGCGACTTGCTCGGGCTCTTCGGCGTGGGAGAGGCATATCCCCAGCGCACCCGCATCGAGCAGCCGCGATACAAAGGGCCGCTCGGGCACCAGGACCGTCACCACCGGAGCAAGGCCGTTGTCCCGGGCCATGACCAAGAAGTTGGTCAGAGTTTCGTCGTTGTGGATCACGTGTTCGTTTTCGACCAGCAGCATATTGTATCCCGCCTGGGTCGCGATCTTAATCACCGAAGGACGCAGCGACTCAAAGACATTGAAGCCAAAGAGCGGCCCACCGCTGCGGAGAATTTCCTTGGCCGGGTTGCGGATTAGGGGATTTTCTTCCGCCATATCAATCCATTTCTGCAAAGCGGCGCAACACGTTCTCGGTGATGCGGGAGACATTGTTGTCGCCGTGGTTGTACGAAAGGCAACTGCACCAGCTAATAGAGCCTACCGAGAATACCGCGCCGCCCTTCGGGCCTTCAAAGTACACCATGTCGGACCGCACCAGAGGATTCTGGCTGCCGCCGGTATTGGGAGCCGAGACCAACTGGTCCTCAATCGCCACCTGGTACAGATCAGTGAAGCCCTCGGCCGAAGCGAGCAAGAGGGCGTGGTCAGGCGTGCCGAGGGCGTGGTCGCCCCGGTCGATTTCAAAGCCGGCGGCACCGTGTTCGAGGACTAGGGCAGGAAAGTCGCCGATCAATTCCTCGGGAGCCACCCCCTCAAAGATAAAAGCCGCCCTCGGATCCAAACTGTCCGGCTGCCGCCTATAGGGACGGTTTCGGCCGCCGCCCTGGGAGGTAAAACCAACGCCGACCATTTTTTGCGGTGTCCGGTTGCGAAAGCGCCAGAGGCCACCCATCTCGCCCGTGGTGCTGTGAAAGTGCTCGCCGGGGGCGGCTTCCCAAGCGCGTGAGCCCCGCCAGCGCCTAACTTCGACGATGTGCGGACGCCGGGGGTCGAAGGAGGCGATCCAGTAGAAACCGTTGCCGCCTAGGTACATCAGGCGGCCGCCCTCCGCTTGGTACGATTCCAGCCCTTTGAGCATAGACGCCGTCCAGTACTCTGGATGAGTGCCGGTGAGGATCACCTGGTACGGCTCCAACAACTCGCTGCCTTCGCAGTGCAACTCGTCGTCGGTGATCACATCGTAGGCAAAGCCCTTGGTATCCAGCCAGTCGAGCAGATGAAGATCGGCATTGAGCAGGCGGGGCCAATGCGCGGCCAAGGAGCGGGAGGGCATGCGGTACCGGGGACGAAAATTTAAGATCGGCCGCAAGCGCGACGAGTAGCAGACCCCCGTACCATCGCTGTGCAGGTCGTAACAGCTCAAGAGCCGCTGCTCCTGCATGTACTGGTCTTGCGGGACGGCGTCGCTGCTTTCGCGCAGATCCAGCATGGCGCGGATCGGATCGTTAAAGCGCTGATTGGCATAGACCAAGTACGTAAGGGTCGGCACCAGAAAGGCGATGCGGGCTTGGGCCTTTTCGGGAACGACGATAAAGGGCAGGTAATCCTCGGCGTCGGCGCTGGTCAAGTGGGCCGCGTACACGCCGCTCGGCCAGTCTGAGGGCACGGTCCACTCAAAGGCGGCATCCCACTGGGCGTCTTCGAGATCGTCGTCGTGGAAGTGAATGGCTCCGTACTGGTTGGGGGCGACTTTGAAATCTGACTCGTCGCCGGTCCAGTTGTGCCCGGTCACGGCCCGAGTCGGCAGGTTGACCGTGCGACCATGGAGTTGGTTGGCCTCGGTGTCGCGCACTATTTCCGCGCCGATATCCAGAGAAAAGTCCCAGCTAGCGATTGGGCTGTCGGCGTCGGCCTTCGCCACGGAAAGCGCGCGGCCGTAGAGCCGCGGATTGTCGATCTTGCCATTGAAGTGGTGAGTAGCCACCGGCCCCGCCTGAGCGGCCATCAGCAAATCCTCCTCATTCTCTCCCACAGCGAGGGGGCCGATGGTTTTGCAAACCTCTGCTCGGGCATGGGCCACCGGCCAGTTGGATTGTAGTTCATGGTAGAGGTGGACAGTTCCAGTGGCCGCGTCGTAGCTAGCGGCGATACAGTGCCATTGCGCTGTGTGCAGGGGTACGCCGATGCTCACTTTTTCCAGCCGCGTCCCATCGCCGACCCACAGGGCCAGTGACCCGTCCTCGGCGATAAAGAGGCCATAGCCCGATTGGCCAGACAACTTGGTCAACAGCCCTTGCAGGCCCTTTTGCGGCGTGGTGGGGTAAATCCACGCCCGCAGGGTAAAGCCATTGGGGCAATTCAACAAAGGATGGTGCGGCACGGCCGCGTACGAGCCGCTGTGGATGGCCTGGTACTGGCCCGGGTATTCGCCGCTGATCGAGGATGCGAGCGCTTCGATTTTGCAGCCGGGGCCCTCGGGATTGGCGTCCGTATGCCGCAGGCGCACGAGTTCGGCGCGATATGTGGGCGCTTCGCTACTGACCATAAAGCGTATGGTCTGCCCGGGCCGCACGCTGAAACGGTCGCTATACCCGACGATTTTCATTGATTTCTCCGCGCTATTAGGGGACCGGGGATAGTCTGTGCTGGTCTCTAGCGCGCAAGAATAGTGGAACGCGGAAAGTGTGTCAATTGATCGTCAGGCGCTGTTATTCGCCTTCAGCGCCTATAGTGCCGGTCGAGGAAGGTGTCATTGCAGCAAGTACTCCTGCCGGGGCGTCAAGTAGCGCCCTAGCTGATAACCCGATTTACTTCACTGACGTTATACAGTTCCTCTACTCGACGGCATCTAATAGATTCCTAAAGGCTTCGAGGTTGGGCACTTGTATGGCCGCCCGAAACAACTGCTTGAGGCGCGGCACCTCGTCAATGGTCGCAAGGCGGTCGGCTAACGGGCGTACCGCCTCCGGCTGAAAGCGCATGGTCAACACCTCGAGGATAAATTCTCGGCTCCCTTGCTCAATGCCTTGCTCAATGCCTTGCTCAATGCCTTGCTCAATGCCTTGCTCAAGGGCCTTTTCCGTGAAATACTGCACAATTGACGATTCGTACATGGTCTCCTCCGAGAGAATGGTCCTAATCGTTTCTGATTTATACACCAAACCGCTCAAAATCGCAAGATCGGCCAGATAATTGGCCTTAAGGGCCTCGTCCATCGGCACCTGCTGCGCCCGGTTGACGCACTGGCGCAACCACGTCTCGGCATCCACGTCGGCTGGCCGCTGCATCAACGGCGCAAACGGCAGCAAGCCCGAAGGCCCCGCATCGAGGATGCCTTGGCCGTCTAGCTCATTCAGCCGAATCACGCGGTATTGCACCAACACGCGGTAGCCGTGCCGCCCTTGGAGATAATGCCCCGGATCGCTACGCCCGGCGTCGGGACGCAGGTAGATGACGTTGGAATAGATCGGCAACCGGTGCTGCCCAATGGCGTGCCCGATATAGCTGGCCATGCGGTACGGCATGGGCGGGGTGCTATCGGTGGTTTGAAACTCGTGATGGACCAACGCCTCCTCGCCGTTGATTTGCACGCGGATGAGGCTATCGGTGCGGTGGGCTTCGACGGTGGGTTGCTCGGTGTCGATGACGTCGAGGACTTCGACGTCGTCTTGGTGGAGGGCGACGCGGGCGAAGTCTTGTGGATAGGTGTGGATCAGGTGCTTGGCGATAGTGTCGAATTCGGCCATGGGCGGTGCCTTGGGTTGCGGGTGGGATGATTCCTGCAACACGGGCAAGAATCGTGCCAAGGCGGTAGTTCAGAGGGGCGGCGGGAATAGGTGATGCTGGAGTGTAGCGGAAAGGATACAGGAGTGGGACGTTGGGGACAAAAGCGGCGTAACGTCGGTTACTTCAATACGCCGGCGGATGTTGCGAATTGTGCAAACTCAGGGAATGAGGCTGGCGTCACAAAATCGTCCGGCATCCAGACGACACCAAAGTTTCTCTACTGCCGGATTCCACTATAGTTCTTCTTTAGAGTCGTCGCCTGATGCTCCGTTTCTTGAAGCAGTTCCTTCCTATACGCCTCGCGCCAAGAGGCGGTCAGGTCGCCAGTGAAGGCGCGGTGGAGGAGGCCTTTGAAAACGGCTTGGAGATGTTCAGAGTTACGCCGTTGTTCTTCCTGTATCTCCATGGCCTTTTTCACCACCATATCAGCATGAGAAAGTAGCGCACAATCGTCCGGCAATGGCACTGGTAAGTCCCAAATGTCTCGGTCTGTAACGGCTGGATAAGAGGCACCTCGTGCTCGGGAGTTCAATTGTTCCGTGAACCACGACATTCGGCTCAAGGCGTAGAGATACCCGTGTCCCGCCCCAGTGGCTGACCGAAGGACGCAGAATCCCGTGCTACCAATTTGACCATCCAGTTCTTCGGGCACCATCGCGGTCGCTCGAAGGTATGGTCGGACAGTTGATACTAAGACGTCAGATGAGCGGATGACTTGACGAGCTCGGCCAGGGGCCTCATGCCCGAACCATTTTTTTGTAGAGACAATTCGACCAGTCGCGCCATCTATACTTGCGATGTCAACATAAACGAACTGTTCTTCTTGGCACTTTACGGGGTCACGGCGTTCTACCGAGTTGAGAAAGCTGCGAAGGGGACGGACGGGCCACCCCATCGGATTCGTCCTAGGATCACCAAACATTTTGATGAAGAGGGCAGGCAAAATACGCTCAGTCTTGGCGTCGGCGTCGTCCCGGAGGCGACGGATGCGCTCAGCTTGGTCGAGGATTTCGACGATGCGGCGTTGTTCGGAAAGCGGCGGGAGGGGGATTTCGAGTTTTTCAACGTCTTTGCGCAGGACACCTTTGATTATAGCACCTTGTTGAATGTCTAAGAGATTCCTCGTCTTCTGCCGAATCGCAGCAGCTACGAAATCAGCATTCGTTCCCTCTTTCAATACGATGCCTGTCAAATCTTGACTTATGGCGATGTCTGCGCCTGCTTTGGCAACTTTGCCAACACCCGTGCGCGTTACAAGTAGAATCGCTCCTTTGGGCACTACATGAGTCGCGCTGTTGTCGATAGCTTCCTGCGTAATACACTTACGTCCCGCTACCACAACATTGTCAGTGACGTCGGCTCCTGTAATCCAGGGAATATCACCTGTCCAGTAGTGTTCGACTCTGGTGCTGGGAGTTCCGCCGCTGATGAACTCTTGAGCAACATCGCCAAGCCGAACATGAGGCCACTCCATCACGCTCCCTCCACCGCCAACTGGTCGAAGAGTGTGTCGGAGACTTGGATCATTGCTCCACCTCGCTCAGCAGCTTCTCCAGTCCCACCGTGATTTCGCGCTCAATCACCAAGACCTCGCGAATCAACTCTGCCGGGTCTTCGTCGGGAATCGGCTCTGCCACATGCGGCTTGTAGCGCGATGCGGCGAGGTTGTAGTCGTTTTCGGCGATGATCTCAAAGGTCGCCCACCAGCAGTGAGGTTCGTCGCTGTCCGGTTCAAGCACGGCCCCAGCCTCAGCACCCGGAGGCTTCTCAAAACGCGAGGCTTTGTAGTCAGCCCACGCTGCAAGCAGGCCGGAGATGTCGTTATCCTCCGGCGTCTCCGGGCGACCACCTCCTTGTATCTTGTCGGGATCATAGCCGTCGTTGCGAATCTCGTAGAACCACACCTGTTTCGTCGCGGCCTCACCCTCCCCCGGCTCCGTTGCAGAACGACGAAAGACGAGAACGGAGGTTTTGACTCCAGCATAAGGTTTGAACACGCCCGCTGGCAGCGACACCACGGCCTGAAGCTCATATTCTCGCAGCAGCTTTTCGCGCAGGTCTTTGTGCGCCCCTGTCGAGCCAAAGAGCGCCCCCTCGGGCACGACCACGGCACAGCGTCCGCCCGGCGCTAGCGAGCGCAGCATGAGGGCGAGAAATAGGAGTTCGCTCTTCTTGGACTTTGAAGGTAGGTCTTGGCGAATAGATTCCCTAGGAATCTGGCCGGCGAAAGGGGGGTTCGACAGAATCACCCGATAGCGTCGGTTCAAATCGTCTTCAGTGAGGCCGCTCATCTCTGAGAGGACGTTGCCGAGCTTGAGGCGGGCGCGGCGGATGCCGTGGAGGACGAGGTTCATCATGGAGATCCGCATCATCTGGCGCGATACATCAGTGCCGTAGATCGAGGCTTCGAGCAAGTTCCAGTCGGGAATCTTCTCGCCGGGCCCCTTCTTGTACGTCTGGAGCTTAGGAATTTCCTCCTTGGCCTTATCGAGTGTCTGCCCGCGCTTTTCGAGCCAGACCTCGCCGTAAATCGGTACCTCCTCGGGCTCCTCGCTATAGCGGGCGAGGATGTGATCTACCACGTCGATGAGAAACCCAGCAGTCCCACAAGCGGGATCGTACGCGGTGTCGCCGAGATCGGGATCAACCATCTCGACCATAAAGGCGCGGATCTGGCGCGGCGTCCGAAACTGACCGTTCAACGCCGACTGGCCGAGGTGAGTGAGCAGATATTCAAAGATGTCGCCCTTGATGTCCGGGCCGAGTTGGCGGAAGTCGATTGAGTCGAGTTCGTCAACCACCTGCTTGAGCACGTTTGGATCGACGATCTCAAGCACGGCGTTGCGAAAGTAATCGGCCACCTGCGGCTCGTCCTTGACCAGCGACGCCATGTACGGGAACACCTCGTCGCGAACAAAGTCGCGCAGTTCGTTACCACTTTTGAAACGCCACTTGGACCAGCGGAAGCGCTCGGCTTGGGCAGGGAAGAGCCGCACACCGTCCCCAGCACCGAGCCGACCTTGGAGCTCGCGGGTGGATTCCTCCTCGTCGAGGAGCTTCAAATAGATGAGATAGGAGATCTGCTCGATATAGGTGATGGGGTTCGTGACCCCTCCAGCCCAGAGGATGTCGGTTATCCGGTCGAACTTACGGCGTAGTCCCTGGTCCATCGCGTTCCTCCGTCAACTCGCGGCGTTAAAGACGTCTTCGTTGAGCCGCTCAACCACCTGCCTGAGACCCTCTTCACCGAATAGCTCGACCCCCTTGCCGACGACATCGAGAATCGAAAGCGGCGGCTTGAATAGATCCTCAATACGCACGCGGCCGGTGGCAATGCCGCGATTCTTAATCAGGGACAGGTACTCGGCCTGCTGCGGGGTGAGCGAGCGCGACACGAGCCAAGCCCGGAAGGATTCCTCAAGTTTCTCCTCGCGACTCTTGATACGCAGCTTCCCAAGCGCGGCGCAGATGAAATCGAAGAGGTTGCCGCCGGGGTTGCGGTAGGCTCGGCGCAGGTTGTCCTCATTGAAGTAGTGGTCGGGCCGATTCAGGCGACGGGCAAGTTTCTCCTCCTCACACGGTTTGAGTGGCTCATCGTCGCGCACCTTCCGCAGGAGCGGATCATCGACCGCTTGGGTGCGAATTGTTTCTTCCCAATGAGTGACGTATTCCGCCTTGTCGATGCGCTCGCCCTCGGGGCCAACCTCGACGTAGGAGACCGCTTCGAGCCACTCGTCTTCGAGACCTAATTCGACAAGTTCCCGCGTCGGCGGAGTCGGGCTATCGCTTGGCGTGTAATCGCCTGTCGTATCGGTGAAGACATCTGTGTCGCTGTCGCCGAAGTACTGGTGATTCCTGAAGAAATCGTAGATAACGAATTTCTGCTTCTGAATATGGGGTGCAGTGCGCGTGCCACGACCCCGCATCTGCTGGTAGAGGATGGGGCTGCGCACCCGCCGACAGAGCACCAAATGAAGCACCTCTCGACAGTCGAAGCCAGTGTCAAGCATACCAACGCTCACCGCGACCATGGGATAGGTCTCGGTCTTAAACTTCCGAATTAGGGCATCCGGGTCGGCCACGTCAGAAGTGATAACCTCGGCATAGCGCCCCTTGTGCTCGGGGTGCAGCTCGTTCAGATACTGCGTCAGTCGTGCCGCGTGGTGCTTAGTAATGGCAAAGACGATTGACTTGCCGGGCCTTGGGTCCTGGCCTGGAGCGAGTTCGTGGTAGCTCTCCCAAGCGAGGTGGTCGAACTCTTCCATCATAAGCCGATTTGACTTCTCATTAGTCCAGCGGCGCTCAAACTCGGCGGGATCGTAGTGCTCGTCGTCAACTTCGGCACCCTCGGCGAGAATCTCGGTGATACCCGTAGCGAAGCGATAAGGCACCAGATACTTGTCGCGGAAGGCATCTTTTATTGAATAGGTAAAGTCGGGTTTGCCCAACTCGCATTTATAGAAGTCGTAGGTATTTCGCTCGATATAGCCAGCCGGGGTAGCCGTGAGACCAATGTGGAGGGCGTCAAAGCGGGTAAGCGCACCCTGCCACGCACCGTAAATGGAACGGTGGCACTCGTCGGCGATGACGATGTCGAAGTACCCGGCGGTGTATTCGTCGATGCGGCCGATCATAGTCTGAAGGAGAGCCACTGTGACTTGCTGCTCCTGACGCGCCATACCGGGGCGCAGCCAATAGCTCGAATAAACGGAGAGGACATCTTGGATCGCTTCCAGCGCCTGCTTCGCGAGTTGCTCACGGTCCACTAAGAAGAGCACGCGCTCAGCCCAGCCGGCTTGGAAGAGGCGCTTGAGATATAGACAGATAAGATCGGTCTTACCCGTCCCGGTCGGTAACTCAATTAGGAAACGTCGCTTACCCAGTTCCAGCGCATGGTCGAGCGCCTGCATCGCTTCAGCCTGATACGGCCGCACGGTGCGCATCTCGCCTTGGCGGATGTAATGCTCGGGAATTTCCACGGTTGCCAGCACTTGGCGGCTATCGTGCATCTGCACCATGCGTTCCAGATCGCGTCGAGAGAAGAAGCCAGCGATCTGTCGAGCATCGTCGTTTTGGTAGTCCCAGAAGTAGGTCAGTTCACCGTTAGCCAGAAAAATGAACGGTGCGCCGAGCGCCTTGGCATAGGGCAGCGCCTGCTGCTTGGCGGTATATGGGTTGATGGCGTTCCTCTTGGCCTCAATCACGGCGAGTGGCCGACCGCGTTGGTTGTAGAGGACATAGTCAGCGCGACCGGATGTAGGCTCGCCTTCTTCGACTGCTTCAAGCACGCAAACGAATTCGCCGACGACGCGCAGGTCGCCCTCGGCGCTGGGGTCAAAGACGAGGTCGCTGTAAGCCGGATCGGGATTGAGTGGCTGTAGCCGGATCTCGCGATGACTCCAACTGCCGTCGTCCGGCACCTCTGTCTTCGTGCTGGTGTACTTTTTGATCGAGAACTCGCCGCCGAGCGCGGGATCGGTGCAGCCTCGGTGCCAGACGAGGACTAGTTTGCCCTCCCTGGTCCCGCCACGTTCGGCCCGGAAGAGGCAGTAAGAGCCGTCGGGGATGGTGGGCTCCATTGAATGTCCCTCGACGCGGGCCACGAAGTGGTCTCGGGTAAGCCGTACGTGGTTGGGAACCGGCATCCACCCGAGTTCCTCAGAGTCGAGTCCAATAGCACGGTCTGGGCCGAAGTTACCAGCAGCCGCCAGAAGGTCATAAACCGGAGCATGTACCTGAAAAGCGCGCGCCTGCGAGCGGTCAACCAGTCCGACGGCAGACTGCGAACTCGTGACTGGGACCTCGGTCCCGACCATCGACTTGTCGGTCGGATTCCAGCCAGACTGCCGCAGCAATTCGTCAATCGCGATGCGGGCGTCCGTCTCGCGCTCGTGCCGGTTCATCAGATTTCCTCACACACAGTGCAGTAAATCAGATACGCCGCATACCATCACGCGCCTATTCCATAGCGCTTCATCCAGTTGGTAAAGATCTGATAGCTGGAAAGGCCGACAGATTTTGCGGCTTCACAAATTTGCTTACTGCTGAATATTAGTCAAGATATCCGATGTTTATGAGGGGCCCATAGGTCGATCAAAGAGCTTCTCGACCGACATGAGGGCAAGGCCGCGCGACGATCAAACGCTCACGACACCAAGGCTGCCAGTACCTCTTCCGGCGTCCGGTCCGACGCGGCAAACGGATTGACCACCTGAACAGCACCGAACTCTTGGCCGTCTTGCAGGTCCTCGGTCAGCAGAACCTTGCACTCGCAGGTCTGCGCGGCGGCGATGATGAACGCGTCCCACCAGGACAGGGGAAAGCGATCCTGCAAGACCCAAGCTCGGTTCAGCATCGCTAGGTCAGCGGCTACCGGTTGCCACGTTGCAAGCACCTTGACGATCTCTTGAGCCTCCGACCGGTCGAAGTTCAGCCGCTGCTCGTGCGTGAGACTCACGTAGAGTTCTTGGAGGACCTGAAAGCTCAGACGACCAGAGCGGCTATGCACAAGTAGTCTGATCCATTGCTCGGCGCAAGCCTGCTTTGACGGATCCGAGCTATCGTGGCGGTAAACAAAGACATTGGTGTCAACGAAGACCGGGACGGTCATACAATTCCTCGCGCGTTGGCCTGCGGCCGTGCAGCCAGTTGATCTTGCGTGGCTTCATCTCCAAGTAGCGCTTCATTGCAATCTCGTACTCGTCTTCTTGGCGCTGCATACTTTCCAGCAGTTCGGCTAGCCATTTGGAGACGCTGCGCTCGTTCTCGGCGGCCTTGATCCGCAGCCAGCGGGCGACATCCTCCGGTAGAGTGATGGTGATGTTCTTCATGCTAAGCCTCCGGTATTCGCAAAGTATAGGTGCCAAAAACCGGGATGATCTCTATGACACAAGAATAGTGAAACACGAAAATCGTGTCAATGAAGCGGGGATCATTGACAAAGGCCATCTCAAGAAAGCATGGGTTTCACTACGCCAACTGCTCGTCAGAAGCAATGCGGCCGTCGTGGATGCGGATCAGCCGCTCGGCCTGTAGGGCAATAACGGGGTCGTGGGTCACCAACAGCACGGTATTGCCCTCTTCGTGCAGGGCGTCGAAGAGCAGCATGATCTCCTCGCCGGTGCTGGAGTCGAGGTTGCCGGTCGGCTCGTCGGCCAACAGCAGCGAAGGCCCGTTGGCCAAGGCGCGGGCAATGGCCACCCGCTGACATTGGCCGCCGGACAGCTCGGTCGGTCGGTGCGTCATGCGGTCGGCCAAACCAACCCGCTCCAGCGCCTGAATCGCCCGGGCGCGGCGCACCTTGCGGCGTTGGCCATTGTAAATCAGCGGCAGCTCGACGTTTTGCAGGGCGGACGCGCGCGGCAGCAAGTTGAAAGTCTGGAAGATGAAGCCAATGCGGCTGTTGCGCACTTCGGCCAGCTCGTTGGCATTCATACCCGACACATCCGTGCCGTCCAAGCGATACGTCCCCTCCGTGGGCGAATCCAAGCAACCGAGGATGTTCATCAACGTGGATTTGCCCGAGCCAGAAGGCCCCATCAGCGAGACGTATTCATTGTCCTCAATCGCCAAATCCACCGAGCGCAGGGCGTGTACTTCCTCAGTGCCGCGCACGTAAACCTTGCTAATGCCATTCAGTTCGATCAGCACGAGATCACTCCGAGCGCAACGCATCCACCGGGTCGAGCCGGGCCGCGCGGGCCGCCGGATAGATGCCAAAGAAAAGACCAATCGCAATGGACAAAGCGAGCACGAACAGCGTGGCCTCCGGCGAAACAATGCTGGGAAACTCTAACTCGCTGTAGTGGGAAATGACGCGCGCAATGCCTTCGCCCAACCCATAGCCCGCAGCCACCCCGAGCGCTCCCCCCGTCAAGCTCAGGGCCATCGCCTCGATCACGAATTGCCACAGCAGCGTCACCGGCTTGGCCCCGAGGGCCTTGCGGATGCCAATTTCGCGGGTGCGCTCGGCCACCGACACCAGCAAAATGTTCATAATACCAATGCCCCCCACCAAAAGCGAAATCCCCGCAATCCCACCCACGACCAACTTCAACAGCAAAATGATCTGCTCGACCTGCTCTAGGATGCTGCGGCCGCTGACGATCTGATAGCTAGCCTCTGGGCCGTGGCGCTTTTTGAGCGCCTTTTCAATAGCAACAGTAATGTCGGGAACGTCTTCTTGCTCTTTGGCGTGGGCTACCATGGCTTGGATGTATTTGTTGCCAGCGAGGCGTCGCTGGGCCGTCGTCACCGGCACCAGCACTTGATCTCCCCAGTCCTCGCCAAAGGTCTGGCGCTCCTCCATGAGGCCGACGACCGTAAAGCGCTGGCCGTTGAGCTTGAGCTCGCGGCCCAAGAAGGGAGCCAAGCCAAACAACTCCTCGCGCACCTCTTGCCCAATCACGCATACCCGGCGCAGCTTGTCCAAGTCGGCGTTGAGCAGGAAGCGGCCCTCGGCGACCTGCCAGTTGTACACCTCGAAGAACTCGGGCAAGGTGCCGGCCGCCCTGCTCTGGTAGCTGGCCTTGCGATAGCGCATATTGGCCCCATGCGTCATAGAGGGCAGGACCGCGGCCAAGCGGTCAGAGGATTGCTCAACTACGGCCAAGTCGTCCATGGTCAGGGGCTTATAGCGGGGGTTGGGCACCCAGCGACCGTCCTTGAGCTGCATGTATTGCGGCGAGATCATCACGAACTGCGCCCCGCCTAACTTGCCAAACTCGTCGAGGACAAACTGCCGCATCCCCTCGCCAATGGACACGATGCCTACGACCGCGCCGACCCCAATCATCATGCCCAGCAAGGTCAGGGCCGTGCGCAGCTTGTTGACCCATATTTGCCCGAGGGCAATGCGGATGGCTTCGAGAAAAATCACGTGCGACGCAGCGCCTCTACCGGGTCGAGCCGGGCCGCACGCAAGGCGGGATAAACGCCGAAGAAAATGCCAACGGCCGATGAAAAGCCGACGGCCCAGAGCACGGACTCAGCCGAGACAATGCTGGTAAAAGGCGCGCCGGGTGCGAGCTGCTGAATGACAAAGGCCGCCCCCAAGCCAAATCCGAAGCCAGTGAGGATGCCCAACAGGCCGCCGACCATGCTCAAGACTACGGACTCGGCGAGGAACTGGCCAAGGATGTGGCGCGGCTTGGCACCGAGGGCCTTGCGGATGCCAATCTCGCGAGTGCGCTCGGCCACCGACACCAGCAAGATGTTCATAATGCCAATACCCCCCACCAACAGCGAAATCCCCGCAATCCCACCGCCCACTTGCTGCAGGACGCGGAAGAACTCATTGGCGTCGTCTATCTCTCCCTGGCTAGTCTCGATTCTGAAGTCGTCGCCGTGCTCGTGGTGCCGCCGGAGGACGCGGCGCACCGCAGCAACGACCCGCTCGACGGCATCCAAATCCTCGACGAAGAGCGTGAGTTCCGAAAAGTGATCCTCGCCTTGCAACCGCTTTTGCGCCGTGGTGTACGGGACCAACACGATGTTGCCTTCACTGCGGCCAAAGCGGACGCGCTCGTCAAGCACGCCAACGACCACGTAGCGGTCGCCGTTGAGCAGGAGCTCCTTGCCCAGCGGATCGGTCTTGTGAAAGAGGTCTTCGTGCACATCACCGCCGAGCAGGCAGACCTTGCGAGCGAGGCGCAAGTCTAACGCGTTCAGGGACCGGCCGCTGATTACAGGCCAGTTGAAGCCCTCGTTGAACGCAGCGGAGGTGCCCGTATAGCTCGCTTGCACGGTGGTCTTGCCGCGCTGTAGGGAGGCATTGCCCTCGACGCTAGGCACGAGCGCGTGCAGCCCGTCGATTTCTCGCTGCATGGCCGCCATGTCGGCCTCAGTCAGGTACTCCTGCCAAGGGCGGCGCACCCAGCGGCCATCCTTGCGCACCCACTGGCGCGGCGGCTCCACCTCAATCATACCCGCCCCACCGCTGAAGACGAACTGCGAGATCACCTCGCGGCGCAATCCCTCCCCCAGCGACACCACGGCAATGATGGCCGCCACGCCAATGACAATGCCCAACAGCGTCAGCAGCGAGCGCAACTTGTGCGCCCGAAGCTGACCCAAGCCAGCGAAGAGGGGTTCGAGCAAGGTCATGCTTAGCGTTCCTCGTCTTCGTCTCCCTCCTCGTCCGCGTCCTCCTCCCCGTCCCTCTGCTCCAGTTTGCTGCGAATGGCGCTGGGGTCTTCGGCGACGCGGTCGCCGCTGGCGAGGCCGGAGAGGATTTCGAGGCGGGTCGAGGTTTCAATGCCGATGGCCAACTCCACCTCGGCGAAGGCGCTGAGCGGCAGTTGCAGTGCGCTGTCTGGGCGCGTGCTGTCCGAGCGCGTGCTGTCCGGGTCGGCGGCTAGCGAATCCGGCAACTCGGCGATATACGCGACAAAGCGGCCGCGCGTGCTCTCGCCGCGTTCGTCCTCTCCGTCCTCGTCGTCAAAAACCTCCAGCGCCCGCTCGACCGGCAGGTAAACCGCACTGTCGCGCCGCGCAAAGAGAATGTCGATGTCGCAGGACATGCCTTGGCGCAGACGCGGCGCGTGGTCGGTAATCTCGATCTCGGTGTCAAAGGTGACGATGGTGCTGCCCTGCTTCTGCTGACCCACCGGCGCAATCCAGCGCACCCGGCCGCGATACGTGGTGTCGGGATACGCATCCACAATAATGTCCACGTCTTGGTCGATCTCCACCCGGCCAATATCGATTTCCGCGATGTCGCCGCGCACAATCAGTTGGCTGGGATCGCCAATTTCAAAGAGCATCGTCCCCCCGGAATACGACGAAAGCCCGGAGGAGACCACCTCGCCGATTTCCACGTTGCGACGGATGACAATGCCGTCGATTGGGGCGAGGACGCGCACCTCGTCGAGCGCGACTTGGTCTTCTGCAAGCTGGACCCGCCGAAGGTTGGCCTTGGCTTCGAGCATGTCGAGTTCGAGCTGGGCCAAGCGCAGGCCGGTGCGCGCCCGCGTCAGGCGCACCTCGGCTTCCTCAAACTGCTTGGCCGGTATCATCTTGCGGTCAAACAGGGCTTTCTGACGCTCAAAGTTCCGCTCCTGCTCCGCTAGGTCGATTTTGCCCTGCTCCACGCTCGAGCGCTTCTGATACAATTGCAGCGATTGATTGGGGTCTGGCTCGATGACGGCCATCAGCTCGCCCGTCTCCACCCACGCGCCAGCCTCAATAGGCAAATCGCGGATTTCGCCGGCAATCGTCGATTTGACCTCCACAGTCCGCACCAACTCAATGCGGCCCGTTTCAGCTAGCTTATCGACGACCGCGCCCCGCTCGACGACCGCCGTGGGATAGGTCTCTTCGGCCTTTTCTTGCCGCAAGTTGAAATAGACCGCCGCTCCGACCGAGCCGGCCAAGAGTAAGAAAACGAGGAGCTTCAGCAGGCGACGCTTCTTAGTTGCCACCTCAACCTCCAGGTCTGAGGGTGCTGAAAAACGCGCCGATGGAGAGGAAGATAAGCGTGACAGCCGCAACGCCTGCATAAGCTCGGCTGCGCTCAATTTGCCCGACGATAGACAGCCCGAGGCCGGCGATGACGATCATCCAGACGACAAAGGGATCGATAGAGTTCAATAAAGCACCCCCGAAACTTTTTTGGGCTTCCTCGGAAAGGAACATCCCCAGCCCTATTTGCACATCCATCGTCTCATTGGCCAAGGCCAGCGGCGTCTTGACAAGGTGCTGGAGAATGGAAATCAGCGACGTGTACGCGACGATGGCCAAGCAATGGCCATAGCCGAGCAGGCCGCCGAGTAATTTGCCTACTAAAAGGTAGATCGCAGCGCCAATAAAGAGCATGACAAACGTCATAATCGGCGCGGCAATTAGCCCGCTGATCCGTATGGCGTCTCCAGTACCCTCCACATTGGGCTGTTCCGCGGACGTCTGTCCCCGTATCTGCTCCATCGCCTCGGCCACGTAGATAGGCGAGGTTAAATACGTGGAGAAGAAAATCGCCAACGCGACTACAATGGTCGGCAGCAGCCAGTCGGCCGCACTGCGCTGCTCGGCTACGGCCTCAAAGGTCTCGGATGGAGCGTAGAAGACGCGTAATATGCGACCGACGACGCTCATTTCTGCTTGGGGGGCTTCCATGGCGGTTCCTTTGTTGAGGTAAAGGTTTTTGTTCCGGCCCTAGAAGCAAACTAACGATTGCCTATCACAGTTCCAACAGTTCCAAACAAAGTAGGGGCGGTTCGCGAACCGCCCCTACGGATAGGGTATATATTCAACATACAAGGAATGCCCCGATCTCCCCCAACAGACCTGCTACAACCACTGCAACAAAAACCGGGCCTGCGCCTCCTCTAGGCTCAGCAGGCCCTGCACGCACTTGCGGATGCGCTTCAGCGTGGCCGCCGGGTCGTTGTTCGCCCCCTTGAAGAACAAATCGCGCGTCATCTCCCAACGCCGGCCTATGTCCCCGAAAGTATCGGCCGCAGCCGACAGATCACCCGAGCCGGTTGCCGCCGCTAGCCGCCGCAAATTGTCGTCCAGCCGCTGGCGCTGCGGACCTAATAGAGCTAGCTGACAGAACACCTCCCGCATCCAAACGCTCATACTCTCTGCGTCCCGCTCAATCTGACGCTCCATCTCCTCGACAAAGCGCTGCGCGGCCGGTAGGCCCGTCTCTACCCGGCCGACCTTATTGCCCGCGAGCATCTCCCGCACATCCTCCAAGAGAACCTGCTCCATTTTTTCAACCGGATAAGGGTCGAGACCCTCTGGCACCGCGTAGTCGTACACCACCAACTCGGACAACAGCTCGGGCAGACGAGAGAGCGGCATCTGCCCCACAAAGCCCTGCGGATTAACCAAAATCGCCAACACATCCTCCCTTCGATCGTACCCATAGATGAGCATGGCCTCGCTCGCACCGGGTGTCCGATTGTATTGAAAGGCCGCATCGCTCACATCGCGGGCATCCACCCAAGCGAGCAGCACTCGGTCTGCGGCAATCGACTCCTCAATCGCCTGCCACAAGTCGGCAAAATTGTCGCGGCGCACCTCGCGGCGCTCAATTCCGTAGAGATAGTACAAGTTGCGGTGGAGCAGCTCGTCGGCGGGCAGGCCAACCGGCATTCTCTCCTCGGCGTCAAAAAAGAACGACCAGCCCATCAAGGCCCCGTAGTACGCCCGCTCGTCGGCCAGTTGGGGGCTGTAGTATTGGAGCGCAGCCATAATAGTCTCCCCAGAGTCGAACAACGCGGGATGCCCCTCGACTCGGTATAGATCGACAGAGCGACATACCTTTTTCACGGTATCCTCAATCGGTTAGAGGGTGATTGCCCAAGCTAGGGCAAGGCGCACTGGTCTAAAAAGGACCTTCTGCTCTAGACAATGGATGGGAGGGAAATGAGCAAGTCGCCTTGGGCCAAGGCGGGCTTGCACCGCTCCTTCATCTCCTTCGGCAAGGCCAACTTGTTTTGTACTGGGCAAAAAAACCAGCCCCGCAAAGGGGCTGGTCGGCATGCGGCAACGGCGAGCGCTAGTCAGACGACCTGTTCAACCGCGGCCAAACTCTTCTTATCCAGTTCGCCAAGATGCGGAATTTCAAAGCGGTTGCCATCGACATCGGTAATCAGCAGCCGATGGTCGCCGAGCCATTGGGCGTTTTCCGAGACGTTCTGGACGACGAACTCGCGCGGCCCGCGGTCGGTCTGCACGTCCCAATAAGAGGTGCCGTATTCGTTGCGCACCGCATTGACCCGCTGAATCGCCGCCGTCAAATAGCGCCGGTCCAACTCCTCCTCAATCAATGCACGCGCCTCTAAGTCGAGTTGGGTGAGATCGTCAATCATACAGATCTCCTCGTCTTTGGCGTCGAGGAGACAGATATAGCGGGTCGGATGGGACAGCGGCGCGGCGCGAACTACCTTCACCTTCAGGTACGAGCGGTCGCCGTCGATGGTCAAGCGCAAGATCCAAGCCGGCTCGCGGAAGAGGCGCAAATTGGCGATTTCCACGTGCTCGGGATGCGTCACGGCAATCGGGGTGATCGCTAGTCGGCTATTGCTCATGGTATGTCCTCTGCTTCTAGGAGCGAGGGCAACTACAAGAGTTGCCCCTACATATTGCTATTTTGTGATCCTTTGTGCTCATCCGCTGGTGGCCATGACTGCCGACGTCTCGCGTTGGGTCCTTACCAGATTGTAGAAAATGCCCTCGCGCGCCATCAATTCTTCGTGCGTGCCAATTTCGGCGATTTTGCCCCCGTCGAGCACCACGAGGCGATCGGCGCTGCGCAAGGTCGAAAGCCGATGGGCAATGGCGAAAGTCGTGCGGCCTTTGACCAGCCGCTGAATCGCCTCTTGGATCTTTTTCTCGGTCGGCGTATCGAGCGACGAAGTCGCCTCGTCCAAGATCAGGATCCTCGGGTCGTGGAGAATGGCCCGCGCAATGGAAATGCGCTGCTTCTCGCCGCCGGCGAGTTTGTCGCCCTGCTCCCCAGCTACCATGTCGTATCCGTCCGGCTTTTTGACGATGAATTCGTGGGCGTTGGCCGCGCGGGCCGCGCGCAAGATCTCGTCGAACGTGGCCCCGGGCTTGCCGTAGGCGATGTTTTCGGCAATCGTGCCGTTGAACAAAAACGACTGCTGAGCCACCATGCCGATCTGCGAGCGCAAGTCGCGTAGGCTGATTTTGCGGATATCGATCCCGTCGATAGCGAGGCGACCGTGCGAGACATCGTAAAAGCGCGTGATTAGGTTGATCAGCGTGCTCTTGCCCGTCCCGGACTTACCCACCAAGCCGATCATCTCGCCCGGCTGCACCACCAAATCGAGGTCGCGCAGGACGATCTTGCCCGGGTCATAGCCAAAGGCCGCGCCCTCAAAGGCGACTTGGCCCTCAAGCGCAGGGACGCGCTGGGCGCTGGGATGGTCAAACGGCTCGGAGGGCGCATCGACGATTTCAAAGATGCGCTCGGCCCCGGCAAAGGCCCGCACCATGAAGCTGTAGAAATCGCCAAACCACTTGAGCGGGTGGTAGAGCATCCACAGATAGGCGATAAAGGCCATCAGCTCCCCCAGCGACAGCTCGCCGCCAACGATCTGCCGACCGCCGAAATACCACACGAAGAACCCGCCAAAGCTCATAAAGAAGTTGGTCACCATGAAGAAGACCAACCACGAGCGCTCGGCGCTGACGCTGATTTGGCGCAGGGCGTGGTTGCGCTGATCAAAGCGCTCGGACTCGCGGTGCTCTTGCGCAAAAGCCTTGACCACGCGGATGCCGGAGATCGACTCGTTGAGATGCGTCGTCAGCCGCGACCAGCGCGCCGACCAACGGCCCCAGAAGCGCTGTAGGCGATTCCAGATCAGGCTTGAGCCAATAATAATCGGCGGCACCGGGGCCAGCACGTACAGGGTCAGCTCCCAGTTCATGTAGAACAGTAGCCCCAAGATACCGACGATCATCGCGGCATTAGAGACGATATAGGGCATGTCAAAGAGCAGATAGTCTTCGACCATTTCCGAGTCGTTGTTCATGCGCGAGATCAACGCACCGACCTTGCGCTTGTCGTAAAAGCGCAGGGGCAAATACTGAAGCGCCTTGAACAAATCCGTGCGCAAGTGCTCGATGGCGCGGAAACCGACCCGCACGTTGAGCCAGCGTCGCACCACGCCGACGCACCACTCGACGACGCCGATGACAAAAAGGCCACCGACCAGCCAGTAGAGCATGTCAGCGGCGGTACCGGGGACGAGCACATCGTCGATGAGATGCTTGACGATATAGGGCGGTGCCAACTCCAGCAGCGAGGATGCCACAGTCAGGCCCAGCAACAAGGCTAGCTGGAGCCGATAGGGCAGCATGTAGCCGATGAGGCGCTTAAAGGTATCAAACTTGGCAATGCAGACCGGGCATATCCCGCCTATCTCGGGCAGGCGACGGCCGCATTGCTCGCAGTGCGTGCGGTCCAGCTCGTGGGGCAGGTTGAGGTCCTGGCCCTCTTTGAGCTGTTCGATGCCCTCGGCGACCTCGGCGAATTTGGACGCCAGCGAATTGGAGTAGTACAGATGCGTCGGTGCGCCTTCTTCTCGTTCCACTTCTAAGCGTCCGCCGCCGACTAGCGCCTCAATGCGGGCGGATTTGACCGCTTGCAGCGAAAACTCCACGTCGCCGCTCGCGCCGTTGGGATCGAGGACCATCAGGCGCTTCGACGTTACGATCAACCAGCGCTGCTCAAAGCGATCCTCGCCAGCCATATCCGTGGCGACTTGGATCAGGACTTCTTCCTCGCGGTCCTTGCGCGATTCGACTTTGGCCTCGACGGCGTGCGGCAGATTTTCCAAAAAGGTGGACATGGCTATTCCTTAATGGCGATGATCTCGGCCACCTCTCTTTGCAAATTGACCAACTCGTAAAAGGTCCCCTGCTTGGCCATAAGCTCTGCGTGCGTCCCCTGCTCGACGATGCGACCGTCGTCGAGGACCATCAGCCGGTCGGCGTTGCGCAACGTCGAAAGCCGGTGGGCAATGGCCACGGTGGTGCGCCCCTCGACGAGCCGCTGAATCGCCTCCTGAATCTGCAACTCGGTCTCCACATCGACCGAGGCAGTCGCTTCGTCGAGAATCAGGATGCGCGGATTGTGGAGGATGGCGCGGGCAATGGAGACGCGCTGGCGCTCTCCCCCCGAAAGCCCGGCCCCCTTCTCCCCGACCTGGGTTTCATAGCCGTCGGGCTTGGCCATGATAAAGTTGTGGGCGTTGGCCGCGCGCGCGGCCGCCATAATGTCCGCAAAGGAAGAGCCGGGCCGGCCGTAGCCGATGTTTTCGGCAATAGTCCCGGAAAAAAGCACCGGCTCCTGCAGCACAATGCCGATCTGCGAGCGCAAGTCGCGCAGGTGGATTTTGCGGATGTCGGTCCCGTCGATCTCAATGGCCCCGTAGTCGACGTCGTAGAAGCGGGCGATGAGGTTGACCGTCGTCGTCTTGCCGACCCCGGACTTGCCCACGAGGCCGATCATCTCGCCCGGCTGGATGTCCAAGTCAAAATCCTTCAGCACGGGCTTGCTCTTGTCGTAGCCAAAGGTGACGTCCCGGAAGCGAATGCCCCCCTTCATGCGCGGCACCCGCTTGGCGGTCGGATCTTCGTACGCCTCGGGCTGGGTGTCGATGACCTCGAAGATGCGCTCGGCCCCGGCAAAGGCCCGCGACATCCAAGAATTGACTTGGCCAAACCACTCCAACGGGCCGTAGAACAGCCACATATACGAGTAAAAGGCCAGCAGCGTGCCCAAGGTCATCTTGCCGCCGAGGACTTGCTGCCCGCCGAGCAGCCATACTACCAAAACCCCCAAACCCGTCAAAAACGTGATGGTAGCGAAGAACACGCCGCGATTTACCGCAGTCTTTTCGGCGACTTCGCGCAGCCGACCGTTGGGCTTGGCAAAGGCCGTTATTTCCCGATCCTCCTGGGCAAACGCCTTGACCACGCGGATGCCGGAAAGCGTCTCCACCGTGCGCTCGGTCAGGCCAGACCAGACTTGGCCCCACTTGACGAAAAACCCGCGCAGCCGCTTCCAAAAAATCACCCCCCACAGCATGATCAGCGGCACGGGTATCAACACGTACAAGCTCAACGACCAACTCATCCAAAACAAAAACCCGAGGATGCCAAATACCATCAGGCCGTTGATGACGATATAGGGCAAGCCATCGACGAGGAAGTCCTGTAACATGCCAGCGTCGCGGGTGGCCCGCGAGATGAGGGAGCCGACCTTGCGCTTGTCGTAAAACTGCAAGGACAGCATCTCTAAGCGGCGATAGAGGTTCGAGCGAATATCTGCGGTGAGTTGCGCGCCGAGCCAGGTCGCAATCCAGCCGTGGGCCCATTCGGCCACCCACGCCGAGAAGCGGACGCCGACCAAGGCCACGACGAACAGACCCAAGAGGTGGATGCGCTCGTCAAACCCCGTGGCCTGGCCCTCCACTGGGACCAACACCTCATCGACGATGCGCTTGGTAATCAGCGGTGGGGCCAGTTCCGCAGCCGTGGTGGCAATGGAGGCAAAGGCCAAGACGCCCGCCTTGAGCTTGTACGGGCCGAGATAGCTGGCAATGCGCTTGAGGGTCGCCAGTTTTTTGATACACGCCGGACAGATGCCGTTTTTCTCCGGCAAGAGCCGGTCACAGCGCTCGCAGCGGGTCCGGTCCAAGTGCCCATTGACGGCAAAGGGCTGGCCCTGACGCAACTGCTCCAAACCCCGCGCCACCTCGGACATCTTTTCGGCCTCTGAGCTGGTGTAGCTCAGCGACAAGGCTGGCGCATCCACGCGCTCGATCTCCAACTGGCCACCGCCGACAATCGCCTCGGTGCGCACCTCGGCTAGCGCGGCGAGTGGGATATCGACTACCTCGCCTTGAGTGGGGACGACGAGGACGCGATGCTCGGTAGCCACTAGCCACTGGCGGCCAAAGCGCCCGTCCGCGGCCAAATCCGTAGCGGCGCGGATTAACACCTCCTCCTCAGCGGGCAGGGCGGCGGCAATCCGCGCGGTCGCGGTTGCGTCGGCTGATTCTAGCAGTTTTTGCGCGTTCATGTCTTGGTAAGGCCCCGCAAAATGGGTTGACTCAACCTTGAAAAAACTCTCTTGGCATTGAAACAATGGCAAGGGCAAACTAGGCGCGGGCGTGCCATCCAGTCTTGCACGCGATGCGGCCTTCGGCGATCTATTTTTCCAATCTGCTCTTATCCTTACATTATAAAGTCTATGACCGCTACGACCGCAGACCAAAAGACGCTAGTGCCCTCGTCCAGCGAAGAGCGCGATCAGCAGCTAGCGCACTACCTCCGCGACCTAGCCTTGGAGCAGATGCCGGCCGAGGATCTTTTGCGCTGGGCCAGCGAGACCTTTCCCGGCCGGGCCGTGCTCAACACCAGCTTCCAGTACACCGGCGTTGCGATGATCCACATGGCGACGGCGATGGGGCTGAACTTGCGCTTTGCCACCATCGACACCCACCGGCTCCACCCTGAGACGTACGCCTTTATGGAGGAAGTCAGAGCGCGCTACGGCTGCCACTTCGAGGTCGTCCAGCCCAAGCGCGGCGATGTCGAGCGGATGGTCGCGCGTCACGGCGAGTACTTGTTTTTCGACTCCAAGGAAAAACAGGAACACTGCTGCCAAGTGCGGAAGGAATGGCCCAACAACGCGCTGTTGCAGACCGCGGACTGCTGGATTTCAGGGCAGCGCTGGGACCAGTCCGAGCATCGCCAGCAGACGGCCAAGAAGGCGACCCTGATCGACGAGTACAGCACCCGGCGCAAAATAGTCAAGCTCAACCCATTGGTCGATTGGAGCGAAGACGAGCTAATGGAGTTTACGCGGGCAAACGACTTGCCGGTGCATCCGCTCTACGGCCAAGGCTACCCGAGCTTTGGCTGCATCATCTGCTCCACCCCGATCCGGCCCGACGAACCCAAGCGCAACGGTCGCTGGCGTTGGTTCAACGAACAAACCGACGTCGCAGACGACCACAAAGAGTGCGGCCTGCACTACAACATCTGAAGGAACCTGAGCAATGGTCCAAGCCTTGGAATGGCGCTACCACCGCCCTGGCTGAACGAGCTGCAAGCGCGCACAAGAGTTTCTTGTGCAAAACGGCATTGCCGACAGCATCGTGCAAAGTGCGACTAAAGACCCGGTCGCGGGCACGGCCGCCCTCGCCCTTCTAGAAGACGCGACCGAGCTGTTCGTCGCCCAAGGGCAGCGCGTCCTCCGCTTTGACTTGGTGGCGCAACAACCCTCGGACGAAGAATTGCTTCAGCTTCTATTGGGTCGTTCTGGCAAGCTCCGGGCACCCGCGTTCCGCTGCGGCACGCGCCTGATCGTCGGTTATAATCAGGCGCTGCTGCCGACGGCGCTGGATTAGATGGAGAAAGATATGTCAAGTTCGACTTTGGAAAATGCTCTCTATCTCAATGAGGAAGAGAGCGATGTTGAAGAAGAGTTGGAGGACCCACAAGAAAAAATTATAACTCCATTCAACCCTGAGCAGATCAAGATTCGCACCGCCCCCATCCTCGTCGAACAGCTTATATCGCGTATCAAGCACGAGGAAATTGACCTAGCTCCCGATTTTCAACGGCAGGCCGGCATCTGGAACGACGAGCGCAAGAGCCGCCTCATCGAATCGCTGTTATTACGCATTCCCCTCCCAGTGTTCTACGTCGCCGCCGACGAGTCTGAGAAGTGGTCGGTCGTTGACGGCATCCAGCGCATGACGGCCATCTATGATTATGTGACAGGCAAGTTCCCTCTGAAACGACTTGAATATCTAACCAAACTCAACGGATGTACGCACGACGAACTGCGGAGGCCATTGCAGCGACGAATCAGCGAAACCCAACTCATCGTCAACGTCATAGAGTCGGGTACTTCACCGGATGTGCTGTTTAACGTCTTTCTACGTATCAATACAGGAGGCATGACGTTGAACGGACAGGAGATACGCCATGCACTGAACCCAGGTCCAGTTCGGGATTATCTGAAGGAACTTGCTGAATCCGACGAGTTCAAAAAAGCCACGGACGGTAGCATTAATCCAAAACGGATGGCTGATCGGGAATGTGTTCTGCGCTTTCTCGCTTTCTACATTACTCCATGGGAAGAGTATTCCTCCAGCGATCTCAATGGCTACCTTGTACGCACTATGCAGGAAATCAACGACATGAGTGAGTGTGAGCGCAATAACTTCGCTGTTGATTTCCGGAAAGCAATGTTAGCAGCGTCCGATATATTCGGTGAGAACGCATTCCGCAAACCATCTGGCGAACGCCGACTTCCAATTAATAAGGGTATTTTTGAGGCGTGGAGCGTTCAGTTGGCACACTGTTTGCCAGAGCAGATAAGTACGCTTGTCGAACGGCGAAATAACGTCCAATGTAGTTTCAAAAAACTGATGATAGAAGACGGAGATTTCCTAGAAGCCATCTCCTATGCGACTGGATCACCACAAAACGTACAGAAGCGATTCCAAGCAATTGAGCAACTTGTCAAGGAGTTCATCTGATGCTTTGCAATATCAAGCTGATGCACTTCAAGTGCTTTGAGCATTTGGAACTGGATTGTAGACAACTCAATCTTCTCTCCGGTTTGAACGGGATGGGCAAAAGCAGCGTTATCCAAGCGTTGCTTATGCTCCGACAATCGTTCAAAACTGGAGAATTACTCGCTGGCAGACTGGCCTTGAACGGTGAGCGAGTATCCGTGGGTACAGGCGCGGATGTACTGTTTGAAGACGCTGAGCACGATGTGTTGGGATTCGCGCTTGAGAGCGACGAAACAGAAACACCATGGGAAATGGAGTTTGATTGCCTTAGGACTAGTATGGCGGACATTCTGGATTCATCGTCCAGCAAGGCTATGGTAACTAAACGCCAACTGGGCAATTTTGTAAAAAAGCTTCCGGATAAGGACCACGAAGAGGTATTCCGAGAGGACGTAGTAACATTTTCATACGTGCCTAGCGAATGGCGTGATACGCCACCGTTTGGTGGAAAGCTCGTTTACGTGAATGCAGAACGGGTCGGGCCCCGGAAGTTGTACCCAGTCTCCACCGACGTACTGACTAGGCGTGGAGATTTCGGTGAAAGCGGCGAGTACGCGTGGGATTATCTAGACCGCCATCAAAACGACCTTCTACAGGCAGATGACCCGCGTTGCATTGAAGGAAAAGACCGTCCGCTGCTCGCCATCGTTGACCAGTGGATGCAGGACGTGTGCCCCGGTGCTCATCTACATCTTGAAGAGGTGAGAGCTGCTGACGCGGTCATCGCCGGATTTACGTTCGACCGAGAGGGCGATGTGGCTTCCCGCCGGCATCGTGCGACCAACGTCGGGTTTGGTCTATCGTACGCGCTGCCGGTCATCCTCGCCTTGCTTTCAGAGCCCGGCACACTATGCCTGATCGAAAACCCAGAAGCTCACCTGCATCCCCGAGGCCAGACCAAACTGGCCGAGTTGGCAGCCCGCGCATCTAAGGCAGGTGTCCAAGTGATCGCTGAAACCCATAGCGATCACTTTATGGATGGTGTGAGAATC
The DNA here is from genome assembly GCA_022820485.1 of Candidatus Latescibacterota bacterium. GTDB lineage: Bacteria > Latescibacterota > UBA2968 > UBA8231 > UBA8231. The sequence continues at coordinate 44,125 of JAJEFJ010000039.1, forward strand.
GCGGTCCGTGATGGTCTTATCAAACCAAAAAACGCCGCATTCCATTACTTTGAGCGCAAAGGCAACCAGACTGTCGTCACTTCGCCGGAGATAGACTCGGACGGGCGGTTGTCGTCGTGGCCTATCGGGTTCTTCGATCAGCACGACGAGAATCTGGCAAGGCTACTTGCACCAAAGGAATGATATGCGCGAGTTAGTACTGAACGACGCCAGTATTGCTGCCGCCGATCAGCGTACTGCTATGGATTGGCTCGCGGATATCGCTAAGGGGATGTCATCGCTTGTTGTAAAAAAAGTCGTTCAGAACACATTGCGGACGAGTCGCCCTTTACAGGCGATACATTATCTCGACAATAGCTCGCTTTGGGAGGCAATTATTGCACTGAAGCAACGCGGTTTGAGGGAAGAGTATCTATTTCTTATGAGTAGCATTGTCAAGACTCCTCTGACAAACCAACTTGCACAAGGTATCAAGGATCGGTTTCTCGCCTGTGAAGGACGGACGTTTCCATCGCCAGCAGGCAATTCCCTCGTCTTATGCGCTATCTCCGATGGAATCGCTGTCAGCTTTCCTTCTGATCTAATCTGGGATAGCAGCCTAATTAAAGTCGATTTCTACGAACTGAAGGACGACGGAAGTGGCGAGGTAAGTGAGGAAGAAACCTTTGAAGAGATCGACAATCTCGCACGCTCCAATCACGCTCCTCCAATATACGAACGCCATCGACGGAGTCTTCGCGGTCAAATCACTAGTTATGTGGAATTGTGGAATAATAGAGAACAGGCATTTCCGAACCTCCTATTCGGGCCGGACGTGGAGGATCATCTTAAGAAACTGAATACCAGCAATTTAGGATCTATCGTCAGAAAGTTAGCGAATCTCAATGCTGCGGCGGCCGAGTGGCCCAATGTTGGAGGCAGCGCACCTCCGTGGAAGGCCAGAGAAGTAGTCAACGAAAGCGAATCATTGCAGAACAACCCGAAGTTACGGGAACGACGTCGATTCAAATCTCACGACGGCACACGCCAACTATTTCTGTGGCACGCCCGCTTCAGCGATTCTGGCCGAATTCATCTCCGTTTCGATCCAAGTTCGCACGAAATCGAAATCGGCTACATTGGGCCACACTTACCGCTCTCCTAATCCGCCTTGTGTGGATAGACCCGTTCCCACCCCGCCGCACCGAACTCCTTGTCGGCCCACAGAGAGATGCTTTCGGAAGAGTACACCACATTGTAGTCGTGCGAGGCCTGTACAGAGCGCATGATCTCGCGCCACAGCGCGGCGTCTAAGTGCCGGTATTCAGCCGCGTGCGCTGCGGATTCGACGAGATTGTGCTGTTCTTGGGGATCTTCCTGCAAATCGAAAAGTCCGGCCGCGCCATTGCCGTACTTCACTAACTTGTGCCGCCCGTCGTAAGCCATCCAGCCTGATTGCAAGCCGCCGATGAGCATGTCGCGCGGAGAATCGCCAGCCAAGCCCAAGCCGGGCAGCGGTCTAGCGTCCATGTACTCCGGCACGCCGTGACCAGACGCGGCTAGCAGGGTAGCGGTAACGTCCGTGAGGCAAACCAAATCATCGCGCACCTCACCGGCAGCACCGCCCGGCTGGCGCACCAGCATGGGCACGTGGCAGCTACCCTCGTAGAAGTTGCCCTTGGCGTTTACGCCGTGATCCCCAACCAAGTCGCCGTGGTCCGAGGCGAAGATGACGAGGGTGTTGTCGAGACGGCCGCTTTCCTCCAAGGCCGCGAGGATTTGGCCGACCTCGTGGTCTATCTGCAAGATGAGGGCCGAATAGTGGGTGCGCACCGTGCGCTTCTGCTCCTCGGTGTAGGGACCTTCGGTCTCTGGAGTCCATATCGGCGCACCCGGCCGAGGCCGGGGGTGGATGCCCTCGCGGACATCGCGGTGGATCGGGTCGCCGGGGGCGGGATCGGGAATTTTATCGACATCTACTTTGGCCAGAAATTCCGGCGTGGGGTCGTAGGGGTCGTGCGGGCCGGGGAAGCCCACCATGCAGGCGAAGGGCCGCTCGTCGTCGTACTCGCGAATGAAGCGCGCCGCCTCTTCGCCGACGAAGTAATCCCAGTAGCAATCCCAGGGCAAAAGCGAAACGCAAGCGCCGCGATGCTCGTCGTATCCTTCGTGCTCCTTGCCCATGTACTTGCGATGGCCGCGCTGTTGCAGATAGTGCCAGTAGTCGTCCTGAATGTTGACCCACACCTTGTCCTCGCAGGTGATGCGATGTTGGAAACCAAAGGAGGCGTCCCAAGGATAGAAGTGCATCTTGCCGATGGCCGAGGTGAGATAGCCATGATCGGTCAACATCTCCGCCCAAGTGCGGATGCCGCACGCAGCGTGATCCGGTCGCAGGTGGTTGCCGTTGGTCAGCACGTGGTTGCGCCAAGCGTTGAGGCCAGTCAGCAGTGAACAACGCGCCGGTACGCAGACCGGATGCAAGCTGTAGGCTTGGTCGTAGCGGATGCCCTCGGCGGCAATGCGGTCGATGTTGGGAGTGGAAATGTGCGGGGCACCGTAACAACTGAGAAAGTCGTGGCGCATCTGGTCGGGCATGATGAACAACAAATTGGGTCGGTCGCTCATGGGTCTATTCCATTCGTTAGGGTGTTTTCGCGCCCGCCCGCGCTTCGGCCCAAGCGCGCAGCGGCACGTCAGCGGTGTCTTTGGTCAGCCAATACTGGGACGACGGCGCAACATCTGGGTCTTTCCCCAGCGGATTACCACCGCTGGGCAGGGCACCCAAAAGCTGCTGGCGAATCGGCGAGCAGCGCGCTAGTAGCGCCGGATCCTGCTGAATGTAGTCGGTCGGGCGCAGCCAGCGATAGTGGTAGCCCACGTGCATGATCTTGCGCGTCCGCGGCGACTGATTGGGGCCAACGCAATGCCACGTTGCCGTGCGCCACAGCACGGCCGAGCCGGCCGGCAGCCGCAGTTCCAGCGTCTGTTCCGCCGGCACCTGATGCTTCATGTCGCGTAGCTCTTGGGGACATCGCTTGTAGCTGCCCGGCACCAGCCACAAGTTGCCGCAATTGGATTCGGTCATGTCGAAGAGGACGTAGAAGACCTTGAGCTCCATAAACGGCAAGCGCCCATCGAGCGAAGGCCCGACAAAAAGCTCGGGACTGGCCAAGTCGGGATGCCACACGACATTGCGATAGCCAGCCTCCTGGTCGGCCCCCCGTCCGCTGCCCACAGCCCCGGGCTGCATGTCGCGCGGGTACGGCGGGCGATAGTCGAGATGCGTCGTGCGGATCTGGATATTCCAGCCGATCGCATCGACCACCAGCGGCAGCATCCGCGGATGATCCACTAAGTCGAGAAAGGCGTCGTGCTGCGCCAGAGCGTTGCGCACTTGGAAATGCGTCTCTGCCGCCAAGCCCTGTTCCTTTTGAATGCGTGTGACCACTTCATCGGCGGCTAACGAGAGCCGGGCCAGTTCCGCAGACGTTAGAAAGTGTTCGAGGACGATAAAGCCTTGCTCGGAAAAGTCGCGTTCTTGCTCGCGGGTCATTGCTATCGACATTTTCGTCTCTTGGTGGACCAGGTGAGGGGCATCGACAAACGAAAGTAAAAAAGATCGGGCGACTCATACAACGCTAGGGGCGCAGACCAGCCGCTTGAACAGGTCGCCGCGCTCGGCGTAACTGGCAAACTGATCGAAGCTGGCGCAGGCCGGCGAAAGCAGTACCACGTCGCCAGTTTGCGCCAAGCGGCGGGCAGCGTCCAAGGCTTGAGGTAGGTCGCGGCAGCAGTAGATAATCCCACCAGCACCCGCCTGCTGTACAGCGGCGGCAATGCGCGGGGCTTCTTGGCCGATGAGCAGCACAGCGCGGATATGACCAGCGGCAATAGCGGTGCCCAAGGCGCTAAAGTCGGCCCCTTTTGAAGCGCCACCCGCAATCAGCAGCACGGGCGCGTCAAAGGCGCGGATGGCAGCACAAGTCGCATCAACGGTCGTGGCCAGTGAATCGTTGTAATAGGTAACGCCGTCGCGCTCGGCGACGTATTCGAGGCGGTGGGGAAGGCTCGCAAAGGAGCGAATGGCCTCGGCGAAATGGGTCGCTGGCGCACCAAAAGCCAACGCACCGGCGACAGCAGCAGCGGCGTTGCTCCAGTTGTGTTGGCCCCGGAGAGACAGGTCGGCCACCGGACAAATGGCTATTGGTTGCGCCCCAGGGCAACAGGCCCACAACTGGCCGTCGGCAATCCACGCGCCCGGAATGCTCGGACCAGTTGTGCTAAAGGTCCAAAGGGCAGCTAAACTCTCGTCAGCAAAGGTCCGGGCCGTAGGACAATCCCGATTGACAACGAGAATATCACCGGTCGTTTGGTAGCGGCAGATGGATTTTTTAGCAGCGACGTACTCAGCGCGGTCGGCGTGATAGTCGAGATGGTCCTCGGTGACGGAAAGAACCACGGCGATATGCGGGCTTTGGTCGAAGTCTTGCAATTGGAAGCTAGACAGTTCTAAGACGACCCGATCGGTCGGCTGCAACTCGTCAATGAATTCGAGCGGCGGCCGGCCGATGTTGCCGCCGCTGAATATCCGCACCGACGGGTCGGTTGCCAGCAAGGCGTGCAGTAGTGCAGTCGTAGTGCCCTTGCCCTTAGTGCCGGTAATGCCAAGCACGGGCGCAGGACATAGCTGCAAAAAGAGCTGCGTCTGGCTCGACACCTCAACGCCGCAACGTCGCGCCGCACACAGGCGCGGGTCCAGCGCCGGCAGGCCCGGCGTACGGAACAGCAGATCGAAGTCGGTCAGGTCGTCGAGATAGCCTTCGCCGATGCGCCATTGTTGCACGCCCTCCACTGGCGTGGCCGGGTCGCGAACATCGCACACGGCAAAGGGAATCTGGCGCGCGTGGAGAAAGCGGGCCAGTGCGCGGTTCTCCACGCCGAGGCCGAGCAGGGCAATGCGCCGCTGGTGCAGATGTTGGGTCGCGCTTGACTCTTTGGGGCCGGAGGATTTTTTTAGCGCCATTGAATTCGCAATACGCGCTTTAATTAAATTAGATAGCGAGAAGGTGCTGTGGCTGTAACAATTATGCGTACGGTGCGGCCTAGTCCGCAATGGCAAGACAGCTTGATCCGGCTAGAGAGCGGCCAGCGGGTCGTCATCGACGCCGAGGAAACTTGGTCGCCAGACATGCGCAACCAAATCGCCTGGTGTGGTGCCGATGGCTTGTACAACTTGCCGGCTGGCGAGGGGTATCTCCTGCCGGGGGCCAATGTCGGCGCACTCATAGCCCGTATCGGCGACGACGGGCCGACCTTTGCCGTGGGCAGCCGCTGCGACTTTATCGCCGACCGCGCGGGCCTCCTGAATTTGGCCATGAACGAAAACCCGAGCCTCAACAACCAAGCCGGCAAAATCGTCGCCCAAATCATCGTCTTCAGCCAACCATGAGCCTCGCCGACAGCGCGGCGACCGCAGCCTACGTGCGCGCGGGTCATCCACCTGTCCGCGCGATCGCTCCGCTCGCCGAAGGAGTCTGGCGCATCAAGGACGCAGACGGCCGCAAGGTCGTGGTCAAGCACCAACTCTTCGGCAGGCTAACGCAGGGCACGGCTTACGACCTGTTGGAGGTCGAGCGCGACGTGCTAGGCATACTGCACAGAACGGGTTGTCCGGTGCCGGTCGTGCTAGGTATCGATCGGGAAGCCCACTGCATCTTCTTGCAATGGGTCGGCGATCGCACCCTCGACGACGCCATTCAGGACGGAGACCGTGCGGCGACGATACAGGCCATACGCGGGCTGTGCGCCATTGAGCGCGTGTTCTCTCAACGCACCGACCAATTAGAACCGAGGGTAGTGCCGAGCGCCAATCGCGCAGCCCTCGCCGCCGCCTGGGACGAAGCAGGAGCGCGGGCGCACGCCGGCATCGAACAGCTCTGCCGCCGTCTCCAGCAGTCCTTAGACGCTGGGATACAGCCACTGCTCGAAACCATGCACGATTGGCTAGCGGCGCGGCCAGCCGCGTTGGGAAGCGTAGATTACAACGCGCGCAACGCAATCGTCGCGCCGAAGGGCACGCGCGTTTACTTCCTCGAATTTGCCAAAATTGGTTGGGACTGGACGGAAAGGCGCTTGACGCAGTATAATACTAGTATGGGTAGCGGGCGGCAGGACGGGCGCATGCGCTCGCTACTGGACGCATCCGCAGCGCGTTTGTACGCCGAGGAATCCGGGCGCAGCGACGGTGCGCGGGCACTCGATTATCACCGCATCTTTTTTCTTTTAAACAGCGCGGCCCTGTTGTGCTCGGCTCTCGACGGCGAGCCGTACGCACTGGCCCTGCGCCAACACTGGAAAAGGCCCCATGCGCGGCTGCGGCAATGCGCGGCCATGTTGGCCCAGGGCCTGAGCACAGACCCAAGTGCGACCGAGTTCAGAAGCCGGTTGCAGTTTTGTTCGTCACCACGCGGAGGTACTCTATGAGCGAGTGGAACACTCTCGACTTTAAGCCCCGAGCCCGGGGTATGATCATCGGCGACATCCCCTGGCTGGCGCGCATAGCCGACAAGGCGCGGGCGCACCAACAGCAACGCATCGGCGACTACGTATTTCCCTGACCGGCCGACAAGCACTTCCTGGAGGAAGTGGAGCTAACAGCCGAAGCATTCGAGGAGATGGTAGCCTCGTCCGCAGACGACGATGCCCTGATCGAGAAGATGAAAGCGCACTTGGCCAGAAAGCACTAGTATGAGCACCTCAGCACAAACGACGCGCCCGCCAAGGCGGAGAGTCCGAGAGATGGAGGTAGAGGTCGTCCACGTGCGCCGCGATACCCCAGATACCACCACGCTCTTTATGTCGGCTGGCGAAGAACCGATCGAATACGAGGCCGGCCACTTCTGCACCATTGATCCGCATCAGTTCGGCGAATTGGAGCACTTCACCGCCTATTTAGAAGATCAAAAGGGACAGCGGGAAAAGCCGCGAGCCTATTCCATGGCTTCTGCGCCTCACGAAGAACACCTCGCCATCACCATCAAAGAAGAGCGCTACGAGAGCGGTGAGACGCCGTACCCGCCGCTTTTGTCGCCACTGTTGACGTACTACATCCAAGAGGGCCGGCGGCTGGTCATCAGCGGTTTTACCGGCGCGTACACCTTTCCCGCCGATGTCTGCGAGCGCGCCGAGCACATTGTCCACGTATGCGCTGGCAGCGGCATCGTGCCCAACAGGAGCTTGATCAAGGAAAGCCTGCATCGCGGCGACCCGCTCCGGCACACCTTGCTGTTTAGCAACAAGACGCGTGGCGACGTCATTTACTTTGAGGAATTCGAGGAGTTGCGGGATCAGTACCCCGACCAACTCGACGTGATCCACTGCATCACCCGCGAAGACCCAAGCGGCATTCGCGGTGCCCGCAGCGGACGCATCTCCGAGGAACTCTTGCGCGGAGTCGCGCCCGACCCCTCCAAGGTGATGGCCTATAGCTGCGGCCCGGGCATTACTCCTTACGAGCGCCGGGCGGCCCGGGCCAAGGGCGAGACTCCCGAGCCGCGCTTCGTCGAAAACATGGTCGCGCTCTTGCAGGAGCACGGGTTGGACAAAAAGCAGATCCGGCAGGAAAGCTGGGGATGAATGAATGAAGTTGATCGTGCAGATTCCCTGCTTTGACGAAGAGCAGACCCTGCCCGCTGTAATCCGCGACATCCCGCGCCAAGTGCCCGGTATCGATCAAGTCGAAATTTTGGTCATCGACGACGGCTCCAGCGACTTGACTAGCGAAGTGGCGCGCGAGTGCGGCGCGGATCACGTAATACGCTTCCCGCGCAACCGAGGGCTGGGCCAAGCCTTTAAGGCCGGTTTTGACGAGTGCCTGCGGCTGGGAGCCGATATCATCGTCAACACCGATGGCGACAACCAGTACTACGGCGGCGATATCGACAAGTTAGTCGCGCCCATCCTCGACGGTCAGGCCGACATGGTCATCGGCGACCGGCAGACGCAGGCCATTGCCCATTTCTCCGTCCTCAAGCGCTACCTACAGGGCTTGGGTAGTCGGGTAATTAGCCGCCTTGCCGGCTTACAGGTGCCGGATGTGGCCAGCGGCTTTCGCGCCTTTAGCCGCGAGTGCGCGCTCCAGCTTTCGACCTTTACCAATTTCGACCACACGGCCGAGCACGTGATCGAAGCTGGATACAGGAACTTGGCCGTGACTTCTGTCGCGATCCGCACCAACCCCAAGACGCGCGAGTCGCGCCTCTTTTCCAATATTGGCAAGTTCGTCTTCAAGTCTGGGGAGATCAGTTTGCGCACCTATGCGCGCTACGCCGCGCTCAAGATATTTTCCCTATGCGGCATCTTGACCTTTGCCGCGGGTTTTTGTCTCGGCGTGCGCTTTCTCTACTTCTTCTTTTTTACCGACGAAGGAATGCTGCACGTGCAGTCGCTTATTTTGGCGGCGATCCTGCTGTTGGCTGGGTTTCAGATGTTTCTCACCGGCGTCATAGCCGATTTGATCGCCACCAATAGGGACTTGCTCGAAGATGCGTTGCAGCGGGTCAAAAAGTTGGAATTGCGCGATGCGGGCAAAAAATAATTTCCCATGAAAAGACCTGCGGTTTACATAGACGGCCAAGAGGGCACGACCGGGCTGCGCATTCGCCAGATGCTAGCCGGGCGCGAGGATGTGGAGGTGTTGCTCATTCCACCGGAACATCGCCGGGACCGGCGCGCGCGGGCCGAGTTTCTCAACCGCGCGGACTTGTGCGTGCTCTGCCTGCCCGACGACGCGGCAGCCGAGGCCCTCGACTTGCTCGAAAACCCGCAGACCAAGGTCATCGACACCAGCACGGCGCGCCGGATCCACTCCGAATGGGTCTATGGATTGCCCGAGATTTCACCCGCGCACAAAGAGCAGATTCGCCGTGCACAGCGAGTCGCCAATTGCGGTTGTTATCCCGTCGGCTTCATCCTCGCCGTGCGGCCCCTCATCTCGCAGGGGCTGCTCCTGCCCACCGCGCCGCTGGCCATCAACGCAGTGTCCGGCTATTCCGGCGGGGGGCGCTCAATGATCGCCGAATACGAGGGGGAAGGCGAGCACAAGCCTTTCTGCCTGTACGGCCTCGACGGCGCGCACAAGCACTTGCCCGAGATCTGGAAATTCAGCGGGTGCGAAAAGCAGCCGCTCTTTGTGCCGTCCGTCGATCATTCGTTCTGCGGCATGGTAGTAAGCACGCCGGTGCCCACAGAATTTTTCGCGCGGCCCCACGTCAATCGCGAAGTAGTGTACGAGGTCTGGCGCGCGTACTACGCGGACTGTCCCTTTGTGAAGTTGGTCGCGCCCCAAGACACTGTGTTACGCGACGACAAATTCCTCGACCTAACGGGATTGAGCCATACCAACTTCGTCGAGCTATCGGTCTGGGGCGACCCCGAGCGAGGATTGATTTTGGTCGGGCGGCTCGACAACCTCGGCAAAGGAGCGTCGGGCAATGCCGTGCAGTGCCTCAACTTGATGCTCGGCTGCGACGAGACCGCAGGGCTGGTCTAGATGCTCGTCGATAGCCACTGCCATCTCGATCAATTCGCCGATGCCGACGCCGTGCTTGCGGCAGCCGCCCAGGCTGGGGTGGGGCAGGTCGTCGCCGTCAGTGAAAGCGCCGACTCCATGCGCTCGGTACTCGCGCTCAAGCGGCGGTATCCAGATCAGGTGCTGGCCGGGCTGGGCTTGCATCCGGCGTGGATTACCCAAGCCACAGACGCAGAACTCGCCGAAGGACTCGCCTATCTGGCGGCGCATCTGCCCGAGGCCGATGTCCTCGGCGAGGTCGGCCTCGACTACAAATGGGCGGCCAGTCCGGAACAGCAGGCCCAGCAACAGGACGTCCTCACGCAGCAACTCGACCTCGCAGCACAGTGCGGCAAGTCGATCAACCTGCACTCGCGTCGCGCCCAGCGGCAGACCTTGGAGCGGGCCGTGGTATTTCGCCGCCACACCAAGCTCAACGCCCAGTTGCACTGGTTCACTCAGTCCAAAAAACTCGTGCGAATCTGCCGTGCGGAGCGAATCTACGTGTCCGTCGGCCCGTCCGTCCTGTGCGATCCGCAGACCCAAGCCGTGGTCGCAGAAATCGACCGCGAGTTGCTGCTGTTGGAAACGGACGCGCCCGTGCCCATCAGCGGGGCCGCCGGCCATCCAGCGCGGGTGGCAGCAGTCGCCGACAAACTAGCTGAACTCATCGGGTTCACCGAGGAGGAAGCCGCGGCCAATTGGGTGCGCTATTTAGGCAAGCTGCCGTGAAAACATCGACATTATGGGAAATACTATTAGCGCAATTAGGCAAACAGGAGGAACCATGCCAACGAGCATTTTTGTCCTTGCTTTCGCCCTCGTCTTTTGCGGGCTAGCAGGGCCAGCGAGCGCCCAACAAGGCCTAGGCAGCTTGGAAAGTCTGGTACGGGGCGAAGAAGTCAGACAACAGGCCATTTCCGCGTCCGACCTACCGGACCTAAACCAAGATGTGATCTCCGATAAGGCGCGCCTGCCCGGCAGCTTAAGCGCGGATAAGACGCGCATCGGTCAGGATCGCGATATAGACCCAGACGCGTACATCGTCGGCCCTAACGACGTACTTCAGCTTTACATCTGGGGCGAATTTGACCAGCCCTACTCCTTGCAGGTCAATCCAGAGGGCAATGTCCTCATCCCCACCGTCGGCTTGTTTCACATTTCGGGCCTATCGCTAACCGCGGCCAAAGAGCGCCTCTCGACCGCAGTCCAAAACAAATATCCCAACGTGGACATCAGCATCTCCCTCGTGAGTATGCGCTTCTTCACCGCGTACGTCACCGGCGCAGTGCTGAACGAGGGCAGCTTCACCATCCATCCGACCACGCGGGTTTTAGATATAATCAAACAGGCTGGCGGCTTTAAGGGCCAGATCGCGTTGCAGGACCAAGATGCCGGTGGAGCCGCTAACCGCAACACAGGCCGGCGCTCCATCCAACTAATCCACCGCGACGGCACCAGCGAGCGCGTGGATCTCGACATGTTCCTCGCCACCGGCGACCTCGCGCACAACCCCTACGTGCGCATGGGCGACGTGGTCCACGTCTCGTTTCGCAAGCATTCGGTGTCCATCTTCGGCGCGGTCAATAAAGAGGGCGAATACGAGTTCCTACCCGGGGATACCCTCGGCGACCTCGTGACGTTGGCCAAGGGCTTGAACCGCTCCAAACCGCTGATCAGCGCCGAACTCTGGCGCTTTCAAGAGGACACCGGGCAGGCCGAGGTCATTGAGCTAGGCAGCGCCAAAGAGACGCTGGAGGAACTGGACTACGAGACCATCCGCCACATTGAGCTGCGCCCCAACGACGCGATCTTTATCCGCGCGCAATCGCTGTGGCAGTCCACGCACACGGTCGTGATTTCTGGCGAGGTCAAGTTCCAAGGCCGCTACCGCATCGAACCCGGCGTTACCCGCATCAAGGACGTGGTGGCCGCGGCCGGCGGCCTAACCGATGAGGCGTCTCTCATCGGTGCCCGAGTAATCCGCACCAAGGTCCGGGCCGAGAAAGACCCGCAGCTAGAGCAGCTAAAGAGACAGAGCGAGATAGCGGGCCTCACCGACATGAACATTGAGGATCGGGCTTATCTCAAGACCAAAACCCGCGAAGAAAAGGGGCGGATCGCAGTCGATTTCGAGCGGTTGTTTGTCGATGGCGACGAAGGGCAAAACATCTTGCTCGCCAACGGCGATGTGATCTTTTTCCCCATGCAGCGGCACACCATCAACGTCAGTGGTCAAGTGCAGCGAGCCGGGCTGATCGACTACGAGCCAGGCCGCAAAGTGCGCTACTACATAACCAAGGCCGGCGGGTACTTGTACGACGCCGACAGACGCCATGCCCGCCTAGTCCGGGCGCGCACAGGCGTCCGCGAGAAACTCAAAGACAACCTGCTAGTCGAGGTCGGCGACGAAATATGGGTGCCCCAGAAGGAGCGCATCGATTACTGGGCACTCACCCAAGAGACTATTCCCACCGTCTTCAATATCCTGACCCTCGCGGCCTTGTTGAGGGGGGCTTTTTTCTAGCATAAGAATCCCAAGGAGCACTCTTAATGAATACCCCAAAAAAAGAAATCGACATCATCGATCTGCTAACTGCACTGCACGCGGGCCGACGGCTGATCATCGGCGGCACCTTGGCTATCTGCGTCTTGGCCGGTGGCCTCAGCTTCCTCTTGCCAAAGGAATACGAGGCCACCGTGCAAATTCTGCCCCCCCAAGAGAAGAAGGAGAGTTTTGGTTTTTCCAGCATGCTCTCGTCCTTACCCATACCCGCCTTGCGCCTCGGGGAGAGAGGCACGCCCTCTGACATTTCTCTCGCCACCATCAAGAGCGTGACGACGCGGCGGCGGATGATCGAGAAATTCGGTTTGATGCAGCGCTACGAGTCCCGCACCCTGACCGACGCGCTTGAAACCCTCGCCGACAATACCACGGCCGCCATGACCGAAGAGGGCATGCTTGGTGTCTCAGTTCTAGACAAAGACCCGCAAATGGCCGCGGACATGGCCAATTACTACATCGTCCTGCTCGATAGTACCAACAAGCGGTTCGCGCACAAGACGGCCTCCGACCGCTTGGACTTTATCCGCGGGATTTTGCAAGAAGAAGATAAAAGGCTCGATGACAAGATGAAGCGGCTGGTGGAGTTCCAGTCCGAGCACAACGCCATCTCGATCGACGACCAAGCCCGCGCCGTGATCCTGACTGCGACCTCGATGCGGACCGCCGTAATGGAGCTCGAAATTGAGCGTCAACGGCTCCTTCTATCGGGGCTAGGTCCCAATCACGATAAGGTCAAACAGCTTGAGCGCGAAATCCTACTGCGTCAGGGGACCATGGCTTTCTTGAGCGACGGCAGCAAGCCCACCGACAACACCATGCCGGAAAACAAATCGCTGCAACTAGGGCTGGACGAAAACCTCTTCTTGCCGCTGAAGCAAATTCCGGGCGTGGCCCAAGAGTACACAAACCTCGAAAAGGATGTACTTGTGCAGACGTCCCTGTTGCTGGTCCTGTTGCAACAGGAAGCCCAGACTCTGATCGAGGCCAAGGACGCCACTTCGACCGTGCAGATACTCGACCCGGCCACGCCGCCCGAAATCAAGGCCAAGCCCCAGCGCATGCTGATCGTATTTCTCGCCGGCTTACTCAGCCTCATCGCCTCCGTCTCCTATTTGATGGGGGCGGTGTACATGCGGAACCTGCAACAGCGCTGGCGCGAGCGGCACGAGACGACGCCTGAGGTTTTATGACCATTCAAGTGAAGGTAATCAACAAGGGAGACCAACCGCTGCCCACGTATGAAACGGCGCACAGCGCCGGCCTCGACCTACGCGCCGCGCTAGCAGAAGAAGTGGTGTTAGCACCCGGTGAGCGCGGCCTCATTCCCACGGGCCTGTTCCTCGAAATTCCCCCGGGCTACGAGGCACAGGTCCGGCCGCGCAGTGGCTTGGCCCTCAAACGCGGCCTGACGCTACTCAACGCCCCAGGCACGATCGACGCCGACTACCGAGGCGAAGTCGGCGTCATCATGGTCAACCTTTCGGTTGAGGATCAGCGCATCGACCCAGGTGAGCGCATCGCCCAACTCATCTTCGCGCCAGTGACGCGCGGCGACTGGATCGAGGTCGAGACGCTCGCGGAAACGGAGCGCGGCAGCGGCGGCTTTGGCTCGACGGGCGCGCACTGAAACCGTCCCAAAGAGGGTGAAAGAAGAAAGGGCCGGTACTCTTGTTGGAGTACCGGCCCTTTGTGTTGCATCCGTTACCGCTTACTAACTCGCGCCCCCCGATATGGCGGGAAGGAAATGGACCTCGCTTTGCGGCCCCACCTTAGCCCGCAGCCCAGCCGCGACCACTTCGCCATCCACCGCGACTGCAATCTCGGTCTTGATGCGGTCGCCGTCGAGAACCCGCTCCTTGAAGCCAGGGTAGCGGGCGTCGAGCGCGGCAACGACCTCGCGCACGGTCGTGCCCTCTACCTCTACTTGCTGCTGGCCAGCAGTCAGCTTCTGCATCAGCGAGGGAATCCAAGCTACGGGCATGGTAAGGCTAACCGCCAGCAGCCTGCGCGGACCGTTCCTCGTGCGCCTGCAACGCAGCGACAATGCGGTCGGGCTTCATGGGCAATTCCCGCGGCCGCACGCCAACGGCATCTTCAATGGCCGCGGCGATGGCCGCAGGCGGCGGGGCGATGTTGGCCTCGCCAACGCCGCGCACGCCATAAGGATGGCCTGGGTTAGGGACCTCGACGATGATGGTCTCAATCATCGGCAGGTCGAGGCTGGTCGGGATCCGGTAGTCGAGAAAGCTGGAATTGTCGAGGTGGCCGTCGCCACTGTAGAAGTACTCCTCGTTGAGCGCCCAACCAATGCCTTGCACCGAGCCGCCCTGCATCTGGCCCTCGACGTACGCCGGGTGAATCGCCCGGCCAGCATCTTGGACGACCGTAAAGCGCACAATCTCGACCTTGCCGGTCTCGGGATCGACCTCGACGTCAGCGATATTGGCCGCAAAGGAGCCGCCGACGCCCGAGTCTGGATCCACAGTGGCGCGGCCAATGACGGGACCGCCGGTCTCTTCGAGTCGGCCAGCCAGTTCCTTAAAGGTCATCGCGTTATCGCCGGAACGGAAGACGCCGTCGTCAAACTCGACTTGGCCTGCTTCGACTTCCCACAGTTGGGCCGCGCGCTCGCAGAGCTGGTCTCGCACGTCGAGGGCGGCCTTGTACGCGGCCCAGCCAGTGGCGTACGTCACGCGGCTGCCGCCGGTTACGTCCGTGTGGCCAATCGAATCCGTGTCGGCCACCTGCGGCTTGACGTCTTCGGCCTGTAGGCCCAAGGTCTCGGCAAACTGCATGGCGACCGATGTGCGCGTGCCGCCGATGTCGGTCGAACCCTCGACTAAGCTGACTGTGCCGTCTGAGTTGACGCTGGCCGTGCAGGAGGACTTGAGCCCGACGTTGAACCAATAGCCAACCGAGATGCCGCGCCCTCCGTTGGGACCAGTGGGCGCTGAACTCTGGTAGT
This sequence comes from Candidatus Latescibacterota bacterium, assembly GCA_022820485.1. Lineage (GTDB taxonomy): Bacteria > Latescibacterota > UBA2968 > UBA8231 > UBA8231. The sequence goes on from JAJEFJ010000039.1 coordinate 59,206, forward strand.
GTTCTGAGTCGCGGATGGCCTCCAACACCTCCTTGCAGCCCATCTTCGGATACACCACCCCGTCAATGCGCCGGGTGCCGGTCGTCGCGCTGTTCTTGAGCCGGATCTCCAGCGGCTCCATCCCCAATTCGGCGGCCAGCAAATCGACCACGTGCTCGGTGGCAAAGGCCACCTGCGTCGAACCTGGGGCGCGATACGCAAAACTCCGCGGCTTGTTGACCACTACGTCATAGCAGTCGATCCGGCCATCGGGGATGTCGTAGCACGAAAACACGCACATCGCAGCCGCGCCGACCAAGCCACCGGGATAAGCCCCGGACTCAAAGGCGATATAGGCGTCGGCGGCCACAATCTTGCCGCTCTTGTCCGCACCCATCTTGATCTTGACGTACGACCCAGGCGTCGGGCCGGTGCTCTCAAAGACGGCTGGCCGGGTCATAATCATCTTGACGGGCTGGCCGCTCGCCTTGGAGAGCAGGGCGGCGATTGGCTCCAAGTAGATCGGAATTTTGCCGCCAAAGCCGCCGCCGATTTCCTGGGGCACGACCTTGATCCTCGAAATTGGCATGTCCAAGACCGCGCCGAGTTGGGCGCGTGCGGTGAACGACCCCTGGGTGCTGGTCCAGACCGTCAGTTGGCCATCGGCGTTCCAACTCGCCGTGGCGTTGTGCGGCTCGATGTACCCTTGATGAACAGTGGCAGTCTGAAACTCGCGCTCCACGACCACATCGGCCTCGGCAAAGGCTTTGTCTGCATCACCGAGCCGGTGCTCAAAGTGGGTGGCGAGGTTGCTCTTGCGGCCGGTGTCTTCCCCAAACTCTTGGGTGGTCATGTCGTCGTGGAGTTGGGGCGCACCCTCCTGCATGGCCTCGCGCACATCGAGCACGGCCTCTAGTTCCTCGTACTCGACCTCGATCAGGTCGAGAGCCTCTTCGGCAATATGGACGCTAGTGGCGGCGACCGCGGCGACGGGATGCCCGCTGTACAGGGCCTTATCCGTGGCCAGCACGTTATCGCGCAGGTATTTGAGCCGAGCGGGGCCTTCGCCGAGATCGACCATTTGGTCCCCGGCATCGGGCAGGTCGGTGCCGGTGAGAACGGCCTTGACCCCGGGAAGAGCCGCGGCTTTAGAAGTATCTATGGACTTGATGCGCGCATGGGCGTGAGGCGAGCGCAGGACCTGTCCGTAGAGCAAACCGGCCAACCGGGTGTCGGCGCCGTAAATGGCGCGCCCAGTGACCTTGTCAACGCCGTCGTGGCGGATGGGGCGGGTGCCGATGACTTTGTAGCCATTGTTGGCAGGCATGGCGTTCCTCCTCGTTGGGTTCAGGCGCTTTGGCGCACTTCCTCAGCCGCGTCGAGGACGGCGCGGACGATCTTGTCGTAGCCCGTGCAGCGGCACAAGTTGCCAGCCAGCCAGTGCCGCACTTCGTGCTCGGAAGGGTTGGGGTTGTGATCGAGTAGGGCTTTGGAGGCCACCAAAAATCCCGGAGTGCAGATGCCGCATTGCAGCGCGGCGTGTTCGAGGAACTTCTGCTGCACCGGGTGCAGGCTATCCGGGCTGGCAAGGCCCTCGACCGTGCCGATCTCCTTGCCCTCGGCCTCGACGGCCAGCATCAGACAAGAATCGACGAGGACGCCGTCAACGGCGATGGAACACGCGCCGCAGTTGCCGTCGTTGCAGCCTTCCTTGGTGCCGGTGAAGCCGAGCGTCTCGCGCAATACTTCGAGCAGGCTTTGGCGCGGCTCGCAGAGAAACTCGGTCGGCTCCCCGTTGATCGTGGTTTGGACGTGTGTTTTGCTCATGTACCTTAACTCCGAATTTGGGCCGCTTGTTGCGGCGAGTGAGAATCTTCTATCGCCGACCACATGGTCGGTTCGCTGCTAACTCTAGCCAGCCGCTTCCTGCACGGCGTTGGCGACGAACTGGCCGCGGGCCCGCGCGACAGCACCCGCGAGGGTGCGCTTGACCAGCACTCCGACGAGGTGGGTGCGGAACTCGGCCGGGCCACGCATATCGGAAATCGGGCTCGCCGCGCTCTGAGCCGCTGCCGCAGCCGCGGCAATGGCCTCGTCTGAAAGGGCTTGGCCCGCTAGGCTGTCGCCGGCCTCGCGGGCAAAAATCGGCGTCGGGCCGACTGCGGCGAGTGCAATGCGCGCGGCCTTAAACTCCTTGCCGCGATTGGCCAAGGTGACATGGGAGGACACCCCGACGACGGCGATGTCCATCTCGTTGCGCGGAATGAAGCGCTGATAGTGCGAGCCCGTGTTCTTCCTCGCAATCGGAAGCTGGAGAGCAACCAAAATCTCGCCGGGCGCAAGCACGCTGCGGCCCGGAGCGGTGCAAAAATCCTCTACCGCAACTTGGCGCTTACCGTCCGGCCCGGCAATATGGCACACGGCCGAATGGGTAATCAGGCTGGGGATCGTGTCCGCGCTGGGCGAGGCGTTGCACAAATTGCCGCCAAAGGTAGCGCGGCCCTGTATTTGGATGCCGCCGATAATAGCGGCCGAATCGACGAGCCCGGGGTAGCGCGCGACGATTTCGGGGTCATTGTAGATGCGCCAGCAAGACACTCCCGCGCCAATGACCAAACCCCGGCGGGGGCCGTAGGAAAGCTCGTTGGCCTCGGGGACATTCTTGATGTCGATGATGCAGTCGGGCGCAAAACGCTTCCCGCGCAACTGGACGAGCAAATCGGTGCCGCCAGCAAGGACGCGGGCGGCCTCGCCCTTTTCGGCCTTGAGGGCCACGGCCTCGCGCAACGTGCTGGGGGCGCAGTATGCAAAATCTTTCAAGGAAAAACCTCCTCGCTTGTAAGAAGTGATCGCTGAGTTCGCGCCTAATTATGGAACGCCCCTCCCTCGCTGTCAAGAGCGGCAGAAGAGGCTGGATAGCCGGATTTTTCTCGGAGAAACCCTCGGCGTAGAGCGCATCCACAACTTCTCATCAATCGCTCCCTCCCCCCGCTTCCAAGCTCCAATAGACCGTTTCGATCCAGCGATGCGCTGGCACGAAAGACCACTCCCACGAGGCCCATTGAGGATCGAGACCCTCGGCGCTGATCTGATCGAGGGACATGCCCGCGCTCCGGCGCGTGCGCACGCTATCCGTAGTTTCCACCAACATGCGATGATAGGTCTTCAGGTCGTCGAGCGTGGCGACCGGACCGTGGCCGGGGATGATTTTGGCATCTGTGGGAAGTTGCTCGATGAGCGTGGCGATGTGTTGCGTCAGGGTCTCGACGTCGCCGCCGTACTCTAGATCGACAAAGGGGAAGATGCCGTTGAAGAACAGGTCGCCGAGATGGGCGATCTGGGCGTTGACGAAGAATACGGCGATGTCCCCGTCGGTATGGGCGCGGGGAAAGTGAACGGCGCGGATTTCCTCGCCGTTGAAGAACACGGATGCCGACTGCTCAAACGCAATCTCTGGCAAGGCAACTGCTGGCTCGGGCTCAATGTGCCGCTTGCCAAATTCACCGCCTGTCGCCAAGCGTTTGCGGACATTGGCGTGAGCCAAAATCGTCGCGTGCTGACCAAAGACGCGGTTGCCGCCGATGTGGTCGCTGTGGAAATGCGTGTTGAAGATGTACTGGGGCTGACCGTCAAAACGGGCGAGCGCGGCGCGCACCGCGTCGGTCTGCGACGCCAATTTGGCATCTACCAAAAGAATGCCGTCGTCGCCGACGCAAACCCCCACATTGCCGCCACCGCCTTGTAACACATACACCGCGTCGCTGAGCTGGTGGAGCGACAACTCGGCGGTCGCCGGGCTAGCAGCTAACAGTGCCGCGATTAATGGACAAATGTTTAAGAAGCGCATGTTTCTTTACTCCTGGGATTAGCTGACGTTACGTAGCGTTTGTCATGCCGGCGCACGTAGGGGGCGGTTTGAAACCGCCCCCTACTTATCGCTATTTCCCTCTTCTATCGTCAAGTACCGATTGACCGGCAGGTCGGTAAAAACTTCTCGCTGCTGGTCGGGCCAGCGCACTTCGAGCGTATCGACCCGCTCGACGCGCCCCAGCCCGAAGTGGAGGCGGCGATCCTCGCTGGAGAGGAAACTGCTGCCGCAGATGAGGTCGCGGGTCTGCGTCCGCTTGCCAGCGACCAGTCGCGCTCGAGCGCCAATGCCATCGCGGTTGCCGCGCGTACCAACCAAGCGCAGACCCAGCCAATTCCGCCGGTTGCCCACATCGTTGCGCAACAGCGAGGGCCGATCGTCGAGATTGGCCACGAAAACATCCAAATCGCCGTCGTTGTCAAAGTCGAACACATTGGCTCCCCGGCTGACCCGGGGCACCTCGGCGCCGAGCGCGACCTGCGTAAACGTTCCGTCGCCAACATTGGCAAAAAGATGATTGGGCTGGGCGTACGCACTGCCGCTGCCGGCGCGGTCGATCTGCGGATACACGTGGCCATTGGCCACCCACAGATCGAGGTCGCCATCGTGGTCATAGTCGAAAAAACCCGCGCCAAATCCCACGTGCGCCCATCCCGCACGCGCCAAAGCAGCTTCCGCGCTGACATCCGCAAAGGTGCCATCGCCTTCGTTGCGATAAAGGGTATTGTACTCGTCTTCAAAATGCGTAGCGAGCAAATCGGGGTGGCCGTCGTTGTCGTAGTCGCCCCAAGTTATCCCCATGCTCGCTTGGATTTGTCCGCTGCGGCCATAGGCCAAGCGGGCCGGAAGGGAGCGGTCGCTAAAGCGGCCATCGCCGCGATTGCGATAGAAAAAGTTCGGACTAGAATCGTTGGCCACGAACAAATCGGGCCAGCCGTCGGCGTCCGCGTCCGCAAACAGGACGCCCAAGCCGTAGCCTGGGGAAGGGTGGTTGAGGCGCGCCCAAGCAGTGATGTCGGCAAACTCGTCGCCGTCGTTGCGATAGAACACATCCGCAGCCCCCATCAATCCCCTCGGGCCGACGAAGACCTCTACCCCCTTCCACTGCGCCCCCAAGCGTTCAACCTCAGTCGAATCGAATACCGCATAGCTCGCCACGTATAGGTCGAGGTCGCCGTCGCGGTCGTAGTCGGCCCAAGCCGCACCTGTGCTCCAATAGGGCGTGGCCACGCCAGCCGCTGCGGCCATATCGACAAAGCGATCGCCATCGTTGCGGTAGAGCAAATTCTCCCGCAACTGGGTCGCGTACAGGTCTTGGTCCCCATCGTTGTCAAAGTCCGCGCTAGTCGCGCCCATGCCCCATCCACGGCCCGCGGCCCCAAGCGCCTCACCCACATCGACAAAGCCAGCCAGACCATCGTTGCGGAAAAGCGCGTGGCCGCCGCCTTTGCCATTAACCCAGTACAGATCCTGATCGCCATCGCAATCAAAATCGAGCGCAGCCGAGCCGCCGCCTTTGGCCTCGGGGATATAGCCCTTTGCCAAGCTGCCGCTCGTGTGGACGCGGGTCAGGCCGAGTTCAGCGGCAACATCAACGAAGGGCGCAAGCGGCTCGGCCGCGGCGCAGCAGGTCCACAGGACGCAGAGGCCGCCGGTTATATTTGCGGAAAATGCAGACACTAGAAGCTATCTCAATCGCTAGCATTTAGGTGCAGAGGCACCTCTTGTAACAGTCAATAGGATATCGGACGGCCACAAGGCATATAAGATAGCTACCTAGTACACACTGGCGACGAGTTTGGTGCTTGTCGTTTGCTCGCCCTCGGCATCTACTTCCACGCCGACGCGACACAAATACAGTCCCGGCGGCAGCAGCCGGCCCTGTCGATCACGGCCATCCCAAGTCAGCCTTTGAACTCCTGCGGCGGTCGCGACCGCCTGCTCAACGCGCTGCACCGATTGGCCATCCAAGCCATAGACCTCCAGAATCAACGCCTTAGCGCCCTGCACTTGGAACACCGGAAAGACCAATTCCACCTCGTCGTTGATCCCGTCCCCATTGGGAGTAAACGGATTCGACGACGCGGCCACCTCTCCTAAAACGGCTTTGGTAAAAGGCGTAAACACGGTCAGACCGCGGCCCGCATTGACCCCGCTATCTACCCGCTGCCACACTTGGTCGGCCCCTTGGCCGCGTCCGACCTGTACCGCAAAGGCATTGCTCACCAAGTAGAGCGCACCGGCAAAGCGCAACGACACGACAGCCTGCCCCTGCTCGACTAGCGCAGGCAGACGCACCCACAGCGAATCTGAGCCAGTCGGCACCCGCTCTAGCTGATCGCGTCCGTACTGCTCCGCGCCCACGGCCCCGTCAATCAGGTCCATCTCCGCGCCCGGCGGCAGCTCCACCAGCACTTGGTCGAACCCGCTGTTGCCATCCTCGAACGCGGGCCGCAAGAGCAAGGTAAACGTCTGCGGCTGCCCGCGCTGGGACGCTTTGTTGGGGGCGATCTCGCCGAGAATTTGGCTGGCGAGGGGCGCGTCTAGCGCGAGGCGCAGAGAGCGTAGGAACGCGGCCGCGTCTGGATTGTCCGAGCGCAGGGTAGCCTCAACCATCACGTAGCGGCGCGGACTCGGCGAGGTGATGGGCGCGCCCGAGACCGAATAAGGCAGACTCCACGGGCTCCAATCCGCACCGGGAATGATAGTGATAGTCGAATCGCCGCGCTGAAAACTGAGCAGTTTGCGGTACTTGGCCTCGGTCACTTCTTGGCCCGTGTTCGAGAAGTAGCGGATGTGCTGGTCGAGTTGATTCCCGCTGCGGGTGCGGACGCGCACTCGGGTGCCGGGCGGAGTGCTAGCCGTCCACTGCATGGCCGACAGGATGCGAGCGGCGCGCCCCAATTCGATCGGCTCAGACGTGAGCGATACCTCGGGGAGGAAGCCGCGTCCGTATAGCTGTATCTCGCGGATGGCCGGGCGGGCCGACCCCTTGACCAAGGTGTAGTTCATCCTGAAGTAACGCGCCTTGGTCAGCGGAAACACATTGTCCTGAAAGAGAATATTGCGATGCGCGGTTCCTTCCCCACCTTCCAAGCCGCGCGCCGTCAACGCGACGTAGCTCAAGCTGCCGTCCGGTGCGCGGCTGCCGTCGGAAAGCGCGATCCCGTAATTGGGAAACGCTCGGCTATACCTATCGCCAAAGACGATGGCGACACGGTTGACCCAGTACCAGGTTCCCAAGTCGAAATAGATATTGCGATGCGGGTCCTGAAATACAACCGCTGGATCGTTGCCGCTAAAGCCCACTTCCACACTCCAGAAGGAGCCCCACTCGCCATCTACAGTTAGCTTTTCCGCGCCCAAATTGCCGTAGCCGATAATTTCCCCGCCGCGACCTAGGGCACCAAGGCTAATGTTGTCGCCCATGGTCCACACCTCGACTTGGGTCAGCCGCGGCCGCTCTCGGCGATAGTATTCGACCGGGCCTTGCCATTCCGCCTCAATAGCCTCGTATGTCGCTTGGTCTATTGGCCGCAAAACGCCGCTCGACTCGCGGCGAAAGTAGAGCACATCGCCGCGCTCTTCCTCCGGCAGCCTGCTCCAGCGCGCGGCACTGATCTGCTCGGCTTGGCCCAAATCGCTGGCCGTCGCCACCACCTGGAGAAACTGAATCAGACGACCGGTAAGCCCCGGGTCCACTTCGCGGGTAGGCTGTAACTCAAACTCATAGACGCGCTGCGATTTGTTTAATCCCTCGCTGTGGCCAGCGGGCAGGTAGCTGAAGGACTCGCTTTGCAGGAAGGCGGGATCGCCGTTGGCCGTGAGCACCTTGAACTGGAGGAATGGATCACCTTGGCCCTCAACGGCGAATTTCACCACCACCTTCTGCGCCCACACCAGCCGCCCCAAGTCGATTTCGACCCACCACTTGTCGAGCGGGTCCGCCAAGTCCGGTTCCCAGAAGGTATCCTCCCGACCATCTAGGATGTTGGCAGCCCCCGCGAGGCCGGTTCCAGCACTGCGGATGCCACCCTGCACCCCATCCCCATAGGTGAACGCGCTAGCGTCCAAGGCGGCGTTGACCTGCTCGCGGACAAATGCGGGCCGGACGCCGTCGTCGCTGAATTCCAAGCTGCCCGGCGGAAAACCCCACTCCGGCCAGTGCTCCGGAGCGACGTGCAACCCTTTCTCGTCGAGTTGGTACGCTTGGCACCACGCCGCCGCTGCCGTCAGCAGGGTTGTGCCCACAATCGCAACGCCTTTCATGGTAGTAGGGGCGGTTCGCGAACCACCCCTACGCACGAGACGCGCGCACATCAATTTCCAATTCAATGTGGATCGCCCACGCGCCAGCAGTGCTTTTCCACCCCATCCATGTCCAGTTCAACCCCAAAACCCGGCCCGTCCGGCAGCACGATGCAACTGTCCTCCACCCGCAGCGGCTCGGTAATGATCTCGTCCCGCCACTCAATGCCGGTGACGAACTCCATGGGAGCCACATTCGGTATGGAAGCCATCAAATGCGCGGCCGCTATAATGCCGACCGGGCCTTTGGTGTTGTGCGGCGAGATGGGGACGTGAAAGGTATCGGCAATGGCCGCGATTTTGCGCACCTCGGTGATCCCGCCGGCGTACATCAGGTCGGGCTGCGCCACGTCGATGCCGTCTAGGTCCAACAATTGGCGGTAGTGGCTCTTGGTGTTCAGCCGCTCGCTGCCCATGACCGGAATGGAAATTTCCCGCCGCACTTTTGGATAGGCGTTCAGGTCATCCGGCGGCACCGGGTCTTCAAACACGTACAGGTCGGACGACTCTATGGCGCGGGCCAAGCGGATGCACTGGGCCACGGTGAAGCGGCCGTGGCAATCGATCAACAGCTTGACATCCGGCCCCACCGCTTCTCGCACCGCGGCAAAGTGCGCTGCCGTCTCTGCCGGATGGCCGTCGTCCGCGTACTGACCAAAGTCGGCCCTACCCCGCGACCGCGCTCCGCCCTTGAGCGCGGTGTACCCCTCGTCCACCTTTTCCCGCGCCATTTTCGCCGAATCCTCGGGCGTGGCACCACCAAAGTGCGTATAGACCTCGACCCGATCGCGGAACTTGCCGCCCAACAGTTCGACCACCGGCAGATTCGCCACCTTGCCCTTGATGTCCCACAGGGCTTGGTCAATGCCGCTCATGGCGCTCATCCACACAGGACCCGCCATGCGCCAGATGCAGCTCAGCGAGGAGCGCAGATAGAGCTTGTGCCACAAGTACTCGATGCGCGCCGGGTCTTCGCCGATCAGCTCCTGTTTGAGATGCTCAATGGCGGCAACTACCACCGGCTCCTTGTTGGAATACGTGGCCTCGCCCAAACCCACGAGGCCCTGGTCCGTAAAGACCCGCACAATCGTCCATTTGCGGCCCGGCGAGTCGATCAGAATGGTGTCAATATCACGTATTTTCATCGCATTAACCTTCCTTTTGCATTGTGAAGATCAGAGGGTGGGTTCGGCTGTTGAAAGCGTTTCAGTCAAACAACGACGAAACTTCTTGTGCCACACTGCGAGCTGCTTCTTGATAAAAATCATCGAGGATAGACTCGTCTTCCGGTACGAGCTCCGGCATGAAGTCCCTCCTGATGTTGAGTTCCTGCTCCAGCACCGTTTCGCCCTTCAGCATATCCTTCACTACCAACAGCACGTAGCTCTCCAGCGCACGTCGGTCGGTATTAAAACCATAGATGCCAACCCAGTACGCATGTACAATGTAATCCAAGGTGTAGCGAATGTCCTTGGCCGAGGGATTCGTGGTGACGCGGACGCGGTCGAACCGTTTAATGAGCTCATCCAAGATGGCAGGTCGCACCGACTCATGCAGGGCTAGTATTTCTCTCTTAGCCTTCATTTTTGGGCGCACAGAAACCTTAAATACCCTGAAAAAACTGGCATTGGATGAAGATCCATTTTCAACTAGTCGATCAACCTGTTCAGACAAGCCCTCACTATTGCGCGTCCTCACCAACACCTTAAAGGTTCCTGTCGGGGCGTTTACTGCGCTCTCTTCCTCGACCAGCTCTTCCACCACCGGCGACCCCACGAATGGAACCAGCAGCGCCGCGGTATAATCCAACGCTTGAAATTTGAGCAGCTTGCTTTTGCTCGCCGCTTTGGCAATCAGCGGCTCCAGCCCAACATTCTCTTCTTTCTTTAATAGGTCGCCAGCCATATCCACGACCCGCACCAAATACGCCTTGGCCTCGCGCTCAGAAAAATGTTCGCCGTGTAGCGCAAAGAGCTGTTCGCCGAGGGCCGTGGACTTCTTACAATGCGTCTTTAGGTCCCGCAACAGTGAGACCAAAGAATCCCGGCTCGCGGCAGCCGACAATCCAGACGCCGTGCTGACGTCCGCGACGAACTCGTCCAACGTTCCCTTGTCGTCCTGCTCCATGCGGTCACGTAACTGCTCCAAAGCCACGCGTACAAAATCCGTTTCTTGTACAGCAGCGGCCAAAGCACTCGCTGCCATGTAGAAAAAGACGCAAACCGCAATGCGACACCGTACGTTATTCACGCATCTACCTCCTTGCTAAGTGCGCGACAGTAGATATACGATAATACCGGGGACGCCGCTCACATTATCGCGTATTTTCATCGCCCTAGCTTTTGCACTGTGAGGATCAGAGGGTGGGTTCGGCTGTTGACAACTCCGCGCCATTATACGCCCACTGCAAGTGTATATGGCTGGTCGAGTGTCTTTTGCTGATACGCCCCCCCGGCACATCCAGCGTCCGTTCCCAGCAATGGGGCGTCAACACGCCTTGCACTTCTTGGTAGCGATTGTAAGCAGTGATCCAAGTCGGCGGCAGAACGCCGGGATTGGCCTGCCTAAACCATTGCTCTTCTTGGGGCGTTAGCTTCTCTCTGGTCTCGGCCAAGAGCGCGGTGCGACAGTCAAAGAGCGCCTCGAAATAATGCCCGAACTTCCGGTCATCGACCAGCACGGCCTCATGGCAAGCCCCGTCCTTATGGCGCTCTTGCTCGAGATAATCCAAAGCCACGCCCTCGCCTAAGAAGCGGTCAATAAAATGCCAACGGACCTCTTCACCTCGGCGGCGCATGGCGGTCAAATGAGGAGGCAGGATGTCTCTATACCGCGCCCAGCGATCTTCAAAGAGCGCCTCAAATGTACCCCGCTCCCGGATGGAAGGATTCTTGCTCACATAAGATGGATTGGAGACCGCAGGGTCGAACGAAACCTCTACCTTGTATTTTTCTTTAGTGGCGACTGCGCGATCTCCCCATCCCTCGTAGTGCCAAGTCGCCACCGGATACAGATAAGGGGTCACTGGAATCGCCGATAGGCAAACACCACCTTGGCAAGAAGGCTTTTTCAAATCTCTTACACTGGACTCTAACCACACCATCGCGCTCATTGCTCGTATCCCAAGCAGGCGTTGCCTACCACCCATAGCTTCAATCGCCCGCTCTACTACTTCCAAGGCCCGGTCGCGGTCTGCGCCCATCTTGGCGAGGGGAAAGCGCGCGTAGTCCTCGCGAAAGTTCCCTTCGGCGGCCACGAACGCCAAGAGCAAGGAGTCGATATTCACATCGCCAGACCGCTCTATCTGTATCCTCTTTTCCAAGTGAGCCAAGGCGGAGCGTGCCTCGGGCGGCAATTGCTCTGCAATCTCGTCAAGAGGAACGGATGCGACGGGTTCCTGTGAGAGCTGCAATGGCGCAGCCTTGACGACCAACCGCTGCATTTGCCGCTCGTGCAAAGCGGGTTTCGTCGGATCGAAGGACCTCGTTTCCAGTGTGCGCGGCGGCGGACGAAAAACCACCTGAAGGGCTGGTTGCGGATCGGGTGTGGAAGGAGTCAACAAGACCACAGCCAAATGCAGAAGGACCGAGAGGAATAGGCAGACAGCCACTCTCTTGGTTTCGGTTGTGGACCACTGCATAGCAATCTCCTTTCGCGCTCAGCGACGCAGACGACCGTTTTCAAGCAAACAGTCGAACACTTCTTGCGCCACAGTGCTGGCTACTTCTTGGTAAAAATCATCGAGAATCGGTGCTTTGTCCATCTCAAAGGCCGCATTAACGACGAGCCACTTATTCAACACCTCTTTGTCCTCAAGCATGTCCTTCATTACCAACAGCATAGCAGTGCCTAGCTTGAATTGTTGCTGGTCAGGAGCCTTGCCGACTGAGTAAGAGTCTGCCACGTAATCCAAGGTATAGCGGGCGTCCTCGATAGATGCGGGATCCGTGGTCCAATGGACGCGGCGGAACTGTTTGAGTTCGTCCAGCAGGGACGCTCGAATGGACTCATGCTGTGCAAGGAGCTTTTTCTTTTGTATATCCTCCTGACTCGAAGCGGTCTTGAATATCTTAGAAAAGGTTCTATCGTCTATAAAAATTTGACTGCGAACCATCATGCTACGGGTGCGGCCTGGCTTGATAACTGTACTGGCCTGTAAGGCATTACTGTTACGCGTCCTCACCAACACCTTAAAGGTTCCTGTCGGGACGTTTACTGTGCTCTCCGCCTCAACCAGCTCTTCCGCCACCGGCGACCCGACGCATGGAACCAGCAGCGCCGCGGTATAATCCAACGCTTGAAACTTGAGCAATTTACTTTTGCTCGCCGCTTTGGCAATCAGCGGCTCCAGCCCAACATTCTCTTCTTTCTTCAATAGGTCTCCAGCCATATCCACCACCCGCACCAAATACGCCTTGGCCTCGCGCTCAGAAAAATGTTCCCCGTGTAGCGCAAAAAGCTGTTCGCCGAGGGCCGTGGATTTCTTGCAATGCGTCTTTAAATCCCGCAACAGCGAAACCAAAGAATCCCTACTCACAGCAGCCGACAATCCTGACGCGGCACTGACGTCCGCGACGAACTCATCCAACGTTCCCTTGTCGTCCCGCTCCATGCGGTCGCGCAACTGTTCCAAAGCCACGAGCACAAAATCCGCCTCTTGTGCAAAAGCGGCCAAATTACTCGTTGCCAGACAAAAAAAGACGCAAACAGCAATGCGGCACCATGTATTATTCACGCATCTACCTCCTTGCTAAGTACTGACGTTACGCAGTCGTTATCCCCGGCCTCGGCGGTTTCCTCCCGCTTCGTCTGGGGTCATTCCCGCGCAAGCGGGAATCCAGCCTTGGACCCGATTATGTAACCTCGTCGTTCCCTTCGACAGGCTCAGGGAACGCCCGCGCCCTGAGCTGGACAACCCGCGCCCTGAGCTTGTCGAAGGGCGTCTGGCAGGGCGGAGATATCCCTATCGAACGGGTTCTGCTGTTGACGGCTCCTCGCCATTATACGCCCATTGCAAATATACAGAGATGGCATCCCTCCCCTGTGCCCGCTTCCAGCGATGGGGTGTCAACACGCCTTGCACTTCTTGGTAGCGATCGTAAACCGTGATCCAAGTCGGCGGATGGACCTTGGGATTGGCTTGCCTGAACCATTGCTCTTCTTGAGGCGTCAGCTTTTCTCTGGTCATGGCCAAGAGCGCCGTGCGACAGTCAAACAGCGCCTCGAAATAGTGCCCAAACTTCCGGTCATCTACCAGCACGACCTCATGGCAAGTCCCGTCCCGACTGCGCTCTTGGCCGAGGTAATCCAAGGCCACGCCCTCGCCCATAAAGCGGTCGATGAAATGCCAGCGCACCTCTTCGCCCCGGAGGCGCATGGCGGCCAGATCAGAGGGCAGGTTGCCGCTAAGCCGCATCCAGCGATGGCCAAACAAACTCTCGAATATTCTCGGCTGTAGCTTGGGATCTTTGCCTACATAAGACGGGTTGGGGATCGCCGGGTCGAACGAAACCTCTACCTTGTATTTTTCTTTGGTAGATACCGCGTGATTCCCCCATCCTTCGTAGTGCCAAGTCGCCACCGGATACAGATAAGGGTTCACTGAAATCACCGATAGAGGAACGCCTCCTTGCCAAGAAGGCATTCTTAACTCTTTTAAGTTGACCTCTATCCACACCATCGCGCTCATTTCTTTTATTGCGAGTAGGCGCTTCCTACCGCCCATAGCTTCAATCGCCCGCTCTATCACCTCCAAGGCCCGGTCGCGGCCTGGGCCCATCCTGGCGAGGGGAAAGCGCGCGTAGCCCTCGCGAAAGTTTTCCTTCTCGGCCATATATGCCAACAGCAAAGAGTCGATATTCCCATAGTCAGACCACTCTATCTGCATCCTCTTTTCCAAGTGCGCCATGTCGGAGCGGGCCTCGGGCGGCAGTTGCTCTGCAATCTCGCCAAGCGGAACGGATTCGGCGAGTTCCTGAGCAAGCTGCAATGGCGCAGCCTTGACGACCAACCGCTGCATTTGCCGCTCGTGCAAAGCGGGTTTCGTAGGATCAAAGGCCCTCATTTCTAGTACACGCGGCGGCAGACGAAAAACCACCTGAAGGGCTGGTTGCGGATCGGGTGTGGAAGGAGTCAACAAGACCACAGCCAAATGCAGAAGGGCCGAGAGAAACAGGCAGACGGCCAGTCTCTTTTTGGTCGAGGACCGGTGCATATCAATCTCTTTTCGCACTCAACGACGGATATGAGCGTTTTCAGTCAAACAACGGCGACACTTCTTGCACCACAGTACGAGCCGCTTCTTGGTAAAAGTCATCGAGAATGGAATCATCGTCCGACTTGAGCTGCGCCATGAAATGCTTCCCAATGATGAGTTCCTGCTCCAGCGCCGCTTCGTCCTTGAACACATCCTGTACCACCAAATGCACGCGGCTTTGTAGCGTATGTCGTTCGACATCATAACGTCCGCCAACCCAGTACGAATTTACAATGTAATCCAAGGTATAGCGGATGTCCTTGGCCGCAGGATCCGTGGTGACGCGGACGCGGCTGAACCGTTTGAGCTCGTCCAAAAGAGCCGGTCGAACCGACTCATGCAGGGCCAGCAGCTTTCTCTTAGCCTGCATTCTTTTTTGCGGGAAGACCTTAAAAATCTTAAAAAAGATGGCGGCATCCTCTACAGAGGTTTCATCATCTATATCCCCTAGGTCTCCGTATGCATCAACTAGTCTATCAACCCAGTCAGACAAGCCCTCACTATTGCGAGTCCTCACCAACACCTTAAAGGGTCCAGTTGGGACGTTTACCGCGCTCTCCTCTTCGGCCAGCTCTTCCACCACCGGCGACCCGACGAATGGAACCAGCAGCGCCGCGGTATAATCCAACGCTTGAAACTTGAGCAATTTACTTTTGATTGCCGCCCTCGCAATCAGCGGTTCCAGCCCAACATTCTCTTCTGTCTTCAACAGGTCGCCGGCCATATCCACGACCCGCACCAAATACGCCTTGGCCTCGCGCTCAGAAAAATGCTCCCCATGCAGCGCAAAGAGCTGTTCGCCGAGGGCCGTAGATTTCTTGCAATGCGTCTTTAGATTCCTCAATAGTGAGACCAAGGAATCCCGGCTCGCAGTAGCGGACAATCCAGACGCGGTACTAACATCCGCGACGAACTCGTCCAACGTTCCCTTGTCGTCCCGCTCCATGTGGTCGCGCAACTGCTCCAAAGCCACGAGTACAAAATCCGCCTCTTGTACAGAAGCGGCGAAAGCACTTGATGACATACAGAGAGAGACGCAAACAGCAATGCGATACCATGTGTTATTCACGCGTATGTTCCCTCATCAAATCTGCGTCAGAAAACTGCCCATGTGATCGGTGATGTAATCGGCCACCAGCCACGCGCCGGCCGCAACCACTTCCCCGAGAATCAGCCCCAGAAAGAACGGACGCAGGTTTCGGTATAGCCGCGGCCCTCCATACTTGAGGATCACCAGCTTGAGCAGCCAAGCGATGAGCGCACTGGCAAAAATATGGCCGGTCTTCCAGTTTGCGCTGATGGCGTAGCCCAGCGGGTTGAGGGGCCACCACAGCACATGGTGCCGCACCCACATCAGCAAGCCCATCACCCCGCCGCCGACCCCCATGAAAAACCACGAGTCGAGTCTTGGGCCGGTCAATTCTGCCGCAATGCGCGGGGCCATGTCCTTGGGGCCGTACGTAGCGGCTCCCCAGCCAAAAAACAAGCCGTTGAGGTTGATACCGCCGTATTTGTACGCCAACGCCATGGTAACGTACGAAGAGCCGACCAAGCTGACCACAATGGCGATGATCACCGCCCAAAACAGCCGCCGCTTCCCACCTTTAATCACCTCGCTCATCTTCAGGCCATTGGCGACCGACGACATGACAAACGAGCGGATCTCCGAATGCCAGCCATACGAAAACCCCAAGGCCACCAAACCAGACGCCCCTATACTGGAAGCCCCAGCACCGGAAATCACAAAGGTCGAGGTCATAATGGGGGGGCGCATAGCCGGAATGCCTCCTTCGGCCACCACCCGCGTCAGGCCCAAAAACAGCACCATGGCCCCAAAGATGAACATCGCCACGCCCAACGGCGGCAGCCCAGCCATCCACAGCCCCAACCCCACCAAGCCAAGCGACGCCAGCAAGCCGAAAGTGGCCTGCCGATACGACATAATTTCGTCGGCATCTTCTACACTTGGATCGTCGTGCCACGCTTTCCGCCACACGGACTGCAAGTGCCCACGCGACACCCACAATCCGATCAGCACGAAGACGATCATCGCCCCCATGCCCTGATGGGCTAGGTACGGCTCCCGCGAGTACAGATCCATCCGCTCGGTGCTTTGCAGGCCGAGGACATTGAAGACGCCTCGTTGCATTGTGGTCAGGATGTAGAATACCCAAATAGACGCGGAGATATCCAAGTTGACAAAGTAAAAAAAGCCGATCCACGGCGGGCTGAACCACAAGTCTAAGCGCACGGTATCGCGGAACAAAGGGAGCGACGCCGTCCGCGCAATCCCGGGTACTTCCGGGAAATAGGCGTGCAGTCCATTGACGCTGAGCAAGACAAAAGCGAATGCAAACCCCAACCACATCGCCTTATTGGTAAAAAACACCCGCCCAATAGCCCGCCCTTGCTCGCGCTGAATCATCTCCATCGGCACCTGCACCAATGGATATGCCAGCTTCTCCCGATCTACCCATTGCTTGCGCAGGATGACCATCGTGCAAATCATCGCTGCGCTGAGCGCCAAGAAGAAGCCGTACCAATAGGTCAGCGGCAGCACCCACGCTGCCCAGGGAATGGTAGCCCCCTCGGGCAGCCCCTCAAAGAAGTAGCGCACTACGTTTTCGCCGCGCGGGATCATCCACGTGGGGATGTACTGGTTGTATAGAAAGTCCCAGTTATTCTCCGGCGTCGCGTAGTACGTGGAGCCGACCAGACAGGGAATGATAAATTGGGTAAACCCCATCCCGGGAATGCAGCAGGCGACTACCAACATGATGTAGATGGTAATCAGTTCGGACCGGGTCAGGGCCAAGGAACGGCGCAGGCAGTACACGAGGCCGCTGGCGGGTACTAGAAAAAAGAAAAAGAATAGAGCGGCTGGCGTACTAAAATTTAAAGTCAGGTACGAGCCGCGAATGATGGTCGTCGCGTACGCGTCTAAACCATTGAGCAGCAAGGCGAGCACTGCGCCGAGCAGGATGCCCCGCGCGGGGATGCCGGCGGTATCCTGCTGCCCTTCCTCCTCGTTCACCCATTCGAGGTATGCTGGAGGAATCTGTTTTTTCAATTCCGTTTACCTCGGCCATGGTTCAAATCAGTACACGCTAGCGACGAGTTTGGTAATCGTCGTTTGCTCGCCTTCGGCATCGACCTCCATGCCGACTCGACACAGGTACAGGCCCGGCGGCGTTAGACGGCCCTGATCGTCCCGCCCGTCCCAAGTCAAACGCTGCACTCCAGCGACGTGTGTCACCACCGGGGCCATCTGCCGCACGCGCTGGCCGTCTAAGCCATACACCTCTAGTACCAACGCTTTGGCACCTTGTATTGCGAACACCGGAAACACCAATTCCACTACGTCGTTGATCCCGTCCCCATTGGGCGTAAACGGATTGGACGACGCGATCACCTCGCCCAACAGCCCGCCGCTAAACGGGGTCAACACCTGCAAACTGCGACCGGCATCAGCATCTACCCGCTGCCACACCCGCTCGTCGCCTTCGCCCAACCCGACTTGGACTGTAAAAGCATTGCTCGCAAGGTAGAGCACACCCGAAAATTGCAGTGCCACAAACCCCTCTCCCTCCGCCACGGGTGCGGGTAGCTGCACCCACAGCGAATCGGTCCCGGTCTTCAGCCGCGTCACTTCTTCCGGCCCGTAGCGCACGCGCTCCGCGCCCACAACCACCTCCTCCAGATCAACCGCTGCCCCCGACGGCAACACCACTAGTACCTGGTCGAAGCCGCGATTGTCGGCTTGGAACTGCGGCTGCAAAGACAGCGTGAAGGTCGTGCGCTCCCCGCGCTGCTGCGTCTGTCGCGGCTGCACTTCGCCTATAACTTGGCTGGCCAAGGGCCAATCCAGCGCGATGTGCATCCGGCGCAACAACGCTCCTTGGCCGGGATCGTCCGAGCGCAGCGTGGCCTCTACTATGGCGTAGCGGCGTGGGCTTGGCGAAGCAATTGGCGCGCCCGTGGCCGTATAGTACGGACTCCAAGAACTCCAGTCGGCACCGGGAACCACCGAGATGGTCGAATCGCCGCGCTGAAAGCTGAGCAGCTTGCGATATTTGGCCTCGGTCACCTCTTTTCCGGCGTTGGTGAAGTAGTGGATTTCCTCGTCGAGCTGGTTGCCAGTGCGCGTGCGAAATTGCACTTGGGTGCCCGGAGGGGCGTCGGCTGCCCAGTGAATGGAAGACAGGATGCGCGGATCGCTGCCCAGTTCCATAGGTGCCGATTGCAGCGTCACCTGCGGCAAAAAACCGCGGCCGTAGAGCTGGAGCTCGCGGATGCCGGAGTTGGCCCAATTCGGGACGATGAGCACGCGGTAATCCATCTTGAAGTAGCGCGCCCTAGTGAGCGGAAAGGCATTGTCCTGATAAAAAATGTGGGGGAATAGTCCACTGAAGCGGCCCGGCTCTACTTCGGCGGTTTCTCGCGTGGTCAGCGCAACATAGGCCAAGCTGCCGTCTGGGTTGCGCTGGCCATTCGAGAGGTTGATGACGTAGTTGGGGAACGCGCCGGTAAAGCCGTGGGCGATGTTTTCGCGGTCAAAGCCGATGACCACTCGGCTGATCCAGAACCAAGTCCCCAAATCGAAGAGGAGTTCGCGGTCGAACTCCACGTCGATGTGCTCGACGCCGCTGACGCCGACTTGCTCGGTCCACACGGTCTTATAGTCGCCGTCAATGGCCAAGCGTTCCGTCCCGGTGTTGCTCGTGCCCCCGATCAACCCGCCCCGGCTCAGCGAGCCCAAACTGATGTTGTCGCCCTCGGTCCACACCTCCACCTCGGCCAGCCGCGGCCGCTCCCGTCGATAGTACTTAATCGGGCCAGTGCGCGACTCGCTCAGTGCTGCGTGCTGGTCTTGGTCGATCTGCCGCAAAACGCCCGAGGACTCGCGCAAGAAGTAGATCACATCGCCGCGCTCTTCCTCTGGCAAGCTGTTCCAGCGGGTCTCGCTGACTTCGTGCCCTTGGCCGTGCGCGCTGGCTGTGGCCACGATCTGGACGAACTGGAACATGTCGCCGACAAAATCCGCGTCCGCTTCCTGCGAGGGCTTCAGATCAAACTCAAAGACGCGCTGGGTTTTGTTCAAACCTTCGCTGCGACCGGCCTGCGCAAAGCGGATCGCCTTGCTCTGGGAGAAAGCCGGGAGGCCGTTGGACGTGAGCACCTTGAACTGCAAGAAAGGATCGCCCATGCCTTCCGGCGCGAATTTTACCACGATCTTGCACGCCCACACCAAGCGGCCCAAATCGACCTCGACCCACCAATCGCGGAGAGGCGCTTCTACATCCGGCTCCCAGAAGGTATCCTCTTGGCCGTCTATGAGATTCGCGGCCTCAGCCAAGTTAGTGCCCACCGCCCGGATTCCGCCCTGTACGCCTTCGGCGGACACAAAGTTCGGGGCGTCTAGCACGGCGTTGATTTGCTCGCGGATGCGGTGCGGCCGCACCCCTTCCGGGCCTAATTGCACCGTACCTGCGGCTATCTCCCATTCCGCCCAGTCGCCCTCGTCAACGGCGACCCGGTCCGCTTCGAGGCGGAATCCTTGGGGCCACGCCGACTCAGCGACCAGCAGGGCGCAAGCAACAAGCCACAACCGAGTCACGCGACCTTCTCCTCCCCCACCTGCTGACACGCCGCGATAAATTCCTCGGCCGTGGTGGTATAGCCGATCAGATGTTCAAAGTTGCGCAGCGTGATCCGGTTGATCCAACCGCCTTCCGGCAGGCTGTCGTCTATCGTGTCTGGCATCTCGATCGTACCGGGGGCATTTGAACAATCGCGCAACAGAATGACGCGATAATTCCGCCCTACGGCTTCGGCGCAGGTGTAGTGCAAGCAGGCCCGCCGACTGTAGCCAACGACGAACAGCGTCTTAATGCCATAGCTGCGCAAGTGCTGGTCTAAAAAGGTGTCGTGGAAGCCGCTCCAGATCCACTTGGGGAAATTGCGCTCGCCCTCGCGCGGGGCCACGTATTCGAGGTACTCGGGTTTGTGTTCTTGCCGCGCCCAACTGGCAATGCCGTTGCCTCCGCCCTTGGTCTTGCCCCAGATCTCACCCACGATGTTGCCGGGGTCGGCCACCAGGCGCAGGTCGTTGTGGACGTAATTGACCAGCATCCCGCTGCTGCGGGCGGCTTGCAAAGCCGGCGCGATGAAGTTCTTGGTCGTTGGATTGGGCGAGCGCCCATCGACATCCACCAACAGAAAGGCGCACTCAGCGAACTCTAAGGTCAGGGTCTCGTACCCGTAGTCGTACCCGCCGGGATAATCCTTGTAGTAGCGAATGGGGATTTGGATGTTGGCCATAGGGGCCTCCTTTTTTAATAGACCACGGCGACAGTTCCCGCTAGCTGATCGCCGCCTTTTTCCGACTCCACCGATATGCGATAAACGTACAGGCCCGGGGGCACCCGCTCGCCGTTCTCGTCCCGGCCATCCCAAGAAAAGCGCAGACCGCCGCTGTGCTGTTGCCCGTCGTGGATTACCCGCAGCGAGCGACCGGACAGATCGAAGACCGCGAGGCGCAAGGGTACCTCTTGGGTTACCTGCAACAGCTTGAAAGAGAAGTTAATCTGCTCGTTTATCCCATCGCCATTGGGGGTGACAATCTTCGGTCGCACTTCTATATCGTCCAGCAGACGGCGGGAAATCGAGGTGCGGACCGTGAGTACCTCGCTCACTATCTCGCTGGCCGCATCGCCGCGATTGATAGGTTGCGCCAGCTCCAAGGGACGCTGCGAGTCGCTCACCCAGCCGCGGAAAGTCGTGCCGTAGCGCAGCACCGGAGCGCGGAAGAACACCTCGATCACTCCGCCGGAATCCCCGGATGTGCGCGGGGGAAACAAGGAAACCGCAAAGCGCAGCGAATCCGGCGCAATGTGCACGGCGAAGCTGTCCAAGCCCGTGGCCTGGACCGAATCCACGCTAGCCACGCCAAAGGGCGCGGCGATTTCCACTCCGTCAAAACCAGAGTGCTGCGCGCGGATGATGGGCTGAATGGCATACCTAAACGACGCGATCTCGCCCAGAGTAACCTCGGGGGGATATATTTCGCCTAGCACCTGCTCGGCGAGCGGCGGCTTGGTCGCCGAGAATTCGATGAACTCTAGCTCACCGCCCTCACTGCCTACGGGCAAAAAATCGACCCGCAGTTGCAAGACCGAATTGGGACCGGGCGAGGCTATGGCAGTGCCGCTGCTGTCGGCAAACGCATAGGGCGACGACCAGAAGCTCCAGTTGTCAATGTCGTAGGTGATTTCGCCGGCCTCACCCGGTTTGAGAAAGAGGTAGTCCGTAGCGTCGAGGGGCTGTCCCTCTTCGTCGAGCGACGTCACTTCATCGCCCCGGCCGGTGAAGCGCCAATACACGTTTGGATCGAGATCCTTCCCGGCCCGCGATTGGATCCAGACGCGAGCGCGAGGATCCTGGCGGCCGCGCCAGCGGATGTCACCCCACACGGCCGGCTCGCCGAGGTCGATAAACGGGCTGACGTACGATGCTTGGTGCGCGTAGCCTACGCCATAGACTTCCACTTCGCCGATGTGCAGGGACTTGGGCGACGCGCGGAGGAGCAACAGCCCCACGCTGCGAGCGAGGGCCGGGGGAAAGCTCACATCTATGGTGTCCTGCACGTTTTCGGGTAGCTCAAAGACGAGCTGGCCGCCGACGCGGGCAGCGCCATACCCCGATACGGTGTCTTTTTTCTGCACGCCTAAGTCGGCGCTCACGTACAACCCATCGGGATACAGGCCGCTTTCGGCGGCGACGACCCGCACCCTGTTGACAAAAAACAGGCCGCCGAGGTCCATGGTAACGCGCCGCGACTCTAGGTAGCGCTGGCCCGTGAACCGGCTCTGAATGCCTGCCACCCATTCCCAGAACGTCGTCGGATCGGCGTCGATCATGTTCTTGGACAGATCGGTGATGGAATAGCTCGCGACCCCGCTTACCCGCACGTAAGGCCCCCCGTTCCGCTCCGGGCTAGTGAGGGCAATGTTGGTCGCCGGCGTCAAAAAGATCGGCCGCAGCGTTCCAGCGGCGAGGGCCTCTGTGTCGAGGCTTTGCTCCTCCTCAAAGTCGCTCCAAGACAATTGATGGAAATTCACTCCGGCCTCGCTCGGGCGGGGCAGGTCCTCGCCGCCCACGCGGTAAATCTCCACGGCCCCGCCCCTTCCCAGCGCAAGCGCGGCGAGCGCGAAGGCTAATAGCGTCCTTTTTCTCATGGCGTCGGCTACCTTAGTCGAGCCCGGCATAGACCGTCACAAATTGGGACGCGCCAGTAAAGGCGTCTTCTCCCTTGCGGTCGATGCGGCTGACTCGCAGGCCCATCTGGGTGGTCAAACTGTACCCTAAATACGCGCCTGTATTGGAGTACTGGATGGCGAGCACCGTCTCTCGGTAGTCTGGCGACAGACCCAAGGCCCGCACTTTTTCCGCGTCTTCAAGCTGGCTGAATATGGTGTACTCCAATCCGGCTCTCAGTTCGGAGCGGGTCAAGATTGCGACCTCGCCGATCAAGAACAAGAGCAGGGCGTTTTCCTTGCGCACGGGATCGGTGCTCAGCAGCGGAGCTTCGCGGCGATGTTCGTTCTTGATCTTGGGGGCCAGCAGCACGCGGCCAACCTCGCGCCGGTACTCGGCCTTGTTGATTAGGCCGAAGAACTGGAAGTTTTCGCGCATGTCCGGCTGCACTTCGTTTTGGTGCCAGATGTCGTATTTCAGCTTATTGGTGACAGTAAGGCCGGGGATGCTGGTGTAATCGAAACTGGCAAATGCAGAATTGATATAGGTGTTGGGCGCGGCCAAGGGGTCTTCTATCCGCTGCAACGCGCCTGGGGCGCCGGTCGGCTGTACCCACTGGACGACATTGTCGGCGATCTCATCCTCGACCCGCTTGAACATGTCGAAGACGCGGACCCGACCTACACCGGCGATGTCCTTGTCCCACGTAACAATCCCGTACGCGGTTTGTTCGCGCTTCTTGGCCGATAGCATGCGCTCTCGTTTGTAGCCGGCGGTCAGTCGCAACTCGGGCGTGAAGTGCATCCCGACGTACGCATTGTAGCCGCGGCGATTGCGGTCGTATGGATAATCCGGGTCCTCGTCGTTTTCAAAACGGTCGATCCAGAAGTTGTTGTTCATGTCCATGCCAAACAAAAACTCCGGGCGATCTACGTGGTAGCGCAGGAAAGGCTCCTCGTAGTCGGGGACGAAATTCGGCCGGAACTCGTTGTCATTTTGGTTGAAATCAGAGATGAAGTCGAGGTTTTCGTCCCACCCAGGAAAAATTCGCAAATCCGGCCCAAACTGGTTGAGGCGCTGCCAGTCGGGGATGCGGTCCTGGTCGTCGTTGTCGTCAACCCACTCGTAATAATTGGTCGTTGGATCGGTGTAGTCGATATCGCCCGAGGGCGAGGCAATCAGGCTAGTGGTGCCGTAGTTGTAATCCATGCTATAGGTCTCGACAAAGAGGAAATAGGGATAGCTCTTCTTCGACAGATTGACCATATAGGCATTGGCTTGATCCGCAGCCGTGTGGTGGGTCGAAAACGCGCGGTTCGGGTATTTGCGATAGTGCCGACTGCGGTCGAATTCCGCGTACAGATCAAAACCCAGCACTTCCTGCACCTCCAAGGTAAACCCGTAGATGTCGTTGCCCGTCGGCAAGCCGTAGTCGAGGCGCAACAGCCCCAGGTTGGAGCCATCCTGGACGTTGCCAGCCGCCCGCTCCACCGTCAGAAAAACAGGCTGCCCCTCGGGTATGTTGAGCTGGCGGTCCGAACTCATCTCGATGTGGTAGTCGTTGGCCACCACCAACTCGATCTGCGCGCGGCGAATGGTGGAAAGCTCCGGGCCGGTGTACGACGGGGAGCGGAAGTCGTAGGTCATTTCGATTCGCTCGGCGCCATCGGCCGCGAGGAATCCGAGGCGTTGCAAGCCGCCGTCGATGATCGGCTCAAAGCCGATTTGGCTGCCCCGCACCGTCTCTTTCTCGACCTCGACGACGCGCTCGCCTGCTTCTGTTTCGCGCGCCACTTCGGTCTCGGATTCAATGATAATGTCCCACGAAAAGAGGGCTGCCCCGCCCTCGCGGTCTTCGGGCGAATCATCACTCAGGCGAATGAAGATCTGCCCGACGTGCTCTAGATTTTGCCCAACCGTCAACGAGCCGGTCCACGGGTTGCCCTCAAAGCTCTCCAACAGGGTTTGCGAGTTGTGGGCGTTGATATAGAGGCCGCCTACCTCGACAAAGTCGCCGATCTGCGTCGTGCTGTAGAAGCCCAACAGGTTGGTACTATTGGTGGTTTCAACAGATACGTTCCGCGCCAGTCCCGGAGAGCTAATCCGCGACATCAAGACGGTCAGGCTGTACTTGTCGGACTGAAAGTCGGCCTGGATGCCGTCGAAGGTCGGCTTGGAGAACGTCATCGGCGTCAGCGTGGTGCGGATCATGCTGCCGATCGTCAAGGCCAAGTTGTTTTGCCCCTTTTGGTCGGAGGCAATGACGAGTTGGTTGAACCACGCGCTAAACCTAGAGGTCTTAAAGATCGTGCTGCCAAACTGCTGGGGCTGATTCTGGCTCCAGTCGTAGATGAGCCAGCCGCGGTTGATAAAAGACCCATAGAGGTCGTAAAAATAATCGCCCTCTATGTCGCTGGAGACGTAGCGCTGGTACAGGTCGCGGGCGTAGTTGGTGTACTCCCATTGCTTCCAGCCGTAGAACTGATATAGCTCTTGGGGCACGTACCAACGCCGCACGGCCGGGTCTAAGGCGTCGAAAAGCACTCCCGGCCCCACGGGTTCATACGTGACCTCGCCGCCCCGCTGCACCCCCAACCTACTGCCGTGGTCTTCCCTTCCCTGCGCACCAATATCGCCGACTGTCGCCGCGGCAATCAGGGCTGTGAGTAAAAGCAAATTCCGTCTGGCCACTGTGCGTCGTCCTTTGTTTTTTCCCGCGTCAATAGGCAATGGTCACCACGCTGCTGCTGCGCTCGGTGCCACTGTCGGTCTCCACTTCGACTTGCAAGATGTAAACCCCTGGCAGCAATAGCTCGCCCTGTACATCTCGGCCATCCCAAGGGTGCAGGAACCGCCCGCTCCCGCTGCCAGCGGCCGGTAGCTCGGCGACCTGATTGCGCGCCAAGTCGTAGATCCGCAGCGCAACCGGTGCACGGCCCGTCAGATAGAGCAGATCGTAGGTAATCGTCGTGTAATCGTTGATTCCGTCGCCGTTGGGAGTGAACACCGCCGGCGTTGCGGACACCTGATACACCAAGCGCTGGCCCTTCAAGGGCACCCGCACGCTCAGGTCGTCTCCCGCAAAGTTGGGCGCAGCATTGCCGCTTTGGATCACTTGGGGTATCGCGCCTTCTCGCGTGGTATCGAGCAGGCGTCCGGTAAACACGGTCTCATAGCGCAGCACAGCCGTGTCGAAAACCACTTGCAGGGCGCGATTGCCGGTCTGGCGCGCAAAGCTAACTCGCAGCCCCTTGGCCCCTAACTCCTCGCTGAACTCGATCTCTTGGTCATCTACGCGCAACTCGCGCAGGGCGCGGACTGGGGCCGGGGTGTCGATTTCCAAGCGGTCGAATCCTTGGGCGTCCGTCACTTCGATGGTATAGACGAAACTCGTATCCACGCCTACGGGAACCTCCTGTGGCCATATCTCGCCGACAATCGCCTGCGCCAAGGCCGGGCGAAAGACCTCAAAAGCGAGTGAGTCGACGGCAATGCCATCTTCGAGTCCATCGCTCTCAAACGCCATGCTGAACTGGAAATAGCGGCGCGGTGCCGGCGAGAGGATCGGATCGCCGCTGTTCCGATAGGGCGTGGACCAAGGGCTCCAGCTATCGGGCTCGTCGTCCGGCGAGGGACTGCTGCCGCTGCGCGTGCGCACGATGAGCCGCGACCGCTGCGGCAAGCCCACTTGCTCGGTGGCCCATTGCAGCCGGCCCCACAGTGCATCTTGCTCCATGTCGAAGACCTCGGACAGGTAATCCGCCTCGGGCACGAATCCACTGCCAAAAATTTCCAGTTCGTCGATTTCCCAGTTGAACCGCTGCGTGGATTCCAAGCGGATATAGCGCACGTATTGCAGGGGGAATCGCACGTCGATGGTATCGCGGCTATTGCTGCCGTCTTGGGCCATGACCGTTACCAAGGTCTTGTCCGGCAGCTTCTCGACTGAGGCGGCTATGATGTCTGCGCCGAATGCGCCATCGTTGGTGGAGAGCACATAGCCTTTCATAAAGTCGCTCTTGAAGGCTTGGCGGGGAAAGAAGCGAATGTGATTGACGCCAAACCGAGCGCCTAAATCGACGACTAAGAGGATGCCGGTGGCCACCACGTCCTTGGCCTCAAAAGCCGTGTTTGGATCGCCATCCACCATGCTGTGCAGGCGTTCTTTGAGCGCGTCTGAGGTCAGGCGCAAAACAGCCTGGGCGTTGGGCGAAGTCACCCGGCCGCCGCGCTCGAGAAGCCCTGCGGAAATATTGGTGTTTTCCGCCACGCTGCGGGGCTGGATCCAGCCCGCGCGGGTGCTGAAATCAATGACCGGTGCGGCTGCGGCCGCCTCCTGCCAAGTCGCGCCGCTGCCATCGCCGCCGACTACGATGTTTTCCGTCGCTAGGGCCGCCGCAGCGAGCAGCCCCACTAACGCCAAGGCATTGCACTGTCTGCTCATTGCCTTTTGGGAGATCAGTTCAGCACCTTCAATAGGATGGTGACTTGCAAGCCCACTACGCCGAACAGAATGCCAACCAGCCAACGAAATTGACTGTCTGTGCGCCGGGATAGCTCGGCAATGGCTCGCTCTACGGTGTCGATGCGGCGCTCAATGCCGTCCAAGCGGCGGTCTAACTGCTCGGCAATGCCTTCTAGCCGTCCAATGCGGCGGTCGTGGTCTTGAGCTTGGGTAATCGGTTCGCGCTCGCTCATAGTCGTTATTCCTAATTGGTTAGGGTTGGTACTGCGAAAAAGATATAAAAAAACCGCCATGCCAGGTCGGAAGCCCGGCATGGCGGCAAGCGATCTACGCGCCGAAATAAAGCAACTACTCGGCAAACGTGGATTTGAGTCGGCCCCAGCCAATTTCCTCTACGGCCGTGGGTTCGGCTGTAGCTTGGGAAGCCCAATCGATATCTGGATCGATGGGAGCCAGCAGAAAGTCGGAGAGCAAATCGCCCTGGAAGTAGCTGTCCGTGGCCCCGCTCAGAGTCCAATAGCCCTCATAGCCGCCGATTTCCAGATCGTCGTCGTCGATGATCGTGAAGTGGAAGCCCGTGATATTGCCCTCGACCAAGGAACCGATAGTGCTCTGGTCAATCCCGTTCCAGTTCAGGTTGTCGAAGGGGGTCAGCATGTACTCGGCGCGGAAGAAGCCCTCGCCACCTTCGTCGGCGGTCTGGGAGTTAGCGAACTGCCCATAGGGCGGCTCAGTAATCCACTGGGCTTTGCCCCAGTGGTTGAGACCCGGGCCACCTTGGTTGAACCCATAGTTCTGGGCGTGGGCTCCGTGCAGCAGATCCTTCTGATCTTGGTCTTCTACGTCGGGCCACACGTTGAACATGCCGCCGCTGTGGTCCGCGTCGAAAACCATCTCCATAGGCTCCCAGCCGGTGACGACCCAGATGGCGTCGTCGAACCGATCTTCCATCACGTAGAGCTTGTTGGTGTTGGGGTTCCAGCCGACGATGGCCCGCAGCGCTAGGTCGGTGGCGTCCCACGCGGTTCCTACGCCTCTCACGGTCTCGGTTAGCTGCTCGTGGTTGATCCAGTAGGCATCGGGAATGACGTCCCACTCGACGAGGTTGCCGTCAACAGTGGGGATGTTGGCGTCTGGGAATTGCACGGCTACAAACACCACATCTACGGGCAGGTGTGCCCAGCTGGGGGTGGCCATGAGCGCGACAGCGAAAATCAGTGCGAGTTTCTTCATTGCTTTACTCCATTGGAAAGAGGTTGGAAAAACCTATAACTTCTCTGCGTGTGCTTTTGCTATGACCTTACATTGTACGGAATTTATTTCTCATTTTCAAAAAAATAAAAACCTTGTCCGTTAAATAAATATGCGAAAATTTGCGCCATTTTTGGACTATCACGCCCGCGTTTTGCTGGCTGCGTCTTTGTCGTTTTTGCGCTGGCTACTCTGCCCTCTCCTCGTCCTTGCCTGTGAATCGCCAGAGCCAGATGACAGGCCGCTGGCCCAAGTCGGCCCTGAGCTGATTACCGAGCGGGACTATCGCAGTTTTGTCGCCGGCCTGCCCGAGTGGACCAAGAGCGCGGCCGAAGGCAGCGACCAAGTGCGCGACTACCTGCAATCCCTCGTTGACCGCGCCCTCATCTTGCGCGTAGCGCGGAAGCAGAAGGTGGAACAGAGCGCAGGCGTGCAAAGAAACATGGAAGTGGCCCTGCGGCTGAAAGTGGGTCAGGCGATGGAGCAGCGCTATATCCGACCTGCCGTTTCGGTCAGCGAAGAAGAACTGCGGCGCGAATTCGCCGCGCAGGAGTGGGAGCGACAGCTCAAGATCGCCCACATTTTCGCGCGGACGCCGGCGCGAGCCGAGGCCGCCCTAGCCGCCCTGCGCACGGGCCGGGCCTTTGCGGAAGTAGCGCACGAGTTTTCGCAAAACCGCACCACCGCAGCGCACGGCGGGGAAAAGCCGTACTATTACAGCCGCATCAATGCCATACCGGCCGTGCGCGATTCCTTGTTCAGCCTGCCCAAGGGCGCAATATCCGCGATCCTCCCCGTTCCCAAGGGGTACGAGATTTTCAAAATCCTCGACGAGCGCACGGCTTCCTATGAGCAAATGCGGCCGCAAGTCCTCAAGGCCGTCATGCGGGAGCGGTTGCAGGCGCGGCGGCGGGCGTACATCGACTCGCTAGCCGAGCAGTTCCAATGGCAGGAGGTTGCCGAGGGCATGGACCGGCTCACGCGCATATTGCACCGCGGCACCCAAGAAGGCGATAAGAAGGTATTCTACCTCTCGGAGGCAGACGCCGCGACCGCGCTGTACACGTACCAAGGCGGCGCAATCAGCTTGGGAGAAGCAGTGAGCCGCTCGCAGTTCATCCGCCAAGGTCGGTATGTAGAAGACAGCCTGAAGGTGGCATCCTACTTGGAGCGCGACGTAAAGGTACCGCAGCTTCTCCTGCTGCAAGGGCGCG
This sequence comes from Candidatus Latescibacterota bacterium, assembly GCA_022820485.1. GTDB lineage: Bacteria > Latescibacterota > UBA2968 > UBA8231 > UBA8231. Next base: position 88,803 of record JAJEFJ010000039.1, read on the forward strand.
CCTTGGGAATCGACCAAGAGCCGGCAATCGCCGACTGGCTCGCGCGCAAAAAGGAAGAAATCCTCATCCGCGCAATGCGACGTCTCGCCACGGCGAACCAGAAGCCGGTGACCGAGCAAGAGATGCGCGCTCACTACGATGCCCATCCACAGAGTTACCAAACTTCGTCCATGGTAGAGGTCGTGGAAATACAGGTCGAGGAAGAGACCCAAGCGCGAGAATTGCTATCCCAGATACGCGCCGACCGGCAGCGGGCCGCGCCGCTAATCGCCCTCATCGCCGAAATAAAGAACGGGCGCGGGGCGAGCGCGTTACAAAACCTCAACGACGAACTCGCGGTATATAGCTGGCTCAAGCAGCGTCTCAGCGACCCACTGGGCGCGGCAAAAGTCGCCGAGGAAATTGCAAACGCGGCCGAGCCAGCAGACCTCGCCGAGACCTACATCGCGCGCCAGCTCGCGGCCGTCCACAGCGTGCGCCACGGCAGCCGCGAGGCCGCGGGCCTCTACCAGCTCTATTGGCACGAGACGCCGAGCTTTGGGCCGCTGGTCAAAGCGGCCATGGAGGCCGAGGTCGGCGCGCTCATCGGTCCGGTAGAACACCACGGCCTGTACTCGATCGCCAAAATTGTCGGGCGCGCCGCTGCGGGGCGGCAGCCCTTTGCGGAAGTGCAAAAGCGCATCGGACACACCTTGCGGCGCAACCGCGAGAACGAATTGTTCGGGCAATGGCTGCAAGCGCTGCGCGCCGACGCCGCAAACGAAGTGGTCTTCTTCGACGACAACATCGAAACACTCGGGCAGGACGCGCCGTGATCCAACGCGAACTTCGCAAGCTGATCGCGCCCCTGCTCGGGCCGGCGCTCGTGCTGCACATCGCCTTCTTTGTGCTGCCGGTGTGCAACGCCTTCTACTATTCGCTGACTTCTTGGTCGGGCGTCTCGCCGGAAAAAGAGTACATCGGCCTCGCCAATTTTGTGCGTGCCTTTGCCGATCACACCTTTCTCACGGCCCTAGAAAATGTCTTTTTGTTCGGCATCCTCGGATTCTTAGTCGTCTTTCCACTGAGCCTGCTGTTCGCGGTCATTCTCTCCAAGAAGCCCCCCTTTGCGGGCTTTCTCAAATTCGTCGTCTTTGCCCCCACCCTGCTCTCGGTCGTGGTCACTGCCGTGCTATGGGGCAGCATCTACAACCCGGTCATCGGCCTGCTCAACGAAACCCTGCGCAACGTCGGGCTAGACTCCCTCACCCGTCCTTGGTTGGGCAGCCGCCACAACGCCCTGCCAGCCATTGCCGTCGCCATGATCTGGCAGGGGCTGGGCACCTACGTGATCCTATTTTTGGCGGGCCTGCAGAAGATCCCGCTCAGTTTTTACGAATCCGCCGAACTGGATGGGGCCAATGCTTGGCAGCAATTTTGGCACGTGACCCTGCCGCTACTGTGGGACGTCGTGCAGATTCTGGTGATTTTCTGGATCATCGGCGCCTTTCAGGCTTTTGCCCTCATCTTCGTCATCACGCGCGGCTATCCCAATGTCATCGAGGTGCTGGGAACCTATATCTATTGGGCCGGCTTTCAGGGGCAGAGCATCGGCTATGCCTCGGCCATGGGGGTCGTCATGTTCTTCTTCGTATTGGCGTTTAGTCTCGTAGTCAATCGCCTGATGCGCCGCGAGAGCGTGGAATACTGAGATGCAACGCTTACCCAAGCTGCTGGCCATCTTGTTCATGGGGGGCTATTGCCTGAGTTCCCTAATCGCCCTCTTCTGGGTGACCTATACCTCCTTTAAGACCAATCCCGAGTTCTTCGCCAGCACTTGGTCCTTGCCAGCCGAATTGCGCTGGAGCAATTACGCGTACGCGTGGGACAACGCCGAAATTGGCCGCTACTTTTTTAACACAGCCTACATCACCGCGCTCGCCACCAGCGGCACTCTACTGGTGTCGGCCATGGCGGCGTACGTCCTATCGCGGGTGCCCTTCCGGTTCAGTCGATTCACCTTCTATCTCTTCCTGTCGGCCATGATGGTGCCGCCTATGCTGTACCTCTTTCCGCTCTTTGTGCAGATGCGGCACTTGCACCTGACCAACAGTCACTTTGGTTTGATCGTGCTCTATATCGCCACCGGGCTGCCCTTTTCGATCTTTGTCCTGACGGGTTTTTTCCGCACCCTGCCGACCGAAATGGAAGAGGCCGCGCTGATCGACGGGGCCTCGCCGTGGCGGACCTTCTGGACAATCGCGCTGCCCCTCGCCAAGCCCGGTCTAATCGCGGTTTCCATCTTCAACTGCATCAACTACTGGAACGAATTTTTCTGGTCGCTCATCCTCCTCCGCACCGGCAAGCTCTACACGCTGGCCCGCGGCCTGCAAACCCTGTTCTGGAACATGTCAACCGAATCGCGCTGGACCGAGTTATTTGCCGGTCTGGTGATCGTCATGCTACCCCTGATCGTGGTGTTTATCCTGTTGCAGAACCGCATAACAGAGGGCCTGACCGTCGGCGCATTAAAGGGCTAATCGTGGAGCGCAGGGACTTTCTCAAATACGTGGCCGCTTCGGCCCTCGCCGGTGGCTGCGGCCGCTACCTGCCCGGAGAAAACGTGCTGGAGATCGCCAACCTCCAGCCGCCCGCGGCCCAAGTGCCGATCAACCAAGTCATGTGGCGGGCTATAGAGCGCTTCCGCGAGACGCACCCAGAACTCCAAGTCGAGCCAGCCAGCGGCGGCGGCGGCGGCTATCAAGAACTGATGATCCGCGTCATGGAGGGACACCCGCCGGACATCATGTCCTTTGCCACGGCCGAGACCGGCCTGACTTACGCTTACGTCGAACAGGGACACGTCCTCGATATAACCGAGTATCTCCAGCGGCCCTCTTGGGATACGCCGGACAAAACTTGGCTGGAGACCCTCGACCCGCTCTATCGAGGGCCGCTGACGTACAAAGGCCGCTTTTACGCCATCCCCCAAAACGTGATTTCCCTCCAGGTGTATTGCAACGCCGAGCTGTACCAACGCGCCGGTGCCGACCTCAATCCGCAGACTTGGGACCAGTTCATCGACAACTGCGAGCGCCTCAAACGCGCCGGTATAGTCCCCATTACCCAAGACGGTATCCACTGGTACACGAGCTGGTGGTTCGATCACTTAGCCCAGCGCATCCTCGGCGCCGACAAGGTGCGCCAGGCCTTCCGCGATCCCCAGCGCCGGACCCCGTGGACCGAACCCGGGTTTCTCCAAGCCGCCCGCATGATCGAACAGATGCTGGATCGGGGATATTTCGCAGAGGGGTTTGCTGGCCTCAACCACATCGAGTCCGAGCTTTTGTTCTGGCAGGGGCGAGCGGCGACCGTTTTTGTCGGCAGTTGGTTTACCAGCGGCCGGACCGCAGTAATCGGGAAGGACTTTCCTTTGTACGCCTTTCGCTTTCCCACAGTGCAGGGCGGGCGCGGAAATCCGCACGACCTGATCGGCACAGTCAACACCCAGAGCATCCCCGCTCTGGCCCGCCAGCCCGAGCTGGCGGCGGAATTTCTGCGCTTGGTCAACAGCCGTTGGTTCCAAGAGCAGATGGTGCAACAGGCCCAGATGATCAGCCCGCTTGTTGGTATGCCGCTGCCCGGCATCCAACAAGGCTTAGATCAAATCCTCGCCGAGACCGAGCAGTTCTACTCATTTTCTTTTGGATTAGAAGGGGCACACCCGTTCTTGTATCGCCAATACTGGAACGAGTGGAACCAGTTCATGGTGGCGCGCGAGCTGTCGGCCCCTCAACTCGTGGAAAACCTCGAAAACATCTTTACTCGTTATTATGGGCACATAGCGGCCTAGCAGGCCGTGCTTTGGTCGTCTATTGACTATATGAACTACTCGATCACTTCAATAAATTCTAGAATCGCTATGCTTCGTCGCGGTCAATCCACTTATAGGCGGCTTTGGCATTGCGCCAGAAGTATTTCTCCGTCGCCTCTTCGCCGCGCGCGGTAAAATACGTCATCACCAAGCGCTGTATGTCTGCGTACTCGCGGCCGCTGCGGTCGGATACCGGCCAGTCGCTGCCGTAAATCAGCCGGTCCTCCCCGAACAAATCCCATAGCGCGTCGAGCACCGGGGCGTAAAAGTCCACATCCGTCGGCGCTGGCTTGACTTGGCTGCGCAAATCCATCAGCCCCGACACCTTGCAATAGACCTGCGGATGGGCCGCGGCCTGGCGCATCAATTCCAGCCGTGCCGGATCGGGCGGCCGGCCGTCAATGGGGATGCCGCCGATGTGGTTTACGACGATGCGCAACTCGGGAAAGCGCTCCGCTAGCGCGGGCACTCCCTCGTGTAAACCCGTGTCCAGTTCCAGATCATGGGCTACTAGCATTTCAGCGGCAGCCAAACCGTGACTTTCCGCTGCATCTATACGGGCGCGGATGCCGACGAAAACCGGGTCGGCGGCAAAGCGCTCCAAGTGAGCGGCAAACTCCGGGTCGTCAGGCTCGAGGTGGCCGACCAATCCCACGATGAAGGGATCCTCGGCAGCCAAGTCGAGCACCCACTGATTGTCCTCAACCCACGGGCTGCACTCGACCATGACCGTGCCCGTTACGCCTTCGGGCACGGCTAGGGCCTTGTAATCTTCGGGCAGCGCACGTCGATAGAGAATCTCATCGTCTTTTTCCGGCCAAGGCACGCCTTGGGGTCTGAACGGATCGTAGAAATGGGTGTGGGTATCGATAATCATCGCCAAATCGCTCCTTTTTTAAGTATGCCGCGCAACTCACTCACCGTCCACAGAGGACGGTTGTACCGCATCCTGCTCCGCAGGCATGCGCCAGTTTTGCGCCTCATCTAAAGTAATGGTGCGAAAATCGGGCATCTGGTCGGCGTTGCGGTCCTGATGCTGATGTCCGCCGAGGATGTACATCGAGTGCTTGCGCCCCGACCCCGGTCGGTCAGCATCGAGCAGCCGGAATCCCATGTGCAGTGTCTGCCCCGGCGCGAAAACGTGCCGCTTGCTCTCTTCCAAGCTCGACCCCAGCACATCCCACAGGGCCGCTTTCCACTCGAAGGTATATTCGACGTGCAAAGCGCCGTTGGCCGCGTCGGGCGGGCGCATTGTCCACGCGATGTCGAAGTGGGGTTTGTGCATCGCCCACAGGAACTCCTCCAGGAAAGGATCGTGGTGCTGGTCGAGAAATCCAGCTTGGCCGTGGGGCAGGCGCGGGTGCTTCAACGGCAGCACCCGGGCGTAGTAGCGTTGGCCGTTGACTAATTCCTCGCGGGTGAATCCGTAGATACTGCCGCCGGAGTGGTCGGAATCCACGGTAATCGACAGCGTATCGTCCTGCCACCACTTGAGCGGATCTTCGTTTTCGATCTTGAGGGTATCGTCGCTGATCCGGGCGAAGCAGTACCAGCTATTGTCGGGGGGCGGACTCCAAGCAGTGTAGATGGTGAAGTCGAAGTCGACCGCATCGACGTGATCCGATTCGCGGTCGAAGAATCCCTCCCGGTCTAGCGCCAAGCGAGAATCGAAAAAGGCCCAGTCCTCGTCGTCGCCATCTATCGTTATCGCTACAGGATCGGGTACCTCGACGAAGGGGACCGTAACGCCTACATGGGCAGACGCGGAGAAGGCCAAGACAAGACTTGTGAGGAAAGCTCTGAGCGGAGCGCGGCAATGCGCGTCCTTGTCGCTAGCTATCGTCATATCTTTCAGTACCATTTTCAATGCGTTGGACGACCTCGTGGAAGAAATCCCGCGACCAAATGTCGATGGTGCGCGGGTCGCGCACGAACCGCATCACATCATCCCGCGCACGACCAACATCGAGCTGGTCTATCGCTTGGCGCAAGAGTTCCATGAGGCGATCCCGCGTCAAAGGCGTCTCGTCCCGATAATCGCCCGACTGCCTCATGCGCGCCTCCAGATGGCTCAGACGCACCTGTGGATGACGGCCAGCGTACCATACCAAGTCGTACCAGTCTCGACCCTTGACGCGCGTCTGCCACTTCCGACACAGGATGGCGTGTAGCTTGCCAGCGAACAGATCGGGTAGGCTATAAACGCGCACCGCAAACGGAATAGGCCGCAGCAAATAGCGGCTCTCAGTCTCAAAGCCGCCGGGCGGATCGGTGTCCACCTCAAGTTTGATCCTCAGAACCGACCCAGGACGCAGGCCGGGGAGCCGTTCGGCGTCTGCTTCGATGACGAGCAACTGTTTGAACGTATGGCCTTTGAGAAAGGCCGATTCGATGGCCGTCTGCTGAGTCTTCGCTTTTTGCTCAAACTCGACGTGAAAACCAAAGCTGTCGATCTCGCGCAAGAGTGCCTCGCCATATTGCCCAAGTGAAAACCCCGGGTCGGGTGCCAACAGCGAGAAGTCGATATCCTCGGAATAGCGATCTAGGCCGTAGAGTACGCGCAGGGCCGTACCTCCGTAGAAGGCGGCACGCTCAAAAAACTTGCTGCGCCAGAGGCCGAGCAATGCCAACTCCTGCAGTATCTCCCGCAGCGCATTGACGTAATCGTCGTGCGTTTGGGGCGCGTAGCGGTCGAGCATGGAGCGAATGGCCTCATGCATGGCTTTGCTCCCTTAGCATCTGTAGATAGCGCATAAGCCTATAGAGCTTCCGCGAATCGTAGGCTTGCGCTATTGCATCAAGGCGGTCGCTATCGAGGACGGCCAATCGGGCGGGATCCAGCCGCAGGTCGTCCAACAAATACGATCCGTAGCTCAACAAGCGAGTTCCGTCGAAGCGCTTGTCGGCCCAGACCTTATCCGCCAGCGCCTTTTCTGGGCAAGCAATCAGGAAGGACAGATCGCCGTCCTCTGCTAGAACGCCCCCAACGGCGTAGCGATTCTGGCTCAAGCGGCGATAGGAAAAGGTTCCAAAGGGCGTAGTGAAGGTGCGCGATCGTCCCAATGTCACCGAGGTGACCATCTCGACGCGTTCTGGTATGAGCCCGTAGTAGCTCAGTGCGTAGTCTAGACTGATATAAGAAGGCCCGTAGATCAGATTGGCCAGTAATTCCCGGCTGATGGGTGTTCTCCGGAGGAGCTCGCCAAAGGCGTACAAGCCCTTCCTAATGCGCACGATTTCTCCAGCGGCCAACAACCTGCGGATTTTGTCGCGCGGCTTGCTAAATTGGGACAAACAGGTGACCAACTGCTGGTAATCGAAGACATCCCGATCAATCTGCTGTCGCAATGGGGTCGTTCCAAGCATCCTGTAATCGCAATAATATACATCAATGTCCACATCTAATGGACATAGTATGCTAAAAATGTGAGGTTTTGTCCATTACGGACACGTCGCAGCCTAGTACGCCACGCTGATGATGCGGTGCTGGCTCGCGGCCCCAGCTTGGGCCTCCACCTCCACTCGGCACAGGTACGAACCGGGGGGGACTACGCGCTCGTCCTGATCTTGGCCGGCCCAAGTGTAGAGGTAGGACTGGTCGGGCTGGCGCTGGCCCTCAAGGGTGCGGACGAGCCGGCCGTCGAGCGTGTAGATCCGCACTTGGGCCGGCGCGTCCGTCTTCAAGACGTGGAAGCGGATTTCCGCGGCGTCGCCGATCCCGTCTCCGTTGGGACTGATGAACGACTGCACCGAGAGATTGGCGATCAACCGGTCGGTATCCGGGACGCTGGGCAGATAGACGGTCGTGGCGGCGCGGCGCACTGGATCGACCGGCTGCCAGACCTCTAGCTGCCGCTCGTGGCCGACGAACGCCCGGAAGAGCGTGGCGTTGCGCTCTACAACCGTGCTGAAAGCCAGCGATACTTCCTCTCGTCGCACCGTGCGCGGCAGTTCCACGAGCAGCGAATCGTCCGCGACGCGCACCGCGGCCGGCTCGGCTTCGGCACCGCCGATGGTGAGGACGAGCGCGTCGGGATCGGCGGGCGAGGGGGTTTGCAGAAGGATGCGATCGAATCCAGGGTTGCGCGACTCTAGCTCCGGCGTGATGTGGAACGAAAAAAGTTGGCGCACGCCCGCCTCGGCCGTGCGCGGCAGCACTTCGCCAGTGACTCCCGCGAGGAAGGCGTCGGTAAATTCGATCTCCAAGGCGCGCACAGTCGGCGCGGTAGTCGGGCGGTCTGAGCTAAGGATGAGCTGGACTTGGACGAAACGGCGCGGACTAGGGGAGAGGAACTGCTCGCCGGAGCGCTGGTAAAAGTTGCTCCACTCGCTCCACTCCTCGCCAATGCCGATGGTGCTCTGGGTCTCGCCCCGCAGCGCCTTTGGCATCTGGTCAAACTGCTCGGCCGTTACTTCGGTGCCATCCTTGCGGAAGTAGCGAAAATTTTCTTGTAGCTCGTTGCCCGAGCGGGTGCGCGCCTGAATGCGCGCGCCCGGGGGCAGGTCGGCTTCCCAGCGCAGAGATTTGATCACCTTTGCCCGGTTGTCGCCCGCAATTCTCCCCAAGTCGATGAAGTCCGAACTCATCTCCACTTGAGCCACGTGGCCCACCGCAAACACGAGCGTCTCGATCAAAAAGCCGCTCTGGTACTGAAAGCTGGTCTGCGAGCCGCCGCCACCGACCCATTCGGCCGCGATAAAGCGCACGGGGCGCGGCTCAAAAAGATAGGTCAATTGGCCCGGAAACTCGGTCGAAGACGCGAGTAAGGCATCTGTGTCACCGACGAAGAGTTGGTCGAGGTCGACCTCGCCCGTCAGGGTGCGGCGACCGTTGGAAACGCTCAAGCTGTGGGTGCGGATCTGGGGCAGGTTGGAACCGTACGTCAGGGTGCGGAGGAGAAAATCCGAAGTGCGCATTACGATCCGATCCACCCAAAACAGCGCGCCCAAGTCCCAGTCCCAAGCGATGGGATCTTGGCCGCGCTCCCGCCGTGCTCCCCAATCGGTATTGGCGTTGCCGTCGGCCATCTTGAAGGGGAAGCCCCGGCCCGAGCGCTCCTGAATCGCGCCGCCGCGCTCTAGGGTCTGCAAGGCGATATTTTCCCCGAGCGTGTACACTTCCACCTCGGCAAGGGCAGCGTCCGGCGTCTTGGCATCCACCAAAATCCTGATGAATTGCAGCAGGTCATAGGTAGTGTCCGCAGTGCCCGCCTCGCGCGCGCCCCGCACCCGCGTCACCTCCCTCACCAGCGGCTTCACATCGTAAATCACCTCAGTCTCGTCAATGGGCTTGGTGGTGCCGCCTATCAGGTGAAAAGAGAATATGTCTTGGCGCGTCACGCGGCGCCCCTCGGACCCGAAAACGCGAAACTCGCGGAAGGGCCGCGCACCCTCTTGATCGGGAAAAATGAGGCGAATCTCCGATACGAGTACAGCCCTTCCTAGATTGATCTCGATCCACCAGTCTTCTAAGGGCGCGTCCGGGTCGGGTTGCCAAAAGGTCTGAGCGCGGCCGTCTATAACCCGGCCGGCCGTTGAGAGATTGGTGCCGGCCTTCCACGCGCCACCGCGCATCTCTTTGCCGCTCACCAATTCGTGAGTGAATTCGTCGGCGTTGACGGCAGCGTTGTGCTCGCCCTTGAATTCGACGGGAGTCACCGAGCCGGTTGGGGAAAATGCGAGGGTGCCGGCCGGAAAGGTCCACTGCTGCCACTCAGTCCTGCGATCCACCCGGTACACTTCCAGGTCGGCGCTCCGAATCTGGGCGTACGCCGCCAGCACGAGGGCGGCCAAACTCAAACCCGCGAATAGGAGGAATGTTTGGTGCGAACGAATGCGCTGCATAGCCTCTCCTTTTTTAGTAGGCAACGCCCACTGCACCGAGGCGCGTGAAGCGCTCGCGCTCGGCGTCGGCAGTCACCTCGGCGAGGTAGATCCCCACAGGCACCGGATTGCCGCTATCGTCGCGCCCGTCCCATTCCCAAACAAAAGAGCCGCTACCGCGCGCGCCGGCAAACAAGGTGCGCACCCGCTGGCCGCCAAGCGAAAAAACCCGCACGGTCAACTGCACGGGTTGCTGGAGCTGGACCAAAGTACCGGAAATGCGCACGCGCTCGTTGATCCCGTCGCCATTGGGCGTTACCACGGCCGGCTGCACGGCAAAAAACGGGAGCAAGTTGCGCGCCGAAGCGGCCGTGGTCAGCACTCGTAGGTCATTGGTCAGGACTGTGGGATTGGCGTCTCCGGGCAGAACCTGCTGCGGAGACTCGTCGCTTTGGGTGTCGAAGACTCGGGCGCGAAAGAACGTGGATTGAACGAAAACTTCAGCGTCGAAGACGACGCGCAACGCACTCGGCGATTGATGGGTCAGCCGTTGGCTGGGAAAGAACAGCTTCAGGCTCCGCTCGCCCTCGACTACGCTGTCGGGCGCGGTGGCGACGGGCGGATCGCCGATGAACATTTCCTTGAACTGCGGCCTAGAGGGCGTGAGGATCTCCAAGGCGTCAAAGCCCACGTCCGTCTCGCTGATGTCGGCGAGGATGTCGTAGGCAAAAGTCGAGAGCGCACCGGCTGGCACGCGGGGCTTGTTGCCCAAGGGACGGGGGGTTTCCAACGCGGAGATTTCCCCTATTAGCTGCTGAGCCAACGGCGGGATGGAGTGCTCAACCGCCAGCGAGTTGACCCGGATGCCGTCGAGAATGGAGTGGCTGGTGAGTGCGATTTCGAGTTGGAAGAAACGACGCGGGCTAGGTAGCTCAATTCGCTGACCGGACTCGGCAAAGGGCGGCGACCACTCGCTCCAGTTGACTTGGTCGTCTTCGACCGGGCCGCGCACGTTCAGGCCCAGCCTGCCGTAGTCTCCTTCTGAAACTTCCTGCACATCGCCGGTGAAAACATTGACGATTTCGTGAAACACCTGCGGGGTATCGTCGCGGCCCGTGCGCATGCGAATGGAAACGCTCGCATCGGCCGTCGGCTCGACGTCGATGCGGTCCTCTTGCTGGCGCAAAGTCTCGGCAGTCCACAGTAGGCGACTGAAGTTAGCCACTTCGCCTAAGTCGATGATCTTGGACAGATAGCGCCCTCCCGGCGGAAAGCCCGCTCCGTACACCTCGAACTCGGCGATCTCAAAGGGATTGGTCGAGGTCACGTTGAGCTGGATGTAGCGGACGAATTGCAAGGGGAAGGGAATTTGCGCCACGCTTTCCGTGGTGAAATCCACCTGCGTCAGCAGGTTGTACACCGGCAGGTTTTCCGGCGTGAAGCTCACGCCGTCGCTGACCTGAATTTTATAGCTGCGAATGAAGTCGTCGGCAAAGGGCCGCCCGCGGCTGTCGGCTCCTTCTGGGCGCGGGAAAAACGAGATGCGGTTGACGGGAAAGCGCGTGCCCAAGTCAAAGAAAAAGGTCCGGCCCGCTTGCAGCACCCCGAATTCCTTGAAGCGATTTTCGCTGGAGGTCTGCACATCGCCATCGACGAGCGGGGCATTCGTCTGCTTGAAGGGCACGTTGTCCCACACCCGCGCCTCGGCCACCTCACTGACGAAGTCCAAGGGAAAGCCCTCGGTCCATCGTAGCTGCCGGACGATGTTATCGTTGGGATTAAAACCCACCAACTGAATGGCCCCGGCCGCATCAAAGCTGATGGCCGTGGAATTTAGCTCGTCGTCCTGCCAAGAGCGACCCGCACCGCCCAATTCCCACTGCCGCACCTCGCCCTCGGCCGCAGTGGCCCACCACGCGACAGCAGCGATAAAAAACAGTTTGAATGCGGACACAAGCAATTCCCTCACTTTACTGCGAAATATAGCCCGTTTTCACCCCAAACCTCAACCCCAGAAAATCACATTGCCGACCATGCCGGTAAAGTGATCGACAAACAGAAAAAGGCCTCCCGGCACGATGTGCCCGGCAATCATGCCCATGAAAAAGGGGCGCGTCTTGCGGTAGAGCGCCACGCCGCCGTAGCGCAGCACCGATACCTTGATCAGCCACGCCAAGAACATATCGAACCAAAGGTGATCCATAATCCCGGTCGGCCCAATGGGGTAGCCGAGGGGATGGAGGGGCCACCAGACGTAGTACCAGCGCGCCAGCATCAAAAGCAGCATCACGCCCGCTCCAATCCCGGTGTTGATCCAACCCCACAGATGCGGTTCGCTCGGCGTGCGAATCAAGCCAGCAGCATAGTCGTAGAATCCGTGTTTACCTCCGGGTATTTTCAGATTGAGCGCCCCGTACGAATAGCCCAGCTCCATAACCACCCACATCGACGAGACCAGCCCGACGGCCATGGCCAAGAGCATCGTCCAGAACAGCGGACGTTTCGAACCGCCAAAGCCCTCGCCCAATTTGAGGCTGTTAGCGGCTGACGTCATGGCGAAACTGCGCCCATTGGTCCAGAAAAAGGTCGTCGCCAGCACGACCAAGCCTTGGGCACCGATGGCCGACGAGCCAACGGCTGAGACCACGATGGCCGCCGAGCCGACCGGCACCGAACCGTCCGAAAGCCCCCCTTCGGCGATCAGGCGCGTAAACCCCACAAAAAGCGCGAAGGCGGTAAAGAGAAACGCTAGCGCAACCCAGACGGGCAGACCCGCCAGCGCAAGCCACGCGACCATCACCGCGCTACTCCCCACCAAGATGAACACAGCCGTCCGGTAGGAGAGAATTTCGCCGGAGTCATCCACCGTTGGATCCCCCCACAGGGCCTTGCGGCAGACCACCCACAGGTGCTTGCGGGCCGCGAACAGGCCAAATAGAAACAGCACCAACATGCCACCCATCGACTGGTGGACGAGGATCGGGTCGATGATCGAGTGCCCACCCCCCAGCATCTCCGAACTAGTGACGCCTAAGACGGCAAATGTGGTGCGCAGGGCATTGGCAAAAAGATTGAAAAACCACAGACTGAAGGCGATTTCGGTCTTGAGAAAATAGAAAAAGCCCAAAATGTTGAAGCGGAATTTGAATTGCAGTTCGGACAGGTCGTCGAAGATGGGCAAGATGAAGTGGATAGGATCGACATTGGTGGCAATGGGCACGGTCTCCGGGAAGTAGTTGTGTAGCCCGTGCAGGGTGCCCCAGACAGCCGGCACGGCAAAGCCGGTCCACATCACCGGGTTTTTGAAGAATGGGGCAATGCGATCCCCCCCGGCGTCCTGTTCGGTGAGGGCCATCGGCACCTGAACCAGCGGATAGGTCAGCCGCTCGTAGTCGTTCCACTGCTTGCGCAGAATCGCCATCACGGCAATCATCGCCAAGAACAAGGCCCAGACAAACGGTGCCCAGCGCAAGAACATCGGCAGCCAGCCAGCCCACGGGATGGACCGGCCCTGCTCCAAGCCCTCGTAAAAAGGCCACATGACCGCTAGGTCGCGCGGCTCCAACCAGTCGGCTATGTGGGGTTGGATGAGTGTGTGCCAATCGTTTTCCGGCGTGGCAAAGTAAAAGGGGGTGAGGATCGTGCCAATGAACCGGCCAGCAAAAAACACCGGCAGGGGCGAGGCCATGACCATCATTATGTAGATGAGCAGGAGTTCGCCGCGGTTCAGCCCGGCTCGCGGGTGGACTAGCTTGAGCAGTGGGTTGATTAAGCCAGCGAGAAAGAAGAGCAAGAACAGGGCACCGACCGTGCTGGTCCCAAGCGTCATGTACGAGCCGCGAAGATAGAAAACCCCATACGAGTCGCCCGCAGCCACGAAAAACGTGAACAGGCAGCCGAGCAGCAGCGCCTTGGGCGTGAAGACTCCGGCCGCTGGGGGTTGCAAGGACTATACCCCGCCGGTGGCAGCAAAGATGCGGACGAAGACGATTGATTGCTTCTGGGTTTGCTCCGCGAAGAATTGGCGCTCTAGCAGGAAGCCCGCGTTCATGGTCAGCTCGTACCCCTGATAGGACGACACATTGGTCAGCAGGGCCGAAAACACGAGGCTGCGGAAATCATCGATATAGCTCGGCGACGCCTCGGCTGGACGCTCGATTAGGTTCTCGAAAAGGCTGAATTCAACGCCAAAGTCCAAGTGCGTCTTCGGCAGGAGCGCGTACTGGCCCAAAAAGAAAAAGCTCTCGGTCAGTTCGTTGGCCTCCAAGCCGGTCAGCGCAGTAGGCGTTTCTCGCTGGTACATGCTCTTCCACTTGGGATAGAGGGCGAGTCGGTCGCTGGGGCGGATGGCGTAATCGGCCTTGTTGATCAGGCCCAAAAACGAGCGGTCGCGCTTTAGGCTGGCCTGCTCACCAAGCTGGTTGAAGCGCTCGTACTTCAGCTTGCCCTCGACATTCAGGTTGCGGATGCGAAAGTAGCGGGCCTGCAAGTACAGGGCGTTGACAAAGGTATCTTGGTTGTCGAGCGGATCGGCAAAGTCCGTCAGGCCGATGGGGTCGCGCCAGACGATGCGGTCTTCGGGCAAATTGTCGGCCACTAGTTTGGCGTGTTCAAAAAGGGATATATCTAATCCCGGATAGGATTTTTCCAAGGTCAGCAGCCCGTAGAACGAGCGGCTCTCGCGGTCGCTGCTTAGCTGGTGCTCGGCGAGCCGACCAACGGTCAGCCGGGAGCTCTCGGTGATTTTTAAGCCCCCGTACGCATTGTACCCGCGATGGTCGCGCTCGTAGGGGTAGTCGGGCAGGCGATCGTCCTCAAAGCGGTCGATGATCGTGTTGTTGTTCATGTCCATGCCAAAGAGAAACTCCGGCGGATCGACCTGATAGCGCAGGAAAGGCTCGACGTAATCCGGGCGGCTGTTCTGGTTTTGGTTGAAGTCGGAAATAAAATCGTTGTTTTCGTCTAGTCCGGGAAAAATCTCCGTGTCGCGTCCCTGCGAGCCGCCCTGGCCGCCAAACCCTTGGCTCTGGCGATAGCGCTGCCAGTCGGTGTAGCGGTCTTGGTCGTCGTTGTCATCGACAAACTCAAAGAGGTTTTGGGTCTCGCTGGCGTAGTCGATGACCCCGCCCGGATCGGCGATAAAGGCCGTGGTGCTGTAATCGGGATCTATGGTGAACACCTCGCCGTACGCAAAGAAGGGGTAGCGCTGGTACGAGGCCGTGACGTACCCGGCTTCGGCCGTTTCCTTGTACGCGGCTAGCTTGCGAAAATTCTGGTTGGGGAAGCGGCGAAAGCGGCGATTGAGGGCCCATTCGGCCCGCAAATCAAAGTGGGCGAGGTTGATCAGCTCCAGGTCCATGCCGATCACCTCGTGCCCGGTCGGCAAGCCGTAGGCAAAGCGCACAAAGGTCTGGTTGGAGCCATCGGTGATCTCGTCGCGGGCCTGGGCCACCGGCAAGAAAACCTGCTCGCCTCGGGCATTAGTCTGGAGATTGGAGGCTATCTCTATGCGGTAGTCGTTGGACACCACCAGCTCGAATTCGAGCTTTTTGGCCTCGCGGAAGGTGCCCACTTTTTCGGTTGGGCTAAAATCGTTGCGAATGTCGTAGATAAGCTCAATCACGTCCGAGCCGCTCACCTCCAAAATGCCCTCGCGCCGCACGCCGCCGCGCACCAAGGGCACGATTTCCGGGTGCAACTCTCCGTCGATGATCACCTGATCGACGAAAAACGAGGCCCCGGTTTCCTCGGATTCAGGCGAATCATCTGCAATGCGGATGATGACCCGTTCGACATTGCCCGTGTTCTGCGGGCCGGTCAGCAGGCCCTTGAGCGAGTTGTCGCCGAGGCTTAGCTCACTGCTGGTATTGGATACATTGACCCACGTCAGGCCCAGCTTGGCGAAGTCGCCCACTTGGGCCACGCCGCGCGCCCCGAGCAGGCGGGTCGTATTTTCGATCGCCGAAGCCCCGCCCGCCTCGTTGAGCGCGGTAAACCCCGGCGCGTTGAGCCGCGAGCCAAGGAGGGTCAGCGCGTACTTATCGGCGAGAAAATCCCACTGCAACCCGTTGAACGTGGGCTTGGAAAAAGTCAAAGGGGTGAGCGTCGTGCGGATGGCGTCGCCCACCGTCAGAGAAGTGTGGAACTGGCCGTGGCTGGCCGACGAGATGACGAGGCTGTCGAACCATCGGCCAAAGCGGGTGCCCTTCAAAAGGGCGCTGCCTTGGCGCAAGGGGCTGGTTTCAGTCCAATCGTATATAACCCAGCCGCGATTGATGTACTGGCCGAAGAGGTTGTAGTTGCGAGTGCCTTCGAGCAGGATGTTGACGTAGCGCTCGTAGTTGTCGCGCGCGTAATTGCTGTACTCCCAGCCGCGCCACTGATATTCGTAGTACAGATTCTGCGGCAAGTACCACTTGCGCCGGTTGGGCGCCAAGGCACCCGGATGGATGCGCACCCCGCGAATCCCGGGCTCCTCAACTGGCCGAAAGCCCGTCGATAGCTGGGCGAAAGCCGTGGACTCCGAGAGTACAAACGCGCACCACAACAGCAAGATCGGCCCTCTGCTACAAAGGGTTATCAGCCTCATGATCCATCTCCTAATGGGGAAAAGCCCGCCTAAGTCTGCGAGCACCATCGGCTGACAATATACGCCCCGTTCCCACTGCTCACCAAGTCAGAACCGCGCTGTCGCGCCTGCAAAAAACAGATTTTTTTGCGGCAAATTTGTTTCGCCTGTCTATATTTTTTTGTTTATAATGTAAAATCACCTCATCCTGAAAGGAGGTTGCACAGCTTGTTGAACGACACTTCCCATATTCCTTTTCCTTTCTCCATATCTTCCAATCAAGGAGCGTATAGCATGAGAAAGTTCGGCTTTTTTGCCTTGTCTTTTGGGCTGGCGTGCCTATTGAGCACGGCTGCTTTTGCCCACGTAGGCGTGACCGTGTTTTATCCCCAGGTGCCGGATCCGGCCGCCATCACCATCGACGGCAACGACGACGACTGGGGTTGGTACGACCCGGCTCTCGCCCTCAATCAGCCCGATTTCTTCGACCGGGCCAGCGATTTCGTCGAGTTGTCGGACTACGATTTCACCATCCTCAATGCTTGGTCGGCGGAGCCAGACAACAAGTGGTACGGCTTTGCGCGCTTCGTCGATGACACCCTCAAGTACGATTCACCCGTCAAAGAGTGGTGGAAGGACGACTGCTTGCAGATCACCGTGGACGCCGATCACCTCGGCGGCAATATCCTCGGTTCCGACCTCGAGCAGATCGCCAATGGTCAGCGCTGGCACGTGCGCATCTTCCCGCCGGCTGGCGAGTCCCTGTTGCCCAACCAGACCTGCTTCTTCTACAGCCAGCTAGAGTTCATCGACTCCACCGAGCTGCTCTGGGGAGTGGAACCAGAGTTTTTTGAGGCTGCGTGGACCGTCCTGCCAGCGGGTGCCGAGAACCTGACGGTTGGCCCGGTTGAGTACACCTATGAGTGGCGGGGTGCCCTGTGGGACATCTGGGGGCTGAGCGAAGCCGAGAGTACGCGGCACACGTTCGCCGAGGACGACGTGATTCACCTCGGCTATCGCCCGCTCGACGCCGACCGCCCCGGCGGTGGACGCAAGCACTCCATGTACATCAACGACGGCAGCCAGTCGCAGGATGTCGATGCTTCGCAAATGCCCGACTTCTGGGCGCTGGCGGCGACCGAGACTAACGTGGAAAACGACACTTGGGGCCACATCAAAAACAGCATGTCCCAACGCCTCAAGTAGCAATTCAGTAGAATCTGTTATGAGGGGAAGGGGCATGTGCGCCCCTTCCCCTTAATCATTTGCGTCGCCCGTTCGGGGCGATGGAGAGCATCTGGCGGAGGCTGGCCGGTGAGAAGCCGTCTGGAAATTCTTAAAGGCGCGATTTTGGCCTGTGTTGTGCTGGTGGGCATTTGCAGACCCGGAACAGCGCAAGAGTGGTGGCAACTCGGCGGGCAGGGCGGCGTCGCGCCAGCGGATGTGGTGGACTTCAGCCTGATGCTAGACGACGCAGCCGCTTCCCACGCCCTCCAGCCCTTTGAGCTCGACCCGAACGAAAACATCTTGCCCCAGCTCGGCCCTTGGCAGCGCTGGCGCTTTCCCACCGATCCGCAATTTCGCCCCGGTCATCCGCGCTTCTGGACAGACATCAATCACAATACCCTATACCAAGCCACGGAAAGTTTTCTCTTCGTCGATGGGGATCCAACCACCTACATAGAGCGGCGGGACTTAGCTGGCATTTTCTATACCATCGACTTGGGTACCCAAGTGCCCGTAGAGCGCTTCGTCTTTTTTCCTCCCGAAGGCGTCAGCCCCGAAAGCGACGAGCCTTTCAGGCCCAATTACATCCTCAAGTCCTATAGTCTAACGGCCGCCAAAGCCGAGACCGGCATTATGCAAGAGGAAATAGAGCGCGGGTTCGTCTGGCGGGGCGACGGGCCGTGCTGTCCGCTGGCCATCCCCCTCGGCTACGAGGAGCGCAATGCCGATGTGGTGACCGAAATCGCGTTTCCCACCCAATACCTCCGCTTCTTCCGCCTAATCGCCATTCCCGACGGATTTACCCTGTACGGCGACCCCATTGTCACGCGCTCGGCCTTTGCCGAGATGGAAATCTACGGTCGGGGTTTCGCGCCGCAGGCGACCTATGAGTCGCAGGTCATAGATTTGGGACGGGAAGTCAACTTCGGACAAGTGCGCTTAGCGGTAAGCAAATGGCGCAAGGATGGGGACCAACTGCTACCGTCCGACGGCCCAACCCGCGCCCAAGTGGAAATCCGCACCGGGCGCGACGACACCCCAACGGCTTATTTCGGCTTTGACGATCTGGGGGCCCACATAGAGGTGACCAAGAGGCAATGGGATCGACTGATACCGCTAGAAACGCGCGGCGCGACCATAGCGGTCGGCTTTCGCGGTCCGGTGGCCGAAGATCTGGAAAACTGGAGCTTCTGGTCGCTGCCGTTGGAAGACTCGGGCCAGCATCCGCGCCTGCCGTGGGGCCAGTACTTCCAATTGCGCATCCAGTTAGAAACGGACGGGCTGTGGGAATTTGCCCGCCTCGATTCCCTGCAAATCGAGATCGCGCCCCTGTTGGCCGACCGGGTCGTCGGCGAGATAGTCCTCGCAGAGGAACCCCATCCCCAAGGTGGACAGGTGCGCGTACCAGCGGGCGCGCAAACCCCGTTCACGTACGACCTAGGCGTGGAATTTGCCAGCGCAGACCGCATCGGCTGCGACGCCGTGCGCATTTCAGCACCGGCGGAAGCCACATTTCGCTATTTGGAGATGGGCGACCCGCTCAGCGCCGTAGAGCCAGATAGCTTGCTGCGCGAAGAAAGCGGCTTTGTGGTGTTCTTGCCGCGCCCCTTGCACCCGAGCGGCGACCAGCGACTGCGCATCGGCCTCGAAGCCGTGCTGTACGGCGAGGCCGGCGAATTTGGTGGCGAGGTCTTCAACCGCCACGAGCCGAGCTTGTTGCAGCGCGTCGAAGGAGGGGATGTCAGCGCGGAGCTAGGCTCCAACCAGTTGCTCGTCGTAGCGTCGGCCGCCTCTACGGGCGGGGTGTTGGGCGACGTCGAAGTGGGCAGCGGCGCGTTTACCCCCCAAGGCGACGGCATAAACGATCTGTTGTCCATACAATACACCCTCTTCCGGGTGCGGGAGTCGTCCCAAGTGCAAGTCGGCCTCTACGCCCTCGACGGCCGACCGGTATGGCAAGCGCCGCCCAGTGTGCAGGGCGCAGGACGCCATGCGGTCCACTGGGACGGTCGAGACGCGGCCGGGCAATTGGTCCGCCCAGGCGTGTACCTAGCGCGTGTAGAAGTAGAAACGGATCAGGGGCGAGCGGTACAGTTGCAGCCGGTGGCGGTGGCGTACTAGAGCGCAGTGTGCATGTTTGACACGTTCGTCGGCATCCGCTTCTTAACTTATAGAAGAGATCATTGGGTATGAATACAGAGGCAGAACAAACTGAAGAACGGATTAAAGTGAAAAGGTACGATATCCCATATCCGGTTTCTGCATATACCTTTCCTCAAGAAGCCTCTATTCGCCACGTGCGCTTTGACGATGTGCATATTCACATTGAATTAACGGATGGGCGCATTCTCTCCGTGCCTCTACAATGGATTCCGACGCTCTATCACGCATCGCCCGATGAACGCGAAAAGTACGAGATTGATCCAAGCCGCACGACGCTTTTATGGGATGCCGACAAGTGCGATATTAACGACGAACTCCATATTGCGGACTATCTCGGCTCTGGTAGCGCGTAAAAATTTCAAATCCGCCCAAAAACAGCACCTTGCAAAGAAAGCCACACCATGCTTACATCATCTCACCGCGTCTTCGCCCTGCTGTGCGCCGCGCTACTCGTCGCAGGCTGCGGGCACAA
Organism: Candidatus Latescibacterota bacterium; assembly: GCA_022820485.1. Taxonomy (GTDB): domain Bacteria; phylum Latescibacterota; class UBA2968; order UBA8231; family UBA8231. The sequence continues at coordinate 108,909 of JAJEFJ010000039.1, forward strand.
ATTGGGCTACCGCCACTTTGCTGGCCCCATATTGCCGGTCACTAATTTGGCGGGAGCGGATTTCGTCGTCCGCGACGACCACAGCATCACCTTCGTCAAAAATCGCTTGGAAGTGAGCTTGTTGCCGCTGACCGTGGCCATGCTCAATCGGCAGCTAAGTGGCCATTCGCAGCGGCCGGAGGGCTTTCACGACCCCAACCCCTATCTCGCGCCGGTCAACCCCTACACCTATGGCGACTGGAAGCCGGGCTGGGAAGAGGAGCATCCCACCCGCTTTACGGTCTTTCTGCTCAAGGTCAAGAACTACGCCTACCCCAAAGTGTGGCTCAATCCCTACGCCATAGAGATCGCCAGCGCCAATGGTCGGCGCTACCAAGCCTTCACCCGGCTGGCGCTAGACGAGTACTTTGCCCCGTATGCCATAGGCTATGCCGGCAATACCTTCCTGCCCTTCCGCGAGCGGCGCGATCTGCTGACCCGCACCATGTATCCAGAAGACGAGATGATCTTCAGCGGCCAAGAGCGCGAAGGCTTCATCGCCCTTGCCCCACTAGCGAACGATGTCGAAGCGTTTGAAGTGCGGATCCCAGAGATGGTGCTGCGCTTCGACTACCGCGATCAGCCGGTGGAGACCATCGACATCGCCTACCCATTTACGCGCGAAGTGTACTTGGCCAAGCAACGCCGCGCCGAGGAACTCTAATGGTGCGCGTTGTGGGAGTTGTCCTTGCGGCGCTGTGGTGGAGTGGCTGCGGGCCGCAAGTAGATGGCGATGTGGTCGCCAAGATAGGCGACGAAGAGATCGAACTCGCAGACCTGCGCCAGTTCCGCGAAGAATCCACTGCCAACTACCGCGATCCCGAAGAGGGCCTCAAGGCGTGGCGCTTCTACTTGCAAACGATGATCGACATGAAGCTGATGCTCATTGCGGCGCAGGAGCAGCGGCTGGATCAGACAGTGGAGTTCGTGCGCCGATGGGACCGGGAACGGCGTAAAAAACTGGTCGATGAGTACGCTGTGCGGACCATCCTCGCGGATGTAGATCTCGCCGTGGATGGTATGCGTCAGAATTTTGCGACGAACAAGTGGAATCGGATGTTGCGCTTGGCCCATATCCGCACCGCCAGCGCAGCAGAAGCCCAAAAGGCCATGCGCGACTTGGAGCAGGGGTGGAATTTCGCCGAGGTGGCCCGCAGGTATTCTATCGCGCCGACAGCCGCCCACGGCGGGGCGATTGATGCCTGGTACGGACGCGGCAACTTGGAGGAGATGGGTCTGCCTTTAGAAGTGGGAGAGCAGATATTCGACCTACAGGTTGAAGACTTGAGTCAGCCCTTACTCGTGGGGGAAAACTACGAGATCTTCAAGGTCCTGTCCCAAGGTCCAGCACCTACGCACTACCGAGCGGCCTTTCTCCGCGAGCAGTACTGGAACGAGTTTCGCACCCGTTGGGATGAGCTGGTTGTACAGCTCAAAGACCGACTAGACGCCCAGTTAGATGGTGAGGCGATCCGGTTGCTCGTCGATCGGATGGCCGAGTCCGACGGCCGGGGGATGCTGTTGGCTCCCGAAGAGCAGGAAGTGATTCTCTGCCGCTTCAAAGGCGGACAGGTAACGCTGCTGGATTTTGCCGAAACCTATAACGCCTATTGGTTCATCCGCTCGGTCTCCTTCGACAGCAGCGGGATTGCCGAGTTCGTCCACCGGGACCTCTTGCCGCGAGTTCTCGTCTATCAAGCGGCCTTGCAGGAAGGCTTGGACCAAGATTCGACCATAGCGGCCTGGTTGCAAGACAAGAAAAAATCGCTGCTGCTCGAAGCTCTCCGCAGAGAAGAGGTCGTAGAGCGGACCGAAGTTGACAGCGCCATGGCCCGCCAGTACTACGACGACCATCCGCAAATGTTCATGGAACTGGAAGAGATTCAGATGGCGGAAGTGCTGGTAGCGACCCGCGCCGAGGCGGAACAGCTCTTGCAGCGGGTCCGCGCTGGCGAACGCCTAGAAACGCTGGCCGCCCGCCACACGCTCCGCACGGATGCCGAAAGGAGCGGTCAGTACCACATCCACAACCACCCCTCCGAGCGGCGGGTTTTCGGTGCCCTCTACGACTCAGTGGTCGCCGCGCCGGTAGGAGTACTCACCGGCCCTGTGGCCCTCGACGAAGGTTATTCGATCTTCGAAGTGCGGGAGCGCATTCCCCCGCGTCCCACGCCCTTTGCACAGGCGGCCTCGCGGGCGCGGTGGTGGGTGCAAAAGCGGCAAGAAAAGACTCTCTTCGACTCCTTGTTCACCCGGCTCAGGAATCAATACGCCGATAGAGTGGTGGTGTTTGAAGAGCAGTTGGGCAGACTAGACGCCAGCCCCACTAGCCCATGACATCACCCCTCGTATGTTGGGCAACCATAAAGGTTGCCCCTACCTGTTTGTTTGCCAGCGCATTCGTAGGGGCAATCCTCGTGGTTGCCCATGCTCGCCCCAACGCTCCCGTCTAGTCCCGTGGCCGCGGTTTTGTCTTTGTGGATGCTGCTCGTCGTGGGCAGCGCGGGATGCGGGCCAGCAGACCCGGAGATCGAACCGGCATTTGTAGAGGTGGCACAGGAGGCGGGCATTGAATTCCACCATCAGAATGGGGCGAGCGGGCGCTACTACTACGTGGAAACCTATGGGTCGGGCGCGGCCTTCCTCGACTACGACAACGACGGCGACCAAGACCTCTATGCAGTCAACAGCGCGCCGCTGCCGGGTTTTGCCGCCGAGGACGTCCCCACTAACGCGTTCTATCGCAACCGGGGCGACGGAACCTTTGCCGATGTGACGGCGCAAACGCGGACGGGCCATCCGGGCTATGGCATGGGTGCCTGCGTCGGGGACATCGACAACGACGGGCACGTAGATATATACGTGACCAACTTCGGCCCCAACGTCCTGTATCATAACCAGGGCGACGGAACCTTTGCCGATCAGACTGCCGACGCCGGGGTCGGCGATCCCCGCCTGAGCACTAGCGCGGCGTTTGCCGACATCGACAACGACGGCGATCTGGACCTCTATGTGGCCAACAACGTCTTCGTTGACCTTGCGTACGACGAAGGGTGTCACCAAGGAGCGGTCCCGGTCTATTGCGCCCCCACTCAGTACAAAGGAGAATCCGGTGCCCTCTTCCGCAACGACCGGGGCGGAAAGTTCGCCGATATTACCCGGCCGGCCGGGATGTACAACGAAGCCGGCCGCCAGTTGGGCGTCGTCTTTGGCGACTACGACGGCGACGGCGACGCGGACCTGTACGTAGCCAATGACATGAAGGCCAATTTCCTCTTCCGCAACGACGGCGCAACGCGATTCGCCGAAGTGGGCTTGAGCGCGGGGGTAGCACTCAGCGAGAGCGCTCGCCCCGAGGCCGGCATGGGCACGGACTTTGGCGACTGCGACCGGGACGGCGATTTGGACCTCGTGGTCTGCAACTTCCAATGGGAGAGCTGCCGCTTCTATCGCAACGACGGCGACGGCACCTTTGCCGACCTGAGCTTTCCGTCGGGATTGGGTGAGCCTACGCTTTCGACTTTAACGTTTGGCACGGATTTTTTCGACTACGACAACGACGGCGACCTAGACCTCTACCTAGCCAATGGCCACGTCCATCCAGAAGTGCAGGCATTCGATCAAGCCGCGTCCTATCCGCAGCCGGACCAACTCTTTGCCAACGACGGGACCGGGCGGTTTGCGCTGGTACCGACTACGACCCTAGGCGGAGTCGGACGGGGTGCGGCCTTTGCCGACATCGACAACGACGGCGATCTGGATGCTTTTGTCTCCAACAACAATCAACGGGCGTTTTTGCTGCGCAACGACAACGGCCAGCGCAACCACTGGATCGCCTTTAAAACCGTCGGCCGGGTCAGCAACCGGGACGGGATTGGGGCGGTGATCCGGGTGGTAAGCGGCGATTTGGTGCAGGTCGAGGAGGTGCGCAGCGGCAGCAGCTATCTCTCGCAAAACGATCTGCGGGTGTACTTCGGCTTGGGCCAGCGCAAACAGGTGAATCGCGTCCAAATCCGCTGGCCCAGCGGGATCGTGCAGACGCTCGTACAAGTGCCCATCGACCAAATCCACCAAGTGGAAGAACCTTCTCCTTCCGGCTGAGCATGCGCAACCAGTGGAAAAGAACCCGAGCGCACCACTGGGCCGTCGTCTGCCTGCTAGCCCTGCTCAACGGGTGTACACTTACCGAAGAGACCCTAGACGAGCGGGAGGTCCGCTACCAGCGCCAAGTCGCGGAAGACCCGACGGACGCCGAAGCCCATTACGCGCTCGGCCAGGTGTACCACGAACAAACGCGCTACCCCGAGGCCCTACAGTCCTTTCGCCGAGCCTTGGCGCTGGATTCCACCCATACCGGAGCGCAGGTGGGGATCGGCAACATCCTGTTTAAGCGAGGCGAATTAGATCAAGCTACACAAGCATACCAAAGGGCCGCGCAGGGATGCACCGATTGTGCAGACGCGCACCGGGGGCTGGGGGCCGTCTATCTGCGTCAGCGACGCTTTGCGGAAGCTCGCCAAGCCTACCAACAGGCGCTTTTAAGCGAGCCGGACCACGCTCCCTCGCACTACAATATCGGCGCAGCCTTCGGCCAAGAAGGTGCGTATCAAGAGGCCGCGGCGGCGTTGGAACAGGCTATTGCCAGCGACTCTAAATACATCTTGGCGTACACCGCGCTGGGCGATGTGTACTGTCTCAAACTGGGGCAGTGCGAAAAGGCCGCCACACTCCTCGCACAGGCCGTGACCTTGCAACCAACAGCGGTCGCCCCCCGCATCGGCTTGGGACGGGCACACCTCCGCTTGGGAAGGTACGAGGAGGCCGCGGCGAGCTTTGAGGCGGCCATTGCCGCGGATTCAACGGCCGCTGCGGCATTTAACTGGCTCGGGGTAGCTCGCACCAAGCTGGGGCAATACGAGCCAGCGGCCCAAGCCCTGCGCCGCGCCATTCACCTCGACATGCTCGACCCCCAAGCCTATTACAACCTATCCCAGACCTACCAAAAACAAGGCAAGGCCGAGGAAAGCAACGCGGCTCTGCGCGCCTTCAACCGCATTGACGTGTACTCCGGGGACATCCTCCGCTGGAAAACCATACTGGACGGCAACCCGCACGATGCAATGGCGCTCTTTGAACTGGGCCGGATCTATGCTCGACTGGGCGTGGCAAGCGAAGCGGCCGCGTCCTTCCAGCGCGCGCTAACGATTAACCCCACTCACGCGCCGGCTTGGCACAATCTAGGCAATGCCTACGCCCGCCTCGACCGCTTGGACGAGGCCATCGCCGCCTTCCGCCAGGCGCTGGCGCTGGACGAAAAGTACGCTCTCGCTTGGTATAATCTCGGCAATGCCCATTTTGCCAAAGGGGAACTAGCACAAGCCCGCAAGGCATTCACCACGGCGGTCGATCACCGGGAAAGATATGCGGACGCCTACCACGGCCTCGGGGGAGTGGCGCTGCGCGAAGGGGCAGCCGAGGAGGCGTTGAGCCACTTTCGCACGGTCCTAGCGGCAGATTCGAGCTATACCCGCGCCCATTACGGCTTGGCCTTGGCCTACCGGGCGCTCGGCGACTCCCTGCGCGCCGTGCAGGCACTGGCGCACTTTAAGCGGCTGCGCGGAGGACCTTAACATGCCGCCGAAGAATTTCACCGCCTCCAATCCTTCTCCAACCGGCTCGCCTGTTTCTTAGACAGTCCACCCAGCGCCTTCATGGCGTCCAACAGCCGCATCCGCGTCAATTCCGGCCCCAAGAGCGCGGCGGATTCAAACAGTGGAGGCCCCACCCGCTCGCCAGTCAGCGCAACGATAAGCGGTACAGTCACGTCGCGGACTGGCCACTCCCAATGCGCGGCCACCCGGCGCACGGCTTCGGCCACGCCGTCTTTGTCCCACTCCGCCACCTCGTCCAAGGCCCACACGGCTGTTTGCAGCATCCGCGCCACCTCGGCGGCCTCCCGCTTTTTCGGGATTAGATCCTCGGCCTTTGGCTCCACCTGCCGGGCAAAGAAAAACGCCACGCGCGGCACAAAATCCCCCAGCGTCTCAAGCCGCTGCTGCATAAACGGCAGCATCTGCCCGACGTATTCGTCGTTGAGCAGCCAGCCCTTTAGCTCCGCCAACAAGGCTTCCGGCGTCCGCTCTTCGCGCAGATAGCGTCCATTGAGCCAGCCCAGCTTGTCTATGTCAAAAATGGAGCCGCCCAAATTGACCTTCGCCGGGTCGAAATGCTCTGCCAACTGCGCCAAGGTGAACTTTTCGTCCCCGACCGGCGGATAGGCCATCAGCGCCAAGTAGTTGAGCAGGGCCGGCGGCACGTAGCCAGCGCGGCGATAGTACTCCACCGAGGTCGGGTTCCGCCGCTTCGACATCTTGGAGCCATCGGGATTGAGCAGCAATGGCAGGTGCATGTACGGCGGCGGCGTCCAGCCAAAAGCCTCGTACAGCCTGAGGTGCTTGGGCGTGGAGGTAATCCACTCCTCCCCCCGAATCACGTGGCTGATCCGCATCAAGTGATCGTCCACCACCACGGCCAAGTGGTAGGTCGGAAAGCCGTCGGACTTTATCAGCACCTGGTCGTCCATCTTCCCCCACTCTAGGGAGATCGGCCCCCGGAGCATGTCCTTGACTTCACATGCTCCCTCCTTCGGCATCTTCAGCCGGATCACGTGCGCACATCCCGCCCGTATCTTCGCTTCTACCTCTTTGGCAGCCAGATCCCGGCAATGTCCATCGTAGCCGACATGCTCCTTGCGCTCCTGCTGCTCCTTCCGCAGAGCGGCTAGCCGCTCACTGGTGCAAAAGCAGGGATAGGCGTGCCCACTATCCACCAATTTCGCGGCGTACTCCGCGTAGATAGACAAGCGCTCGCTCTGCCGATACGGGCCGTAGGGGCCGCCCACATCGGGTCCCTCGTCCCACCTCAACCCCAACCACCACAGCGACTCCATAAGTTCATCTGCGTACTTCTGGTGCGACCGCGCTTGGTCGGTATCCTCGATGCGCAGCACAAACTGCCCTTTGTTTTGCTGCGCCCACACCCTGTTGAACACTGCTTGATACGCAGTCCCTACATGCATGGGACCGGTCGGCGAAGGGGCAATGCGCACCCGCACGTCTGTCATTTTTTATCTCCTCGTCTTTTGAGTTACAAATTAAGCCCCCGCCGCTTCCGCGCAACGCGGCCTATTGCACATTTAGCTTTTTTCCCTAAGTTTATAACTTATAATGATTAACGCGCATTCGCTGGCATCCCGCCCGCCGCACGCATTTCCCTCCCTTTCAACCCAATAGATAGGATTTATGCAGTTTACCGAGCTTGATCTAGCACCTCATATCCTCAGAGCACTCGACGAGATGGGCTACGAAGAAATGACGCCCATCCAAGAACAAACCATCCCTCACATTATTACCGGCAAAGACGTCATGGGCCTAGCCGAAACCGGCTCTGGCAAGACCGGCGCTTGTGCCATTCCCCTAATCCAAGCCACAGATGCGTCGCTCAACGCCATCCAAGTACTCATCTTGGTTCCCACCCGCGAATTGGCGCTCCAATACGTCCAAGAGGTGGATGAAATCGCCAAGCACTCAGGCGTGGTGCCGTTTGCCATCTACGGTGGCTTTGACATGGACATCCAAAAGGCCAAGATCAACCACGGCGTTCACGTGCTCGTGGCCACGCCCGGTCGCCTCATCGACTTTATCTGGAATCACAGCCTCGACCTTACCCACGTCAAAACCGTGGTCCTCGACGAGGCCGATGAGATGCTCAAGATGGGATTTATCGAAGATGTGGACTTTATCTTGTCCTGCATCATGCAAGAACACCAAACCCTGCTTTTTTCTGCGACCATGCCGCCGGAGATAGAGCGGCTGACCCAACAATACCTCAAGTCGCCCAAGCGCATCCACCTCAACCGCGACCAGCGGGCACCCCAATCACTCGCCCATCACTTCCTCCATGTCTCCCGCCGTCGCAGTGACGCGCTCGTCGATTACATTGAGGACCAAGAGATCCAGCAGGGCATCATCTTCTGCAACTCGCGCGACAAAGCATCCGACTTGTTCCGCGACCTACAAAGGCGCGTCCGCTCAGTTGACATCATCCACGGCGGGCTAGACCAAGAGCGGCGCACCTCCATCTTCCGCCGCTTCCGCCAGCAGAAGATCCGCTTTATGGTCGCCACGGACGTGGCCGGGCGCGGCTTGGATTTTTCGCACGTCACCCACGTCATCAACTACGACTTTCCCTTTAACGCAGAAATCTATACCCACCGCACGGGCCGGGCCGGGCGTATGGGCCGGGCGGGCATGGCCCTGACCTTGGTCGGCGACCGCGACCTCCGCGACCTCAAGCGCCTGCTCAACGCCAATCGCATCCGTGCACACTGGGAAGGTACTGCGCCCGATTTGGACGACATCCGTGCCAAACGCAATGGCCGCGGACAGGGACGAGGACGGAGACGCCCCCGAGGCAGAAGATCCTCCGCTAAAACCAGTTAGCGTTTCCCACAACTCAGCCCCAGCTTACCTGACAGTCGCTTGCTCACGGCGCATCCGGCGAATTGGCTTTCTCCAATTCGGGCAGCAACCTGTACTTGACCCAGCCAAAATCTGGATTGACTTCCAGCGCCTTTTCAAAGGCCGCTCGCGCCGACTCCAGTTCACCCTGATTCTGGTACGCGATGCCGATCCAAGCATAGGCTTCGCTGTGTCCCCATACTGGCTGCATGGGATCGGTCGGCTCTTCTCGGGCAAAGAGTTCGGCGGCGCGCTGGAACCCTTGCAGGCCCTTTTCTTTGCTTCCACCAAACATTTTGGGGGTATTAAAATCGCTGATGGCCGCGCTCAGTACCACGCGCGGATTGTCGGGGGCCAGTTGCTGGGCTTTTTGGATGGCCTTGCCAACTTTGGGGCCTATGAACATGCTTTTCATCGGACTCAAGCCGACCTGTAGTCCGTACACACTCGACAGCAAGGCATAAGCTTCGGCTGCTTGCGGATCAATCTCGGTAGCCTTCTGCAAGTGCTCGACCGCGGTTTTGAGGTGTTCGGAAGCTTGGTCTTTGCTTTCTTCCACTACTAGGCCGACAATGCGGTAATCGGCCAAAGCGATATAGTAATGACTCCACGCAGCCAGACCTGCGTCGGCTAAGGTGCGCTCAAACGTCGCTCTGGCAGCATACATAGCGTTGAGGTCGCTCGCATTTCTACCGACTTGTAGCATCTGTCTTCCACTGATGATGAGACTGTCAGCCGATTGGGCGAGGGTGGGATGGGCGACTGAGACAAGGCAGACGAGTGATCGCAGAAAGTGTAGCATAAATAGCCTCTTCTAGTGAAAGTGAAGGTTAATAATTCAAGGAAACACTGGTGCCAAAGTAAATGGACCGATGAAAGAGGGAGGTGCGGGGCTGGCGCTGGGTATAGTCAATGCTGTACTCATAGCCGAGCACATTGGCGCGGTTGAGCAGGTTGCTGACCGCAACGAAGAGGGCCGCTTGGTGCCCAGAGCTAAAGAAATGCACATAGCTCAACTGCCCATTTACCTGTTGCAGGGACGGCAACCGTTCCGAGCCGACGGGTCCTTCCACGGGCAGGTAGTAGCTTTTGTCGGCCACGGGGACGCCACCGACGATTGGCGTGATGGGGCGGCCGGTGGCGTATTTCAGCGTCAGGCCGCCGCTAAGTTTGCTGAAGATCTGCATTTTTGTAACCAGGGTCAGATTGTGAGTGACGTCAAAAGGCGAAGGGGCTTCTTCGCGGCGTATCTCAAACCCTATGTGTCGCTCCTGCAATCGGCGCGAGCGGAGCAGACTGTAGGCCAGCCACCCGCTTAAGCGCGTATCGAGAAAACCGCCATATTTAAAAAATAGGTCAACCCCAGAAGCGCGGCCCCTGCCCACATTTACAAGATTCAGGTCTGGGTCATCTATGACGAGATTGTGATAGGGTTTATAGTACGCCTCCAGCCGCACTAGGAATTGGGCGCGTTCGTGGTGCAGGCCACCTATCCAGTGTTGGGCGAGTTGGGGCCCCAAGTTGGGGTTGCCGCTGGTGGGATTGTAATCAAATGGAGGAGGGAATTGGTGATAGATGCCCCAAGCGAGTCGGGCATTTGTATCTTCTGAGAACTGGTATTGCGCAGACAGGCGCGGATCGACGACAAAATCGTCGCTCAAGTTGTGGTAATCGGTGCGCATACCGACGTTGGCAACGATGCGGCGCACAGGTTTGAAATCGACTTCAAAGTACGCACCACTGCGCCGGGCGTTGTAGGAGACGTCAAGTTCAAAAACCTCGGCCTCGGGGTCGAAAATATCGCCCTGAGGAATGCGGCCCACGTATCGGTTGTTGGCATTCTCTATTTCAGCACCGAGGCGCAAAATCCCGAACGTACCGAGGACGCGTTCCCAGTCCGTGCGCATCTTGCCGGTCCAGTCGCGGGGAGTCAGGTCTAGGTTGCCCAATTGCCGTCGGGTCTTGTACTGGTTGAGCGAGACACTGGTCTGGGCAGACCAATCGGCCCACACATCCGTCCATTGAACATTGTGCAAGGCTCCATTGCTGCGGTTTCGATAGAGGCCGTCAAACGAAGGCTCTGTAACCTGTACTCCAACCTCGTCGCCCGCATTAAAACTGAAGAACTTAAGGCGTCCGGTAGGTGAGTACTGGTAGATCAAGTTTAAATTCTCGTCGTGCCCGCGTGGGGTGATAATGAATCTGTCGCGATGACCATTGACGCGGAACATGAGATCGGTAAAGCTGCGATTGCCCGTGAAGCGCAGGCCGAGCTTATCCTCAACAAGCGGCAAGGCGACCCCCACAGAGCCAGCCGCGAGGCTCAGGCCAAGCGTATAGCTCCGTTGCACCGGCAGGTCGAGGCTCTCCATGGCCAGCACCGCAGAAAGCGCATTGCCGTAGCGGGCGGAGAATCCACCGGTGGAAAAAGCCGTACCCTGCACCATGAACGGAGAAATAGTACCGAATACTCCGCCGGTGGGCGATTCGTATTTGTAGGGATGTACCACCGTGGCTTGATCGAGCAAGATAACGGTCTCACCCACATCGCCCCCCCGCACAAAAAGACCGGCACCGCCATCTACGTTTGCCACGCCGGGGAAGGTCTTGAGCGTTAGAAAAATATCGGCGGCAGCTCCTGCCGTTGTAACTATCTCTAAGGGAGTGAGGGTAACGGTCTCGTCCTCCCCGGTGGTATAGGTGCTAACGGTGACGACGGTTTCGCCGAGTTCTATGAGGATACGCCGCAGCACCAAGCGCACCGTGGTGGTATCGCCCGCCGTCAAATGCAGGGGCTGCCGGGTGGGTTCAAAGCCGATGAAGGAGGCACTCAACTCGTGTGGCCCAAGGTGCCGAGTGGAAAAGGCAAAGCGGCCATCGCGTCCTGTTACTGCGCCGTCGGTGGTATCGACGATTTGTACATTGACGAAGGCCATCGGTTGTTCTGCTTCATCGACGACCTGTCCTTGGACGAAGGCCCGATTTTGGGCAAAAATCTGCCCAGCGAGCAGGGAGATGCAAAGGAGGACAAGCGCGGCCTGTCGGGCGGTATATTTTTTATTCATTAGGGTCTTAACGGTCTAATCCCGGCAGTAAGTGCTTCTCCACCCAGCCGTTGTTGGGATTCACGTCGAGGGCTTTGACAAAGGCTCTTCTTGCCCCCTCGACATCTCCGGCCTCTTGACGCATGATGCCCAAGTGGGCGTAGGCTTCGTCATAGCCCCAAGAGGGTTGGAAGGGATCGCGGATTTCTTCTTTAGCGAACAACTCAAGGGCGTGTTCCATCTTAGAGATAGCCCGTTTCTTGTCGCCGCCGAACATAGCAGGAGTGTAATAGTCGCTCATGCCATCTATGAAGACGACGCGGGGATTATTGCCATCGAGCCGCTTGGATTTTTCAAGTACTGTTTTGGTCTCAGGGCCTAATGCCATGCCCAAATGAGGCTTCAGGCCTAGCTTCTGGCCATAAGCACTGGCTAAGAGGGCATACGCGTCGCTGAAGTTGTCTTCTAGTTCAATGGTTTCCTTGAGGTACTCTATGGTTCGGTTGATGCTCTGGGCCTTTTCGTCGGGAGCGGCCGCAAAAAGAGTGGCGAGGCGGTATTCGCACAAAGCTAAGTAATACAGGGCAAATATCTCGTAATTACCGTTTTGACGGGCCTGTTCAAACAGTTTCTGCGCCTCGTATAATTGGTCGGGATTAGAGGAATCAATTGCCTGCTGAAGTCGCTCTTTGCCCTCGACGAAAAGAACATCAAATTTGGTATTCTGATTCTCTATTGATCTGTTGTGCTGGTAGCGCATATATCGCCTTCCCGTAGCAAATAGGTACACATCCTCAAGGTCAGCGGTTTTTACAGAAAATTCGTATATGCCCAAACTATTGAGGCGATCTATAATTGCATCCTTAAACACCTCATCCTTACCATATATACATGTTCCTTGAGAGCTAACATCGATATGCGTTATTCCGGTGCAGTCTGCCAAGACATCAGAATCGACTTTGGTTTCTATCTCTACTTTGAGATTTAGTTGAAACCTTTCGAGCAGTTGCGGTACCGAACCAGAGGCAATGATTTGGCCCTGGTTTATCACGCAGACCACATCGCTATACTGCTGGGCTTCTTGCATGTTGTGGGTGGTCATGATAATGGTAAGACCCTGATCGCGATAGTGATTCAGAACATCCCATAGCTGCCGGCGCAAATGCGGATCCAAGTTGCTCGACGGCTCATCGAGTATTAGTAGTGCCGGTCGGCCCACTAAGGCAATGGCAATGAGCAACCTGCGCTTTTCTCCACCAGACAGGTTTTTGTAGGCTGTCTTCTGTTGTCGTTGCAAATCAAAAATGTCGATTAATTCGTCAGCATCAACAGGGTTCTGGTACATTTTCGCATAGAGGCATAACGCCTCTCTAACACGAATATCATTGTAGAGAGAATCTTCTTGAAATTGGACTCCGATTCGACTGCGTATGTCTTTGCGCCGTCGCAGATTAGATACGTTTGTACCGAATAAATGTATGTCTCCGGAGTCCGGCTTTTTTAAGCCTACGATACAGTCTATAATAGACGTTTTACCTGTTCCGTTAGGTCCTACCAAGCAAAAAACTTGTTGCGGATATACGGCAAAACTAACGTTTTGTACGACTATAATTTTGTCGTAACTTTTGCATAAATTGCTTACTTTTATAATAGGAGTTTGACCCCGGCCTGTACTAGCGAGAGGTGAGATATGTGAAATCGAAGTCATGATTTCCATTCAATCCGTATCTTGAAAACCATAAGGTTAAAGACCTGATGGCATAATATAGATGGCAAAAGGCTATCAAAGGCGAGATACATGATGCTCAAAATTACACCAAACAATGTTTTTGAGATCACATTGGCTAAACCATAAGATAGATGATTCATTCCAAATGCGAAAGATGCGATAACGATCGAATATTGCACAGGTATGTTTAATACATCAGTTGAATAAGAAATCAAATAACCTCTCCACAGTATCTCTTCTAGAATGACTTCACTAAAGATGCAAACCAATAACAGACCTATAGGCAATTTTTGCCCTTGCCGGACAATGCGTTTGGTCTCTCCAAACATCCAGTTTTTTACTGTTGGCTTGTTTCCCATCCGCAGTTTTAGCCAAGCTCGTGCTGCAACGATCTCTATATAATAAAAAGACACGCCTATAACTATACTAATAATAGTTGCAAAGCCCAGCGATACGTATGTTGGAAAACCAGACCACATAGGCCATGCAAAGGCCGCTCTCAATATGTGGCTTGCTGGATTACATAGGCTCAGAATTAGAATCAGAGCACAGAGCATAGACCCCAAAGGTACGACAAAATCATAGCGATCTAAAATTTCATCCATCGTTTTTTTAGCTAGAATCCAGCTACCGATCAAGTATAAACCTGTATATACTATATAAAGGGTGCTGGGATATACTAAAAGCAAAATGAAGCAGAACATATCTCTTGATAATGGTTAGATAAAGGGGGCAGGACCTTGTTTAAGTTCTTCGAATGTAAGAGACTTATCCTGCAAACCCATTGTCATGGGAAGTTCGTAAATTCGCGGATGCCCCAAGTACGGATATGCACTTATGTGGTGCTGTACTAATTCCGGGATGAATACCTTGACGACCTTCATCTGTACCATCTGCCCGTGAGTGCAGTCAATAACGATAGGATCTATATCGTATTTTTGCAGAACTCCTTTGAGATATTCCAGTTGCTCTTCTGAATGTTTGAATTTTACTGTTGGCAATTCCGATAAGTTTATAATGTTGTCGCTAGAAAAGAAATCCTTCAGGTGACCGGCATGTTCAGCATGTCCATAATAGCCGATTGCTTCCAAAAATGTACGCATTTCGGCGAGCGGCTTGTCTGGTGGGACATCAAATACAGACTCAATACTTCTCATAAATCGCCGCTGTGGTGCCAACATAGCGCATTTTAATTGAAGTTCGGATTGCCCATACTCCAACAAGGCTTGACATAAGGCTTCTTCTCCATTTAACCCTGATGCCGCTCCAGTTTGATAGGCAAATTTCTTGTAGTAAGGCACTCGCTGAGTTGTCGATATAGAGGGAAATTCGGGAAAGCCAACATCGTGGAGCCAAAAATTTACCTCACCAGAAAGTGACTTGATATGTGAAAAGACTCTGTTGGCCTTTTTAGAAGAAAGTGGTCTATCAATTTCTATACGGCGTAGCGGGATATTTGAGTACCAAGATAGCATCAAGGCATCGCGCTCGATGATTTCCATTACTCCAGCAATGATAGCCAAGGCTTCATCTATATGAGAGGCCATACCGGAAGAGGACGAATAGCCAATGCGAGCCTCTTCAATAGATGGTATATAAAATAAAAGCATGAGTTGTAGAGGAATCCAGATGTCTTCTTGACTAATGAGGCGACGTCCTTTGACCCAACTAAATTCACTATCTCCAGTAAAGGGCTGAAAAAAGAAATCGGTGGTGTATTGCTCATCTGCAAATAGGGGGAGCGCTTCTGGCGCAATAGCATTTTGACCAGCTTGATGTAGAGAATCATAGGAACCAGTACAGATCTCTAAGTCTTCTTTGAAGAAAGCGAATGCCCCAGACATCCTTTCCACGCTTTCCCCCAAACTGGACAGAAAACAAGATACAGGCTCGAAGCCTTTGCCTCCTGCAAGCACCGAAGAGTTCAATCCTAAATTAAGAGAAGGCAGGCCTATTACTTGGCGCACAACTTGGTCAATATCCCAATAATTGTTATTGGCAACGGCAGTTTGGGAAATTCCTGCTCCTCCATTATAAATAGTCGAATAGCGAATCGGGCCATTGGGAGAATACCACGATAGCATTTCCTCAATTGCTCTACCTTCTTTATCGCTCACCATATTAGGCAGAATTTCTCGATAAGAATTGATGTAAGTTGAATGCAACTTTATAGAAGTCATGTTAAATGTCTATACCTCCCATTTGAATATTCTAATAGCTATTAAGTACGACAGTATGGTTACGATTATAAGAAACAACAACGAGTTTATATATTGACTTATCGGATCTCCAAGCCATACACCAGAAAAAGTCGAGACGACATGAGTCAAGGGAGAACCTAAGCTTAAGACCTGTAGCCAATCTGGGAACATTTGCCGCGGAAATGTAGCTCCCGATATAAAGAACATAACGAGAAACAAAAACTGACCTAGTGCACGCACATCTCTCAAGGATTTAGAAAGGCCACTTACTAAGAAACCCAAAGCAAAAAAGCAAGTGATGCATATCATTCCTACTAATAGGACAATTGCCCAGTGCCCACGAAAATGGAGGTCGAAAACATTCTCTGCAATAATGAACAAAATAGCGGCAGAAATAATAAAAATAAAAACCTGCATCGCGATGTGTACACAGAGATAAAATCCAAGTGAGAATGGGCTGATGATATAGCGTTTTAGGATACCGATTAATCGGTATTCAGTTAAGAAATTAATGAGGCTTGTCAGGCCAGCTTGGCCTATATATGCGGACATTAGTGCTGGAGCGTAATAGTCGATATAGCGCACATCGGGGCGGCTCCACATAGGAGCTTCTCCAAAGATAGAGCCAAATAGCAGAAAGATTAAGACTGGAAATATAAATGTAAAGAAAGCGGCGGCAGGCTGTCGTATGAACAACTTACACTCGACAACCCAAAGTGCGATGAAGCTGCGAAGCCAGATTACTTGGTTCGTAGGGACCATATTATATAGATCCTTCATTATTTTCTAACGGTAAATTCTTGCATGAGCGATTTTCTATCTTCTTTATTGCCAACGGCAACTAATAGGACTGTAAATTCTTGGAGTCCATCTAGCCCAAGCAAAGAGTCTAGACGCTCATCATCAAAGCCAAATACCATACATGAACCTAATTCAAGAGCGGTAGCGACAAGGTGCATATTCTGGCTTGCGACACCTGTTTCAAGATGTGCTAATCGATACGATCTATAGGCACCGTATTTCCACGCAAGCCGTGATATATCAGAGGCAATAAAAATGACGGCATTTGCTTCAGCTAACCATTCGTGTTGAGGACAGCAGTTGACTACGCGCCAACGAAAATTTCCTTGCTCAATAAGTTCTAGACAATTTTTTATCGAGCTGTAATGATATAAGCCCTGATCAATATCTTTTACTTTATTGACCACGAGGTAAAATTCGGTACATTGTAGTCCACCAGGAGTCGGGAAATTGCGTAGCGTAATATCACGGCGATTATATGCAGGCATAGAACCTCGCACACCACAGGAATAATTTAATAGTGCGCTTAATTTTTCAAACGATAGAGCCGTTCCTTTGAAGTCTCGGCTCGAGGTTCGGCTTTTGATCACTTCTGATATAGGTTCGGCAATGGGAGGAAACGTTGTTTTTAGTTGAATCTTCTCTGTACCGATGAATTCCTTGTGTAAATCGGGCGCGATTTTTTCATTTATCTTTCGGAAAGCCCTCCATTCACCTTCCATCTGGTATTCCTTTAACCCGTTTACTACGACAGTTAATTCATCTATATGCCCATTAACCGATCTATTCCTTTTGGCACGCTTTAGGAACTCACACAAAACTTGCTGCTCCTGAGACTCCAACTCTTCCAGTTCTTGCAACAGAGCTGGCTCTACCGCGTTCGGCGGCTCTGAATGAGGTGCGGATTCCAGTATTTCTGCTGCAGCGGATTTTTCTTCTTTAATTGTCATTGTTCATTCATCCGGGTTAATGGGTGAGAAAGTAAGAAGGGCATAAACAGACCGTTCCACACCATCGGCTTGTACAAATTGGTCTGCTTTTGTATCTAGGAAGTCCTGATGAACAATAGCTGAATGTCCATTGAATTCACACTGATATTGAAGGTATCCCAGCAGTCGTCCAATGTCGAGCAAAGTGTGGCGGTAGCCCCGAGGGCCGTAGAGAAGCATGTATCGCCAAGGACATGCAACGACGATCAACATAGTCGAACATTCTTCAAGACGTACCGGCAGAGGTCGCCAAAATAGGCTAGACAAAAGGGCCGCTTCATCTTTTACTTCGTGTTCACTCCAGAGGTAGTTAGACTCTGGAACTACGCGGAAGAGCATTCCATCGTGTAGCACGATCAAATCAGCAGCATAAAGTAGGTCTGTCAGTAAACCCGGTTTGGAAAAGAGGTTCAATGGACTTTGAAGCCATTCGGGAAGCTGGTCATAAGATATCCTCAGTCCAGAGCCATTGGCAACTAGGACTTCTTCATCAACACAGTAAGCTGTCTCAAAAAACCACCGACGAACCTGTTCAAGAGTCGAGGTATCAGCGGGAATTTGGAGGGTTGAGTGAGGACTGAGTTTTGAATTTTCGTGGTATAATTCGGCCAGATGTGGCTTTGGTCTGACTTGTCGATAAAGACAATCCGAAGCCGCGGAGTGGCTCAAATCAATACTATTAGGAGAAGGTATAATCGGCGATTCCAAAAATGTCTGGATGTACTCCAAAAGAGGATCTGGAGCGAAACGAGAAAATTCAGTGGTCATTTTATACTCCGTTCAGGTCAGGTTCATAAGATGTTTAGAGGAATATCTGTCTATAACCATTGCGCGTATCAATAGATACAGGAGATCGGGGTAGTTTCAGGATTTCTTCGTAATCTACATAGGGTTTTTCAAAGTTAATACGAAAGCATCGGCCTATTAAGAAAGATTTTCTAGACAAAAGAAAAGACGCGGTGGTGCCTACCACAAAACCGGCAGCGATGCTAGCGTAGGGTGGAAATGCAAATTGATGACTATAAAGACCGTTCTTACTCATTTCCTCTTTATAAGTGTAGTACTCGCTGCGCTGAATAGATAATGTAGCTTCTGATTGGATTTCGAACTCATTGTAGCAGCATGTTTCTCCAGGCACATAAATGGGGCCGATACAGGCTTCACTGCCGTCCATAAATGCAGACATCCACGGCTTTTCGGCAGAAAGTGCTGTTATATCCATGGTGTGAAAGAAATGAGAAGAGAAGACTTCGGAGGTGGCGATGACGAAGTTTGAAGCACTAAATAGGTTTTCTAAGACATCTTGATTATGGTAGGGTTCTTTGATCGCCTTTAGACAATCGTAACCTCGGTCTGACAGATGCGATCTCAAGCACTCGACATACGGCTTTCCTTTCTCTATATAGGTAGGAGAAAAATTAAATTGAGCTTGATCGATCCCGGCTTTTTCGACGCATCGGTCATCCAGAATTTGCATCTGGCCTACTCCAATCTTTGCAAATTCTTCCGCCACACGGCTACCTAAGTAACCAGTACCTACAATGCCAATACAGATGTTATCAAGGTCTTGATTTTCGCTCACAATAGCGTTCAAATAACTTATGATAGGACTCTCGTTCTCTCGAGAGAGAAACCCTTGAGATTCCAGAGATGTGAGGAGCTCTCCTGTATCTTCAACCTCTTCTTCCTCAATCACTTTTTGCTCTTGCAGATCTTGCAGAGAAGTTGGCGATGTCAAACAACGGAGCACTCGTCCTAAAAGATGAGTTCGACCTTCATCTCTGATCGTCTGGTTAAATTTGGATCTCATGCCGTGTAGTACTAAAATTTCATCTTCGCCGCAAAAAATAAACTTGAGTGAAGGATTGAGTACGAAGCGACAATTATTAGTGGATTTGTGTCGGGTCTCCATGGACATTTACCTTTTTGGTTGTTGTGGTTTATCCTAAAATGGCCGATCGCGAACTACGAATACAACGGATACGGCAGTAGGCAGGCCATCAGGTGTTAAGACCTGCCCGCAGCAATCTATATAGACTGCTACGGACAGGGTAATATCGAACACACCGAGTACCGTTTGAGGTCAAAATATCCTCAGCCGTAAATAGTTTCGCCGAAATAGCTCGACCTGACGGTGCTTAGGTGATCTCGATAGTTGCACAGCAGCAGCAGCAACAGCAGCAAGCTGCTGCCGCTGTATTGTTAGAAATTTCATCTTTTATAGTATCAGTGATAGAATCACCCTCTGCTGCTGGCGACATATAGCCATTAAAAGGCTTAGAGACGATTCTGAGCTTCATAGTGCTTTCCTCCTTGGTTGGGTTAAGTCTGCCATCTTGACGGCATTTAAAAATCCAAAGGATTTATTCCTACATCACAACAGCTACTACAGCTACAGCTACAGCAGCTAACTGTCACCTTAGGCTTCTCAGTGTCTGTAGAGTCTTTATCAGCAGACTCTGCTGCTGGCGACATATAGCCACTAAAAGGCTTAGAGACGATCTTGAGCTTCATAGTGCTTTCCTCCTTGGTTAGCTACAGATGAGATTAGCTGCCACTCTAATACACAGTTATAGCACAGCAGCAGCAGCAACAACAACAGCAACTAGATGCAGCAGTTTCTTCCGAAGAATCCTCATCCTTCTTAGGAGTAGAACCGCCCCTCGCTGCTGGCGACATATAGCCATCAAAGGGCTTAGAGACGATCTTGAGCTTCATAGTGCTTTCCTCCTTGGCTCGATCAGCCATTCGCTTGGTAGCCGGTTGAGATGCGACACAGCAGAAACGGAAACAACAGCCAGCCTTCTGTTTGCTTCCATTTTTAAATACTGCCGATAGGGTGAAACACGGCTGAGGCTTCAGCGGGAATAAAAGCTAAAAGCGTGCCAAGAAGTGTGCCAGACAAAACTGATCCGCTATTTATATGAGTTAAGTATTTATAATTACATGACTTATCCAATATAGATTATTTTTATTCTTAGTCGCCGCTCCAGCCGACCGAGACGCTTAGATGTATCGTCTGTGCAACACAACCGTTGTCTAAGAGATACATAAAAAGCAGCTACGGATCCGCAGCTACCCACACCCATATTCGATTGACAACTGCATATATGTTCACTATATTAAGCAGGCGGAGAATTGCTTAAATTAGCAGTCGCACCAAGGAGAGCGACTCCCCCTCCTGCTCTCCTCCGATGCTCCTGTTTTCTCCTGTATTTTTAAGTCTCCCATTGTCCGCCGGTCGCGTCCCTCCCCTAGGTAATCGCGGCTCGTTCTACCTATAAACCTCTTATGGAAGCAATGGCCAAGACAGCAACCAACGGCCGCGCCAACGGCAAGGCCACGTACGACGAAAGCAAGATCAAGACCCTCTCTTCACTTGAGCACATCCGCCTGCGGACCGGCATGTACATCGGCCGCCTCGGCTCGGGTGCCGATCCCGACGATGGCATCTACGTATTGCTCAAGGAGGTCATCGATAATGCCGTCGATGAGTTCATCATGGGCTGTGGCAAGCAGATCGACGTCGAGATCGACCAAGGGCGAGTCCAAGTCCGCGACTACGGCCGCGGCATTCCCCTCGGCAAGGTCGTCGAGTGCGTCTCGGTCATTAACACCGGTGCCAAATACAACGACGACGTCTTCCAGTTTAGCGTGGGGCTCAACGGCGTCGGCACCAAGGCCGTCAACGCACTCTCGGCTCACTTTGTCGTCCGCTCCTACCGCGACGGCCGGTGCGCCGAAGTGGTCTTTGAGCGCGGCGAACTGAAAAAGCAAAAGAAGAGCCGAGCGCCTGACGAGCCCGACGGCACGTACGTCGAGTTTTTGCCCGATCCAGACATCTTTGGCGAATACGCCTTCAACCACGAGTTCGTCGAGCGTCGGATGTGGAACTACGCCTGCCTCAACCGGGGCCTGCGCCTGTATTTCAATCGCCAAAAATTCGAGTCCAAAAAGGGCCTGCTCGACCTCCTCAAAAGCGAAGCCGGCGGTTCGGTTCTCTACCCGCCCGCTTACCACAAGGGCCAGTACCTCGAATTTGCCTTCACGCACATCGACAGCTACGGCGAGTCCTACCGCTCCTTTGTCAACGGCCAGTACACAGCCGACGGCGGCACTCACCAGAGCGCGTTCCGCGAGGGCGTGCTCAAAGGCGTCAACGAGTTTTACAAGAAGTCCTTCAACGGCGTCGATGTCCGCGACGGGGCCTTTGGCGTCGTCGCCGTCAAGGTCAAGGAGCCGGTTTTTGAGTCGCAGACCAAAAACAAGCTGGGCAATACCGACATCCGCGGCTGGATCGTCAACGAAACCCGCGAAGCCATTGTCGATTTTCTCCACAAAAATCGCGAAACCGCGCAAAAGCTCGAAGCGCGCATCGTCCACAACGAAAAGCTGCGCAAGGAGCTAAACGCGGTTAAAAAGGAAGCTAAGGAGGCCGCTCGCCGCATCGAGATCAAAATTCCCCAGCTCAAGGATTGCAAGTACCACAAAGGCGACAAGAAGCGCGGCGAAGAATCGACGATCTTCCTCGCCGAAGGGCAGTCGGCGGCTGGCTCGATCGTCTCCTCGCGCGATCCCGAGACCCAAGCCATCTTCACCCTCAGGGGCATGCCGCAAAACCTCTTCGGCAAAACCCGCGCCTCCATCTATAAAAACGAAGAACTCTACAATATGATGATGGCCCTCGGGATCGAGGAAGACATCGGCAACCTGCGCTACAACCAAGTCGTCATGGCTACCGATGCAGATGTTGACGGCTTCCACATCCGCAATATCCTGATGACCTTCTTCCTCACCTATTTTGAAGAGCTAGTCACCTCGGGTCACGTCTATATCCTCGAAACCCCGCTCTTCCGGGTCCGCAATAAAAAAGAGACCTACTACTGCTACGATGAGCGAGATCGCCAACGCGCTGAAAAGAAGCTCAAAGGCAGCGCGGAAATCACCCGCTTCAAGGGCCTTGGCGAGATTTCTCCCAAGGAGTTTGGCCAGTTTATCAACGGCGACATGCGGTTGGTCAAAGTCGGCGTCCGCTCGCTTGACACCGTCCCCGAGACCCTCTCCTTCTACATGGGCAAGAACACCCCCAGCCGCCGCGACTACATTATGGAGCATTTAGTCTGATGGCCTATATCGACAATCTCTACAACAACTACTTCCTCGAATACGCCTCCTACTCCATCAGGGACCGCGCGATTCCGCACATCGACGACGGGCTCAAACCCGTCCAGCGCCGCATCCTCCACGCGCTACACAAGATCGACGATGGCAAGTTCCACAAGGTCGCCAATGTCGTAGGACAGACCATGCAGTACCACCCGCACGGCGACCAGTCTATCTACGGCGCGCTCATAGTGTTGGCCAACAAGGACCTCTTCATCGAAAAACAGGGCAATTTCGGCAACATCTACACCGGGGACGAAGCTGCCGCTGCCCGCTATATCGAGTGCCGGCTCACACCACTGGCCAAACAGGTGCTCTTCAACAAGGCACTGATCGACTATGTCGATTCCTACGACGGTCGCAATCAGGAGCCAGTGGTTTTCCCCGCCAAAATTCCGGTGCTGTTAGCCCAAGGTGCCGAAGGCATTGCCGTCACCCTAGCGACCAAGATACTGCCGCACAATCTCATTGAACTGTTAGAAGCCCAAATCGCCTATTTGCAAGACCGCCCCTTCCAGCTCCGCCCCGATTTCCCCACCGGCGGCCTAGCTGATTTCTCCGCCTACAACGACGGCAACGGCAAGGTTTTAGTCCGCGCCAAACTCGACACCGCCGACCCCAAGCGCATCGTTATCTGCGATCTCCCCTTCGGCACCACCACCGAACAACTCATCGCCTCCATTGAAGACGCCGCGCGCAAGAATAAAATCAAGATCGGTGCCATCTCCGACTACACCGCTGAAAATGTCGAAATCGAGATCAAGCTGCCGCGCGGGACCTACACCGAGGAAATCGTGGATGCACTCTACGCCTTCACCGACTGCGAGTTGTCGATTTCAGCCAACTTGATGCTGATCAACGAGCACAATCGCCCGCAAGTGATGAGCGCCACTGAAGTCTTGCAACACAACGTCGATCGCCTCGTCGATATCCTCAAGGCCGAGCTCCAGCTCGAAGCCGATCAACTCAACGATAGGCTCCACGCCAAGACCTTGGAACAGATTTTTATCGAAAACCGCATCTATCAGGCCATTGAGGAGCAGACCACCACGGACCAAGTCGACTTAGCCGTGCGCACCGGGCTTTGGCCTTTTGCCCCGCAGATCAAACGCGACATCACCGACGACGATATCGAAACCCTGCTCAAGATCCCGATTCGCCGCATCTCGCGCTACGACATCAATCGCGCTGAAAAAGAGATGAAGGAAATTCGCGCCCGACTGCGCCAGATCAAGAAGCATTTGGACGACATTATCCCCTATACCATCGCCTTTCTCCAAGACCTCATCGACACATACCGCGGCCAATTCCCGCGCCGCACCGAAATCGTGGAGATCGAAAGAGTGGATGCGCGCTCGGCTGCCAACCGCAACCTCAAGCTCCGCTACGACAAAAAGACCGGCTATCTCGGCCACCAAATCAGCGGCACCACCCTCTGCGATGTGTCGCTCTACGACGCTGTGCTCGCCATCCGCAAGGACGGCACCTACTCGGTCGTCCACGCGCCGGACAAACTCTTCGTCGGCAAGGGTATGCTCTACTGCGGCTTGGTCGATAAAGACCTTGTTTTCACCGTCGTCTATAAGGACAAGGCCGGTGCCTCCTACATCAAACGCTGCACCATCGACAAGTTCATCTTAGGCCGCAGCTACGACCTCGTGCCCGCCGAGTGCAAGGTGCTCAAGCTGACCACCGACTCCGACAAACAGATCGCCCTCGACTACAAGCCCAAGCCGCGCCTCCGCAAGCTCAACGAAGTCTTCCCCATCAGCGAATATCCCGTGCGCGGGCTACGCGCCGGCGGCATCCGCCTGAGTACCAAAGAGTTAGAAGGCTGCAAACTACTGTAAGTTGCGTTAGCCTATTGCGCTGATTTAGATTTTCGTGCCATTAGATGTTTTTTATATTATCAGCAGTAGGCTCATTATCGACCCTACTTTTTCCTGAAAATGGAGGACTTGGCAATGCCCAATCCTAAAACAGTAGAGGAACTACAGGAGAAAGCTGCAATTTATTGGCCATCTGAAATCGCCAAGCAAGAGAAGAGTTCTAGTATTATTCCGCTGCTCATTAAAACGCAAGACAGTTTTATAAGCGTACTCCATCTTGCATCTAAAGACCCCTATGATTGGACCAAAATTTTAGACTTTGTTGAAGATCTATATCCAAACCTTTTCTTAAAACATCTTTGCATTTTATCCGATATCGGTGGAGAAAACTTAAAACGCTTTGCAGTAGATCTTCCGAACAAATTTAAGTACGAGGATTTCAGATTTACCTTCCGTGGCAAAGATTACGATTACAAGATGGAATCTCTCTTTTCTGGCAAGAAGTGGAGTAATCCTAGCTTGGGACTTGACGGAGAGGGTCTCCAAAAACGTTTTGACCTTACAGACGCTATTATTGACGTAAGTACCCTTATCTTATTTGGCAGTTTGTCAACGAATGACTTCTTGCCAGAAGAAGTCGAAGATAAGTGTATCATTGGTTCAATGCTCGGCGACAGGCCAAAATTGGAAAAATACATTAAAGAAAGATATATCTGGGTCAGTCGAATCACTGGAGGAGCAACGTCCAATAGGATGGGGCATCTAGCCCAAAACTATGTCAAGGAGCGTTTGGCTCAATATCTCCCAAGTTGGGATTTCTCACAAACTACGATCCCAGGAATCAGTCAAAATGCAGGTAGGACAGATATAAAATTTGACATCGTCGGCAAA
Organism: Candidatus Latescibacterota bacterium; assembly: GCA_022820485.1. Taxonomy (GTDB): domain Bacteria; phylum Latescibacterota; class UBA2968; order UBA8231; family UBA8231. The sequence continues at coordinate 134,114 of JAJEFJ010000039.1, forward strand.
AGCCCTAGCGATAATTATTGGGGCATTGAAGTAAGCTTCCAATTTACGACAAACAGTGTAGTAGAAAGAAAAGCCAAACTCGCCCCTGATAGACAAAGACTTCTTCGTGAAAAAGGGCATAAAATTGCGTATGTAGTTGATGGTGCCGGCAATTTTGAACGTCGATCTTTTGTGAAGGATTTAATCGACTATAGCGACTGTATTATCAATTTCAGCGACGGCGATATTAAGCGTCTCGCACAAACCATGGAAGGAGGCAACTAAAGTGGCTCACCGGAGCGAAAACTGCAGCCCTTTAGATATATCCATAAAAACACTTGTAGACATTCAGGAATTAAAGTCAACGCCACTACGCCCTAATGTATGGCTCTTTCATTTGACAACAGAGGTTGATTTTGACGATGAATGCCCGGTGGAAATTCTCACGCAAAAATTGTCTGGCTTCCTCGAAGAACTACCTGAAGAAAGCACCGTTTGTTTTTTGGCAAATTCTCGCCTCGCCTGCTACGTAATAGAAGAATTTCAAAACTGTATCAACTTCAAGCTTTGGATCGCCGTCAAACGAAAAAAAGAGATACTGAGATCAGATGCTCTACCAGATGACCATATTGCTCTTTTGGTTTTTACCCGTTATAAAGGCTCCTTAAAGCACAACAAGACTCAAATTGCATATACCTACTGTCCGGCTTGCGAGAAAACAACCAAGGACTACGGAGGTAAGAAGCACATTTATAGCCCCTATGGCACTCTTATGTCCGATATTTGGCGCGATATTTCTTATGATAACGACACAGAACCTGTAGCTATTCTAGAAAGATTAAAAGACCTCTTTGGACTTGAACCTTACCGCCAACTTATCTATTGCGATGCTAGGAAACTTTTTAAGCTCTCTAACAAGAGAGCGTTTAGCCCTGTAAACGGAAGGATCAACGATCCCGGTGAGAGCCGCTTACTCAACGGCGATTGTTTAGATGTTCTCAGAACCATCCCCGAAAATTCTGTAGATTTTATCTTTGCCGATCCGCCGTATAACATCAAAAAGAAATACGATAATTGGAATGACGCCCAAGACATAAGCGACTATTTTTCGTGGTGCGACCAGTGGATCGCCGAGTCCGCTAGAGTCTTAAAACCCGGTAGGACTTTTGCAATCATAAATATTCCCCTTTGGATCGTCAGGCATTTTTCGTTTGCACGAAGTATTTTAGAATACCAAGATTGGATCGCTTGGGAAGGATTGAGCTTACCCGTCAGGCAAATTATGCCGGCCCATTACGGAATTATCTGTCTTAGTAAGGGCCGGCCCATTGAAATTGCCAATCACGAGCAAGACGCCCGTCGGGAAACATTCCAAGACTTTATGAGCCTCAAGCAATGGTATTGCGTTAGAGCCTCTTGCATCAAAAAGAGAAATGCGACCCAAATTACCGATCGACAGCCTCTTGGGAATTTATGGTGGGACATACATAGACTAAAGCACAATTCAAAAAGAGTGGATCATCCGTGCCAACTACCTCCATCGCTGATGAAGAGGCTCATCCACACCTTTACCAGAGAAGGTGACCTTGTTTTAGACCCTTTTAACGGAGCGGGCACAACGACCTTAACCGCAGAGATACTTCGCAGAAAATTCATCGGCATTGAACTATCGGCCCAATATCACGCCATGGCCGAGCAAAGACATTTGGATCTAAAACAAGGAGAGGACCCATTCGCTAAAAACAAGGCTACTCCAAGTGCCAAAAATAGCAGAGTCTCACGACTGCAAAAAAGAAAATACGAAGTACCCAAGAAAACACTACAAATCGAAGTTAAAGAGCTTGCGATCAAACTGGGACGCAGGCCCGACAGAGAAGATGTCATCCAGTTTAGCAAATATCCAATTCGCTACTTTGACGAATACTTCATCGACTGGGGCGAGGTGTGTAGTGCGGTCGGCGACAAGGGAATGACTGAAGATCCCTCTCGCTCGTTCCGCCCTGTGCCCGAGGATCGACAAATGGAACTCTCTTTTAGCTAGAGTCCTAGGCATCAGAAAGAACTGTTCCTATGTACGACTCAGCACTTCGGCAACTCGAAAACCGAGATGGAATTCCTCGTCCAGCACCGCGCCGGCGGCATCCGCCTGAGTACCAAAAAACTGGAAGGCTGCAAGCTCCTGTAAGGAGGGGTAGAGGAAACGCGAATACTGATCGCTATGGACAGCCGGACAGTTTTGAGGCGACTACGTGCGGATGGTTAGGAAATAGACCGCATTCGCGGATCGCATTATCACTTGAAGCATCCTGAAAAGCGTGGCCGAGTGACCGTTCCGCATCCGCGGCGAGATATTCCGGCTGGTACCCTGCGGAGCATTGAAAAACAATCTGGGCTTAGATTGCGATAAGGAGATCGCTATGGAGCAAACGTACATCGGCTTGGTCCACAAGGAACCAGACAGCGACTACGGAGTGAGTTTCCCCGATCTGCCTGGCTGTATCACGGCCGGCGGCACCCTTGAGGAGGCGAGAGAGATGGCTGCTGAGGCTCTTGCCCTTCATCTAGAGGGTATGGTCCACTCTGGCATAGATATTCCCGCGCCCAGTTCCGCCGACGCCATAGTCGCGCACCCGGACGCTGGCGGTGCCATCGCCTTACTCGTTGTCAACGCTCTAGCGGAGCAACTGGTAGCAGAAAACTGACCAACCTATCCAAGTCCGGCCAGCCACTCACGCATCTCACCTGGCTCTTCCTTGAACATCAGCGAGCCGGGGACGATATAATCGGCACCGGCTCGCGCGATCTGCGGCACAGTGTGGCGGCGGATCCCACCATCGGCCTCCACCACGGTCGCCAAACCGCGCCGGTCAATCTCGTCCCTAGCCCGGCGGATCCTAACGGGTACCTGCGGGTCCATATCGGCACCCTTGATCCCGGCAGCCGTGTTCATGAGCGTCAACACATCTAGCAGCGTCCAATAGGGATCGAGTAAATCGAGATCTTCTTCCAGCAAGAGCGAGACCCCGGCCTGAAGTCCCCTTGCCTTAATCGCCTCCAGCACGGCACCCGGGTCAGCGGTCGAGTCAAAGCAGATGATAATGGCGTCGGCACCCGCCTCGGCAAAGGGGTCGATCCACGCAGCCGGGTCAGTGGTCATCAGGTGCATTTCAAAGGGCCGATCCGTATGCGACCGCAGTGCCGCCACCAGATCTGGGAAAAACAGCATGGTCGGCGAGTAATGGCCATCGGCCACATCGAGGTGGAAGCGCTCCGAATAGGGGGCGACGCGCTGGATATCAGCCGCGAGATTGGCCAGATCGGCCGACCACAGGGAAGTTGCGCACTTGAGCATCGTGGACCTCTGCGAATAAACAAACGGGATGGAAGTGCCCAATATAGAGAGAGCATCATCTAGTGACCAATTTGCCTTTGTGGCAGAGGGCACTGTTATTTTTAGCCGACATCTACAGCATCCTATAGCAATCCCAAATGAGCGTGAACTATCTATGATGACCGTTCTGCGTCCATCTGCGGATAATTTTTAGGATTGCGACATCACAGCAAGGAAAACGCCCTATGACCGCTACTCCAGCAGCCATGGACTGGGATCTGACGAGCTATTTCGCTGAATTTGATGGCCCGGCCATGCGGCAATTCAAAGATGAACTGCAAAGGGACATTGCAACGGCACGTGAACAAGCCGCCGCCCTAGCATCGCTGGCCGAGGACAATGCCGATAGTTGGGAGGCCATATTCCTCCTGACTGAGGGTCTGACCGACCGCCTCTCCCATCTAGGTTCCTACCTCGGCTGCCTCACCGCGGCGGACGCCCGCAATGAAGACTACGCCCGCGAGGAAGCCGCCTTTGCCCTGCTGGCGGCCGAGAGCGAAAAGCTCGACGTCGAACTCCTGCGTGCGCTCAAGGACGCCTCCGACGAAATCTTTACTAAGTTTGCCCAACGGCCCGCCTTGGCCGACTGCGGCCACTTCCTCCGCCGCCAGCGCGAAGACGCGCAGCGCACCATGAGCCCGGAAAAGGAGATGCTCTCGGCCGACCTCGGCGTTGACGGCCTCCACGCTTGGGGCCGCCTCTACGACTCAATTTCCGGCAAGCTCGAATTCGACATGGCGTTTCCCGACGGCCGCACCGAGCGTCGCCCCATGTCGCAGCGCCGCGCCCTGATGGAAGACCCCGATCGCCGAGTGCGCCAAGCCGCCTTTGATGGGGGCAATCGGGCCTGGGAAAGCATGGAAGATGTCGCCGCCGCTGCGCTCAACGCCATCTCAGGGACGCGGCTGACCCTCAACCAGCATCGCGGCGTGGACCACTTTCTCGACATCGCTCGCTTCCAAGCGTCGATCTCGCCCAAGACCCTCGACGCGATGTTCGCGGCTATCACCGAGCAAATCGAACTGCCCCGACGCATCCTTGCCCTCAAGTCGCAACTCATAGGCACCGAGGGCGTCGCTTGGTACGATCTGGGCGCACCGTTGCCGCTGCCCGACCAAGGGCAGCTCTCTTGGGAAGAGGGCACGGACCTCGTCGTCCGCTCCTTTGCGGCAGCCTACCCACGCCTAGGCGAGTTCCTCAACCAAGTATGCGAACGCCAATGGATCGAGCACGCGCCCCGCCCCGGCAAGCGGCCCGGAGCCTTTTGCACCGGCTCGCTGTTGACCCGCGAGTCCCGCGTCTATATGACCTACAACGACACCCTCGGCGATGTGCTCACGCTCGCCCATGAAATCGGCCACGCCTTCCACAGCTACATCATGCGCGACGTGCGCACCTACGCCCACTTCTACCCGATGACCCTAGCCGAGTCGGCCTCCACCTTCGGCGAAATGATCCTCACCGAAGGCATTCTCGCCGACCCTTCCTTCAGCCCGGCCCAAAAGGCCAGCGCCCTCAACCAAGAGATCGGCCACGGCGCAATTTTCCTGCTCGACATCCCCGTGCGCTACCAGTTCGAGAAAAAGCTCTACGAGGAGCGCGCCGACGGCGAACTCACAGTCAGTCGCCTCAAAGAGCTGATGGTCGAAACCCAGCGCGAAGTATTTGGCGACGCGCTCGCCCAAGGAGGCGAAGACCCCTACTTCTGGGCCTCAAAACTCCACTTCTACATCACCGGCGTAACCTTCTACAACTTCCCGTACACCTTCGGCTTTCTACTCAGTCGCGGCCTATATTCAATGTTTAAACAAGAGGGTAGCGACTTTCTTCCCCGCTACGAGGAATTCCTCCGCCTCACTGGCAGCGATACGGCCGAGGGCGTGGCTCGCCGGGCCTTGGGCCGCGACCTCGAAGACACGCAGTTCTGGACCGAGGCCATCCAGACTTTGGAAGCTCCACTGGCCGAGTTAGAAAAATTGCTACCCGAGGTTCTACCTGAGCATTCGTAAGAAGCCGGCAGACTTTTCGCGCTCCAGTCACCCGCAACCGCAAGGATCCCTATGTTGCGCTTATTCCTAGTCTTCTTCTTTTGCATCGGCCTAGCCCACGCCGCCGACAATCCCCCAGCCCCCGGCTTCGACATCGCCGGTTCCGACCCCAAGGCCATCGCCCTAGCCGACGAAGTCATGGCCGCGATGGGCGGCCGCGCCAACTGGGACGCCACGCGCTACATCACTTGGCGCTTCTTCGGTTTCCGCTTGCACGTGTGGGACAAGTGGACTGGGGACATTCGCTTTGAGCAAGACGATCTGACGGTGCTGATGAACATCCACAGCAAAGAGGGCCGCGCCTTCGCCGCTGGAGAGGAAATCAGCGACCCCGACACGCTCGCGGCCAAACTCGACCACGGCTACCGCGCTTGGATCAACGACTCGTACTGGCTGGTCATGCCCTACAAGCTCAAGGACACCGGCGTCACCCTGCACTATCGGGGCCTAGAAGCCACCGAGGACGGCCGGCCAGCCGAAGTGCTGGAACTCACGTTCAAAGACGTCGGCGTCACCCCGCAGAACAAATACGCGGTCTGGATCGACCAAGAATCGCGGCTAGTGACCCAATGGGCGTTCTACCGCGAGGCCGCCGACGCCGAACCGCGCTTTACCGGCCCCTGGACCAATTGGCAGCGCCACGGATCCATTTTGCTCTCCGACGGTCGCGGCGAGCGCCAGCACACCGATGTGGCGGTCTTAGACAAATTGGCGCGTAAGGTTTTCACCAGTCCGGACCCGCTGGATTGCTCTTGCCTTCTGAAAGAGTAAGCCACTGCACCGCTAGTCCGATACAGTCAACACGACAAAAAAAGCCGACCCAGCTATTGGGTCGGCTTTTGCTTTTGCATAGGGTGCGTCAGCTCAGGCTGCCCGCAGCTCATTTTCGGGCGCGTTCTCCAGCCGCGACAGCCAGTAGGACACGTCGTAGTTCTCGTCGCCGGTCAAGAAGCGCCATAGCTTGATGCGGTTGACGACCTCCAAGCGCACCTCGTTGCCGTACCAGCGATGGTTGGCGTTGAGCAGCGCGGGAATCTCCGCATCGTCAATATCGTCGATATTCCACAGCTTCTTCTGCCGCACTGTGGGATTGAGCCGCAGCTTGAACATGTAGCGCTTGCGGCCGGTTAGATTGGGCTGGGCGCAGTGCCAGATGCCGTGGTGGGCCACGGCCACCGTGCCGGCCTTGCAAACCATCGGCATCTGCCCGAGGAAGTTTTGATAGCGGGCGATGTCCGACTCGCTGATGCGGCGGTAGTGACTGCCGGGCAGGAACATGGTGCCGCCCATTTCGCGCGGCGTGTCGTGGGCAAAGTAAAAGAGCTGGATGTCAAAGTGCAGCCGGGTGTCGATAATCGCGTCGGCATGCCAAATCTGCCCGTGTTCGTGGTTGGCATCAACCGTATGCACAGCGTGGTGGTCGTAGAGCGGGCCGGGGCCGACCAGACTGTGGATAATCCCCTGAATCTGGGGCAGGCGCACAACTTGGCCGACTGCCGCATCGGTCCACAATTCGGCGAGCGGCGCGCCAGCGCGGCCCCGTGGGACCCCGGCTTCCATCTCCGCGCACGCGGCGCGATTGAGCTCGTCGGGCACCAACTCGTCGAAGCGCAAAAAGCCGTCGGCGACAAACTGCGCCATTTGCTTGGTACTCAGGAGATATTGATTATCGACCATCGATTGCCTCCATCTTTTCGAGGATGTACTCGTATTTCAGGTAGGACGTGTTGTATTCCATGCCCGGATAGGCCGGATACTGCTGGGGGAATTGCACCACCCGCCACCCGTCTCGCATGGCCGCCACCACCGAAGGATAGGGCGGTTCCTCGCTATCGCCGCTGCTGGACCGGTCCTCGCCCGCGCCGTCGTACAGCGACCAAGCCACGGTTTGGCTGTGCAAATCGGGCGAATGAGCGTAGAGCACCAATAATTTCTGCCGGAATGGGGCCATGGCGTCCTTTCGTTAAGAATATTCAATAATAGGACGCGGCACAGCTCCCGGCAATGAGCCTGTCGCCCGCTCAGTTGTTCGAAAACTCGATCAACTGCCCGCCGCACTCGTCTTTCATTTTTTCCAACGCCCTGTTCCGCAACTGCCGCACGCGCTCGCGGGTGACGCCCATGGACTCGCCGATTTCCTCCAAGGTCTTGGGCACGCTGTCGTCGAGGCCAAAATAAGCGCGGACGATGTGGGACTCGCGGGCGTCGAGCACCTTCAGACAATCGGCCACTGCCGCGCGCATTTCTCCCTCGACGAAGCGCTCGTGCGAGCTGGGCTCGGCCGAGACAAAGGTCTGCGCAAACGTCACCTCGCTGTCGGCAAAAGCCGGGGCGTCCAAGGGCAGGTCCGGCTGCCCCATCTCAAAGGCATTGCGAATGCGCTCCGCCGAGAAATCGACGCAATCGGCGATTTCCTCAACAGTCGGGGCGCGTCCTAGCTCTTGGGCGAGGACATCGGCTTCCTTTTCGACCTTCTGCCGGTCGCTTACCCTGCTCAGCGGCGGGCGGGCAATTTTGCCGTGCTCGGCTAGGGCGCGGAGGATGGCTTGGCGAATCCACCACACCGCATAGGTGATGAACTTAAAACCGCGCGTCTCATCGAAGCGCCGGACGGCTTCTAGCAGCCCGAGATTGCCCTCGGAAATCAGCTCGATCAACGAGAGACCAGACTCGTGGTACTCGCGGGCGACGCGAACCACAAAGCGCAAATTGGCCCGCACCAGCGCCTGACGCGCCTCTTCGTCGCCTGCTTTAGCGCGCTTAAAGAGGGCAACTTCTTCCTCGCGGCTGAGCGGCTCGGAGTCTTTTATGTCACGCCAGTAGAGATCGGTCGCCGAGCACATTGTTTCTTTCTTTTGTACGTTCATTTTAGTTCCCAATGTTCGCAGTGAATAACCTTTACGTTCACGTTAAAGTTGAAGATAGAATACCAAGTGAACATGCGCAAATACTATCTTTTGACGCACCAAGAAGGCCAAACGTTCAATCCAAAGGCGTTCGGCGGCTCTTTTTTTTCTCGGAATGACGCCGCTTGCTGTCGAGGCGGCGCGCTTGGGCGGCGCGGCTGGGCTTGGTTTTTTTGCGCTTGGGCTGCGTCTTGAGCGCCTCGGCGATTAGGGCGGCCAGCTTGTCGAGGCAGTCGGCGCGATTGCGTCCCTGCGTGCGAAATCGCTCCGACTGGATCGACAGCGCGCCTGTGCTATTCAGCCGCACGGCGAGCTTCTCGGCAATCCGCTGGCGCTGCTCGTCGCTGAGCGCCGCACTGTGGACAAAGTCGTACTGTAGCTCGACGGAGGTATTGAGCTTGTTGACGTTTTGTCCCCCTGGCCCCGAACTGCGGTGGAACTTGAAGCGCAGTTCGGAAAGCGGGATGGAAAGAGTAGGCGAAACGTACAAGGTTTCCATAATTGGTGGTCGCTCCCAAGCCTGCAATCTCGATTGGTACGGCCTGCGGACTTGAAGATAACCTAATGCCTATCCTTTATTATTACACTTGCTATCACGTTTTCGCCAAGGAGATATCCTCTATGAAACGCTATACCGCGGCAATCGTCGGCTGTGGCTCCATCGGCAACGCCCACATGGAAGGCTACAATCTCGTGGACGAGGTCGAGGTGATCGCCGTCGCCGATCCGGTTCCCATGGCCCGCAAAACCTACGTGGACGCATACGGCATCCCGCAGGAATTTGGGACAGTCGAAGAGATGATGGAAAGGGCCAAGCCCGACATCGTCAGCGTCTGCACTTGGCACCTTTTGCATCCGGCACCCACCATGGCCGCAGCCGCCGGCGGTGCCCGCGCCGTCATCTGCGAAAAACCCATGGCCATCGGCATGGCCGCGGCCGACTCCATGGTCGATGCCTGCGAGGCGCACGGCACCCAACTGGTCATTAGCCATCAGCGCCGCTTCACGCCGGGCTGGGAAAAGGCCAAGGCACTAATCGAAGAGGGCGCGATTGGCACGCCGATCTTGGTCACCAACAAGGTCGCCGACGGCCTGACTAACTGGGGCACGCACTCCATCGACGGCTCGCGCTTCGTGCTCGGCGACCCCCGCGCCCAATGGGTCATGGGTGCCGTCGAACGCCGCACCGACCGCTACGAGCGCGACACCATGATCGAAGACGCCTGCATGGGTTTGGTCCACTTCGCCGGCGATCTCCAGCTTTTCATTCAGTCCGACCTCATGCACGAGGGGGCTGGTGCTGGCTGCTTTGAAATCCGCGGCAGCGAAGGACTTTTATCGGTAAGCGAGACTCGGCTTCAGATTATGAACGCCTCCTCTAACGGCTGGCGCGACGTCGATCTCGCGCTCACCGAAGGCTCCAAGGCCATTGGCGGCAACACCAACGCCGCCCAAGTCCGCGAACTCATCGCCTGTCTCGAAGGCCATAAGGCCGAGCACCGCAACGCCGGCACCACGGCCCGCGACACCGTGGAAATTATGATGGCCCTCTACGAATCGGCGCGCCGCAACCGCGCGATCCACTTGCCGCTACAAGAAAAGGGCTATCCCCTCCAACTCATGGTCGAGGAGGGCGGCCTGCCCGTGGAAGTCGAGGGTCGCTACGACATCCGCGGCTTTCTCAAGCGCGAGGGCATCGACGAGGCTAAGTACAAGAAGCTATCGGACGAGGGCATGGGGCATCACCAAATCATGCGTCAGCTCCACGACGAAATGAATCCGCGTTAAGTGGGATCGGAGCCGGGGGATATATTGACATTCCCCGGCCCCTCCAGTACTTTTTGTCCTTTTGAACTTGTGCATCCGCACCAAGCGGGTGCCTTAACAAGGAGCATCGTCATCGCCAAGTTTCGCAGCTCGCGCCGAGAGGCCGTCGCCAAGCTCAAGTCCGAAGACATCGACTACAAGCGCCTCGATGTCCTAGTCAAGTTTATCACGCCGACCGGCAAGATCGAATCGGCCCGGCGCACCGGTGCCACGCGCAAGCAACAGACGCGCGTCGTCCGCGCCATCAAGCGCGCCCGCTTTTTGGCCCTCGTCCCCCATACCCTCAACGACACTCGTTGACCGAGCCATGCGCGCCCAATGGCTGCCATAGGCCTGATTGAGACTCGCGGTCTCGTCGGCGTCATCGAAGCATCCGACGCAGCCGTAAAATCCGCTCCGGTCGAGCTCCTCGGCATCAAGCCCATCGGCGGCGGGCTGGTTTCAACGCACTTTAGAGGTGAGGTTGCTGCCGTCCAAGTAGCGGTGCAAGCCGGCGTCGAAGCCGCGCTCAAGGTCAGCCAAGTGATCAGCCACCGCGTCATTCCCGCCCCCCATTTAGACGTAGAAAACCTGCTCCTGCACCAACCCCAAGCAGCTACCCCGCCAGCGCAGCCACCCCCCGACGAACTAGAGGGCTTGCCAGTCGCTCGTCTGCGCCAACTCGTGCGCCAGCTACCCGACGCTCAGCTCAAAGGCCGCCAAGTTTCGCGGGCTAACAAAGAAACGCTCCTCCGCGAACTGCGCCGCGCCTCGGCACCAGACACTTAAACCATACGAGGTCTCAGTGGACAACCTGTGGAACAATCTCGTGAAAGGGCTGCAAGAAGGCGCAGCCACAGCCGCCGACAAGGCCGGCGACCTGACCCGTTTAGCGCGTGCCCGGCTCGATATCGCCGCGGCCAAAAACCAACTCCACCGCACCCAAGCGGATCTCGGAGCGCGGGTCCACCAGCTTCTCGAAGCCGGTTCCGACCCCGTGACCGACGATCAAGTACAAGCGCTGAATCAACAGATCAAAGAGCAGAGCGCTGCGCTCGCCGATTGCGAGGCAGCCTATGAAGCGCTGCAGAGCGCGGTGCGCGCAGAAGAGCGTACCGCCGATTAATTAGCCTAGCGGCAGCAGCGTCTGTGGGGATTCGGGTGGTGCGGTGGCCTTACTTTTGCGCTGGTACGCTTGCGGTTTCTCGTTGTACTGAGCTACCAGCGTCGTGCCATCGTCCTCGTCGTCAATTCCCGTAACTTCGTTTAACAAAAAGTCTTGTTCCTGAGCCGTCATTACCGGAAATCCGTAGTGGCGGCTCGCGTATTTCAACGAGCCTCTCTCTCCCGCGCGCGCAGCGGCCCACTCTTCGTGCCGGGCCAGCCGGGCGCGGTTGTACTCATTGGCCGCAAGAGGCGTGGAGCGTAGCAAATCTTGCGCGACCGGCACCAACGTCTCGTCAATCTCCACGCCGACCGAGTTTCTTCCCGCTGTTAAGGCCGCCGCCAGCGTCGTTCCAGTCCCCGCAAACGGATCGAGCACCACGTCTTCTTTGACGGAGAACATGCAGACGAGCCGGTAGGCCAATTCAAATGGAAAGGCCGCGCTGCGCTCGCGGGTCGGTGCATCAACCAGCCCTTGAGAAGTTCCCTTTACATCGAGCCACACGTCCGAGAACCAGACGTTGCGCTCCTCCCAGAAGAAGGCGCTCTCGCGGCGCTTGGCTTTCTCCGCGACCGTTGTGAATGTTCGCCGCCGCCCTTTTCTGAACACGAGGATGTACTCGTGCTCGTAGGTCACGTACGCCCCTACGGGCAGCATCCCAGATCCCATAAATTTGTTGGGGGCGTTGGTCTGTTTGCGCCAGAGGATATCGGGCAAAGCGGCAAAACCCTGTCCGAGGAAGCTGCTGAGGATGCGGGAGTGATTGGAGTACAACTGAAAGTCGTCATCCAAGGTGCGGGTGGCGTCGCCAATGTTGATGCAGGCAATAGCCCCCGGCTTCATGACTCGGTTGCACTCCAGCCAGACCGCATCAAGCTGCTCGTGCATGAGCGCGAAAGCGGCCTGTCCATCGCCGCGCGACAGTTGCTCCCCAATGCGACCGTCTTGGAGCGCGAAAATCTCATCCCACATTTCCACCATCGGATAGGGCGGCGAGGTGACGATCAAATCGACCGACTCATCCGCGACGCCCGCCATGGACTGGGCCGGGCCGCATATCAGCTTAGCGGTGGTTTGCATGGATGCTGTAATTTTTGTGAAAACTCTATCGTATTGGTGCAAGCTACACGCTGTTACACATCTTCAGCAAAGTAGTTCTCGTCCAGTTTTTTCACATCGTATGTGATTTCGGAAACCACGCCGCCGCCGTTGATTACGGCTCCTCAATGCCGTATCCTTTCGGCAGCACCCCTCAAGGAGGACAACCATGGCACCCCGCATTGACGACCGCGACTGGTCGGCTCTCACCACTGGCCAACGCATCCGCCAACTCGAAGTCGAGGGCTACCTCGTCCTACCCGACCTGCTCGACGCCGACCACATCGCCCGCCTCAAAGCCATCACCGCTACCTTCGAGACCACGGCCGTCGATTACAGCGAACGCCAGCGCGGCCGCAACAATATCCAATTCGACGGCGGCGAAATCACCGCTTTGCTCGGCCACCCGCCGACGCTCGCGTTCTTGCGCGAACTTTTGGGCGACGAAGTGATCTTCATGCACTACGGCTATGCGCGCTCCGAACCCGGCCATCCCGGCATCAGCCTGCACGCCGATGGCCAACCCTACGGCTCCAAAATTTTCGGCTTTGAAGGCTCTTGCCCGGTTTTGATACGGGTGCTCTACTATCTCGACGACCTCATCCCAGCGGTCTCGCCTTTCCGCGTGGTGCCGCGCTCACACCTGTGCCTGCACGCCGACGCCAACCCCTATACGCGCTACGAATCCCATCCCGAAGAAGTCATGGTTCCCTGCAAGGCCGGTTCTGCCGTGCTCATCCACCACCGCATCTTCCACGGCAACTTTCCCAATGTCGGCACCTATCCGCGCGAAATGCTGGCCGTCGCCTATCGACCCGCTTGGGCTGGGCCGGTCGACGAGATCAGTCCTTGGAATGAGGAAGACCTCCAGACCTTGCCCGACGAAATCCGCCCGCTCTTCGCCGACCGCAACACGCGCCACTGGGACTACCACGGCGGCAACAAACCCCCGAACATGGCCTCCGAAGCCCCGGGCATGGATCCCAGCCGTTGGGAGCGCGCCTAACGCTACCGAGTGAACACCGTTCCCCGCACGTAAGACCCTTCTTCGGAAGCCAAAAACGCCAGCACCCGCGCTATCCCCATCGGGTCTCCCAACACGGCGTTCCGCTTTGCTTCCTCTGGATCGCGGCCTGTGGCCTCTGCTCCCTGCGCTATATTCTTCAGCTTCAGCGGCGTTGCAATCCCCCCGGGGCAAATCACGTGCAAGCGCACCCCCTTAGGCCCTAACTCGCCTTCCAGTTTGTAGTGAAACCCGTGCTGCCCCGCCTTGCTCGCGGCATAAGCATAGGACGAGGATCCGCCCCGCACGCCCGCTCCCGAGGCGATGATTAGCAGCACTGATTGGCCGGCTGCCGCCAAGAGCGGTGCCGCGTATTTGGCCGACAGAAAGGTGCCCTTCAGGTTGGTGTCGAGCGTCGCGTCCCAATCCTCCTCCGACAGCTCCTCAATCGTCTTGAACGCCCCCGTCAAGACCCCGGCCGAGAAAACCGCCACATCGAGGTGGGCGGTGCGCTCTCTGATCTGCGCGATCGACGCGGCCACGCTCTCTTCCAAGCGCACATCCGTGGCGTAGAAATGCGCTTGGCCCCCTGCGGCCTCAATCTGCTCCACCGCGGCTCGACCCTCCGCCTCGTTGTAATCCATGATGTGGACGCGCGCGCCTTCTTGAGCAAATAGCTCGGCAGCGGCCCGGCCAATGCCGGTGGACCCGCCAGTTACCAATGCATCTTTGTTTGCTAGCTTCACACGTACCTCCTTCTATCGCGTGTGGCGACGCGGCAAAAGTTGCCAATCTATCGCCATAGAGTATTTTCTACGAGTGATTTGTTCAAACCCCGCCACATGACCACCAATCGCCAACTCGCCGTCTGGCTCCTCGCTGTCTCGGCTCTCATCGTCATCCTCGTGGCGTACGGGGGCTGGGTGCGCCTGACCCGCTCGGGCCTATCCATCGTCGAGTGGAACGTCATCACCGGCGTCGTTCCGCCGCTAAGCGCTGCGGCCTGGGAAAGCGAATTCGCCAAGTACCGGCAGACGCCCGAATACCAACTCGTCAACTATGGCATGGAGTTGGACGCATTCAAGTTTATCTACTACATGGAGTTTGGCCACCGCTTGCTCGGTCGGCTGGCCGGATTGCTCTTTGTGGTGCCCTTGATCTATTTCCTCTGCCGCCGAGCCATTCCCCGCGCCCACATACCCGCCTATCTGGGCATTGGCCTGCTCTTCGCCCTCCAGGGCTTGGTGGGCTGGCTAATGGTCAAGAGCGGCCTAGACGACCGGCCCCAAGTAAGTCACCTGCGCTTGACCTTGCACCTTTCTTGCGCCTTAGCCCTTTTGGCCGCTTGCCTCTGGCAGGCCCTCGGCTATCTATCGTCTGTGGCAAAGGCTCAGCCGGTGCCCCGCACCGCACGCCGCCTTTGCACTTGGCTGTTTGCCGCCATCTGCCTCCAGATCGCCGCTGGCGGCCTAGTCGCCGGACTCAAGGCCGGGCATCTATCGGACACCTTCCCCAAAATGTTCGGAGTTTGGGTCCCGGCCGGCTTGTGGTCCATGCAACCGCTGCTCGTAAACCTGCTCGACAACCCCACTACCGTCCACTTCCAACACCGCTTCTTCGCCTTTGCGGTCCTCGGGCTAGCACTAGCTCTGTGGGTAGCTGTCCGCCGCACGGCCCTGAAAACCGGGGCTGGTCTAATCCTCTGCTTGGTAGCCGTACAGATCGGCTTGGGGATCGGCACGGTCATCGCGCATGTCCCCCTAGCCTTGGCCTCGCTACACCAAGTAGTAGCCGTAGCCCTATTCGCGGCCGCGCTTTTCCTCTGCCATCGCGCGTACAAAGGCTAGATCGCCATAGCGGTTGATGATCTCGGTTTCGATCGCGCCATCGGCCGCAATTCGGCGCACCGCAAGCGAGATCCGATGCTCGGGGTTTAGAGCCTCCCAGAAGCGAACGGGCGCATCGGCGAGGGGCAACAGGTAGGGAACTCCAGAAAACGCCGGCAGCGGATCGCCATCTGAGTCGTACGTGGTAATGGCGTAACCATAGCCCGGCTCGACGCAGTCGAAGCGGAAGAAGTGGCGTTCGCTGCGCTCGGGGTCAAAGGGGCTAGCTTTGAGTATGGCAAGCCAAGCCTCATCGGCTTCCAGATCGACATAGCCCGCTATGCGCGGCGTGTAGTTGGGCGGATCCGGCTCGTGCAGCCAGCCAGCCAAGCTCTCGGCAAAACCGCGGCCGGCGGCAAAACCCTCGTGTATGGCGTCGGTATGCACCCCATTGGAAACAATGCTGCGTCGAGCGCAAACGCGCATGGCATTGTAAATGATAAGCGTGGGGTCGCTCAACTTCGCCGGATCGGCCGCTTTGGTCCGCAACACATCGCCCTCGGCGACGAAGATGCGATTGCGGCTGTTGGCACTGCGTCCTGAAATCCAGTAAACCTGCATCCAACTCCCCTCCATAGCCCGACCGATTACAATGCCGCGGCCTACGTAGGGGTTTCCGGCCAGCCGTTGCTGCAAGTTGGCCGCGGCCTGTTCTCTTACTGTTTTTGGCATCATGCCCATAGTATAGGCCAACCCTACACTCGGCAAAAGCGCGACAGTATCCACTTTCTGGCGCAAAAAAGGCCGGTGCCTTTGCTCGACGGGGAATATCGAGAAAAGGCACCGGCCTGAACGAGGCTCAGCCGAGGCAGCCTACTTAGCTGCGCTTTAGTACCGGCAGACCGTTTTTGCTCTCAGACACCTGATAGCCAGCCGGCACCGCGTCGAGAGCTCCTTCCTTCTCGGTTTTGGCAAAGAAGTAAATCGTCTGCGAGTTCCCGTTTTTGAGGGTCGTAGTCCGGGAATGCAGAATATACGTGACCCCCTTTGAATTCGTATGCGAAAAAGCCATGGCATCTCCTTACGTGTGATATAGAGGAAGCATGGAAGTCGAACGGCAAAGCACGACTTCTCGCTGAGTAGGGGAGTCTTTCTAAAAAAAAAGCCATCTGGCCAAAATCGCAACTACTTTTATAGCCCCTTCATCTTGGGCCAGCACGGCTGGCAAGACGGCTCTTGACTAAGAGCAACCCATAGCGTAGAATATACTTTTCTTTACGTAGGAACTTAAAAACCCACCAGGGTTAGGAGCAGCATATGAGCAATTTCAGCGTCGAGGTCAGATCGGACGAACCCTTTGAAAAGGCGCTACGGCGCTTTACGTCCAAAACCCGCAAAGCCGGCTTGTTACGCGACTTGAAGAAGCGGCGTTTTTATACTAAACCCTCGGTCCAGAAGAAGATCAACCGCCAGAAGAGCATCCGCCGACAGCAAAAGGCCATTCGCATGGCCGAGGTTGGCTTCGTCCGCGGCGCACGCGGGGCGGCCGGCGGGCGCGGAGCCGGTGGACGTGGAGCCGGTGGACGCGGGGCCGGTGGACGCAGTCCGCGTTAGGGTCTTTTTGTAGCGAACTCTGCCTTGAGCCCAGCTTGGAACGCTTAGTTCAATGCCATTAGCAATCGAAGGGAGGTAACCTTCATCATGTCCGAACGTCAAAGTGGATCCGTCAAATGGTTCGATAGTTCCAAGGGGTTTGGTTTTATTCAGCGCGAAGGACAAGACGATGTCTTCGTTCATTACAGCGCGATTCGCGGCGATGGTTTCCGCTCTCTAGAAGAAGGTCAGCAGGTGGAATTTGAAACGGTCGCTAGCCCCAAGGGCCTGCAAGCCCGAGACGTAGTCGTCATCGGCGCGGCCCCTGAAACCGAAACTCCGCAATAATCCCTCCAGACAAACACGAAAAGCGCAGGTCCTTAGGGTCCTGCGCTTTTTTTGGTACCAACCCAGCCTAGTGAGTCTGGAAAAACTCCACGACTTCGCCGTTGGGGCCTTTGAAAAAGGCAATCGTCACGTTCAGCCTGTCCAATGTCAGGTCCTTGGGTTCGACCGTGATCTCGCATCCGGCCGCTCGCACCCGCTCAGTGGCGGCGCGGGCGTCTGTAACCGCCAAGGCAAAATGCGTCACCGGATCGTTGGGGCTTTCGGCCCCAGGGGCGGGCGACTCGGCCGTGGGGGCGAAGAGTTCGAGGTGACTTCCGTCGCCTGCATCCAAGAGCGCGATCTTGCGCTCAGGAGAACCAAATTCGGCGACCACCTCCATGCCCAGCACATCTCGGTAAAAACTCAGCGACGTTTCCCAATCACGCGTCTGCACGGCCACGTGGTGCATTCCACAACCGGCGATTATAGCGTTTTTGTCTCCTATGGGCATTGACGTTCTTCCTTTCCTTGCTTTGCGATCACTAAGCGTGCGAAACGCGCGATCGTCTCCTCCAAGTCAAATCCGTACACGGCCTTGTTTCCCGCGACGACCTGTCCGACCACGTCTGCTGGCAGCGCATTGTCGCCGCAACAAGCCCCTACCAGTGCCCCGGTAATCCCGGCATAGCAGTCGATATCCGCGTAGCGGCTCCAGTGCCCTTCCTCGTCGAGATCGCCTTGGTTGGCCGCCACTTGCAGCGCAAGGGACGGATCGTCGGGATGAGACAAGAGCGCGGCAAAGGCAATGGCCAACGCCCGGAAGGGATCAAAGACGCTCAAATGGCGCAACTCCCACGCAAGGAACTCGGCCAATTCCTCGGCTCTTTTACCGGCGGCTCTCGCCAGTAGCGGCGGCAGCCTCTGCCGGATGAAAGTGTCCCCGAAATACCCTCCCAAGCACAGCGGATCCAGCGCCAGTACGGCATTGACCAATGCCGACGGCGACATATCGGCCAATGCCGCCCCTTGCGCCGCTGCCAAGAGCGCGGTAGCCTCGCGGGCGTAGCCAACCGCAAAAAAATCCGCCTCATAAGCCGCGCGATAGGCTCCTGCGGGGTCGCCGGGAAAGAGCAGACCCGCCGATGGCAGCACCAACAGCCCAGCCAACGTCGGATAATTAAGCCCGATACTCCGAGTCGCCAACACCGCGGGCGGCACTCCCGGGTAACGCGGCGACTCCTCCCCCAGACAACCCCGGCTAACCCCCTCCCACAACTCAAACTGCTCGTGCGCTAATTTGGCATTACTGGGAAAGAAATCCCCGGGCCGCTCATACACGTCCAACAATCGCCGCGCCACTTCCCGATCCCCCGGCATCCTCCCCAAATCGACGGCCAGTTCCATAAAGAGATAATTGTAGCGCACATCGTCGGTGCCCGTACCCGCTGGGGCTTCGCTCACCCACATCCCATGCGGCCCCTTTTGCCCGGTGAATGGATGAAGCTGTGCCAGCCACTTTTTTCCCGTGCGCTTTTCAACGGCGTCTGGCGGCGCGAATTCAAACGGCGCACCCAAGCTCCCCAAGCCTGGGCCAGCACCGAGCCGCGGATGCGCGCTTGCAGCGTCGGTTTCATTTTACCCATCGGGACCGACGTTTAGAGCAGATAAAAGAGGATGTAAGCCGCCAGCCCAGTGCCGACTATGGCACCGCCGTAGCAGAAGTAGTGAATGGGAAGGATCAACTTCCGCAGCCCAAATTCGTGGAGCATGAAGCGGATGCGGTGCGCCGCGTGGTAGAGCGGTAGGACGGCCACGACGAAAAAGAACACCTTGGCCAGCGGGTAGCTAAGCAACTTGCTCATAGCCTCGTATCCGCTCACTTCCGCGCCGACTGAGCCAAGCGGCTCGGCCAACCCGACGAAGTAGATCAGCACGGGGATCAGCATGGCAGCTACCACGCCACCAGCGGAAAACAAGCCCCACCAGAAAGGTTCGATTTTGTCTTGTTTGTAGCTCATGGCTATAGCGCGTACAGGAAAATGCAGCCGACGGCCGCCGATACGAAGAAAAACCCGACGAAGGCACCCGCCGTTACCAACTTGGGCGGCACGGTAAACGCACCCATCCGCACGACCTGGACCCGGCCCATTACCCCCAGCCAAGTGATCGTGTGGTAGAGCGCAAAGACAAACGCCACCGCGTAAAAAGCCACAAACGCCGGCGTCGTCAGTGCGGAGCGGCAAGCCGCATACGCTTCTGGCCCCTCGGCCAGCGCAAAGAGCTGGTAGAGAAAGAGGATGACGAAGGCGGCGACGAAGACGCTGCTCAATTCGCGCATCATAAACAGGAAGTAGTTGCGGCTCTTCAGCCACCAAGTCGGCGACAGCTTTGGCTTGTAGGTTTCGTACGACTGGCTCATTTGTTCCCCCAAGGCATGAGAAAGGATTTGAACCAGTTGGTCGTGGTCTCGAGCTTGGTGCGCTGGATGGCGGCGGCCGGATCCACATCCTTGGGACAAACCACCGAGCACTCCCCGATAAAGGTGCATTCCCAGATGCCCTCACTGCTAGCGGCTACTACCGTGCGCTGGGCGTAGCCTTCGTCGCGCGAGTCGAGGTTGTAGCGGTAGGAAAGCGCGAGGGCCGCGGGGCCGACGAAGACGTCTTCCAGCCCATAGACGGGACAGGCCGCGTAGCACAGCAGGCAGTTGATGCACTGGCTGAACTGCTTGAACTCCTTTAGCTCTGCGGGCGACTGCAAGTACTCGCCTTCGGCGACCGGCTTTTCTTCCTCGCGCATGATCCACGGCTGGACCGCCTTGAGCTTGTCCATGAAATCGTCTATATCGACGACCAAATCGCGGACAATTGGGAAGTGGGCGAGGGGCTGGACTACCAGTTCATTCGGGTAGTAGTCCTTGAGAAAGGCCGCGCAGGTCAACTTCGGCTCGCCGTTGACCATCATGCCGCAAGAACCGCACACGCCCATGCGACACGACCAGCGGTACGAGAGGGTGCCGTCGATGTGGTCTTTGATGTAGTTGAGCGCGTCGAGGACGACCCAGTCCTCCTGATAGGGAACCTCGTAAACCTGCTCGGTGGGTGCGTCCTCCTGCTCGGGTCGAAAGCGGGTCACCCGGATGCCAATGGTCTTGTCGCTCATAGCTCCTCGTCAATCAGTAAGTGCGCTCTTGGGGCTGCCAGCGGGTGATGACGACGTCTTGGTATTCAATGCGCGGCGCGTCATCGGTACGGTACGCCAAGGAGTGGCAGAGGAAGTTTTCGTCGTCGCGCTCTTCGTAGTCCATGCGCGAATGCGAGCCGCGCGACTCCCGGCGCAACAGCGCCGAATGGGCCACCGTCTCGGCCACGTCGAGCAGCGAGCCCAGTTCCAACGCGGCCGTCAGTTCGGTGTTAAAAACCGACGAACTGTCGTCAACTTGGACGCGAGCGTAGCGTTCCTTGAGCTTGGGCAATTCGGCGCAGGTCGCCTCTAGGCTTTCCTGTTCGCGGTAAATGCCCGCCCCTTGCTCCATCGTCTTCTGCAGATCCGTGCGAATGTCGGCAATGCGTTCGCTGCCTTCGTTTTTGAAAAACGCATTTTCAATGCGCTGCCACTCGTCGGCGGCCATCTTCTCCAAGCTGTCGTACGACGGTGAATTGACCTCCGCAGCGTACTCGGCGGCATACTGGCCGGCCCGCGCGCCGAAGACCAAAAGCTCGGACAGCGAGTTGGAGCCGAGGCGATTGGCTCCATTCATGGTGACACAGGCCGTTTCCCCGGCCGCGTACAAGCCCGGAATCGGCGTCGCCGTAGTAATATCAGTGTGAATGCCGCCCATCATGTAGTGGACCACCGGGCGCACGGGCACCGGCTCGTACACGGGATCGATGCCCACGTAGTTTTTGGTCAGCTCGCGCACGAAGGGGATACGCTCGTCGATTTTCTTTTCGCCCAAGTGCCGCAAATCGAGATGGACATACGTGCCGTACGGGCCGGAAAAGACCCGACCGGCGCGCTCCTCGTGGACGAATGCCCGCGAAACCATGTCGCGCGGACCTAATTCCATCTTGTCGGGTAGGTACTCACTGAGGTAGCGGTCGCCCTTGTTGTTGATTAGGTAGCCGCCCTCGCCGCGCGATGCCTCAGTCATCAAGATACCCGTGCCCGGCAGCCCGGTGGGATGGTACTGCACAAACTCCATGTCCTTGAGTGGGCAGCCCGCTCGGTAGGCCATGGACATGCCGTCACCGGTCTTGATGGCGGCGTTGGTCGTAAAGGGAAAAATGCGCCCGCCGCCGCCCGTACAGATGATCACGGCCTTAGCGGGGATCGCCTCCATGGCACCGGAGCGCACATTGATCGCTGCCACGCCGCAGGCCGCGCCGTTGTCGTCGAGCAGCAGCCGAGTGCCAAACCACTCGTCGTAGCGATGGATGCGGTCGTATTTGAGCGAAGTCTGGAACAGGGCGTGCAGCATGTGGAAGCCGGTCTTGTCGGCCGCGTACAGGGTGCGCTTGACCGACATGCCGCCGAAAGCGCGCACGCTGATCCGGCCGTCGTCGTCGCGGCTCCAAGGGCAGCCCCAATGCTCCAATTGAATCAGCTCGTCGCGGGCCTCCTCGACGAAGACCTCGACTACATCTTGGTCGGCGAGAAAGTCGCTGCCCTTGATGGTGTCGAAGGCATGGCCGTCGAAGCTGTCGTCGTCGCGTATCACCGCCGCGGAGCCGCCTTCGGCTGACACCGTGTGGCTGCGCATGGGGTACACTTTGGACACCAAGCCGACGCTGAGGTTCGGATCGAGCTCGACGGCCGCAATCGCCGCCCGCAGACCCGCACCACCGCCGCCTACGATTAGTATGTCGTGGTTAGGTACATTCACGTTTCAATCCACGCCCCGCACAGGGGCGACCTTTTGGGTAGGGTTTCAATCCACGCCCCCGCACAGGGGCGATTCTCGCCTTCTTAACTAATCGCCTTCTTAACTAATAAAAAGAGGGCCTCTACACCTAAGTGAAAGAGACTGAAAAATTAAACCATATCGCCGATAGGAGCAACAGCCCAGACGCGGCGAGATTACGCCGGAGCATTTAGTGCCCGAAGCCGCGCCACTTCGTGCGGGGTGGCGCGCCAAGACGGGCTGGATTCGTGGCGCAGGGCATAGCCCAACGGCGTGAGTTCTTCGACCTCGGAGAAAAAGTGGTCCTGCCCCTTGTGAACGCAGTCCATCACCTTGTCGTCATCCGCCGGGTTGCGCTGAACGCGTGCTCTAACCGTCAGGTCTGCTCCTTTATCCAACAGACAGTCAAAGGTCTCCCAGCCCGTTCCTTGGTTGGCACCAATGGCATGGAAGAGGGGCGTCTGACCGCCCACGCCGTTGCGGCCGATCTCGGCGCGAGCATCCAAATCGGCCCCGCGCCTCAGCAGCAGACGCACGACATCCAACTCGTGATATTCGACCGCCACGTGCAGGAGGGTAGCACCCCGCAGCGTGAGATGGTCGCCATAGTCGAGCCAGAAGCACTCCGAGACTAAGTCTGGGAAACAATCGAGGCGCTGCTCCAGTTGGTCGAGCCGGCCTCGGTGAATATCCATCGTCGGCCCGTCTTCAAAGGTGGCCCCTGCTGCGACAAGCGCTTCGACGCAGGCGTGCAGATGGGCGGGAGGCGAGCGGTGGTACGTCTGCAAAAGCCCGTAGAGGACGCGGCAGTCCCAGCCTTCGTTGTGCGCGTCGTCGGGGTGGACTCCGAGCTCCAATAGGCGCTTCATGTGCTCTAGATTGTGGTTCTCACAACACCCAAAGAGCGCTTCGTTCAATTCGCTCAACTCGGCACCGAATTCTACTAACAGGCGCATGGCATCCAAGCTAGCATCAATGCGGTCGGCGTACTGCAAAGGGGTATAGCTCTGCCCGTTCGCGCCTTCAACGCGGTGGTGCACCAGATGCGGGTGCTGGCGCAGCAGAGTCGCCAATGCGTCTAAATCGCGCTCGTCGAGGGTGTTTTGCAAGTGGGTGCTATTCATAGCCGTATTCTCTAACTTCGTCTTCGTCAAAGCCCATAAAGTGCGCCAGTTCGTGTACCAAGGTAGTTTCCACCTCCCGCGCCAACTCGCCCTGATCGGGG
The DNA here is from genome assembly GCA_022820485.1 of Candidatus Latescibacterota bacterium. Taxonomy (GTDB): domain Bacteria; phylum Latescibacterota; class UBA2968; order UBA8231; family UBA8231. The sequence continues at coordinate 157,384 of JAJEFJ010000039.1, forward strand.
AAATCCTCCTCCAAAGGCCCCTGATAGAGCGCGATTATCGGCGGCAGGTCGCCGCTGTCTTCGAGGCGGCGCTCGGGTAGGGGCGTGCCCGTGAAAAGCCCGTAGAGCACTTCTTCTGGGTCGCCGGTAATCTCCTCGACCATCTCGGGGTCCGGCCAGTCCTCGACGACGATGGCTAGGTTGTCCAGTGCTTGGCGGAACTCTTCTGGCAGGCGCTGGAGGGCCTTTTCCACCAACTCTTCAAACGCACGACGGCGCACGGCTGGTTGCGCGGAATAATTGATGTGACGGCCCTACTCGTCGGCGTCTAGGAGGGACTGGAATGCCTCCAGACTTTCTACTTGGATCGCCGCTCGATGCAACTGCTTGAGACGCTGCAAATCCTCAATGTCCCGTATGCGAGCGGTCAACGGATCCGCCGCGCCGAGCGCAAAGCGAATCTCCAGCACGTCGAGCAGATCTTCAATGGCGCGTTCTCGACCCCCTTGCTCAATGCCTTGCTCAATGCCTTGCTCAATGCCTTGCTCAATGCCTTGCTCAATGCCTTGTTGGGTCAGGTATTGGGCAACGGGTGATTCGCGGATCATATCCATTAGGCCCTCCTTGAAGAAAATGGCAGAAACGGTTTCTCGCGCATACACCAATCCGCTCAGCAGCGACATGCCGGCGAGACAATCGGCTTGAAGGCCACAACAAGTGTGGCCTGACTGCACGTCGCCCGATCTAGCGGCTGCGCCTGCACCTCGCGCACACAAGTCTGCAGCCAATCGGCTGGCCGCCCGGTCGGCCGCATCAATGGTGCAAACGGCAAAAGTCCCACAGGCCCCGACTTGAGGATGCGCTGGCCGTCCAACTCGCTCAGCCGGATCACTTGGTACTCTATCAAGATGCGCTGACCGGGACGATCCTGTAGATAATGGCCCGGATCGCGCCGGCCGGCCTCCGACCGCAGGTAGATGACGCTGGAAACCACCGGCAGGCCGTATTGCTCAACGGCTCGCCCGATATAGCCGACCATCCGCCGCGCCATCGGCGGCTGCGTACTATCGGCGGCTTGAAACTCGGTGTGGACGAGAACTGCTTCGCTGCCCAACCGCACTCGCAGCAAACTGTCGGTCTGCCTCGCCTCGACGGTGAGTTGCTCTGGGTCAATCACTTCGGCACCTTCGACGTCGTCGCGACCGAGGGCAAAGCGGGTGAAATCGTCGGGGTAGTGGTGCATCAAATACTTGGAAACAATATCAAAGTCGGCCATACCCTACCAACGTTCCGCGATACGCACCGGCATGTCAAGGCAGCGTATCAACACAAAGGCCGCCGGGGTTGGAATCCAGCGGCCTTTGGAATTAGGAACTGATGGTACGCTGCCTTTGGTTGTTATAAGTCCTCGGCGACGATGGCGAGATTGTCCAGCATCTAGCGAAACTCCTTCGTCTTTTCCACCTCAGACTCGATCAGGTCAAATCCCAATCCCGGCTTGGTAGGCAGCTCAATTCGGCCAGCGCGAGATACCCGTTGAGATACAGACGGGTGCTCAAGCAGCGTTATCCGTTTGCCTTTGTCAGATGGAGCGACCATCCACTTGCCTACTTCGGTCGCATCACCCATCGGCACACAGCCGATATGCCCGTCTTGGTTCGCGACCGGCTCGACAATGCGATACGATACGACAGGCTTGCTCGCCCGGCCCGACCTGCGGTACGCCGACAACCCATCCATCGTCAGCGTCGCCCGACCACCGGTGGCTTCCCAAAAATTGAAACGGCTGGCATCGTCGGGGCCAGCATGAGTGAACTCCTGCACTTCAGCACTCAACCTGTCCAACGAGCCTTGCTGCGCCGAATACTTTGAATCTATGAGTAGGATCAAGGCGGCGCGGAAGTCCTTCTGAGACTGGCGGCTGTTTGGGATTCGCGCCCCATGCTCGGCCACAATGCGCTCAATGGACCACGTCGAAACCTGTGAGGCCGTGAAAATCTGAGCGCCGGCAGCAGCATCCCACTCATCCGTCCACTCCCCATCTTCAGCCACCCACAGATCCGGGACTTCCGAGGGGGGAATCAACCCGGCGAGATACAACTCTATTGGGCTGTACGACAGGCTGTTTCCGTAATTGGCAAAAGTCCCAAAGTGCCCCGCAGAATACCGGCCGCCGCCGTGCTCAATCAGATTGGCGCGATCGAATCCGCCCAACTGGCCATTGGCACTGCTGAAACCCCAGTGGCGCCCAACCGCGGTAGGAATCGTGTCGTTCGCCCACGAGTGCATAATTTCGTGGAGGGACGGCCCACTTAGGAGAGCCGAGTTGTAGGGGAAGTGCAGGATGGCGTTCAGCTTGCCCGCCGACCCGACCGTTTGGTTACGCGAATACCGGCTCTGGCCCGTACCCTGAATGGTGTTTTGGACTCCCATATGTATGCCGACATAATCATCATAGTACTGGTTATCGTCAAGATTCGCGAGGTTGGAAAAAACCATCAGATAATCAAAGGCGTCTTCGTAGTGGGCGAAGAATACTTGGGCCAGCGCGTCAAATTCAATGGGATCCGTTGTGAGCCGACCGGGAATGCCCATGACAACGACCCGGTCATCATATTGCGCGACGCCGCCATGTTGCGCGACAAGATTCTCGGTTGTGAACACGGGCGTTGGATCCTCAAACTCTCCCCCTACCGTAACCCCTCGGGCCTGAAAGACGGGGATATGATTGTTGATGGAGGAGACGCTCAGGGGGTTGCCCTCAAGATCCAGCGTTGTCAGGTTGGTCAAGCCCCGCAACGCCGAAATATCCGAAATATTGTTCCGCCAAAGAATCAGCCTTGTCAGGTTGGTCAAGTCCCGCAACGCCGAAATATCCGAAATAGCGTTGACGCCAAGATCCAGCGTTGTCAGGTTGATCAAGCCCGAAAGTGCCGAAATATCCGAAATAGCGTTGACGGAAAGCTCCAGCGTTGTCAGCTTGGTCAAGCCCCGCAACGCCGAAATATCCGAAATAGCGTTACCGCTAAGCGACAGCGTTGTCAGCTTGGTCAAGCCCCGCAACGCCGAAATATCCGAAATAGCGTTACCGCTAAGCGACAGCGTTGTCAGCTTGGTCAAGTCCCAGAT